>CAMBMS010000014.1 GCA_945868845.1 Asaia bogorensis | reverse complement strand
ATTGATCTCGAGAGCGCGGTGATAGGCAGAAATCGCCTCGTCGAGCTTGCCTTGTGCCCTTAGCGTGACACCCATGTTGTTGTGCGCATCGGCGTAGCTTGGATTCAGCTCGGTGGCCCTACGAAAACCCTGCTCCGCCTCTGCAAGCTGTCCAAGCGCTTTTCGTCCTGCCGCAAGGATATTCCATAACAAGAACGAAGACGGATACTCCGCAATGAGATGCTCCGATTGCTCAATAAGCTCAGAAAAGCAACCAAGATTATAGGACGCAATGAGCGCATCGAATTGCTGTTTGGATGGCGTCTTTATGTCTTGCTTCTCATGCGTTACCGCATTCAGCTTCTCCAGTCCTTTCTGGGCTCGCGTATTTTTCGGGTATGCTACAAGAACAGTATCGTAGAGTGCCTTGGCGCTTTCGGCTTCGCCCTTGCGCATGTGTGCGTCTGCGCGAAGTAATGCCTGTTCTACGGAAAACTTTACCATCGACACGTCCATAGAGGTTGCTCGGCTTGTGTGAACAGCCAATCGCGTTTCGTAAGATCACCTACCTCCGAAGAGTGGGCCGAAGGGAAGGTTAGCTCATTGTTGATCGGGATACCATATTTGATACTGCCCAATCGGGCCACTGGTCGGGGATCGGACACCATTGAGGCAAGACAAAATTTGTCCATTCTTCCATCAGCAAACGCTGGACCTATTAATCCTTCGCCAGGTGGACGCCAGTGTGCCGGGGGCAGAGCTGTGCCGTGAATGCGGCAGGAGTACGGCGTCATTTTACACGTGCAGGACGAAATTTGGCAGGATGGCCCCCTCGATGATCAGCCCAATGAAGGTGATTGCTATGGCTAGATCGACACATCATTAAAACCATCGAGGAGATACGGGACCGGGCCATACAATGGCTCTGGCCTTACAACAACGATCGCCCGAACTTGGGCATCGGCTGCATCACACCCGGCCAGAAACTGAAAATTGCTGCGTGAATTCTACAATCGCGCTCCGCTAGGAATGAGGGGATGGCCGGTTGACCCCTGATCGCCGCGGGGCCGAAATCGCCTTGCTGCTCAAGGGAGCCGGCGGCGGCCGCCTTTTCGCCTTCCGCCGCATACACGGGCGCGCTAATAACCTCCAGAATAGCTATCCAATTTGCTGTGGTGCCGATAAAGGGAAGACGGAATGAGGCAAAATAGAGAAAAATTGCAGATACCATATCGGGATTATTTATAAATACATCAGTATTGGTGAAATGAACCCCACAAGTTTCTGGCTAATTCGTCACGCCCTCGTCGAGGAAAATGCCCGCGCCATACTTTATGGCGTGCTGGATGTTCCTGTCTGCGAAACTTCCATGCTGGAGCAAGCGCCCATGTATCGCGCATTGGCCAATCGCCTGCCCCGCCCGGCGCACTGGAAGATCACGCCGCTTTCCCGAACCCACCGCACCGCACAGGCCATCTTCGCCGCAGGCTACCCTGGAACCGCTCTGACCGAGGAGCCCGGGATGATCGAGCAATCGCTGGGCAAGTGGCAGGGCCTGCCGCACGCCGAACTACCCGCCAAGCTCGCAGAACCACCGCATCCGTTCTGGCCACTGACGGGCACGGAAATACCTCCTGGCGGGGAAAGCATGGTGCAGGTGATCACCCGCGTCGCCGGCACCCTGGAGCGCTTGGCGACGCAACATACGGGAGAGGATGTAGTGATGGTAAGCCATGGCGGGGCGATTCGCGCCGCGCTGGCCCATGCCTTGCGCATCTTGCCGGATAGTGCGCTTCATCTATCGGTGCAGAATCTCTCCCTTACCCGCCTTGAACACCATGGATCCGCCTGGCGTGTCGTTTGCGTGAACGAACTATCTAGTTATTGACCGACGCGACGCGAATAAGGGATTCTTCCACCCCCTGTACTCGGCGCGCTCGTATTGAGGGCGCCGCGGAGCGGGGAAGGGAGACCGCGCTATGACCCTCGCCCGCTATTTGCTCTTCTCGCTTGCCGGCGTGATGTCGCTTCTGCCTTTATCCGCCGCGCAGGCACAATCAGACCAGCAAACCCTGGTCGATCGCGCCACCCTGACGGTGCAGGAGATCGTCCTAGGCACCCCCGCCCATTCCCCGGAACGACATCTATTGCGCAAGGCCCGCGCTGTGCTGGTCTGCCCGCGCATCTTTCGCGCTGGCTTCATCGTCGGCGGATCGGGAGGTGGCTGCGCCCTACTGGCACGCGACAGCCAGGGCAACTGGTCCTACCCGGCCTTCTACGGCATGGGCAGCGGCAGCGTCGGCTTCCAGATCGGTATCCAGGACAGTGCCGTCGTGATGATGATCCTGACCGATAAGGGCCTAGGCGCGATTATGGACAGCCAGTTCAAGTTCGGCGGCGACGCCAATATCACCGTCGCCACCATCGGCGCCGGCCTTGAGGGCGCCACCACCGCCGATCTGGGCGCCGATATCGTCGCCTTCTCCCAAGGCCGCGGGCTGTTCGCCGGTATCACCCTGCAAGGCAGCATACTGAGCAGCCGCACCGAATGGAACCATACCTATTACGGCCGCGACATGGGGGCGCGGCAGGTCATCTTAGAAATGGCCGGCCGCAACCCAGGCGCCGAACCGCTGCGCGAGGTATTGAGTCGCGTCGGCGCCGGCGCACAAACCGAAGCGATCGCACAACCAATACTCGCTGACGCCGCCCCCGCCACCAGCAACCGGGCCGTGCGCCGCCAATCCCTGAACCCGTCACAGCGCTGATATTCCCAATCAGGCGGTGCGAGCAATCGGAAGATAATTCGAGGCGCTGTCCCGAGCCGCGCCCAAGGAAGTGGGGAGCGTAACGCTCAAGGTATGCTGCTCCGACGCCCGTTCCACTGGAAGAACAGCCGCGCGCCATTCCGATTATCCGTCCTCGAGCCGTCGAGCCCAAAAATCCCTTGTGCTGAAGGATGCCTCCGCCTCGAAAGTGAGCACGCAGTAGGGCCCCCGGCAGTAAGCGACGATTTCGCGACCTGTAGGAAACTGACATAAATGCTGTTCCAGGGTCGTCAACCCCAATCTCACGTGCTCCAAAAGAGATTACCGGGTAAAAAAGAGGCAAAGGTAGACCACGTAATCTCTTAGCCTTCCTGCACCCGGAGACAAAAAAAGCCCCGGGGGATGTCCCCGGGGCTTTCGCATTGTCGGCCGGCAGCGATGCCGGAGGCAGGCCGTGCTACGCCGCCACCTGTTCGCAGGTGGGGACAATCCAGGTCAGAGCGATGCCTTGAGCAGCCGATGCCGACGTCAAACAATGAGACACTGGATCACCTCCTTTCAGTTGGTTGCAGGGAAGCCTAGCTTGCTGATCCGCGCGCGCCGGCGCAAGCTAAACCGTCCTTGACGAAAAAAAGCCTTCGGTCACACCGCTACCGCCGGCCTAGGCGGCAGGGTGAGTGATGCGCTTCAGCCGGGTGCTGTCGAATGTCGTCACTTCAATGCCATGCAGGATGGGGCCATTGCTCAGCACTACGTGGAACGAGCTATCAGCATGCCAAAGCTGGGACTTATTGATATAGCGCCACGCCGCACCCGTCGGCGGCAGGATATTTCCCGCTTCAACAACGTCAGCGACGCGATAGATTTCCGGATGTCCAGAAGGAAGAGAGGTTTTTTAGGTGTGGCGCGTGGATTACCTTTGTCATACGGCCGCCCGCCAAAGCCCGCCCCATCCTGACCGGGATGGGGCGACTGCGTTGCCTCAGTTTGTTAAATTATAGAACTTCGCCGCGTTCTCGCAGGTGATCTTGTGGATGTCCTCCGCGGACAGGCCGGCGAATTGCTGATCGATATATTTGGTGGATTCCGGCCAAATGCCGTCGGTATGCGGATAGTCCGACCCCCACATCAAGGTATCCACTGTCATCAGATTATTGGTGCCGATCAGCTTCGGGCCGATCACATCATACTGGAATGTCGCCTTGCACTGGCGCTGCCAGTATTCCGACGGCTTCAGCTTCATCAGATCGCGGAACCGGTCCTCGAACTCAAAATCCATCCGGTCTAGCGCATAGGGAATCCATCCGATGCCGCTTTCGCCGAAGGAGACGCGAAGGTTCGGGTAACGCTCAAACACCCCCGCGCCCATCATTCCGGCGATGATATGGATGAGCCCCATCTGAAACGACGACACGCCCGTAAACAACGCCGCGCGTCCGGTCAGCCCCTTGGCCATTTCGCGCGCCTTCGGGTTGATCGTCGGAAATGTATGAAAATGCAGCGGCAGCTGCACATCGTTGATCGCCTTCCACAGCGGTTCCCAGTACGGATGCCACATCGCTTCCATGTCCCAGGAACAGGATACCTCGATGCCACGCAGCCCCATCTTGGCGGTGCGGTAGATTTCCACCGCCGCCTTGTCGACATCTCCATAGGGAATGCAGGCAAGGCCGATATGACGGTCGGGGTAATGGCTGCAGAATTCCTTCAGCCAGTCGTTATAGATCCTAAACATCTCGTCCGCGGCTTCGTTGTCCTGCATCTTCGATGCGGAGCCAAGAATACCGAAGATCACTTCCGCATCCACTCCATCGCGCTCCATTTCCTTCAGCCGCAGATGCGGATCGGACGGGCGCTGGATGCCTTTCTTACCATCGGCGAACATGCCGGTCTTCGCCATGATGTCAACGCGATGATTCTGCCCCGGCACCAGCTTGGAGCCCCCCGGGCCTACGCCGTTCAGCAGGCCGAAATAGGCGCCCTTCTTAGTCACCCATTGCGGCCCGTCAGGCCCATCGGTGACATAGGGCATGCGGTCCTTCATTTCCCGCGACGCCTCGGAGGTGAACAGCTCCGGCGGCATCCAGGGCATATCCAAATGGCAATCGGCCGAAATCCTCTTGTAGTGCACATTACCCTCCATATCTTTTGCTGGTGGCGCCTAGCTTATGGCCACGCGAGCGTAATCCCACAATTGGCTGGGGGCAAATCGGAAAGGGGACACGCACGCGTCTGACCGACTGCAAGCTTCTATCGTTCGATTGTGACGGAACCCTGATCGACGGGGAAACCGGCCTGCTGGCCTCCCTAGCGCCGCCGATGGCGCACGCTGGGATCGAGGCAGAGAAGACTTTAGCCGGTTTCGCTTGCGCCGAAAGCGCCCGGGAAGCCCCCTCCCCAACCATGCACTATGCAGAGATTCTCGCCCATGTGCATGCTTCACTTACCCGCGAATGGAACACCGCCAGTGGCGGCGGACCTTGCGACCTTCGGGGCCTGCATCGCCGATTGGCCGGCCTTCCCCGATTCGGCCGCCGCCCTGGCGACGTTGGGATAAAAACACAGGCCAGACATCCTTTCCAACGTGGCTCGCGCCAGCTTCGCTGGCGGCAATCGCCGCCTCGGCGCCACCTTCGATGCCGTCCATGCGGCCGAGGATACCGTTCCTACAAGCCCGATCTGCGCGATTTCCGTTTTCTTCTTGCGCGCGGCGCCAAAATCGGGATCGCGCGCAAGGACATTCCGCACTTAGCGCAATCCCTCTATCACGGTCACGCCCTCGCAAATGATGCCGGCATCGCCTCCTGCTGGATCGATCAGCGCGACCCACTGCGGGATAACCCGCGCTATGGCTGGCAGTTTGAAAGCCTGACTGGGCTAGTCACTGCTAAGCAGGCGGGGCGGGACGAAGCGCCGGCGGCGTAAAGCGGGCCAGGACCGCAGCCGCGCGCCGGCGCAACCCGCCAATGCGGCCAAGATCGGCTAGCCGGCGATCGAGAAACGCCAGGGTAGCGCCGTCGTCGGGGCCGGCATCGCGCAGCCAGAACAGCAGGGTCGCGCCATAAATCGCCGCTAAGCTAGCGCGCTTGGTGTACCAAGAAAAATCCGCGCTTTTGTCGCCTGCCGCCTGCCAGATTGCCTCAATTGTGCGTGCGCCACAGACCGCGGCGATCCGGGCGTTTTGAGGCAGCGCCAGCACCGAGACGGCGCGGCGCACGGCTTCCTTGTGTGGCCGGTGGCGAGACAGGCGCAGGGCGATGATCAACCGCACCCGATCCGGCAGGCGCGCCGGCGCGGGATCCAGCGCGGCGGCTTCAGCAACCATGCGCCGGTCGGCGAGATCGCAAAACGCCTCCACCAGATCGCCCGCCCCGCCAGGAAACAGCAGCGCCGCGTCGTCCTGGTGTAGGCCGGTTTCCGCCAACGCCAGAAGCAGGGCGCGGCTGGTCCAGCCATCAAAGGGCACATGCACCAGGATCGCATCGATCGCCCCATCGCGCTCGGCGCTGCGTTCGGGCGCGCTAATCATGATTGTTCAGCCGCCGCATGGCGCGCATGCGCGGCCTGGTTTAGTTCCTCATTGAAGCCGAACAAGGAAAAATCGGTCACCCGCATCGTATAGAGGATGCCGTCCAGATGGTCGTTTTCATGCTGCACCACGCGAGCATGAAACCCGCCGACGATGCACTCCACTGACACGCCATCGCAATCGACACCGCGATAGCGCACCCGCGCTGCGCGCGGCACGGCGGCGCGCATGCCGGGGATGGACAGACAACCCTCCCAACCCAACACCCGCTCATCGCCCAGCAATTCCACCTCCGGGTTGATCAGGACGGAATTGCCAATAGGGATATCCTCGGGGTCCTGCCCCACCCGCTCCGAGGCGGCGCGGAAGACAAAAATCCGATAGGGAACATGGACTTGCGGCGCGGCGAGGCCGGCGCCCTGGGCATCTTCCATGGTCTGCATCATGTCCGCCACCAGCCGGCGGATCTCCGGCGCGCCAGGGTCGGCGACGGGCAGGCAGCGCTCCAATAGCACCGGATGGCCCATGCGGGCGATTTTTAGGATGGCCATGTCGGACCCCAAAACTGACTTGTTACTAGGCTGATCCCCGGCGTCAGCAGGGCAAAATCCCTTTTACCCGCGATGAATCGTTTGGCGAGCCCGAAATCGCATGTTATAGGCCGCCTCCCCGCAGCTTCCAGGCGATGAGCGGGGTATTTTCGCATGCCCCCGATGGTCGGGGGCGACCAACCCGAGAAGGAGATCACGGCCAAGTGCAAGTCCTCGTTCGTGAAAACAATGTCGACCAGGCGCTAAAAGCGCTCAAGAAGAAGATGCAGCGGGAAGGCATTTTCCGGGAAATGAAGCTGCGCCGCCACTATGAAAAGCCTTCTGAACGCCGCGCCCGCGAGGCCGCCGAGGCCGTCCGCCGTGCCCGCAAGATGGAACGTAAGCGTCTGGAACGCGAGGGTTTCTGAACCTCGTTTGACTTGGCCATCCCTGAAGACCGGCTATCCTTCAAGAATCGTTGGGATGTCGTGACCCTGCCGTAGCATGTATCGGCAAGGGGGTCACCCGCTGCGCGTCGCATTCATCGTCCATGCCGGACGCATCACCACTACGGCCATGCCCAGCCTTCCCCCGAACGGGTGCAGAGCCTGAAGTTACCGGGCAATCCCTAAATCATACGCTGCAACACCCCGTCGCGGCGGATCAGCCCGTGATACAGCGCGCCGCCAATATGAGCGAGTACGGCGAGGCCCAGCGCGATCGCTCCCAGCCAGTGCAGGTAGGAAAATATTTCCGCCCAATACTCGCTTTTCCCGAACGGCGAGGGAACCGGCAGAAGACCCAGCCAGCTGAATGGAAATCCCCAGGCCGCCGTCGCCAGCACGCCCAGAATCGGCATACCGATTAAGGCTAGATATAATGCCCCATGATTGGCCATGGCCGCGAATTCGATGAAAGCAGGCGTATTCTCCGGCAAGGGTGCAGGTGGATGACGACGGCGCATCCAGAGGCGAATAAGGGTGATCGGCAACAAGGTGAAACCGATATTTTCGTGAATGTCGTACAACAAAAACTTGAACGCCTTGTTCGCTGGTTCGAACTGGGTGATCCAAATACCCAGCACGGCCTGGGCCAGAACGGCCAGCGCGGTCAACCAGTGCAAGGCCTGATGCGCCGGCCTGTAGCGAAATCCCATGGCCGATTTCCTCGATGTGCCACGCGAACATACCGTGCGCCAATGCATCTATGATGAAAATTTTCGCGGCGCACGCCGATTGGAGCCTGGATGCGCGTAAACGTTTCGTGACCGTTGCCCGGCACGACACACGCGGCTGGATGGTTGCTGCCCCAGTGCCCGTGGGGCCGGTCGAAAACTTCCTAGACCGGCTGTGCTTGGCGGCCAAAGGCGCGCCGGTGGCCCTGGGCGTGGATTTTTCTCTTGGCCTGCCGCGCGCCTATGCCGCGCGCTATGCCAGCGGCGATTTCGTCACGTTCTTGCGCGCCCTGGCGAACCGGCCAAGCTTCTTTCAGGTCTGCACCACGCTGAACGACGTTTCGCCCGATCGGCCCTTCTATCCTGCGCGCGGCCTCAAGGGCATGACCCGTGCCGCGCACGCCGCTGCCTTGGGCTTGCCCGACGCGCGCGCCCTCTCGCGCGCCTGCGACGCCGCCACCGCGATACGCCGCGCCGGCGCCCCCCTGTTCTGGACCTTGGGCGCCAACCAGGTCGGCACGGCGGCCATCGCGGCCTGGCGGGACATGCTAGTCCCCGCCCTGATGGCCAATGCTTCCATCGATCTCTGGCCCTTCGCCGGTCCGTTTCGTGCCTTGCTCGCCCCTGGCCGCGTCGCGGTGGCGGAAACCTACCCGGCGGAGGCGCTGCGCCATCTCGGCTTGCGCATTTCGGGCAGCAAGCGCCGCCAGGCAGACCGGCTAGCCATGGCGGCGGATATCCATGCCGCCATGGCGACCCTCGGTATCCGCCCGCATCGCGCGCTGTCAGGCATGCTGGCGGACGGTTTTGGCGCCGATGCCGGCGGCGAAGACCGTTTCGACAGTCTTTTGGGGGTGCTCTGCGTCATCAACGTGCTGGCGGGCAATCGTCCGGACACTGCCCCCAACGATCCCTGGCTGACACGTTGGGAGGGCTGGGTGCTGGGCCAGACCGAATGGCCGAAAGAGAATGAAGCCAAAGACAATTAAGGCAGTACCGCCAGCAATTCCACTTCGGTGGGAAACCGCCCGGTGGCCTTCTTGGAATAAAGCCGCGCGCCATCGACCGTGACTTCAAACACGCCGCCGACGGATTTCCGCAGGCTGATCTCCGCCTCAGGGACATCCCGGGCCAACAAATCGCGCGCCGCACGGGCGCGCGGTTCATAGCCTCACATGCCGCAATATTCGATCTCGATTTTCATACCGGCAGTCTGCCCGCCCCGCCGCCCCTCGAGCAAGGCCCAAATGCTGGTCGTGTCTCCGTTTGATCGGCGCCGGCCCGCTCCCCCATCCCCCCTTGGGCCACCCAACGATCATACACTGCGGGTGCCCGGATGGGGGAGCGGGCCGGCGCCGATCAAACGGAGACACGACCGTAATGCTGGACAGCCCCCGGGAGCGCTGGCAAATCTGTCGCCGTTGATGACCCAGGCGAACAAAAGTGTGACAAAAATCGTCCCCGTGATTCTCTCCGGCGGCTCCGGTACGCGGCTCTGGCCGGTGTCGCGCGAGAGTTTTCCGAAGCAGCTCTGGCCACTGATCTCGGCGCGCTCGATGCTCCATGAAACCGCGCTGCGCGCCACCGGCGACAGCTTCACCGCACCTATTGTGGTCTGCAACCATGAGCACCGTTTTCTCATTGCTGAGCAATTGCGTGCCGCCGGCATCACGGGCGCGCAAATCATGCTGGAACCGGTGGGCCGCAACAGTGCCCCCGCCATCACCGCCGCCGCGCTGCTGCAAGCGGAAACCGACGCCGATGCCGTTCTGTGGATGATGACTGCCGATGCCGCCATTACCGACGTTCCCGCCCTGCATAAAGCGTTGGATCGCGCCGCTGAGGCCGCGCGGGCCGGCTATGTCGTGACCTTCGGGATGAAACCGACCGCGCCGGAAACCAGCTACGGCTATCTCGAGGTCGGAGATCAATTGTCCCCGACCACGGGTGTGCATCGGCTGACCCGGTTTGTGGAAAAGCCGGGTGCTTCAGAGGCGGCGCTGCTAGTTGGCAGCGGCACCCATCTGTGGAATTCCGGCATGTTCGTCTTTACCGCGCGGACCCTGATCGCGGAGATGGAGGCATATGCGCCGGATGTGCTGAACGCCACGCGGCTGGCTGTCGCCCACCGCAAACAGGATCTGGATTTTCTTCGTCTCGACCCCGAGAGTTTTGCCGCCGGCCCAAATATCAGCCTCGACTACGCGGTCGCCGAGCGCACCACACGCGCCGCCGTGGTAAAAGCCGATATTGGCTGGTCCGATGTCGGCAGCTGGAGCGCGCTGTGGGAATTGGCGGCTAAGGATACCACCGGCAATGCCGCCATCGGCGATGTGATACTGGAAGGCACCGAGAATTGCTATGTCCGCTCCGACGGCATTCTCACTGCGGTGGTGGGGTTGCGCGATGCGGTGGTGGTGGTCACGCCGGACGCCGTGCTCGCCATGCACCGCGACCAGGCGCAGGACGTGAAGAAAGTGGTGGACCGGCTGAAGGCGGCGCAGCGTCAGCAGGCTGTGGCACATAACCGCGTCGATCGTCCCTGGGGCTTTTACGAAAGCCTGATCAGCAGCGATCGCTTCCAGGTCAAGCGCCTCGTCGTTTTGCCAGGGCAAAAACTTTCCCTGCAAAAACATTTCCATCGCTCCGAGCACTGGGTGGTGGTGCATGGCGCCGCCCTGGTCACCCGCGACACGGACAAGTTCGTGGTGCGCGAGAATGAGAGCGTCTACCTGCCCCAGGGCAGCATCCACCGGCTGGAAAATCCCGGCCAGATCCCACTCACCCTGATTGAAGTGCAATCGGGTACCTACCTCGGTGAGGACGATATCGTCCGCATCGAGGACGCGTATGGCCGCACCTGAGATCATCGTCCGGCGCCGGCCCGCAAACAGAGGCCTTAGTCCAGGGGCGTCCCGTTTGACAGCGCGGAGGGGCCTGAATATGGTCCCGCCGGCTCTCCTGCAGGTGCGAACAGGCGCCGGTTCGTGCTGTTGTCTACGCGCCCTAATCCCTGGAAATGGCACGGTCTTCTTATGAAAATTCTCGTCCCCGTCAAGCGGGTGGTTGACTACAACGTCAAGGTCCGTGTGAAGGCGGACAACACCGGCATCGAAACCGCCGGCGTCAAAATGTCGATGAACCCGTTCGATGAAATCGCCGTCGAGGAAGCCGTCCGACTGAAGGAAAAAGGCGTGGCGACGGAGATCGTGGCGATTTCCCTCGGTGTCGCCGCCTGCGGCGAGACGATCCGTACTGCGCTGGCCATGGGCGCCGATCGCGGCATCTTGGTGGAGACCGATGTCGATCTGCAACCGCTGGCGGTGGCAAAACTGCTGAAGGCGATCGCGGACAAAGAACAGCCTGGCCTAATCATCCTCGGCAAGCAGGCGATCGATGACGATATGTCCGCCACCGGGCAGATGCTGGCCGCCCTGCTCGGCTGGGCGCAGGGAACATTTGCGTCGAAGCTCGTGGTCGAGGGTGAGACCATCACCGTAACGCGCGAGGTGGATGGCGGGCTGGAGACGGTGGCGCTGAATTTGCCGGCCATCATCACCACCGATCTGCGCTTGAACGAGCCGCGCTATGCGTCGCTGCCGAACATCATGAAGGCGCGCAAGAAGACCATCGACAACGTGAAACCGGCCGATCTCGGCGTCGATCCCACGCCACGCCTGACCGTGCTTAAGGTGGTAGAGCCGGCGAAACGCCAGGCCGGTACGAAGGTAGGCTCCGTGCAGGAGCTAGTGGAAAAGCTACGTAGCGAAGCGAAGGTGATCTGACGATGGCAAGCCTAGTAATGCTGGATCACGATGGTACCACCATCAAGCAGCCGGCCCGTAGCGCCATCGCGTGCGCGATAAAGCTTGGCGAGGTGCATGTCCTGGTGGCCGGCGAAAATGTGTCCGCCGTCGTTGCCGCCGCCCAGAAACTCCCCGGCGTGACAAAGGTGATCGTCGCCGATGGTCCCGATTTCGCCAACCAGATGGCCGAGCCGATGGCTGCCCTGATAGTTGCGCTGGCACCCGATTATTCGCATCTCCTCGCCGCCACCACCGCCGTTGGCAAGAACATCATGCCGCGCGTCGCCGCGCTCTTGGATGTGCAGCCCATCAGCGACATCGCCGAGGTGATCGATGCCGACACATTCGTGCGTCCGATCTATGCCGGTAACGGCATGGCGACAGTAAAATCGTCAGACGCGAAGAAAGTGATCACCGTGCGCGCCGCGAGTTTCGATCCGGTGGCGGCAGAGGGTGGCGATGCGAGCACGGAGAACGCGCCGTCAATCACCCCGCCGGGGATCTCCCGCCATCTCGGCGCCGAATTGTCGAAAAGCGAGCGTCCGGAACTGACCGCTGCAAAAATCGTGATTTCCGGCGGGCGCGGAATGCAGAACGGCGAGAATTTTAAGTTACTAGAACCGATCGCCGATGCGCTGGGTGCCGCGGTTGGTGCCTCGCGCGCCGCGGTCGATGCCGGCTTCGTGCCCAACGAATTCCAGGTCGGGCAGACGGGGAAAATCGTCGCGCCGGACCTGTATATCGCCGTCGGCATTTCCGGCGCCATCCAGCATCTGGCCGGCATGAAGGACAGCAAGGTGATCGTCGCCATCAACAAGGACGAGGAAGCGCCGATCTTCCAGGTTGCCGATTACGGGCTGGTGGCGGACCTGTTCGCCGCCTTACCGGAACTGGCAAGCGAGCTATCGAAAGCATTGGAGCGCAACTGAATGAGTGTTGCCGCCAGGCCCGATTCGGTGAGCGATTTTTCCACCTCTGGCGCACCGGCCATACAGCGCGTGGGCGTGATCGGCGCAGGCCAGATGGGCAATGGTATCGCCCATGTGTGCGCCCTCGCCGGCATTCCGGTGGTGCTGGGCGATATCAAGGAAGACGCCTTACACAAGGCGATGGCGGTGATGGCGGACAATATGGAGCGCCAAGTCAACCGCACCCTAATCACCCCAGAGGACAAGGAAGCCGCGCTGGCGCGGATCACCACCACTATCGAATTTTCTGCTTTTGGCGATTGCGACTTCGTGGTGGAGGCCGCGACAGAAAAAGAAGACGTCAAACGCCAAGTCTACAAGGCGCTGACGCCGCACCTGAAACCATCCTGCATGCTGGCCTCCAACACATCGTCCATCTCCATCACCCGCCTCGGCGCAGCGACGGATCGGGCGGAAAAATTCATCGGTATGCATTTTATGAATCCGGTGCCAGTGATGAAGCTGGTGGAGATCATCCGGGGCATCGCCACCGATGAACCGACCTTTCAAGCAGTGCAGGCGCTGGCCGACAAATTGAATAAGATTACCGCTGTGTCGGAGGATTTTCCGGCTTTCATCGTCAATCGCATTCTCGTGCCAATGATCAATGAGGCGGTCTATGCGCTGTACGAAGGCGTCGGCTCGGTAGGCGCCATCGACACCTCGATAAAGCTCGGCGCCAATCACCCGATGGGGCCGTTAGAACTGGCGGATTTCATTGGCCTTGATACCTGCCTGTCCATCATGCAGGTGCTCTATGATGGATTGTCGGACAGCAAGTATCGGCCATGCCCGCTACTCATCAAATATGTCGAGGCCGGCTGGCTGGGGCGCAAGACCAGCAAGGGCTTTTACGACTATACGCAAGATCCGCCACGCCCGACGCGGTAGAGCGTGATGACTGGGGGCGGGGCCTCTATGCTCCCCGCGCCCTCTTAGCCAAGAACACCCAGCGTGCGCAGCATGCCGATCTCATCAGGCGAATAGCCCGCCTCGGCCAGGACCGCGTCGCTGTGCTGGCCAATGGCCGGGGCGCGTTGTGGCGGAACCTTGTCTACGCCGTCTATATGAAACGGCGCGGCAACCGTCAGACCCTCGCCATCGGCGAAGGGGACTAGGGCGCCCGCATCGCGCATCTGCGCGTCATCCAATACTTCATCCACCTTACCCACGATGCCGAATGTCACGCCCACGCCATCCAGGATTATGCGCCACTCCGCCAGGGTGCGGGTGGCGAAAACCTCGTCTAGGATCTTAACCAACGCGCGCGCGTTCCGCTTGCGCGCCGCATCGGTGGCGAAACGGAGATCACCCGCCAGCTCCTCCCGCCCGATCGCGGCTAGGAAGCCAGCCAACTGCCGCTGCTCGTTGTACAGCGCCATGATGAACCAGCGCCCATCGCCGCTCTCGTAATGATTGGCCAATGCGTTGGGCACTTCTTCCCGCAATGGGCGATGCGGCACATGCTCACCGAACAGGCGCACCTGCACGGCGCAGCCATTCGCCCATAATCCATTTTGCAATAGCGAGGATTTCACCACGCCGCCGAGTCCGGTCTTTTCTCGCCGGTACAATGCGGTGACGATAGCCGCGTATAGCCCCGTTGCGCTAGGATGATCGCCCATCCCGGGCATAGAACGCGCCGGTGGGGTTTCGGATGTCGCGCGCACCATGTCCATTAACCCCGTGCGCGCCCAATAAGCGGTTGAGTCAAAACCCGTCTTCGCCGCCTCCTCACCCGCTTCGCCATAAGCGGTAAACGACGCATAGATCAGCCGGGGGTTAAGCGGCAGAAGATGCGTCGGCGACAATTGCAACCGATCGCGTACTGGCAATGGGAAATTAGTGACGAATACGTCCGCACCAGCGATCAGCCGGTACATCGCCGCCCGCCCTTCCTCATGCTTCAGATCAATCGCCAGGCTGCGCTTATTGCGCGATGTGAGCTGCCAGTAATAATCGGTCGGCGCGGCCGGATTGGGGCTACGGCCACGCCACGGGTCCCCCATACCGGGCGGCTCGATCTTAATCACATCGGCGCCGAAATCGGATAGTATCGTCGCGGCAGCGGGACCGGCGATCCAGCTCGCACAGTCGATAACTTTTAGGCCCGTAAACAGGCTGCTCATGCAATTTTCCCCTTGTAAATTTTTACGCGGCGTTCGCCCTCAATCTATGCCAAAACTTGCAGTAATCACCGCACGGATCGGATCGAGGCCGGGATTGGGCGGCACGAACATCCGGTTATGGCAGATCGACACCGCCAGGCGCGCATCCGGGTCCGCCCAGGCCAGCGAGCCGCCCGCGCCGGGATGACCGATGGCATGCGTGTTATTACCGATCAGACGGGCGAGGTTAGCCGGTTGCGTGTTGCCCCCGGTCCAGAACCCGGCGCCGATACGCAGCGGAATGCCGTGCACGTCATCTGGCTGGTCAGCGTCAGGGCGGGCGATGGAGAAATTCTTCACCCGGGCCGCCGAGAGCAGCCGCACGCCATCCAATGCGCCGCCATCCGCCAGCATGGCGAAGAAGCGCGCCATGCAGGGCGCGGTGGTCATTCCGCCGGCACCGGGGATGCAGGCCTCACGAATATCAGCGCGGCCAAAAATCTCCTCGCGCGTACCTACAGGCAGTGGGATGGCGCGCAGCGACGGGGCGTCGGGCGGCAGATCGCGCGGCGGCGCGTTAACCAGCCGCGCGACGCGTCCATGTTCGCTAGCGGGTAGGCCGATCCACAGATCGTGGATCCCAAGCGGGCGCAGAATTTCTTCCTGCACGAAAGTAAAAAAGGGCCGCCGCGCCGGATCGGTGCGACGCACAATCTCTGCGACGATCCAGCCGAACGTATAGCTCTGATAGCCATTGCGCGTGCCGGGTTCGAAGATCGGGGTCAGCCGGGCGATGGCATCAACCATGTAGTCGTAATCGGCCATGATCGCCGGCGTCACATCCTCCGGCATCTGCCAGATGCCAGAACGGTGCTGCAACACGTGACGCACCGTCAGACTGTCCTTGCCATGAACCGCGAATTCGGGCCAGTAGTGCGCAACCGGGGTGTCATAATCGACCAGCCCGCGCTCCGCCTGCACATGCAGCGCCACCGCCGTCACCGCCTTGATAACGGAGAACGTGGGAAACAACGTATCCGCCGCCACCGCGCGCCCGGTCGTAACATCGGCTATGCCGGCCCACATATCGACCACCAGCTCGCTGTTCTGGTAGATCGCCAGTTGCAGGCCCACCTCGCCACCCCGATCGATGCAGCCTGCGAGAGCATCGCGAAATGCCGGCACCAGATCCACCCGTGTCGCTCCTGTGTGGACTTGCATTGGCCGCCCTTCCTACATCGGTACCGTGATGGTCGCGCGGTTAGAATAGCCGAATGCGGCCAGGCTGCGTAGAGCATGCGCCGCCTGGCACGGGGCACGACAATGGAAGTAGGCTGGTATCATCCATTTCACCACCAGGTGGCGGAGCAATCCGAATTCACAGGCCGTTGATGATGATGCCGGTGGCGACTGTGCGGCCACGTTCGGGGCCGGGGGACCTTCGTTAGGGCGGTCGTCGCCGGCGATATCAACGACGCGGCGGCTAGCCGGAGCGGGGGCGCCGGCGAGGAGTGTGTGGCAAGGGGCGAGGGCCTCGCCCAAGGCCGTGCCGCCGGCGCGGATGGTGCGGGGAACGTTTTCCGCCTCCTCGGCAACGACGCGAGAGGCGGCGGTAGTGACGATTCGGATCCAGTCCACCAGGACATCCTGGTCGTTGATGCTGGACCAGAGGAGGAAAGAAACCATGGCGGCGCGGTGCGGGCCATGAATGAGGCCAGCGATGACGGCTTGGTCACGGAGCACCGCGCCCATGCCGTTGGCGATGAGGTTGAATTCGCCGCAGCGCGTGCTGGCGGAGCCGTCGAGGGCGATGACGAGGGCCAAGTCCACGGGTTCCCAAGGGGGTTTCATGGCTCTATGAAATCACACTCTTGAGAAGAATGCGGGACCGGCCGAGTATAGGATCCCAAGAGGGAGGAGCTCCGATGCCCGAAAGCCCGATGGCAAGTGTACAATCCGACGCGAAGCTGCCGCTTTCGCGCATTACGGTGCTGGATCTAACCCTGGCGCGTGCGGGACCCACCTGCGTGCGGCATCTGGCGGACTGGGGTGCGAATGTCATCCGCATCGAGCCGCCGGCGCAGGCGGGGGTGGAGGAAGTGACCGGGGCGCGGCATGGGTTCGACTTCCAGAACCTGCACCGCAACAAGCGCGCCATCAATCTGAACCTGAAGGACCCAGAGGGCCATGCGGCCTTCATGCGCCTTGTCACCAAGGCCGATGTGATCGTCGAAAACATGCGCGCCAACGTGAAACATCGGCTAAAGGTTTCCTTCGACGATGTGAAGACCGTAAACCCACGCATCGTCTACGCCTCAATCTCCGGCTTCGGCCAGGACGGGCCATATGGCCCGCGCGCGGGGGTGGACCAGATCGCACAGGGCATGGGAGGGCTGATGTCCATCACCGGCCTGCCGGGCCAGGGGCCGGTGCGCGTCGGCATTCCCATCGCCGACCTCACCGCCGGCAACCTGCTGGCGCTCGGCACTATGATGGCGCTGTACGACCGTGAAGTGACCGGGGTGGGACGGTGGGTGACGACCAGCCTGCTGGAGGCACAAATCTTCATGCTCGATTTCCAGGCGTCGCGCTGGCTGATCGCCAAAGAAGTCGCGCCCCAGGCGGGCAATGACCATCCGACGGGAATTCCGACGGGCGTGTTCCCGACTTCGGACGGACATATCAATATCGCCGCCAGTTCGGCGCGACTCTTCGAACGGTTTTGCGACAATATCAACAAACCCGAATGGAAAACCCGCGAAGGCTGGACTGACCAGAAGGGGCGTTCGAAAAACCGTAAGGAGATCAACGCGGCGATTGGCGAGGTGACGAAGACCCAACCGGCGGCACATTGGATCGAATTGTTCGAGGGCGCGGGAATTCCTTGCGGGCCGATCTATTCCATCGACCAGGTGTTCGCCGATCCGCAAGTCAAACATCTAGGCATGGCGCGGGTGATGAAGCACCCAACCCTCGGCGATGAGGAGGTAGTAGCCTCCCCCTTCAATATCACAGGTTTCTCCAGGGATATTCGCCGGCACACACCGGAGGCGGGCGAGCATACCGCTGCGGTATTGACCAGCGTCGGTTACAGCGAGGCGGAGATCGCCGAGCTGCGTAAAAAGGGAGTCGTCTGATGGACATGTTTTCCACCACCGCCGCGAAATCCTACGCGGGCGGCAAGATGCTGGCCGCCAAGGCCGATGGCGTCGGCATCATGACCTTCAATCAACCGGAAAAACGCAACGCCATGTCGGTGGAGATGTGGCAGGGCCTTGCGGAAATTCTCGGCGAATGGGAACAGGACGATGCTATTCGCTCCGTCATCATGACCGGCGCCGGCGACAAGGCGTTCGTGTCCGGCGCCGATATTTCGCAGTTCGAGAAGCTACGCAATTCGGCGGACTCCACCAAGGAGTACGAACGAATGACCGGCGTCGGGCGCAAGGCGCTGGCCAATTTCCCAAAGCCGGTCATCGCGCGCATCCGCGGCTTCTGCATGGGCGGCGGCCTCGCCATCGCCATGCGCGCCGATATGCGCATCAGCGCCGAGGACGGCATCTTCGGCATTCCCGCCGCGCGCATGTCCATCGCTTATGGCTTCGATCAAGTGGGCAATCTCGTCGATCTGGTGGGCCCGTCGCACGCGGCGATGATCCTGTATACCGCGCGCAAGCTCGATGCTCGCTATGCCGAGCGAATCGGCCTGATCAACGAATGCGTTGTGGCCGATAAGCTGGACGAAACCGTGCTGGAAATCGCGCGTACCATCACCGACAACGCACCACTGTCCATCGCGGCGTCGAAAATGTCGATCGCCGCTTGCCTACAAGACCCCGCCGACCGGAATATGGACCGTATCCGCCACCAGGCACAAATCTGCGCCGATAGCGGCGATTTTCGCGAAGGCCGCACGGCGTTCATGGAAAAACGCCGCCCACACTTTACTGGACACTGACAGCGGACCGATGGGCAGGGGCCCCATCAAGACATGGCATTAGATCGACGCGCGCTGTGTCAGCGCGTCGACGTGGCGCAGTAAAATCACGCTCAGTTCCGCCGTACGAGGCTGCAAATCCTACACGTGGCCAACCAAGGTAATCAATGCCACCGCCTCGCCAACCTTGTCGCGCACGATCGTGCCGAATGCAAAGCGGGTGTCCGCCAGATGCAGGTTAGTTGCGATCCGCGTGCGCCGAATCGCATCATACTCGCCGAGGAATTGATCGACCTGCGCCGTTTCCTTTGCGCCGCGCTCAGCAAGGCACGACGGATGTTGGGGCGCGCCACAATCCCCGCCATACTTCCAGCGCGCAAGCGAATTCAGCGAAACTTATGCCGGGGCGGTAGACGATTTCCTCCAGGGTACGCCTGACGCGATTGACAGTGCGGTGGTTCTGCGGCGCGCGTGGTCACCACGCCGCCTTCAGAATCTGCTCCAAATCCACCGCCTCCCGCACCGGGCGGGGATTGCCGCGCAGAAACCAGTCACCCATAGCCTTCTCCGCGATATCTGGCAGGATTGCTATGTCGACGCCAACATCGCGCAGACGCCGTGGCAGACTGAGCGCGCGGAAAATGGCCTCCAGGGTGGCTATGACCCGCGCCACCAGTGGCTCCGGCGCCGTTCCCGGCAGGCCGAGCGCCGCGCCGATTTTTGCCAACCCCGACGCCGCGGCCTCGGCATTGAAGCGGAGGACGTGCGGCAGCACGATCGCCTTGGTGATGCCGTTTTCCACCGCATGCCGCGCGCCAATCGCGTGGCCCAGTACGGTGGCGATGCCACCGCCGGAATGCTCCGTGCCCTGGCCGCACAGAATAGCAGCTAGCATCAATTCCCCGCGCGCGCAGGGATCGTCGCCTTGAGCCTGTGCGGGAAGATGCCGCGCCAGCAGCCGCAGCGCATGCATCAGCATCGAATCGGTGAGCGGGTTGCCGCCGCGCGACGCCAGCCCTTCCAACGCGCCGGACAGCGTATCGAGGCTGGCACTAACCACCAGCGCGCGCGGCGCGGTCGCGGCCAGGGCGGGGTGGATGAAGATCGCCTGCGCCCGCGTCTTAGGATCGAACAGAGCGAGGCGTTCATGCGTCGCCGGATCGAAGATGGCGCTGCCGGCCTTCACCATTGCCGTTGTGGGGGTGGTGGGGATCACTAGCTGCGGCAATTTTGGCGCCAGCAGCCGGGGACTTCTCAACGCACCGTGTCCATCGCGTGACGTGGCCAGCGCGCGCACCTCTCCGGCTTCCGCCAGCAGGATACTGGCCGCGCGCGCGCTGACGATGGCGGAGCCGCCGCCCACCGCAATCACCGCGTCCGCGCCCCGCTGCCGTAATTCCGCTGCCCCAGCCTGGACATCCGGCACCGGACTATGCGCACGCACCCCGGCGAACAGTCCGGCGCAGCGTTCGCCCAGCGCCGCGCGGACCGGATCGAGCGCGCCATCGCGCGCTAGGCTCGATCCGCAGAAAATCACCGCCCGCCGGCAGCCTAGCCGGTCCAGCTCACGCCCGAGTAAGCCGAGGCTATCCGGCCCACTGAACAGACGCAGCGGCGGGGCGATGTATTGAAACAACGGTATCTCCATGCTCCCCGTCAATCCAGCCGCTGCGCGCTGGTGGCAAAATGCGGCGAGATAGCACGCACCCCGGCATCGATCGGCAGCGGGGTGCCGGTCACACAGCGCGCCTCGTCGTTGGCCAGATCGACGGCCTCGGCGCCGCCGGAAACCAACGCCATCTTACCAGCGACGCGATCACCCCTTGTGCGGGTGTGCTGCGTGCCTGCCCGGTCGCTCATGGTTTGCCCCGTCTTGTGTCGGTGGGCGCCGGTGGGTCGCGCGCCAGCACGGCATCGATCCGCGTTTTGTCCTCGGCGATGCGCACACCGGCGCGTTCCTGGGGCAGTAACATGACAGACCGCGCGTCGCGCTCTGCCCAGCCGCGCTGCATCGCCTCCATGATATCGGCCAGCGCTAGATTGGCGAAGCGCAACGGCACGTTCAATTCACGCCCCAGCTCCGTCGCCACCATCATGTCCTTGTGCACGATGCGCAGCGCCGCGCTGGGCGAATCATAGGTGCCGGGCAGGAACTCGTCGACCAAACCGTCGAAACTGCGCCGCCGGCCAATCGAGCCCTGGCGGATCGCTTCCCACAGCGCCACCGGCTCGGCTCCGGCCTTCACCCCCAGAACGAACACTTCGGTCAGCGCCGCCTGCATCGTTTGGCTGGCACAATTATGCACGATCTTGGTGACGAGCCCGGCACCGGACGCACCGACATAGGTGACATGATCCGCCATCGCCGCCAAAGCCGGCTGGTAACGATCGAAGCTGTTCTTGTCACCTCCTACCCACATCGCCAACCGGCCGGAGACCGCCCCCGCCGCGCCACCGCTGATCGGCGCATCCAGCATATGCGCGCCCTTGGCCGCGAAAGCCGCGTGCAGCCGGCGGACCAAGGCCGGCGAATTGGTTGACATCTCGAACAGCGCCGTCCCCGGCCGCGCGCGCGCCAAAATGCCATCGGCGCCAAGCGCCACTACCTCAATCGCCCCCAGATCCGGCAGGCAGCTGAAAATCGTATCGCAGCATTCCGCCATCGCTGCCGGCGAATCCACCCAGCGCGCTCCCGCGGCCAGATGCCGCTCGGCGGCAGCCCGGCGCCTGTCATACACGCTGACATCCCACCCCGCTTTTAGCAGATTGGCCGCCATCGCCCCGCCCATGATGCCAAGGCCGATAAATCCAATTTGCATCGCCGACCCTTACCCCCTGTGTCCCTCCAACACTACCCCCACTACTCCATCATCGCACTTATTGTCAGGATGCGGCATCATCACGCCACCTACCCAAGAATCAGGCTCGACCCAAATTAGCGACAGAGCGAGACACACCGCCATGCCCCGTCAAAACAACGCTACCGTCGTAAAGGTAATGAGCGGCCTTGCCCTGGAAGTGGCGATCAATCGCTGGCTGAAACCCAGCTTCGAGGCCAATTCCACCTTCCGCCTGGACATCGACTGGCGCCCGACCGCAGCCATCATGACATCGATCGAGGCGGGCCAGCGCGCCGATCTGGTCATCGCGATCAATGCCTCCATGGACCACCTCGTCGCGGCGAGCATCGTACGACCGGAAACGCGGGTCCCCCTAGCGGAATCGGTGCTCGGTGTCGGCGTACGCCAGGGCGCGCCGCGGCCAGATGTGTCGACAGTGGAAGCATTCAAGCGCGCCATGTTGACGGCGAGCGCCGTCGCCTACTCCAAGGCCGGCGCCAGCGGCATCTATTTCGCCAACCTCATCGAAAAACTCGGAATCGCTGCCGCGGTAAACGCCAAAGCCGTCATCATCCCGATGGGCTTCACCGCCGAAAAAGTCGCCAGCGGCGAGGCCGAACTCGCCGTGCAGCAGATCAGTGAATTGATGACCGTGCCCGGCATCGACGTCGCCGGCCCCTTTCCCGCCAGCATCCAGGTCGCCTCGCGCTTCGACGCGGCCATCTTTAACGATGCCCCCAACACAGACGGCGCTCGGGCGTTCCTTCGCCTCCTCACCTCGGCGGAAGCGACCAAAGCCTACACCAATGGCGGCCTCACCTCATGCCTCGCGCCGGCTTAAGTTAAAATGGGAGCCACCATGACCGCGAAACCCCGCATCGTCCTCCTCCATGGCACGCCGGTCGCGATGGAGCCGATTCAGCAAGCCTTCGCCGCCCGATGGCCGGAAGCCGAAATCGTCGACCTGCTCGACGCCTCGTTATCGGTTGATCGCGCGAAGGATCACGATCTGACGCCCCGCATGTTCGAGCGTTTCAAGGAACTCGGTCTCTACGCGCATCGCATTGGTGCTACTGGTATCCTGGTCACTTGTTCGGCCTTCGGCCCAGCCATCGAACGGATGACGCAGGAACTTCCGATTCCCGTCCAAAAACCCAATGACGCCATGTTCCAGGCCGCGCTAGTTCAGGGCACGCGCATAGGCATGCTCGCCACCTTCGCGCCGTCCGTACTCACCATGACAAACGAATTCGAAGAATTCGTGCAAACCTCTGGATCCAAGGCGACATTGCGGACCATCGTCGTCGAGGGTGCGATGGACGCACTGCGCAAAGGCGACGCGGAAACCCACAACACACTAATCGCCGCGCGCGCCTTAGAACTAACCAATTGCGATGCCATCATGCTGGCACATTTCTCCACATCGCGCGCCTACGCACGCACATGCGAAGCCGTGAAAATACCAGTACTGACATCACCCAATTCAGCAGTCGACCAAATGCGCGCCGCCTGCGGAAAGTAAAATTGCGGGCTTTTCTCCCAACCCCCACCAGGGAGCGGTGCTCCCCTCGATCTTCTTCGAAGCTCAAGCTGCCACGCGCGTGGCGGCACGGATCATGTCGGCAGCTTTCTCCGCGATCATGATAACGGCGGCGTTGGTGTTGCCAGAGACCATGGTGGGCATGATGGAGGCATCGGCCACGCGCAGGCCGGAAATGCCATGCACGCGTAGTTGGTCATCCACGACGGCCATATTGTCCTGCCCCATCTTGCAGGTTCCGATGACGTGATAAGTGGTCTGCCCGTTCGCACGCGCAAAATTCAGCCACTGCTCGTCAGTCTGCACCGCATCGCCAGGGGTCATTTCATGGGCGAGATAATTAAACAGCGGCGCAGTATGGACCAGCTGACGAACGATTTTCATGCCGGCCACCAGGCAATCGCGATCGATGGCATCAGCGAGGAAGTTGGGCCGGATCGCCGGGGCGGCCAGTGGGTTAGGCGATTTCAGATGGATGGAGCCCTTTGATTCAGGCCGGCACTGATAGAGCGTCATGGTCATGCCCGGCGCCTTGTCCAGCACGCGGTCGGCCGCATTGGCGTAGCTTGCATGAGCATAGCTAAGCTGCACGTCCGGTGTTTCAAGCTCCGGGCGCGTCTTGATGAAGCCATAGGCGATGCCGGCGGTCCACGTCAGGATACCACGGCGCTGCAGGTAGTATTTCGCGATTTCCTTGACGAAAGTCAGACCGCGGGTTTGCTCATTCAGCGTAATCGGTTGGTTGGTACGCCAGTTCATGCGCGGGGCGTAGTGATCGCGGTAATTTTCACCCACCCCTGACAGCGCATGCGTAACGTTAACCCCCCAAGATTGTAGTAATGCTGGCTGGCCGATGCCAGAAAGCTCAAGCAGATGTGGCGACTTCACCGCCCCGGCCGCGAGGATCACCTCGCGCGCAACCGTCGCTATTTTCTTCTCCCCGCCCTGCATATACTCGACCCCAGTACAGCGCGTCCCATCGAGTAACACGCGGGTGGCCATGGCCTCGGTCTCAATCCGGAGGTTGCCGCGTGCTTTCGCCGGGTTTAGGAAAGCGCGTGCGGTAGACCAGCGTTCGCCATTCTTCTGCGTCACCTGGAAATAGCCGAAGCCTTCCTGATCGCCGTTATTATAGTCTTTGTTGCGCTTGTATCCCATGGCGACGCCGGCATCGATGAAGGCTTCGATCATTTCATGACGCTCTCGCATATCAGCGACATTCAACAACCCGCCGGAGCCTCGCGCGGGATCGTTTCCACCAGGTTCGAAATGCTCGGATTTCTTGAAGTAGGGCAGGATGGAATCGTACGCCCAACCACGATTACCGAGCTGCGACCATCCGTCATAATCCAGCGGCTGGCCGCGCACATAGAGCATGCCGTTGATCGACGACGAACCACCCAGCGTCTTGCCACGTGGAATAGGGATTTTTCGTCCCTTCACATTGTCTTCGGGCTCGGTCTCAAACATCCAATTATAATTCGGATTATTCATTAACTTGGAGAATCCTACGGGGATGTTGATCCACATAGATTTGTCCGCCGGCCCAGCTTCCAGAAGCAGCACCTTGCTGCCGGTATCCTCGCTCAACCGGTTAGCAAGCACACAACCGGCTGAGCCGGCACCAACGATGATGTAGTCATAATCAGTCACGATGATTGATCCTTAGGAATTGGCAAAATCGATGAGCTGACGCACCGGCGCGCCGGTCTTCAAACGAGCAAACCCATCGTTGATGTCGCAGAATTTGATAGTGCCGGTAATCAAATGATCTAGCTTCAGCCTTCCCTGGCGCCACAATTCCAAAAGGCGTGGCATATCAACGCGGAAGCGGTTACCGCCCATCGACGTGCCCTGGATCTTCCGGTCGCGCAGGAAATCGGCGCCATGCAGTTCGATCTTCACGCCGAACGGCACCATGCCGATAATGGTGGCCGTACCGCCGGGACGTAGCATCTGAAAGGACTGCTCGGCCGTGCTCTTTAGGCCAAGCGCTTCAAACGAATAATGCACGCCACCGCCGGTCATCTCCTTGATCGCCGCCACGACATCGACGTTGGAGGCATTAATCGTATCGGTAGCCCCGACGGCACGCGCGATTTCCAGTTTTTCCGCCACAGTGTCGATGGCGATCACGCGCTCCGCGCCGGCCAGCGCCGCGCCGTTAACGGCTGAAAGTCCCACCCCGCCACAGCCGATAATGGCGACGGTCGAACCTGGCTCCACCTTTGCCGCGTTGAACACCGCGCCCACCCCCGTCATCACTCCACAGCCGACGATAGCGGCGCGATCGAGTGGCAGATCGTCCTTGATCTTTACCACCGCGTTTTCATGCACCAGCATCTGCTCGGCAAACGACGACAGATTGGCGAACTGGTGGACTGGCTGGCCTTTCCACGACAGCCGCCGTGCCTGACCAGGCAGCAGTTTCACCTCCGTATTTTCACAGATATTCGGATGCCCGGTGACGCATTGCGAACATGTGCCGCAAAACACTGACAAACAGGTAACAACATGATCGCCCGGCTTCACATAGGTCACATCCTCACCTACCTGCTCAACGATCCCTGCCGACTCATGGCCAAGGATGACCGGCATCGGATGCGGATACAGGCCTTCCATGAAATGCAGGTCCGAATGGCACAACCCGGCATAGGAAGTCCGCACCAACACCTCACGCCGCCTCGGCTTGGCAACCTGCACCTCCTCAATGGTCAGCGGCAGATGGGGCTCATGCAGGATGGCGGCTTTCATGACTTATCTCCTCCGACGGTTCGCACGGGCAGAAGGCTAGCGACTCCTCGCCCAGGCGGCAAATGCGCCCCTCCGACGCGGCATTTTATACTAGGTCTCGTTGGGAGTAACGTGCCGAGAGTAAGATTGGGGGGCTTAACCCCATACCCCAACCGGGGAGCGGCGCTCCCCTCGATCTCCCTCCAAGCTCAAGGCCCGTCCTTACTTGCGATAGGTCACTCGCTCCGAGATTTGGTATAAGATACCCTATCCGGTGGATAGGGATTGGGAGGGAGACATGGTGGCAGGTATCAAGGAGCCGGAGTTGCTGCGTCGGGATTCGAGTGGAGTGGCATGGCTGACACTGAATCGCCCGCGCGCGCGCAATGCGCTGTCGGTTTCGCTGATGGCGGCGCTGGATGCGGAATTTCTGGCGATCGGCGTAGATCAGACAGTGCGGGTGGTGGTCATCGGCGGCGCCGGGGCTACGTTTAGTGCCGGACACGATATGCGGGAATTGCGCTCGGATGTAGATTTGCCGCGCTTGTTCGCGCAGTGCTCGGACCTGATGCTGCGCATCGCTCACCTTAGGCAGCCGGTGATCGCGATGGTTCAAGGGGTGGCAAGCGCTGCGGGCTGCCAATTGGTGGCGACCTGCGATCTAGCGATCGCCGGAGAGAGCGCAAGCTTCGCCACGCCAGGGGTGAATATCGGGCTGTTTTGCTCCACGCCGATGGTCGCGCTATCGCGCGCGGTGGGGCAGAAGGCCGCGATGGAGTTCCTGCTCACCGGCGATCTGGTCCGCGCCGACCAAGCGCAGGCGATGGGCCTGGTGAATCGCGTAGTGCCGGACGCGAACCTGAAAAACGCGGTAGCGGCGCTGGCCGCACAAATCGCATCGAAAAGCCCGGTGGCTCTCGCCATCGGCAAGGAAGCCTTCTACCGCCAAGCGGGAATGCCGCTGGCGGACGCCTATCGCTTCGCCTCCGAGGTCATGGCGCGCAACATGCGGAGCGAAGACGCAGCCGAAGGGATCGACGCCTTTTTGGACAAACGCGACCCAGTCTGGACAGGGCGTTAATGGCGGTTCAAACGGTTCGGCCCCGGCCCACACCCCCACCCGCTAGAAAATCCCACCCATCCGCGCCAGCGCAGCCAAATGAAAATCCGCATCGCCATACATCTTATCGATCATAGTCATCCGCTTGAAGTAATGCCCAGCCTTGTATTCCGCCGTCATGCCAATCCCACCATGCAGCTGGACGCATTCCTGGCCGATATGCCGCCCAGACTTCCCCACCTGCACCTTCGTCGCCGCCATCGCCCGCGCGCGCTCGATCGCATTGTCGTCACCCGCCATCATCGTCGCATACAAGGTAATCGACCGCGCCTGCTCCAACGCCACGAACATATCTACGGAGCGATGCTGTAACACCTGGAACTGTCCGATCGGCCGACCAAATTGTTGCCGCGTTTTTAAATATTCTACCGTCAGCTCATGCATTTCCGTCATGATCCCCACGGATTCCGCCGCCAGCGCCGCCACCGCCTCATCCGTCACCCGCTCCAGAACCACCAGCCCGTTCGCGGGATCACCCACCGCCTCGGCGCGCGCGTTTACGAATGAAATCTCCGCCGCCCGCAACCCATCCTGCGTCGGATAGCTCTGCCGTGTCACATCCGCCGCATCGACCAGAAAAATCCCGATCCCGCCGCGCTCACGCACCCCGCCGCTCGTGCGCGCACTGACTAGAATTTTATCGGCACAATCCCCATGCAGCACCACGCTCTTCGCGCCGTCGATCATCCAGTCACCGCCCACCCGTCGCGCCGTGGTGGTGACATGAGACAGATCATAACGCGAATGCCGCTCCACATGCGCTAGCGCGAGCTTTAACTTTCCGGCCCCTACCAGCGGCAACAAGGCAGCAAGCTGCGTCGCGCTTCCCGCATGGCGTAACACGCCGCCGCCGAGAATTACGGTGGCAAAATACGGTTCCAGCACCAACCCGCGCCCAAACGCCTCCATGACGATCATCGTCTCCAGTGGCCCGCCACCAAACCCGCCATATTCCTCTGCGAAGGGTAGCCCCAGCAGTCCCAGATCGGCATATTGCGCCCACACGTCGCCGCTCCAACCCGCTGCGCCGGCCAGATACGCTTTCCGGCTTTCAAAGCCATAACGATCGGCGATCAGCCGTTCTACGCTGTCTTTCAGCAACCGTTGCTCATCGGATAATTCGAAATCCATCGCTCAGAATCCCAACACGGCTTTAGCGACGATATTGCGTTGGATTTCGTTCGATCCGCCATAGATCGAAACCTTCCGATAGTTAAAATAACGCGGTCCTGCTTGCGTCGCATAATCCGGCCCGACGACGGGCTCGTTCTGCCCCATCCCCGCCGGTTGGTATGGCATCACAAACGGCCCCACCACTTCCATTACCAGTTCCGTTAGACTTTGCTGGATTTCCGACCCTTTTAACTTCAAGATCGAGGATGCCGGATCGGGCTTTCCCTTATCGCCACGCTTGCGGTCGTTTGCCACCACCCGCAACTGCGTCATTTCTAACGATTTTAGTTCCACTTCCACCGCCGCCAGTTTGCGCCGGAAATCCGGATCGTCGATCAACCGCCTCTCGCCATAAACCTCCAGGGCTGCCAATTCCTTGATTCGCCGCACCTGTGCTTTCGATGTGCCAACGCGGGCGATCCCTGTCCGCTCATTGCCCAGCAGGAATTTTGCGTAATCCCAACCCTTATTCTCCTGCCCGATCAGATTTTCCGCTGGCACCACCACATTATCAAAAAACACCTCGTTCACCTCATGCCCGCCCTCCATCGTCTGGATCGGCCGGCTTGTGATCCCCGGTGTCTTCATATCAATCAACAGGAATGAAATTCCCTCCTGTTTCTTGGCATCAGAATCGGTGCGCACGAGACAAAAAATCCAATCGGCATATTGCGCCAAGGTCGTCCAGATTTTCTGGCCGTTCACCAGATAGTTCGCACCATCGCGCACCGCGCGCGTGCGCAATCCGGCCAGATCAGAACCCGCGCCCGGCTCGGAGAATCCCTGGCACCAGAAAATATCGCAATTCGCCGTCGCCGGCAGGAAGCGACGTTTCTGTTCCTCATTGCCAAACTGCGCGATTACCGGGCCCACCATCGACGTATTGAACGCCACTGGTGGCGGCACGCAGGCAAGCTGCATCTCATCCTGATACAGATAAATTTGTACGGGCGACCAATCACGGCCACCCCATGCCGCCGGCCAATGCGGCACCGCTAATCCGCGCGCATTCAATATCCGTTGCGATTCGATCAGATCATCGCGACTCAGCGGATGCCCCTGCTCCACTTTCCTCCGCGACGTCTCCGGCACTGCCGAGCGAAAGAACGTCCGCAACTCATCCCGAAACGCAATTTCGTCCGCGGTAAATCTCAAATCCATTTTGTTTCCCCTAGGCGCGCTTATTCTGCCGCCGACGATGCCTTCAACCGATCCGCGAAAATTTTTCTGAATTTCACCACTTTGGGCGCCACCACCACCCGGCAATAGCCGGTAAACGGATTGCGCGCAAAGTAATCATGGTGCTCCGGTTCCGCCTCGTAGAACTCCGGTGCCGGCTCGAGCTGCGTCACCATCCCGGCCCCCCAGATACCGGAGGTATCCACTTCCGCCATCACGACCTTCGCCGTCCCTACCTGCGCATCCGACGTCGTCAGGATGATCGATCGGTATTGCGGCCCCACGTCATTACCCTGCCGGTCCTTCGTTGTAGGGTCATGAATGGTAAAGAACACGCGCAGCAAATCCGCGTAATCCAGCTGGGCCGGATCGAACACCACCCGAACCACTTCAGCATGCCCGGTCGTGGCGGAACAGACGAGTTGATAGGTCGGGTTCTTCACATGCCCGGCAGCATAGCCCGACATCACCGATTGCACCCCGTGCAAATCCTTGAACACGGCTTCCAGGCACCAAAAGCACCCGCCACCCAAAATCGCCGTTTCCATTCTGCTCCCCTGTCACCTACAGCATGCGCTGCAAAATCAGTTTCTGAATATCCGATGTGCCTTCGTAAATCTGGCACAGCCGCACATCGCGCCAGATCCGCTCCACCGGAAAATCCGCCAGATAACCATAGCCGCCCAGGGTCTGGATCGCAGCGCTGCACACGCTTTCGGCTACTTCGGAGGCAAACAGCTTCGCCATGCACGCGGCCTCCAGCGCGTTCTCGCCGGCCGCCTTCTGGCGCGCCGCGTACAACACCAATTGCCGAGCCGCCTCGAGCTTCGTGCGCGCCTCCACCAATCGGAACCCCACTGCCTGGAAATCGATGATCGCCTGCCCAAAGGCTTGGCGTGTCTTCGCATAGGCCACGGCATACTCCATCGCCGCGCGCGCGCAGCCCACGCTCTGCGCCGCAATCCCGATCCGTCCCGATTCCAACGTCGAGAGCGCGATCCGATAGCCTTCTCCCTCGGCGCCAATTCGCTGGGCGGCGGAAATTTCCAAATCCTCAAACGACAACGCACAGGTCTCGGACGCCTTCTGCCCAAGCTTTTCCTCCACCCGCGTCACTACATAGCCCGGCGCATCCTTGGCCACGATAAACGCCGACAGCCCGCGCTTGCCGGCGCCCGGATCGGTCACCGCGAACAAGACGGTGCTCCCCGGCACCGACCCCGACGTAATAAATTGCTTGGCCCCGTTCACCACGTAACGGTCACCCTTCTTCACCGCGCGGGTCCGCAGATTAGACGCATCCGACCCCGCCTGCGGCTCCGTCAACGCAAAAGACCCGACATGCTCGCCGCGCGCCAAAGGCCGCAACCATTTTTCCTTTTGCGCATCCGTCCCAAAACGATCTAGGACCGCGCAGGTCGGCGAATTATGCACCGATACCAATGTCGAAACGGAACAATCCCCCGCCGCGATCTCCTCCAGCAGCAACGCATAGGTGACAGAATCCAGCTCAGACCCTTCCCAATCCGCCGGCGTCGTCGCCCCTAAAATTCCCAGCGCACCAAGTTCCGCAATAATCTCCGGTTCGATCTTCCCCGCTTTCTCCCGCGCGGCCGCACCCGGGATTAAGCGCTCGGTGGCGAATTTTCGCGCCATTTCGATGACCAGCGCATCGCCGCCAATATTTATCCCATCTGGCATTGGTACCCCCCTTATTCCGCCGCCGTAGCCAGCGGCGCGCGATCTAGCGCCGCCAACAGCGCAGGTCGCCGCGCCTGCACCGCATGCCAGCCGGCCAACTTAACGGAGCCAAACCCACGCACCGCATCCGGCCAACGCGCCACCGTCAACGCCGCGCCCAATGAAGCCGGAGATAATTTCTTCAACACGACTCGCATATCGTCGTCATAAGCGAGAATCATCGCCCGTTCCGCCCGCCGATCCTCCTGCCGTCCAAATAAATCCAGCGCCGAGCCGCGCAGCCGCTTGCCATGACGCAACACCCGGAACAACGGCAAGGCCAGCCACCCTGGCACTGCGATCTTTTTTCGTCGCCCCGTCAGCCTATCGATCTTGGTGATTAGCGGTGGCGCCATATGGAACGCTGGCTTCGCCGCCGCGTCATACGCCGCCTCGGTCATCAGCCGCGCCACTTCGTACTCGTCCTTATAACCCATCACCCGGAACCATGCCTCCGCCGCCGCCAGCGCCAACGGTCCCGACTTACCGAACATTTCTGCTTCCCGTAGGGCCACGGCTTGCACACGCAACCGATACACCGCCGCGTACGCCTCATTCTGATACGCTACTAACGCCGCCGCCCGCTGCGCGAGCACTGCATCCAGATCGGATGGCGGATGGATATCGGCGCTACCGTGCAGAATACCCTCCGCCAGTTCCGGCTGCACCGCCAAAATCCGACCCCACAAAAAGGCCCGCAGATTCATCATTACCGCAGCGCCGTTCAACTCAATCGCGCGCCGCAACGCCGCCTCCCCCACTGGCACCAACCCGCGCTGCCAGGCCACGCCCAGCAGCAATGTGTTCATCGCCTGCGTATTACCGAACAATTTCTCCGCCAACGTATTCGCACGCAAATAAATAGAACCCTCCGCCCCCGTCACCCGTTCGATAGTGCGCCGGTGCAACCCCGCATCGATTACCAACAGCGGATCGTGCTTGAACTGCGCCCCCGATGTGAGGTCCAGATTACCAATCACCGACGTGCCCATCCGGCAACGTTCGAGCACGCCCACACCAGCAGCCACCCCCATATCGGCGGCCAGCATCACATTGGCCGTGCCCATGGGAATGCGCACCACATCCAGCTGGTCACCCGCACCGATCTGGATGTGGGAAACTACCGCGCCATTCTTCTGTGCCAACCCGGTAAAATGCAGCGTCTTGATCTCGCGCCCCTCAATATGCGCCGCCATGGCGACGATCTCGCCGGACGTCACAATCCCGCCACCGCCAATCCCCGCGAACAATCCCCGCCACGGCATCGCCGCCGGCAATACCGGCTCCGGCAACGCCGCTGCCAAGTCCGGCTCCCGGTCACGCCAACTATGATCCGCCGGCGGCGCCATCGGCGGGCCGTCCATGGTGACAAAACTCGGGCAAAAGCCTTTCAGACAGGATAGATCGACATTGCAGCTCGTCGGATTAATCCGCCGCTTGCGCCCCAGCTCCGTCATCGCCGGCTCGATCGCGATGCACGATGATTGCTCGGTGCAATCGCCGCAATTCTCGCACACTGCCTCGTTAATGATCACATGCCGCGTCGCCTCGGGAAGCTTCTTCGCCTTGCGCCGCCGCCGCTTTTCCGTCGCGCAGACCTGGTCGTAGATCAGCACGGACACACCGGGGACGGCTCGAAGCTCCCGCTGCACTGCATCCAGATCGTCGCGCACATGCCGTGTCGCGCCTTTCGGCAATTCGCTCGCCGCCGGCAAGCGATCCGCGTCATCCGCCACCACCGCGATCCGGCCCGCCCCCTCAGCGGCCACCTGCGCGGCTATGGAAATGGCTGTCGGATGCCCCTCGGCCGGCTGCCCGCCCGTCATCGCCACCGCGTCGTTGACCAGGATCTTGAACGTCATCGTCGCGCCGGCCGCAATCGCCTGGCGAATGGGCAGAATCCCGGAATGTTGATACGTCCCGTCGCCCATATTGGCAAACATGTGCGGAATATCCATGAACGGCGCCATGCCGACCCAGGTCGCGCCCTCGCCACCCATCTGGGTGAAGGTGCGCGTATTCGGCCCCTCATCCTGCGCCATGAAGTGGCAGCCAATGCCGGCGGTGGCGAAACTGCCATCCGGTAATTGCGTCGATGTGCCGTGCGGGCAGCCGGCGCAAAAAGCGGGAATGCGCCGCAACAACCCATCCGGCCGCTGCATGGTCGCGAGAATTTCTGGCTCCTGTACGTTTAATCCGGCGGAGCGCATCACTCGCGACAACCCGCCGGCGACGATCTCCGGCGCTAGCTCCATCACGGCGGGGAAAAGTTTTTCTCCATTGGGAAAAGTCTTCCCAAAGATCTCTGGCCGCTCATCGGCGCGCAGATGATACAGCGCGTCCTTCACCTGCGTTTCCACAAAGCCGCGCTTTTCCTCGATCACGATCAACACCCGCTTGCCGCGCGCAAAATCGCGAATACCCTCCGCCTCCAGCGGCCAGGCCATGCCCACCTTGTAAACCGCCACCTGCGGCGAGCCCGCCATGCCCAGCATGCCCAGCGCATGCAGCGCATCTGCATGCGCCTTGCCCGACGTTACTATGCCCACCGTGGGATCCACCCCCGCCGCAACCAGCCGGTCGATCCGGTTCGCCCGCGCCCAAGCCACAGCCGCCGGCAATCGCTCCTCGATCACCCGCCGCTCCAGCTCCGCCCGGTCGCGCGGGAAATGCAGGCTGGGATCGAAACCCAGCCCACACCCCGGCATCTCAAACCCCTCTGGGTCCGCGAAACCTCGCGTATGTGGCACGATCACAGTGGAGGCCTGTTCGGCGGTCTCCGCGATCGTCTTCATCGCCACCCATAGGCCACTGAAGCGGGAGAGACCGATCCCCGCCAACCCAAAATCCAGGATATCCTGCACATCCGCCGGGAACAGAATCGGCATGATGCAACCCTGGAAAATATGGTCCGTCTGATGCGGATGGGTGGAAGACTGCGCCGCGTGATCGTCACCAGACACTGCCAGCACGCCACCCAGCGAGGCCGTCCCAAGCATATTGGCGCTGCGAAAAACATCGGCCGTGCGATCAACGCCATGGCCCTTGCCGTACCACATGCCGAATACGCCATCGACCTTCTTACCGGGGAACGCGTCCAATTGCTGGCTGCCCCACAGCATAGTCGCCGCCATATCCTCGTTCAGCCCCGGCTGGAATTTTATCTCGTTTGCATCCAGCATCGCCTGCCGATGCCACAGCTCGCGGTCTAGCCCGCCGAGGGGGGAGCCGCGATAGCCCGTCACCAGCCCTGCCGTACTTCGCCCCGCCAGCCGGTCGAGATGCCGCTGCTCCAGCAGCACCCGCACCAAGGCCTGGATGCCAGACAGCAGCACCGGCCGATCATGCTCCGTAAAACGGCTTTCCAGGGTGGGCGCGATACCGATATCCATGGTGAAACTCTTCCTTCGAGGCGCGCGGCGCGATGCCTGAGTTCCAAGATAGGATTTTGTCGCGCCCCTTGCCAGATCAACCGTCACCGCGCAGCAATCTTACGTCCACGCCCCCCGCCAGCGATCCTGCCCCGCCATCTCCCCAAAGGCCAAGCATGCAAAATTTCGTCCTCACCGAATCCCATCCGACCTGGCGTAAGCTCACCCTCAACCGCCCGGACAAACTGAACGCCTTCAACGCCGAGATGCACGCCGCCTTCCGCAAGGAACTGGACGCGGTAGAGGCAGATGAAGCCTGCCGCGCCATCCTGGTGACCGGTGCCGGCCGTGCCTTCTGCGCCAGGCAGGAATTGGGCCCCGCCATGTTACCCAGCCCGGTCGGCCCGCCGGACCTAGCGGCCGTCATCTCCCACTACAACATCCTGATCCGGCGCATCCGCGCCCTGCGCATGCCCGTCATCGCCGCGGTCAACGGCGTCGGCGCCGGCGCCAGTATTTCCCTTTCCTGCGACATCGTAATCGCCGCCCATTCGGCCAAATTCATCCAGGCCTTTTCCCGCATCGGCCTCGTCCCTGATTCCGGCGGCACCTTCTTCCTTCCCCGCTTGATCGGCGAGGCCCGCGCCCGGGCGTTGGCCATGACCGGAGAGCCGATCAGCGCCGAACAGGCCGCCGCCTGGGGCTTGATCTGGCAAGCCGTGCCCGACAACACGCCGATGGCAGAGGCGGAAAAAATCACCTCACATCTCGCCAGCCAACCAACTCAGGCCTTCGCCCTGATGAAGCAGGCCTTTGCGGCCTCAGCGTCCAATACGCTCGATGCCCAACTCGATCTGGAAGCCGCGCTGCAACAGCAGGCCGGCGCCAGTCCCGACTACGCGGAGGGTGTGCAAGCCTTCATGGAAAAGCGCGCGCCCCGGTTCACGGGCAAACGCCCCAACGGTAAGAATCCATGAAGAATGCGGCGGACCTCGCCCAGGCCTGCGCGGAAAAAATGTGGGCGCAGGACAACGCCAGCCAGGGCCTCGGTATGGCGATCCGCGACATCGCCCCCGGCCACGCTGTGGTGACGATGCAGGTGCAATCCAGCATGGTTAACGGCCTCGGCCTGTGCCATGGTGGTTTTATTTTTACCCTCGCCGATTCCACCTTCGCCTTCGCCTGCAACACCCATAACGAGATGAACGTCGCCCAGCATTGCGCCGTCACTTTCCTCCGACCCGCCCGCCTCGGCGACACAATGATCGCCGAAGCGACCGAACGCACCCGCGAAGGCCGCTCCGGCATCTATGATGTCTGCGTGCGCGCGCTAAATGGGGATACCATAGCCGAATTTCGCGGCCATTCCCGCACCATCGGCCAGAAATTCTTTCCCAAACACGGGGAAAATACACCATGATCGGCCTGCATAAAATCGAAACCGCCTCGCGCGACGAAATTTCTTCCGTGCAGCGCGAACGCCTGTCCTGGTCCTTGCACCATGCGTACCGAAACGTCCCCCATTACCGCCTCGCCTTCGACGCGGCCGGCGTGCTTCCGTCCGATTTCCGCCAGTTCGAAGATCTGCAAAAATTCCCCTTCACGACGAAGCAGGATCTCCGCGCCAACTACCCGTTCGGCATGTTCGCCGTCCCCCGCAAGAAAATCATCCGTATCCACGCCTCTTCCGGCACCACGGGAAAACCCACCGTCGTCGGCTACACGCAACAGGATATTGACACCTGGTCCGATCTCGTCGCGCGCTCCATCTACGCCTCCGGCGGCAGACCCGGCATGGCAGTGCATATCGCCTATGGCTACGGCCTCTTTACCGGCGGCCTCGGCGCGCATTACGGCGCCGAGCGTCTGGGCTGCACGGTCATCCCCATGTCTGGCGGACAAACCGAGCGCCAGGTGCAACTGATCAACGATTTCCGCCCTGACATCATCATGATCACACCGAGCTACATGCTCGCCGTTCTGGATGAATTTCGTACCCAGAATCTAGATCCACGCACTTCCTCGCTGCGCGTTGGAATCCTTGGCGCCGAACCCTGGACCAACGCCATGCGCGCCGAAATCGAATCCGGGTTCGCCATGGATGCTGTAGATATCTACGGCCTCTCCGAAGTCATGGGCCCCGGCGTCGCCAATGAATGCGTGGAAACCAAGGACGGGCTGCATATCTGGGAAGACCATTTTTATCCAGAAATTATCGACCCCGAAACCGGAGCGACCCAGCCCGACGGCACCCCAGGCGAACTCGTGTTCACCACACTAACCAAGGAAGGCTTGCCCGTCATCCGCTACCGTACCCGCGACCTCACCCGCCTGCTGCCCGGTACCGCGCGCAGCATGCGCCGGATGGAAAAAATCACCGGCCGTTCCGACGACATGTTCATCCTCCGCGGCGTCAATGTCTTCCCCACGCAAATAGAGGAATTAATTCTCCGCAATTCTATCCTTACGGGTCATTACCAGATTTTTCTATCACGCCCCGGCCGCATGGATGAGATGGAAATACATGCTGAGTCCCGCGTGGGCGTTACCGAAACGGACAGCCACGAGCGCGATCTCGCTGCTTTGGTAAAAACCCTGGTCGGCGTCACCGCCCGAGTGACAATCAAACCCCCAGGCAGCATCGAGCGCTCCATGGGCAAGGCCCGCCGTGTCATCGACACCCGCCCAAAAAACTGAGCGAGCCTTGATCCTTGATCGCGACGGCGTGATCAATATCGATCACGGCTATGTCGGCACGCGCGCGCGGTTCGAATTTATGCCTGGCGCCCGAGAAGCCATCGCGCTGGCGACCGCTAATGGTTGGTATGTGTTCGTGGTGACGAACCAATCCGGCGTGGCCCGAGGCCATTACACGGAAGCGGATGTGGAGACCCTGCACACATGGATGACCGAGGAGATCGCACGCGCCGGCGGCCGTATCGACGACATCCGCTTCTGTCCGTTCCACCCGCAAGCAGAGCTGGAAAACTACCGCCGCATCAGCGACTGGCGTAAACCGGCGCCGGGTATGATCCTCGACATTCTGCGCGCCTGGAACCTCAACCCCTCCAAGGCCCTGCTGATCGGCGACAAAAATTCGGATATGCAAGCCGCCGCTTCTGCCGGCATACGCGGTGAAAAATTTTCGGGCGGTAATCTGGAAGATTTTCTTCACCCAATTCTGATTGCAAAGGACACGGATTGAATGACGGACCTAAAGACCCGCATCCAAAATAAACTCGCGCCCTTCCCGTTACATCTCGGCATCGAGATCACCGAGGCCACACACGATCGGGTCCTTGCCGAGGTCACCGTTCGTGCCGATCTCTCGATCGAGACCAACACCCTGCATGGTGGCGCCATCATGGCCATCGCTGATACGCTGGGTGCCGTCGCCACCATCGTAAACCTGAAGAAGGGCCAATGGACCGCGACCCTAGAAAGTAAAACCAATTTTCTGGGCGCCGCCCCCACCGGAACGCGCGTGACATTCGAATGTTTGCCCTTGCACAAGGGACGGCGGACGATGATCTGGCAGACCAACATGCGCGACACAGCCGGACAATTACTAGCCCAGGTAACGCAGACCCAGATGATCCTGGGCGAACCCACCCCAGCGCCAGGCGCTTGACCTGCAGCCTCCACGCCGCATACTTCTGCAGTAGCGCCCTTAATTAGAGAGCCACCATGTCGTCCTTGTTCGATCTCACTGGTAAAATCGCCGTCATCACCGGCTCCTCGAAAGGCATCGGGCGTGCCATCGCCGAACGCATGGCCGAACACGGCGCCAAGGTCGTCGTCTCCTCGCGCAAAGCAGATATGTGCGAGGAAGTCGCCGCCGGCATCCGCGCCAAGGGCGGCGAGGCCATCGTCATCCCCTGCCATGTTGGGCAGAAGGACCAGTTGCAGAGCCTGGTGGACAAGACCATCGCGCATTGGGGCGGTATCGACATCTTGGTCGGCAACGCCGGCGTTAATCCGCATTTCGGCCCCACGCTTACGATCAGCGATGATGCCTGGGACCGCATCATGGCCACCAATATCCGCTCCAACATGTGGCTCACCAACATGGTGGCGCCGCAGATGGCTGCACGTGGCGGTGGATCGATCATTATTATTTCTTCCATTGGTGGCCTGCGTGGCTCGGCGCATCTCGGCGCCTATGCCGTCTCCAAGGCCGCCGACATGCAGCTCGCGCGCAATCTCTGCGTGGAATGGGGGCCGAAGAACATCCGCGCCAACGCCATCGCGCCAGGTATTATCCGCACCGATTTTGCCCGCGCTTTGTGGGAAAATCCCGTAATCTACGAGAAGCGCACGCGCGATACACCGCTACAACGAATCGGCACTCCCGATGAAGTGGCCGGTGCCGCTGTTTTCCTCGCCGGGCCCGCCGGTAATTTCATCAGCGGCCAGACCATCGTTATCGATGGCGGAACCACCGCCGGTTCTGTCATCCAGCTCGACGATTGATGCGCTTTAACTTCTGGAACCTTACCAGCCAGGCTCTGACCGGCCATACTAGCTGGCCAGCTCAATGGCGCGATCCGCAACCGAAGCGAGTCTACGATACCATTATCATCGGCGCCGGCGGCCACGGCCTTGCCACCGCCTATTACCTAGCGAAGGAACATGGCGTCCGCGATATCGCAGTGCTGGAAAAGGGCTGGCTCGGCGGCGGCAACACCGGCCGCAACACCACTATCATCCGTTCTAACTATCTGTGGGAGGAAAGCGAGGCGATCTATGAACACGCAATGCAATTATGGAAGGGGCTTTCCCGCGAACTCAACTACAACGTTATGTATTCGCCACGCGGCGTGATGATGCTAGCGCATAATGAACACGATGTGCGCGTGTTAAAACGACACGTCCACGCGAACCGCCTGGCCGGCATCGACAATGAATGGCTGAGCGCGGCGCAGGCACGAGAATTCTGCCCGCCGCTAAATATCTCTTCCACCATGCGCTACCCGGTGCTGGGCGCCGCCCTACAGCGGCGTGGCGGCGTGGCGCGGCACGATGCGGTGGCCTGGGGTTATGCGCGCGGCGTAGATGCGCTTGGCGTGGACATCATCCAAAACTGCGAGGTCACAGCCATCCACCGCGACACAACCGGCGCCGTCACGGGCGCAGACACATCACGCGGCCCCATCGGCGCAAGGCGTATTGGCGTCGTCGCCGCCGGTCATACCAGCGTGATCATGGCGATGGCCGGCGTGCGTATGCCGTTGGAAAGTTTTCCCTTGCAAGCCCTTGTCAGCGAGCCGATCAAACCAGTGATGCCCTGCGTTGTGATGTCCAACACCATCCACGCCTATATCAGCCAATCTGATAAAGGCGAACTGGTCATTGGCGCCAGCACCGACCAATACAACTCCTATTCGCAGACCGGCGGGCTGCACATCACCACCGACACCTTGGGGGCGGTGACGGAAATGTTCCCGACCTTCCGCCGCCTACGCATGCTGCGCAACTGGGGCGGGATCGTCGATGTCACACCGGACCGGTCACCCATCATCGGCACTACACCGGTGCCTGGCCTGTTCGTCAATTGTGGCTGGGGCACCGGCGGTTTTAAGGCCACACCAGGATCGGGCCATATATTCGCCGCCACCATCGCACACGGTATGCCGCACCCCATCGCCGCGCCGTTCGGGCTCGACCGCTTCCGCTCCGGCCGCCTGATCGACGAGGCCGCGGCGGCGGCAGTATCGCACTAATGCTGCTGATAAATTGCCCCTATTGTGGCAACCGCCCGGAAGTCGAATTTCGTCATATGGGCGAAGCCCACATCGCTCGCCCGGAAAACCCCGTTACGATCAGCGATGCCAGATGGACGGAATTTCTTTACTTTCGGTCCAACCCGAAGGGTACGCACGCGGAACGCTGGCGCCACATTCATGGCTGTGGCCGCTTCTTCAACGCACAACGCGATACAGTGACCGATAAATTCACTCGCACCTACCGCGTCGGTGAACCGCCATGACGCAGTCCTTTCGCGCCAAGACCGGTGGGCTGGTGGAACGCTGGAACCCGCTCCGCTTCAGTTTCGATGGCCGCTCCTATACCGGCCTCGCCGGCGACACGCTCGCCTCCGCCCTGCTGGCCAACGGCATTTCCCTCGTTGGCCGCTCCTTCAAATACCACCGCCCGCGCGGCATACTCTCCGCCGGCGCGGAGGAACCCAACGCCTTGGTGCGCGTCATCCGTGGCCACGGCCAGGACACGCCCAACCAACGCGCAACCCAAGTCGAACTGTATGACGGCCTGTGCGCTGAAAGTCAGAACAACTACCCATCACCAGCCTTCGATCTCGGCGCTGCCGCCGGCCTAGCCGCGAAACTTCTACCCGCAGGCTTTTACTACAAGACCTTCATGCCCAGTCTCGGCGTATGGACAAAAATATTCGAACCCGCGATCCGCCACGCAGCCGGCCTCGGCCGCGCCCCCGCCACGCCCGATCCCGACCGCTACACCAACCGCCATGCCCATTGCGACGTGCTGGTGATCGGCGCCGGCGGCGCCGGCCTAGCCGCCACCCGTGCCGCCGCCTCGGCCGGTAAGCGCGTGATCATCTGTGACGAACAGGCCCGCATGGGCGGAAGCCTGCTGGCGGAAGCCGAAGCATACATCGAAACCCAGCCCGCGCGCGACTGGGTGGACAGCATCATCCGCGACCTGGAAGCTAACCCGCTCGTGACCGTGCTGCCGCGCACCACCGCCTTCGGCTATTACGCTGATAATTTTCTCGCCCTCTCCGAACGTCTCACCGATCACCTGCCCGCGCCCGCGCCCGATCAAATGCGCGAGCGCCTCTGGCAAGTCCGTGCGCGCGAAATCGTGCTCGCAACCGGCGCCATCGAACGCCCCATAATCTTTCCCAACAACGACCGCCCCGGCGTGATGCTGGCGGACGCCGCCCGCGTTTACTTAAATCGCTACGCCGTCCGCCCTGGTAGCGTCGCTGCCGTGCTCGCCTCGCATGACAGCGGATATCGCGTCGCGTTCGATCTGCAGGCGGGGGGTATCCGCATCGCCTGCATCGCCGACCCAGGCGCCGCCGATCATGTTTGGGCGGACCGCGCCCGCGCCACCGGCATCCCCGTGCTGGCCAACACGGTCGCGGTGAACACTTCCGGCCGGCTACGCGTCAAAACGCTTACCACGCAGAATCGTGCGACCGGACAGCAGCAACAACACCATGTCGATCTGGTGCTGATGGCCGGCGGCTGGACCCCCTCAGTGCATCTATTCAGCCAGTCACGCGGCCGGCTGCGCTACGATGAGTCGCTCGGCTGCCACCTGCCGGATATCTCCGTCCAACGCGAACGCTCCGCCGGCGCCTGCCGCGGCATCTTCAGCCTCGACGAAGTCCTCCGCGACGGCACAGGCGCCGGCGCCGAAGCCGCCGGCACCGCGCCGCCCGCCAAACCCATCGTCCCCAGGCCCGGTGGCGCCGCCACTACCGCCATCACGCCCGGGAAATTCGCCTTCGTCGATTTCCAGAACGACGTCGCCGCCACTGACATTGTGCTGGCCCTTCGCGAAGGCTTCCGCAGTGTCGAGCACATCAAGCGCTACACCACCACCGGCATGGCGACGGACCAGGGCAAGCTCTCCAACCGCAACACACTCGATATCATTGCGCAGCAAACTAATCACGCCGTCGCCGATCTCGGCCTCACCACCTACCGTCCGCCCTATACACCCGTCACCTTCGGTGCGCTGGCCGGCTTCAATCGCGGCGATCTGTTCGATCCCATCCGCGTCACGCCGATCCACGCGCAAGCCGAAGCCGAAGGCGCGCTGTTCGAGGATGTCGGCACCTGGAAGCGCGCGCATTACTTTCCTCGCCAGGGCGAAACCCGCGAGCAGGCCGTCGCCCGCGAATGCGGCATTGTGCGCGAAACCGTCGGCCTCTTCGATGCCTCCACCCTCGGCAAGATCGAGGTTACCGGCCACGACGCCGCGACGTTCCTAGATCTCATATACGCCACTAACCTGCGCAATCTCGCTCCTGGCAAATGCCGCTATGCCATCATGCTGACCGAAGCCGGCTTCGTGATGGATGACGGCATCGTCGCCCGGCTGGATGACCAAACCTTCCACCTCACCACCACCACCGGCGGCGCTGCACGCGTGTTGGCGCATATGGAAGATTACCGGCAGACCGAATGGCCATGGATGAAAATCTGGCTCCCCTCCACCACGGAACACTGGGCCGTCATCGCCCTACAAGGCCCGCGCGCGCGCGATGTGCTGGCGCCGTTCCTCGATGACATCGACCTCGCCGGCATGCCGCATATGTCGGTCCGCGCGGGTCACCTACGGGGCATACCCATCCGCCTGTTCCGCGTTAGCTTCACTGGCGAACTCGGCTATGAAGTAAATATCCCCGCCGATTACGCCCAAGCTGCCTGGACCGTGCTGCGCGAAGCCATCAACTTGTACAATGGCTGCGCTTACGGCACCGAAGCCATGCATGTGCTGCGCGCCGAAAAAGGCTTCATCATCGTCGGCCAGGAAACCGATGGCACCATCATCCCAGATGATCTCGGCTTCGGCGCCCTAGGCCGCACGAAAGCGGATTTCATTGGCAAGCGTTCTCTGGCCTTACCCGACATGCGCGCCCCCAACCGCCTGCAACTGATCGGCCTACTAAGTGAGGACGCAACCACGCGGTTGGAGGAAGGCGCGCAACTCACCACGAACCCCAAACCAGTACCCGGTACAGGGGCGCAGGGCCACGTCACGTCCTCCTATTTCAGCCCCGCGATAGGCCGCCCGATCGCGCTTGCTTTGCTCGCCAATGGCCGCGCTCGCTTGAACGAAATCCTGCATGTACCGATGCCGGGCGGCGCCGTCGCCGCGCGCGTCGTCGCCCCAGTCTTCGTCGATCCGGAAGGCCGGCGCCTCGATGGCTAAGGCCCTCATCCGCGCTAGCCCGTTTGATGGGCTGGACCTCGCCATGCCGCCACTCATTGTCCAGGCGCAGCCGCCGCGCTACCGCGCCATCGCATACGGCGATGCGGATGCCCTGGAAACAGCCCTCGGCCTCAGCCTGCCGCGCTCAGCCTGCCGTGCCGCCAGCACCAACGGCATAGACGCGCTCTGGCTCGGCCCAGATGAATTCCTGCTACTCGCGAATCATCCCCTCACTGCCGAGGGCCTGATCGATATTTCTCATCGCCAGGCCGGCCTAGAAATATCCGGCCCGCATGCCGCGACCGCGCTCAACACCGGTTGCCCGCTCGATCTGCACCCCAGCGTCTTTCCAACCGGCGCCTGCACCCGCACTTTGTTCGGCAAGGCCGAAATCGTGCTCTGGCGCATCTTGCCGCACCGTTTCCACGTGGAAACCGCGCGGTCCCTCCTCCCCTATGTCGTGGGGCTGTTGCGCGAAGCTGCGCATGGCGTCACGTGAACTTGCCGCCCCCCCGCCGGGTTCCTAAGCTCCAACCTTATTCTCTGGGAGAAAAGAAGATGGCTCGTCTGAAGGGAAAAGTGGCGCTGATCACCGGCGCCGGCACCGGCATCGGCCGCGCCAGCGCGGTGCTGTTCGCCCGCGAAGGCGCGCAAATCGCCATCGCCGAGATCAACGAGGCGGCCGGGGATGAAACCGCCCGCTTAATCCGCGAAATCGGTGGCGAGGCCATCACCATCCGTACCGATGTCACGGACCCCGATTCGGTACAGAACGCCGTGGCGCAGACCGTCGCCCGCCTCGGCAAGCTAAACGTGCTCTATAATAACGCCGGCGGCTCCACCGCCGCCGATGGCCCCGCCACCACCGCGCCATTGGAGGAATTCTGGCGCGCCATCAAGCTCGATCTCTACGGCACCTTCCTCGGTTGCCGCTTCGCGGTGCCGGAGATGATCAAAGCGGGTGGAGGATCGATTATCAACGCTTCCTCCATCGTCGCCCTAATGGGCACGCCGCTGAAAGACGCCTACACGGCGGCGAAGGGCGGCATCTCGGCGCTCACCCGCTCGATGGCGGTGGAATTCGCCCCGCACAAGATCCGCGTCAACGCCGTCGCCCCTGGTGTCACCCTCACCGACCGCGTGCGCCGCTTGCTGGTGGAGGACGGCACCTCCAACACCCTCGCCGCAGCCAGCCCACTCGGCACCATGGAGCCGATGGATATCGCATACGCGGCGCTCTACCTAGCCAGCGACGAATCCCACAAGGTCACCGGCCATATCCTGCCTATCGATGGCGGCGCGCTGGCCGGCTGACATAGGGTTCAGGCCAGGGCACTGGGAATATGGTCTGTCGTGAAACACACCCCTTCTGCTGATCCCGAACGCCTATGGTGATCGTATGCACACTGCGCAATGAGGCCCATCGTGAATTGCCTACTGTCAAAGCCGCCGGGGTCTCACAGGCGGCGGATGACGCGGTCAGGCCGGAACTTGAACGGGAGCAGACCCTGGCATAACATCTGGTCACAGCAACGTCGGCCAGATCAATATCGACCGTTACCGGGCAATCTGCGAATCGGTTAAAGCATCCCTTTGTGTCCCCAACCTGAACACGAGCAATCACTCGATCCTGCGCCTACTCTTGGCGATGTGACCGCTCCAAGCAGCGCAAGCGTAGATTCGAAGCGGCAGCGTCTGATCCCCTATGCGGCAACTGGCCTGTTGTTGGCCGGCATGGTTTGGACCGCGATGAATGCCGGGTGGTGGCAGGCTATAGCATGGCCGCTCGGGGCCGCCCTTGGTCTCACCCTGTTCCAATGCAGCTTCAGCTTCGCTGGCAGCTTCCGGCTATTGTTGGGCGCACGGCTGAGCGCGATGTTTCGGGCCCAACTGGTATTGCTAGCACTAACAACGTTGCTAATCCTGCCGGTGGTAGCCGGGAACAGTTTATTCGGGCTGCCCATGCGCGGTTTGGTTTTTCCAACGGGTGTCGCGACGCTGATCGGAGCATTTCTGTTTGGTATAGGAATGCAGCTTGGCGGTGGCTGTGGCTCGGGCACGCTCTACGCCGCTGGCGCGGGCAGCATGCGGATGTGGCTGACACTCGCCTGCTTTGTCATCGGCGCCACGCTAGCAGCATGGCACGCGGAACTCTGGAACGGCTTGCCGGCCCTGCCACCCGTCGCGCTCGCGGCCGAATTCGGGTTATGGCCGACACTGTTGGGAACATTTATTATCATCGGCGGCCTCTACGCCCTCGTCCAGGCGCTGGAACGCGCGCGTCATGGGCAAGTGGCGACGCTACGCTGGCGCCCAGAGCAAGGGGAAGATAAGCAGACGGGCGGGATGGGGGGAGCATCACGACTTTGGGGGCCATGGCCCTTGCTTTGGGGCGCGGCAGGCTTGGCGCTGCTCAACCTTGCCACGCTTGTGCTGATGGGCCGGCCTTGGGCGATCACCGCGGCCTTTCCCCTGTGGGGCGCCAAGGCGGTGGAAGCGTTGAACTGGGATGACCCAGCCTTCTGGGCATACTGGGAAGATCCAACACGGACCGAGGCGCTGCTGCGCCCGCTGGGCGGCGACCGGATTACGGCGATGGATTTAGGCCTCATGCTGGGCGCGCTGTTTGCCGCATCTCTGACAGATCGGGCAGCGCGAATGGCGTGGCCGTGCCCGGGCCATGTGCTCGCCTCCCTAGTGGGCGGGCTGTTACTGGGGGTGGGGGCAGTAATCGCATCCGGATGCAATATCAGCGCATGGATTTCGGGCACCGCTTCGGGCAGCTTGCATGGCTGGGTGTGGATCGTGCCGGCCCTGGCGGGTAACCTGCTCGGCATGAAGTTGCGACCCGTCTTCGGGATGAATCGGCCGGTTTCGTCACGCCAGTGACGGCCCACCATGAGACGCAGGGCGCAAGTTTTTCATCTTCATTCGGCTGCTAAGGAGTTAATTTTTCTCGCCCAATCTGTTTGGTTAATAATTCTTCCAACTGTTTGACAGCGCGGAAAAAGTGCTGAAATCATTCGGCACGCTCAGGCGCGAAAAACTCAGTTACTCCAAACGCTGGAACATGGCCGACGGAAAAAAGGGAGAGAACATTGAGGCACGGAACTCTGACCGCAACCTGGGCTGCGCTACTCATCGCTGGGTCCGCCCCGAGCTGGGCGCAAGCGCCGCTAGCCGCGCAGGGCTGTGTGGGTTGCCACGGCCAAGCCGGCGCGGGATCGCAACCCATTCCGCCCCTCGCCGGGCGACCAAAAGCGGATATCGAAGCATCCATGCAGGCGTTCCGTAAGAACGAAAGACCGGCCAGCATCATGGGCCGCATCGCGCGCGGCTACACGGATGCGGAGATCGCAGCTGTCGCCGCCTTCTTTGCCGCCCAGAAACCTCCAGGAGCAAGCCGATGAGCCGCATCATGTCCCGCCGCGCGCTCTTCGCGGCCTCCGGCGCCTCGCTTCTTACAACCCCATCGATTTTGCACGCGCAGCAGGCGAAGGCGCGCCTAGTTGTCATCGGTGGCGGGTTCGGCGGCGCCACGGCGGCGCGCTTCGCACGCATGAACTATCCCTGGATGGACGTGACGATGATCGAGCCTCAACCGAAATTCATCACCTGTCCCTATTCCAACCTGGTGCTGGCCGGTACGCGCAAGCTGGCCGACATCACCCATTCCTATGACGGGCTGAAGCAGCACGGCATCAAGCTGATTCCCGACTGGGTGGTGGCGATCGACGCCACGAAAAAGACGGTGAAGACGCGCAGCGGAACCGTTGTAACCTATGACAGGCTGATCGTCTCCCCTGGCATATCCATCAAGTGGGATGCCCTAGAAGGCTATGACGAGGCGGCCGCGCAACAGATGCCGCATGCGTGGATTCAAGGCGACGGTGCGCAGACCTTACTGCTACGCCGCCAACTGGAAGCGATGCCGGATGGCGGCTTGGTGGGCCTAGCGATCCCGGCCAATCCGTTCCGCTGCCCGCCCGGGCCGTATGAGCGAATCAGCATGATCGCTGACTACCTTAAAAAGGCGAAACCAAAATCCAAGATCCTGGCGCTGGACGCAAAGGACGCATTCAGCAAGCAGGGGCTGTTCCAGGATGCCTGGAAGGCACTTTACGGCGACATGATCGAATGGGTCCCGCTGGCGAGAGACGGTAAGGTGGTAAAGGTCGACGCGAAGGAGAAGCTCCTGATCAGCGAGTTCGGCGTGAAGCATAGAGTGGCGGTGGCGAACGTAATTCCGCCACAGTCCGCGGCGAAGATCGCCCTGGATGCAGGGCTTGCCGATGCGTCCGGCTGGGTACCGGTAAATCACAAGACGTTCGAGGCGAAGTCATCGCCCGGCATTCATGTGATCGGTGATGCCTGTAACGGAACGCCGATGCCGAAATCGGGTTATGTCGCGTCCAATACCGCTAAACAGGCAGTGGCCAGCGCCGCTGCGCTACTGCGGGGCGAAGCACCCCCAGAAGCAGTGTATTTCAACACCTGCTACAGCCATGTCGGCCCAAACTACGGGATCTCCGTGGTCGGTATCTACCGCCCGACGGACACAACGATCGCGGAAGTGCCGAATTCTGGCGGCGTATCCCAGCGTGGTGATCTACCGGATCTGCGCAAGCAGGAATCGACCAATGCTGATGCCTGGTACCGTTCTCTCACATACGACATGTTCGCCTGATGCGTCTGGGCCGCCGCCATGCAATGCGCGGGACAGTGGCTTTGCTCGCGCTGCCATGGACGGCAGTGCTCGCAGGCACCGCCGAAGCCGGCATGACGGAAGCTGATCTGATGGCCGCCATACGCGAACGCATCGGCGACGCGCCAATCATCGATGGCGGCGTGGAGTTGCGCCTGCCTGGGACGGCAGAAAATGGCGCCCAGGTGCCGCTGATCGTCATCGCGGACAGCCCGATGACGGTAACTGACTACGTCGCCGCCATCCACCTGTTTGCCACGCGCAATCCGACGCCAGGCATCGCGAGCTTCCACCTTAGTCCTGCCCTGGCGCGCGCTGAGGTGCAAACGCGTATTCGCATCGCGGAGGAACAGGCGGTGATCGCGCTGGCCGTGCATGCAGATGGCCAGGTGCGTCGCGCCGTTGTGTCGCTGAAGGTGACGACTGGAGGATGCCTGGCATGAGCACGATACCGCTCTCTCTACCGCGCATCCGCATCCCCCACGCCGCGAAGCGAGGCGAGGTCATCGAAATTCGTACATTGATGCAGCATACCATGGAATCCGGCATTCGCCATGACGGGAGCGCCGCGCCACTGCGCAACATGCTGAACCGCCTCCAGATCCGCCGCGACGGCACCATGATCTTTGCCGCCGAACTGCGGAATGGAACGGCGACGAATCCCTATCACACGATCTTCGTACGCATGGAGTCGTCTGCGGAATTTACCTTCACTTGGACTGACGAACAGGACCGGACGGTGAACACCACAGCGCGTGTGATGGTCACCTAGGACTGTCCGTCATCGGAATTGTCGAAACGGGGAAGATGGCTCGGCAAGAGAAGATCTGAGCAGGCCGGGTTTTCCTGAAGGCTGTTTTATTTTAGTCATGCTGCCAAGGCTTATTATTCTAGCAAGACATCATAACGTTCTTCGGCTTCGGCGGGCGGGATGCTTCCGATGGGCTCCAATAGCCGCCGATGGTTGAACCAGTCCACCCCGCCAAGTCACCTCCGCCTTGTAAAGGCCGTTAATGGTCTCGGCGAGAGCATTATCGCAGCTGTCTCCCACGTTACCCACCGAGGGCTCGATACCAGCTTCTACCAGACGCTTGGTGTATTTGATCGAGACGTACTGACCGCCGCGGCTTCTGTGATGGATGAGTCCGCTGCGATGGATCGGCCGCCGGTCATGCAGGGCCTGCTCGAAAGCAGCCAACACGAAGCCCGCATGCACCGCCCGAGAAAACTGCCCGCCGACGATGTGACGGGCGTAGGCATCAATGACGCAGGTGACATAGACGAACCCTACCTATGTCCGTACATAAGTGAAGCCAGAGACCCACAGCGCATTTGGCCGGGCCACCTTGAGCCGCCGGTTCACATGATCCAGCACCGGCCGCACCGCCCAGGCACGAACCTCAGGGGAATACTTGTTCGTCGTCTTGCTCATCATCGCTCCACCTTCTCAGAAGATGGAGCCTCCAACAAACCCAGGGCGGTTCAAACTCTCACCAGCCATTCCGGCGACGCGAGCAGCCAATGCTTTGCTTCCGGCGCATGGGGACGCTGCAGAAATTCGTCGCCGTGCATGGCTCCATCCATCGTCACTTCGACCAACAGCATCAACTGATTAGCCGACAGACTGACACGGCAACCCGCTCTGCCACCATGGCCGGGTGGCAGGCCCTTATGGCCTAAAGCCGACCATCCCCGCGTCCGAAGTCTCCGCCTGCTACATTGGGCAGTTAAGCTGACAAAGAACGGCGCATCATCGCCGTTCGGGTTCTTGTAAATCATTAATTGGGTATGCACTCGGAGTGGAATACGGATTTTCCAACGTCCCCCGCTAGCCATGGGCGTGATGCATTGAACCAGGCAGTTGGCTGACGACGAAAAATGCTTGAAAGTCACGGCGAATGGATGCAGCTAGGTGCCATGACCGACGAAATCGCCCACACGCCCGCCCCTGGCAGTGCCCAGGTAACAAGAGAAGAATTACATACCCGCCACATCGAAATGCGCGGCTACCAGCGCAGCGATGGGCTGTTTGAGGTTGAAGGCCGCGTGACCGACCGCAAGCCGGCCGACTACGTGCCGGCAGGTTTTGGCAATGTAGTGCCGGCCGAGACACCCTTACACGACATGGGCGTGCGGCTGGTTTTCGATGAGCACATGATGGTGCACAGCGTGACCAGCTTCATGGATTCCACCCCATTCCCCGTCTGCCTGGGCGGCGGCACCGCGTTACAGGCAATGGTTGGCGCACGCATGGGCAGTGGCTGGAGCCGTGAAGTGCGAGCCCGTCTGGCCGGTGCGCGCAGCTGCACGCATTTGATGGAACTACTAATACCGATGGCTACCGCCGCCGTACAGTCGATGGCTGTGATCCGGAACGCTGAGCTAGAGCGGTCCAACGCAGAAGGGCGTCCGCTGCAGATCGACAGCTGCTACGCCTTTGGTGCCGGACGGGAAATCGTGCAACGCCGTTGGCCCGATTTTTATCAGCCAGAAGTGAAATCGGAGCCTGGGGACGCGGGCTCGTGCCCGTCTAGGTAAAAATGCTCTAAACTGTGGACACTGACTCGTATAAAGATAAGAGCCTGACGTTCAGATATATCGGGATATTCATGCCCGCCTTCGTTGGGGTCGTGGTGACCAGTTTCGTATCGCTCGACCAGCCCCCTCGGCCACGCGGAGGAGGAGCGCGCAGCCGGGTCAGCACGGGAACGGCGGCGTAAGCGGCGGCGACGTTCTGGCCCTGGCCTTCGGGGATCAACCGGGCGACGGATCGGTTATGGCGGGTGATGACGGTTTTTTCGCCCCGCTCGACGCGATCGAGCGGGGCGGAGAGGCCGACCCTGGCGACATAGGCGCCGACTTTTGCGGGACCGCCTTGCATCCGTAGATATTAAACTCGTCAGATCGATGGCGTAATGTTTCCCGGGAGCGGAACAGTGTGAGCTTGTGGCCCCCGGCCGGTTGCCGCTGGGGAAAACCCGTGCTAGACGCCGCGCGCCGGGGCGCCCCAGTTTGTTTTTTGCCCGCTTGTTTTTCATCCGGCCCCATGACTGAGGAACCTAGATCGTGGCGTCAGGCAGCACGACCATTTCATCAGGCGGCGGTCTCGTCGATCGCTATGCCGCGGCGCTTTATGCCCATGCCGACGATCAGTATGCGCTGGACGCAACGGTCGCGGAGATGGAAACCCTGGCGCGACTGATCGAAGCCAGCCCGGAATTCCGCCGCTTGCTGGATTCTCCACTGATCGACGTGAACCAGGCGACGCGGGCCGCCTTAGCGGTGCTCGAAAACCACGGGTTTGGCAAGATCGTGCGCGATTTCGTCGGCGTCATCACCGCCAATCGCCGGCTGCGCGCCCTGCGCGGCATCGTCGCCGCCTTCGCGGCCCTAGTGGCCGAAAAGCGCGGCGTGATCACCGCCCATGTTGCCACCGCCCATCCGTTGACCGACACACAACGCCAAGCCCTGCGCGCGCGGCTAATCGAAGCTGGCTATGGCAACGTGAACCTGATCGAGCAAGTGGACACTACCTTGTTGGGCGGACTGGTCGTGAAAATCGGCGCCCGCCTCTATGACACCTCCTTGAAATCCCGCCTCCAGCGCCTGCAATACGCCATGAAGGGAGCCGCCTGATATGGACATCCGTCCGGCCGAAATTTCCGAAATCCTTAAGCAGCAAATCGCATCCTTCGATACGGAGGCCGATGTCGCCGAGACCGGGCAGGTGCTGTCCGTCGGTGACGGCATCGCGCGCGTGTTCGGTTTGCAGAACGTGATGTCGGGCGAGATGGTGCTGTTCCCAAATTCCGGGCTGCGCGGCATGGCGCTGAACCTCGAAACCGACAATGTCGGCGTGGTGATCTTCGGCGATGACCGGGTGATCCGTGAAGGCGATACCGTCGCGCGTACTGGCACCATCGTGGACGTGCCGGTGGGCAATGGCTTGCTTGGCCGTGTGGTGGATGGGTTGGGCAATCCGATCGACGGCAAGGGCCCGATCACGAATGTGACACGCATGCGCGTGGAAGTAAAAGCGCCGGGAATCATTCCGCGCCAATCCGTGCATGAGCCGGTGCAGACCGGCCTGAAGGCGATCGATGCGCTGATTCCGATCGGGCGCGGCCAGCGCGAGCTGATCATCGGCGACCGGCAGACCGGTAAGACCGCCGTAATCCTGGATACCATCATCAACCAGAAGACAGTCAACGCCGGCACAGATGAGAGCAAGAAGCTCTATTGCATCTACGTCGCCATCGGCCAGAAGCGTTCGACGGTGGCCCAGCTGGTGCGCACGTTGGAAGAAAACGGCGCGCTGGACTATTCCATCGTCGTCGCCGCCACCGCGTCCGATCCAGCGCCAATGCAGTTTCTTGCACCCTATACTGGCTGCACAATGGGCGAGTTTTTCCGCGACAATGGGCGGCACGCGGTGATTTTCTATGACGACCTGTCCAAGCAGGCCGTTTCCTATCGCCAGATGTCACTGTTGCTGCGCCGCCCGCCGGGCCGTGAGGCTTACCCGGGTGACGTTTTTTACATTCATTCCCGTTTACTCGAGCGGGCAGCGAAGATGAACGACAAACTCGGCGCCGGTTCGCTCACCGCGTTACCCGTCATCGAGACGCAGGCCGGCGACGTATCGGCCTATATTCCGACCAACGTAATTTCGATCACTGATGGGCAAATCTTCCTGGAGACCGAACTTTTCTTCCGCGGCATTCGCCCTGCGGTGAATGTCGGCTTGTCGGTCTCGCGCGTGGGTTCGGCGGCGCAGGTGAAGGCGATGAAGCAGGTCGCCGGGCGCATTAAGCTGGAGCTGGCCCAGTACCGCGAAATGGCTGCGTTCGCGCAGTTCGCCTCCGATCTAGATGCCTCAACCCAGCAGCTCCTGACGCGTGGCTCGCGGCTGACGGAGCTGCTGAAGCAGCCGCAATACAGCCCGGTGCCGATCGAGGAGCAGGTGGTCGCCATCTTCGCCGGGGTTCGCGGCTATCTGGACAAGCTCCCTCTCGGCCGCGTCGGCGCGTTCGAAAGCCAGTTGCTGACCGAGATCAAGGCGAAGGCACCGGCGATTATCGGGGCAATCCGCGATGACCGCGAGATTAAGCCGGATGTGGAAAAGCAATTGCTCGCCTTCCTCGATGGCTTCGCCGCGTCGTTTGTCTAAGCGCGTTTTCCGTTAGCAAGGCACGCATATGCCCAGCTTAAAGTCACTGCGCGTTCGGATCAACAGCGTTAAGTCGACGCAGAAGATCACTTCCGCGATGAAAATGGTAGCGGCCTCGAAGCTGCGCCGAGCGCAGCAGCACGCCGAGGCGGCACGACCCTATGCGGAGCGGATGGAGCGCATGCTAGGGGCGTTAGCGACCTCCGTCGCCGTGAGCTCGAATGCGCCGAAGCTTCTGGTCGGCACGGGGTCGGATAAAATTCATTTACTTGTCCCCGTGACTGCCGATCGCGGTCTGGCGGGCGCGTTCAACTCCTCCATTGGCCGGGCGACGCGACTGTTAGCGCGGCGTTTGGAATCCGAAGGCAAGACAGTAAAAATTTTTCCGGTTGGGCGAAAAGGAAGGGATTTTTTGCGCCGAGAGCTGGCATCGCGTATTGTTGGCGATGTATCCTATGCGGGCAAAAGGCGGCTGGAATTCTCTGATGCTCAAGATGTGGCGGCGCGGATCACCACCATGCTGGACGCGGGAGAAATCGATGTCTGCACCATCGTCTATAACCGGTTTCAATCCGTCATTACCCAGGTGGTAACGGAAGCCACGTTAATCCCGGCGCCGATCTTGGAAGTGATGGGTGCGCCCGTCGCGGCGGGGATGCAGGCCGCCTACGAATATGAACCCGATGAGCAAGCTATGCTGGCGCGGCTGCTGCCGCAGAACCTGGCGGTCCAGCTTTATCGTGCCCTGCTGGAAAGCGCGGCCGGCGAGCATGGAGCGCGCATGACGGCGATGGATAATGCGACACGCAATGCGGGCGACATGATCAAGCGGTTGTCGCAAAACTATAACCGCGCGCGGCAGGCTAATATCACGCGCGAATTGATCGAAATTATTTCCGGCGCCGAAGCCGTCTGAGTATAGAGGACAGAGAAAATGGCGAAGAACAATGTCGGGCGGGTGAGCCAGGTGCTGGGGGCGGTGGTGGACGTCCAGTTCGAAGGCGATCTGCCGTTCATTCAGAACGCGCTGGTCTCCAGAATTGGTGATCTCAATTTGGTACTCGAAGTGGCACAGCAGCTGGGTGAGCGTACCGTGCGCTGCATCGCCATGGATAGCACCGACGGCATGGTTCGTGGCCAAGAAGTAGTGGATACCGGCGCACCCATCACCATGCCTGTCGGCCCCGGGGCCCTGGGACGCATCATGAACGTCATCGGGGAACCGATCGACGAACGCGGCCCGGTGGTCGCGGCAGCGCGCTATCCGATACACCGCGAAGCGCCGACGTTCGAGGAGCAAGCAACCTCTGCCGAAGTCCTGGTGACCGGCATCAAGGTAGTCGATTTGCTGGCCCCGTATCTGAAGGGCGGCAAGGTGGGATTGTTCGGCGGCGCCGGGGTGGGCAAGACAGTGCTCATTCAGGAACTGATCAACAATATAGCCAAGGCGCATGGCGGCGTGTCGGTATTCGCTGGTGTGGGTGAACGCACGCGCGAGGGCAACGACCTTTACCATGAAATGATCGACGCTGGCGTCATCAAGCTGAACGAGAACGACACCGAAGGCTCCAAGGTGGCGCTGGTCTATGGCCAGATGAACGAGCCGCCGGGCGCACGAGCGCGTGTCGCACTTTCGGGCCTGACGGTGGCCGAATATTTCCGCGATGAAGAAGGCCAGGACGTGCTGTTCTTCGTCGATAATATTTTCCGCTTTACCCAGGCAGGCGCCGAAGTTTCCGCGTTGCTCGGGCGCATTCCCTCGGCAGTGGGCTATCAGCCGACCCTGGCGACCGACATGGGCGCGTTGCAGGAACGAATAACCTCCACCAAAAAGGGTTCTATTACTTCGGTGCAGGCAATTTACGTTCCGGCCGACGATTTGACCGATCCAGCCCCCGCCACATCCTTCGCGCATTTGGATGCGACGACCGTGTTGTCGCGCCAGATCGCGGAATTGGGCATTTACCCGGCGGTGGATCCTCTCGACTCAACCTCACGTTCGCTCGATCCGCGGATCGTCGGCGAGGAGCATTACCTTGTCGCCCGCGAAGTGCAGAGGATTTTGCAGACCTACAAGAGCTTGCAGGACATCATCGCCATTCTCGGAATGGATGAACTGTCTGAGGAGGACAAACTCGTCGTCACACGCGCTAGAAAGATTCAGCGCTTCCTGTCACAGCCGTTTAACGTGGCGGAGGTTTTTACGGGTTTCCCGGGGGTCATCGTCCCGATCGCGGATACCGTGCGCAGCTTCAAGGCAATCTGTGCCGGCGAGTACGATCATCTGCCGGAGGGGGCGTTCTACATGGTCGGTACCATCGAGGACGCGGTGAAGAAGGCCGAGGCCATGGGGGCAAACACTTGATTTTGGCCTGAAGGAGGTATGCAAATGGCGTTGCAACTGGAAATCGTCAGCCCGGAAAAACTGCTGCTCTCCAAGGCAGTGGAAATGGTCGTCATCCCCGGCGCCGAGGGCGAGATGGGCGTGATGCCATTGCACGCGCCCGTACTACTGCTGTTGCGCGGCGGGATAATCGGCATTGTGGAAAACGGGCAGGTGACAGACCGCCTGTTCGTCGCCGGCGGGTTCGCGGAAGTGACGGCGGAGCGCTGCACCGTGCTGGCCGATGAAGCTATTCCGGTGGCGGAAGTGTCCCGCGCGACCGGCGAGCAGCGGCTGAGCGAAGCGACCGCCGCGCTGGGGGCGTTAGATAAGACGGATGTCGATGCGATCAATACCGCGATGGATCGCATCCAGTCCGCCCGCGCGATGCTGGAGGCCGCCACCTCCTGAGGCGGGGCTCGGTAAACCGCTTGTGATTTTTCGCCCGCGCGGGAGTCGCGGAGCAGTTTGTCTTGTCGGTCTGTCGGCTGATCGGTTGACGCTGTTGGTCGAAGCGATGACGGACGGAGCCGTGCACGGCGGCGAATTTCTGCAGCGTCCCCATGCGCCGGAAGCACAGCATCGCCCGCTCGCGTCGCCAGAATGGCTGGTGCAGACATGGCGGGGCACGTTGGGGATCTCACGCAGGGCCGCGCCATAGCAAGCACACCTGTCGGTCACCACGGCCTGCGGCTGACTATAGCGCTTCATCCGTTTCTTGAGACGTTTCAAGGCAGCACAGCGAGCGAGCGGCTTCGTTGAAACGGCTTCCAGAACCCCGCCTTCATGATCGACGGCCCGCCACAGAGAGCGGGTTCGGCCGTTGATGTGCACCAACACCTCTTGAGATGCATCTGCTACTTCGGGCAGCCCTGGCGCAATCAGAGCCGGCGTTTTCTGGGCTCAGCGGCCAACAGCGGGCCGAAGAGGTTCCACCCTAGCCGCACGGTCTCATGGCAAATCTCGATCCCGCGCTCAGCCAGTCAGCCCTCCACGTTACGCAGCAACAGTGGGTAACGGACATACAGCAACACCGCCATGCCGATCACCTCGGAGAAGTTGTCGAAATATTTGACCGGGTCCCGCATCGCGGACGACTACAGCCCGCCAGCGGTCAATGCCTGATCCCCCAGAAAGTGCCGAAAAAACAGTCGTAGAACAGTGCTGTTCTCCGTCAATTCGCCGCTACCGTAAACGAGGATTCAGGGGCAAAGTCCCCAATCTTTCTTCCTATCGGCTCACCCCAGCCTCCGGGGTTGGCGCGTGGCTCAGGACAGGGTACCTAACCCACAGCGCGAAAGGGAGTAGTACGCCATGTCGGACGCTAAGCGGCCGGCGAAACCCGCCGGCCAGACGCAAGAAGATGTCGCCCGCCTGTCCTTCGAGGACGCATTGGCGGAACTGGAACAGATTGTGCGTGGCTTGGAAGGCGGCCAGCAGAAGCTGGAGGACGCCATCGCCGCCTATGAACGCGGTGCCGCCCTGCGCCACCATTGCGAAGCTAAGCTGGCGGAGGCAGAGGCCCGTGTCGCCGCCATCGTCGAACGCGCCGATGGCACGCTCGGCACCCGACCATTAGCATAATCGCATGGCCGAGGACGACAACACCCCCCTGGCCGACGCGCTGCGGCGTTGCGCCGCAACCGCCGAGCGGGCGCTCGACAATCTGCTGCCGGAGATTGAGGGTGCCGAGGCGCGCCTGGCAGAGGCCATGCGCTATTCCACCCTTGGCGGTGGCAAGCGGCTACGCGCCTTCCTGGTGATGGAATCCGCGGCGCTGTTTGCCGCCTCCCCCACCTGCGCCGCCCGCGTTGCGGCTTCGGTCGAAATGCTGCACGCCTATTCGCTGATCCATGATGATCTACCGGCGATGGACAATGACGATCTACGGCGCGGCAAGCTCACGGCGCACAGGCAATTTGACGAAGCCACCGCCATCCTGGCGGGCGATGCGCTGCAATGCCGCGCATTTGAGATCCTCGGCGAACCCGACACCCATTCGGACCCGCAGGCGCGGTGCGAGCTGGTGATGGCACTGGGGGCCGCGGCTGGCGCGCGCGGCATGGCCGGCGGGCAGATGATCGACATGCTGGCGGAGGCCCGCGCCAGCACAAATCCCCTCAGCGGCCCGGAAATTGCCCGCCTGCAAGCCCTGAAAACCGGCAAGTTGATCCAGTACAGCGCGGAAGCTGGTGCCATTCTCGGCCACGCGCCGCAATCGCAGCGCCACCAGCTCGCCTCTTATGGCCGCGATCTTGGCGTCGCCTTCCAGATCGCCGACGATCTGCTGGACGCGGAAGGCATGGCGGCGGAAACCGGCAAGGCCACCCGCAAGGACGCGGCGGCGGGCAAGGCGACAATGGTCACGATCTTGGGGCTGGACATGGCGCGCGCCCATGCCGATATGCTGGCGCAGCAAGCCGCGTCCCATCTGGATGGGTTCGGCCCAGGCGCGGATCATCTGCGCGCGCTCACCGCCTTCGTGGTTTCCCGACGGAGCTGATCGGCATGCCCCCTGTCCACACGCCTTTGCTGGACCAGATTCATGCCCCCGCCGATCTACGCAATTTCTCGCCCTTGAAGTTGCGCCAGGTGGCCGATGAACTGCGCGCCGAACTGATCGATGCGGTCTCCGTCACCGGCGGCCATCTCGGCTCGGCGCTCGGCGTGGTGGAACTAACGGTGGCACTGCATGCAATCTTCGACACGCCGACCGACCGGCTGATCTGGGATGTCGGCCACCAAGCCTATCCGCATAAAATCCTGAGCGGGCGGCGCGAGCGCATCCGCACGATCCGCCAGGGCGGCGGCCTTTCCGGCTTCACGCGCCGTTCGGAAAGCGATTTCGATCCCTTTGGCGCGGCACATTCCTCCACCTCGATTTCCGCTGGGCTCGGCATGGCGGTCGCCCGTGACCTAAGGCAGGCGGCAGGCGAAAAAGACGACCGTCATGTGGTAGCCGTGATCGGCGACGGAGCCATAAGCGCGGGCATGGCCTATGAGGCGATGAACAATGCGGGTGCCATGCATTCGCGCCTCGTCGTCATCCTGAATGACAACGACATGTCCATCGCGCCGCCGGTCGGCGCGATGAGCGCTTATTTATCGCGCCTGATATCCTCACGTCGCTTCCTCAATCTGCGCGATCTCGCCGTGCGAATGACGAAGAAATTCCCCAAGGGTATCGAGCGCACCGCGCGCCGGGCGGAGGAATATGCCCGCGGGATGCTCACCGGCGGCACCTTGTTCGAGGAGCTGGGTTTCTACTATGTCGGCCCGATCGATGGCCATAATCTCGATCATTTACTTCCGGTGCTGCGCAATGTGCGAGAAGCAGATGAACGCGGTCCGATCCTGCTACATGTGATTACTCGCAAGGGCAAGGGTTATCCCCCGGCGGAGGAATCGGCGGATAAATATCACGGCGTCGGAAAGTTTAATGTAATTACGGGCGAGCTGGCGAAGTCCGCGCCCGGCCCACCCAGCTACACAAAGGTTTTCTCCGACGCACTGATTTCCGAAGCAACGCGCGATTCCAAGATCGTGGCGATTACTGCCGCCATGCCATCGGGTACAGGCCTCGACCGCTTCGCCGCGAAATTCCCCGATCGCTACTTCGATGTCGGCATCGCCGAACAGCACGCTGTCACCTTCGCCGCCGGCATGGCGACGGAAGGGCTTAAGCCGTTCTGCGCTATTTACTCAACCTTTCTGCAGCGCGGCTATGACCAGGTGGTGCACGACGTCGCCATCCAGCGTCTGCCTGTTCGCTTCGCACTGGACCGTGCCGGCCCGGTTGGCGCCGATGGCGCGACGCATGCCGGCAGTTTCGATATTTCCTACCTTGGCTGCTTGCCCGGTTTCGTGCTGATGGCACCGTCGGATGAAGTCGAATTGATGCACGCCGTCGCGACGGCAGCCGCCATCAACGACCGGCCCAGCGCGTTCCGCTATCCGCGCGGCGACGGTACGGGCGTGGCCCTGCCCGAACAGGGCGAAATCTGGGAAATCGGCCGCGGACGAATCCTACGCGAAGGCGGCCGCATCGCCATCCTCTCCTACGGCACGCGGCTGGCCGAGGCGATGAAAGCCGCCGATGAACTTGCCGCACGCGGCCTCTCCACCACCGTCGCTGACGCCAGGTTCGCCAAACCGCTGGACACCGCCCTGGTCGAGCGGCTGGCCCGCCAGCATGAGATCTTCATTACCATCGAGGAGGGTGCGATCGGCGGGTTTGCCGCGCAGGTGATGCAACACCTCGCCTGGAAAGGCCTGCTGGACGGCACCACCAAATTCCGCCCGATGATCCTGCCCGATATTTTTATCGATCATGACAGCCAGGCCAAGCAGATGATCCAGGCCGGCCTGACCGCGAAAGACATTGTCGCCACGGCCGCCGCCGCCCTTGCCAGCCATACACGGCACATCGGCGCGGCTTCGGACTAAGGCAACGGGGGGGGTCACTTGGCCACCAAGCGCCGCGCCGATCAGTTATTGCTCGACCGCGGCCTGGTTGAGACGCGTGCCCGCGCGCAGGCGCTGATCCTCGCCGGCAAGGTTTTTTCCGCCGATCGCCGCATCGCCAAGGCCGGCGACATGCTCGCGGAGGATTCTCCGCTGGATGTCCGAGGCCAGGATCACCCATGGGTTTCGCGCGGCGGGCTGAAACTCGATCATGCGCTGCGATATTTTGCCCTCTCGCCACTGGGGAAAATCTGCATCGATATCGGCGCCTCCACTGGTGGCTTCACCGATGTTCTGCTCGCCCGAGGTGCGGCAAAAGTGCGCGCCGTGGATGTCGGGCATGGCCAGCTGGCCTGGAGACTGCGCAGCGATCCGCGCGTTGTGGTACATGAAAAAACCAATGCTCGCCATCTGACGCGAGAACAAATTCCCGACCCCATCGCCGCATTGGTCTGCGATGCCAGTTTCATCGGCCTCATGACCCTGCTGCCCGCCCCATTAAGTCTATGTGCGCCCGGCGCATGGGCGGTGGCACTAATAAAACCGCAATTCGAAGCCGGCCGCGCCGCCATCGGTGCGAAGGGCGTGGTGCGAGATCCAGCCGTACACGCAGAAGTCTGCGAACGCATTCATACATGGTGGGCGGCCCGGCCCGGCTGGACCGTGCTGGGTATCACCGCAAGCCCTATCACTGGCCCCGAGGGGAATCACGAATTCTTACTCGCAGCAAAGTTACAAAGTTAACGTTCTGATATCAGCGCTTTGGCCCACCGCCCGGCCAGACCGGATTGCGCGCCAAATCGGGCCAACCCGCCGGCGCGCCCGCCTGTTCCGCCGCCTGCGCCGCCGGCAAGGATGGATCCCAATGCGCCGCGACAAAACGACGCCCGCTGACGTCGGCGGCCGCATCGGAGCACAGATAAAGCATCGGATGTGCCATGCTTTCGGGCCGAATCAGCTGGCTGCGATCCATCCCCGAATCCGCTGGAACCATCGGCGTATCCGTTGGCCCGCCGGGCACCACCACATTGGCGGTAATCCCACTGCCCTTCAGTTCGCCGGAAAAACTTGTCGTCCACGCTTCCAGCCCCGACTTCGCCGGACCATAGGGCGAAAACCCGGGATTGAGCATGGTAAAATAACTGGTCGTCACATTGATGATGCGGCCAAACTTTTGCGCCCGCATCCCCGGCACTACCGCGCGCGCCATATAGAACGGTCCGGATAGGTTCACCGCGACGAACGCCGCCCATTTCTCCGGCGAGATATCCTCGATCTGCACCATGCGCGTCATATGATCTGTCCGTACCAGACCCATGCCCAGGGCAGCATTGTTGACCAGGACATCCACCTTACCAAAATGCGCGCCGACTTTACGCGCCGCATCGCTACAGGCATTGGCGTCCGACACATCGAACACCAAGGGCATGGTCTGAGCGGGGCCCAGCTCCACATGCAGCTTTGCCACCCCCTCGCGGTGCGTATCGCCCAGCGCCACATTCACCCCGGCGGCAACGAAAGCCCGGCACAAGGCTTGGCCGATACCACCCGCCGCACCCGTAACAATCGCCACCCGTCCTGCCAGATCATTCATCGTCTGCTCCCCCAAACTCAATGCGCATCGGCCCAAGTCCGCCCCGCCCCAGTCTCCACTATCAACGGCACGGACAATTGCGCTGCTCGCTCCATCACCTGTTTTGCCAGCGCGGCCAGCGGTGACGCCTCGTTCTCGGGCGCCTCGAATAGCAATTCGTCATGCACTTGCAGCAGCATCCGCGCGCGCATGCCCGCCTGCCGCAAGGCGTGCGGCAGCTGCACCATCGCCCGCTTGATAATATCCGCTGCGCCGCCCTGTAACGGCGCGTTTATCGCCTGGCGTTCCGCATAGGCGCGGCTCGCTGCATTCTTATCAGCGATACCGCGCACCCAGCAGCGCCGCCCGAACGGGGTCAGGACAAACCCCGCCGCCCGCGCCTCCTCCTTCACCCGTTCCATATAGACGCGAATGCCCGGATAGCGCGCAAAATACGCATCGATATAACCCTTGGCTTCACCCGGCGTGGTGCCCAGTTGCCGCGCCAGGCCAAAGGCGGAAATGCCGTAGATTATACCAAAATTAATCGCCTTCGCTCGCCGTCGCGTCATTGGGTCCATGCCTTGCATCGGCAGGCCGAACACTTCGGACGCCGTACGCGCGTGAATATCCTCCCCGCACGCGAAACTTTCCTTCAATTGCGGAATATCCGCGACATGCGCCAAAAGGCGAAGTTCGATCTGTGAATAATCCGCGCTCACCAGAACATGCCCATCCTCGGCGATGAACGCATGCCGGATACGGCTGCCTTCCTCAGTGCGGATCGGAATATTTTGTAGGTTCGGATTGGTGGAGGATAAACGCCCGGTCGACGCAATCGCCATCGCGAAATTCGTATGTACCCGCCGCGTTTCCGGATTGATCTGATCGACCAGCGCATCCGCATAGGTTGATTTTAGCTTTGCCAATTGCCGCCATTCCAGCACGCGCGCCGGGAGATCGTGGCCCTGATCGGCGAGATTTTGGAGCACCGAGGCGTCTGTCCCCCAGGCCCCAGTCTTCATCCGCTTGCCGCCGGCGAGTCCCATCTCATCGAATAGCACTTCACCCAATTGCTTTGCACTCGCGACGTTGAACGCACGCCTGGCGAGGTGATGAATCTCCGCTTCCATTCCCGTCATACGCTGCGCGAAATCGCCCGACATCCGCCGCAGGTCCAACTCGTCCACCTTGATGCCGGCACGTTCCATCTCCAGCAATATTGGGATCAACCGACGTTCGACCTGTTCGTACAAAGCCAGCGACTTGGCCCCACGCAAACGCGGATGCAGCGCGTGCCACAACCGCAATGTGACGTCCGCGTCCTCCGCCGCGTAGGCCGTCGCGCGATCGAGCGACACCTCCGCGAAGGTTAAACGATTGCGCCCCGTCCCCGTAACCGCATCGAACGATATCGGCGTGTGACCCAGGTGAAGCCGGGACAGTTCGTCCATTCCATGACCATGCCCGCCGGCTTCCATACAATGCGACATCACCATTGTATCGTCGACAGGAGCGATGGCCGAAAATCCCGCGTGACCCAGCACCATCATGTCAAATTTAGCGTTTTGCAGCACTTTCAGCACACGCACATCCGCCAGCAGCGGCGAGAGAATGGCCCGCGCGCTGTCCAGTGATATCTGTTCGCCCAATAGCTCATGGCGCAGCGGCACATAGCAGGCCCGCCCTGGCGCCACGGCGAGCGAGAAACCCACCAGCGCAGCGCGCATCGCGTCTAGCCCATCGGTCTCGGTATCCAGCGCAACCACTCCGGCGGCACGCGCTTCGTCTACCCAGGCGCACAATTCGTCACTGTGACTGACACAAACATAAGGACCGAATGGCACGTCCTGCGTCTTCTGGCCAACCGAGTCCAGCGCCACTGCCGCCGGTGTGCGCATGGCGGCTAACGCGGGTGCGTCACTCGCGCCCTCCAACCCCAGTCGCGCCAGGGTAGTGCGAAACCCTTGCGCCATAAGCCAAGATGCCAATTTCTCTCTGTCCGGTTCGCGCGCCACCAGGGCGTCCAGCGACAAGGGCAGAGGCGCGTCGGAGCGCAATTCCACCAACTGGCGCGATATGCGCGCTTTCTCCGCGTGCTCCAGTAGCGCATCACGCCGCTTCGATGGCTTCATCGACGGCGCTGCCGCCAGTACGGCTTCCACAGTACCAAATTCCGCAATCAATTGCGCCGCCGTCTTCGGGCCAATCCCTGGCACACCCGGCACATTGTCCACCGAATCGCCGATCAGCGCCTGCGCTTCCACCAATTGCTCCGGCGTGACGCCGAATTTTTCCATCACCTCGGCGGCGCCGATCGGCTTCTGCTTGATCGGGTCCAGCATAATCACGCCGGGGCGCAGCAACTGCATCAGGTCTTTGTCAGAGGAAACAATCGTCGCCGTCCCCCCGGCTTCCGTCACCGCGGACGCATAGGATGCAATCAGGTCGTCCGCCTCCCAATCCGCCAGCTCGATCGCCGGCACGCCGAAAGCCTCGGTGGCCTCGCGCACCAGGGCGAATTGCGGAATCAGCTCCTCCGGCGCCGGCGGGCGATGCGCCTTGTATTGGTCGTAAATTCGATTCCGAAAAGTCAGCCGCCCTGCGTCAAAAATAACGGCTATATGAGTGCCGCCGTGATCCTTAAGCAGCCGCGCCAGCATGTTGGTAAAACCGAACACCGCATTCACCGGCGTGCCATCAGGGCGCGTCATCGGCGGCAGCGCGTGAAAGGCGCGGAAGATAAATCCCGATCCGTCAATCAGGATGAAGTTGGTACCGTTCACCGCCGGATCAGTGCCCGGCGCCGTGGCCCGCCCCCTCATTTAGCACATACAGCCGGGAACAGTACGGGCACACCGCCTCGCGCTCCGCGATGCGCAGAAACACCCGCGGATGGCCCAGCACCCCACCCCCGCCATCGCAGGCCACCGTGCGGTCATCGACATGCAGAATCTCGGTCGGGGTCGCGCCGTCCGGCATGATATCTCCTCACTAGTCGGGAAAACGCAAGGATGATAGCGATGTGGGCCGTGTATTCAACCGCTCCCTTGCACACCACGCTTTTGCTGGCCCTGTTCGCGCTCGCAGCCTGCGTTCCTGCCCTTGCCCCGCCCGGCCCAAAAATGACTGAACCGAGCCAAACCGACGACAGCTTCATCATGGAAGACGGCACGCTCCTGCCCTATCGCGCCTGGCTGCCAGAACGCGAGCAGGCCCAGGATGGCCCCCCTTGGGCCGTCATCCTTGCGCTGCACGGCATGAACGACAGCCAGGATGCCTGGGAATACCCCGCACCCGCCTTCACCGCTGCCGGCATCGCCTTGTTTGCCCCCGATCAACGCGGTTTTGGCCACACCGCCCAGCGTGGCTACTGGCCGGGCGCGCAGGCCCTGGCAGACGATGCCGCCACGATGTCACGCCTGCTGCGCAGCCGCTACCCGAGCGCCAAATTGTTTCTCATGGGCGAAAGCATGGGCGCGGCCACTCTGATGCTGGCCTCGACTGGTAAGGCGCCGCCCGAGGCCGACGGCTATATCCTGCTCGCCCCCGCCGTCTGGGGCCGCGCGCAGATGAATATTTTAATCCGCTCCAGTCTTTGGGTGGTTGCGAACCTATTTCCCGGCCTCACCACCACCGGCCGCGCCGCCGGGCGCGTCCCGAGCGACAACCGCGACGCATTGGAAAAACTCAGCCGGAACCCGCGCACCATCAAGGAAACCCGTTTCGACACGATCCGCGGCATGGCAGACCTCATGGACGCCGCGCACGCCACCGCCCCGCGTTTCCGCGCCCCGGCGCTGGTACTATATGGCGGCAAGGATGAGATCATTCCCCCTCGCGCCACGCGTGCCGTCTGGTCCAGGCTGAGCGATACTGTCCGCCGCGCCTATTACCCGAACGGCTATCATTGGCTGCTGCGCGACCGCCAGCGCGCCATCCCGCTCGCCGACATCGTTGCCTGGGCCCGCGGGCCCGCTCAACCGCTGCCCGCCGAGGCGGCCGCCGCGCGTTTCCTCATCCCGCCCGACTGACCCTTTCGCGCACGCGAAATTGCCGCTATTAAGGGCGCCACGGGACCCGTAGCTCAGCTGGATAGAGCGTCGCCCTCCGAAGGCGAAGGCCGAAGGTTCGAATCCTTTCGGGTCCGCCATTTTCATTGTTTTATAACAAGCTCAATAAGACATGACCTACTGGAAGCAAGGTCGGGGTAAACCCCCAAATCTTTCTTCCCGCGGGTCATGCTTATTATTCCATTTTGATATTAGCTGCCCGGATTACCTTGCCGTTTTCGGCGTAGTCGGTTTCTAGGAAAGCGGCCATTTCTTCCGGGGTTTGGGTGGGGGCGATGATGCTGATTTCGCGCAGGCGACGGATCATTTCCTCGCTGCGCGCGAGTTCGGTGATTTTGCCATTCAGGGTGGCGATGATGGCGCGCGGCGTTCCGGCGGGGGCGAGGACGGAGAACCAGAGCGGGACATCGGCGTTCGGGAAGCCGGCTTCGGTGAGGGTTGGCACGTCCGGGAAATCCGGATGGCGGGCGTAATGGCTGATGGCGAGCAGTTTCAGCGTGCCGGCCTTGACGTGGGGGAAGACGATAATTTCGTTCATCATCTGGATCTGCCCGCCCAGCAGATCGGTCATCGCCTCGCCATTGCCGCGATAGGGCACGTAAAGAATGTCGATGCCAGCACGGATTTTTAGGGTTTCCAGGCGCATCTGCGGGGTGGTGCCCAGCCCGCCCGCCGCCGCCATAGGCCAGCTTGCCGGGGTTTTTCTTCGCATAGGCGATCAGCTCCGCCAGGCTGTTGATACCGAGTTCGGTCCGTACCACCCAGCCGCCGATCAGATCGCCAACCCGAGCAACGGGAGAAAAGTCCTTTTTCGGGTCGTAGCCCACCTTGCGCAGCTGCGGCACGATGGAGAGCGCCGAGTTGGGGGTGAGCAGCAGCGTGTAGCCATCCGGTGCGGCACGGGCTGCGACTTCCGCCCCAATGGTGCCGGAGGCGCCGCCGCAATTATCGATAACGAAACTTTGGCTAAATGCCTGGGTGAGTTTCTCCGCCCAAGGCCGCGCGACGACATCGGTGGAACCGCCGGCGGCATACGGAACGATGATCTTCACCGGCCGCGCTGGCCAGCGCTCCTGCGCCTAAGATTCTTGTGTGTAAGTGGCGGATGCGAGCGTGCTGGCAACGAGGCCTGTGAGAAGCGTGCGGCGGGTGGTTGGCACGGTCAGCCTTCTTCCGCCGGGGACGGGTTGGGAATGCCGGCCATCAGCGAGGCAGGGACGGTCTCGATCAGCTCGTCAACGGTGAACATGCCGTTGTCGGTGTATTTGTAGATCGATTTGGCTTCCTCGCCATAGCGGTATGTGTGGATCAGTGAACGTTCGGCGTGGAACATCTGGCCGTTCACGTCCTTTGCCTCCTCGGTGCAGAGATAGACGACCATGGGGGCGATGAATTCCGGGCCGGGCATGGCCATGCGGGAATCATACTGAGCTTGGGAGAGCAGGCCGCGTTCCAAGCGGCGTTTCCAGCCGGCGATGACGGCGTCGTTGACGGTCATGCGCGTCGCCGCCATCGGGCACATTGAATTCGCCGTGATGCCATAGCGGCCGGCTTCGTTGGCGATGGTGCGCGTCAGGCCGATGATGCCGGCCTTAGCGGCAGCATAATTGCACTGGCCAACCGAGCCCTTGAACGCATCCGACGAAAAATTTACGATGCGACCATAGCGCTGAGTACGCATGACCTTCACCGCATGGTGGCACATATTCCAGTAGCCCTTCAGGTGCACGCCGATCACCGCATCAAAATCGTCCTCGGTCATGTTCCAGATCATGCGTTCGCGCAGCATACCAGCCGTGTTCACTAGGAAATCGATCTTGCCGTAGGTTTCCACGCATTGCGCAACCATGCGCCCGGCGGAAGCGTAATCGGCGATCGAGTCGAAATTAGATGCGGCCTTACCTTGCGCGGCCTCGATTTTCGCAACCACTTCATCGGCAGGCTTTTCATCCGTCGCCTCGCCGCCACGGCCGACGCCGTAGTCGTTCACGACGACGCTGGCACCCTCCTTGGCCAATAGTAATGCGATGTCGCGGCCAATGCCGCGACCGGCGCCGGTGACGACCCCGGCCCTGCCTTGCATGTTCATTTTTTTCTTACTCCCGTTCTCGTGTCGTTGTGTTCAGTGATCGAAGAAGCCGGAGTGGAAGGAGATGCGGGCGCGGCCGTCGCGCGCGGTGTCGTGGCATTTGATCAAGACGACTTGGTTCGGGGGCATCGTATCTCTCCCGCTGTTGGAAGCCCCAGCCTGCGGGAGGGCGCCTGTTTCGTCAATTCATACTCCTGAAATATGGGCGTAGCTTGCTGGAAGCAAAATTAGGGGGCTTGTCTGATCGGCCCCCATTAGGTGGTCCGGTTTGAATGTTAATGCATTGCTTCCTCCTTGGCCATTGCTGCCTGGAGGTGGAGCGTAGCGGAACCGGAAGGCGGCAATGGCGGTGTCGCGGTTTCCGGGGCCGGTGGTCGATAGCCGAGGCT
>CAMBMS010000013.1 GCA_945868845.1 Asaia bogorensis | reverse complement strand
TTCCTGTTCGGCATCGGCAATGGCTGGAACCAGGATGAGATGGAAAACCACGGCACGGATTTCAAAACCCGCCACAAGCGCGCTCGTGAAAATGTGGAAGCCATGAAGGCCATCTGGACCCAGTCCAAGGCAGAGTACCATGGGGAATTCGTTAATTTCGGTCCGATGATGGCCTGGCCCAAGCCAGTGCAGAAGCCGCACGTCCCCGTCATTGTTGGCGGTGCCTTCCCGTATTCGGCCCGCCGCGCCATCGCCTATGGCGATGGCTGGATCCCCCACGCCGCTCGGGGCAGCTACTCGGAAATCGCCGACATGGTGCCCCAGTTCCGCCAGATGTGCGCTGAGAAGGGCCGCAACCCGGACGAGATCGAAATGACATCCTGGTTCCCAAAGCGGGAGGTGGACATCATGAAGCGCTACCAGGATCTCGGCTTCAAGCGGGTGGTGTTCGACCTACAATCGGAGCCGGCGGACAAAATCCTGCCGGTGCTGGATGAGATGGCGAAGCTGATCCGCGCCGTAAACGGGTGAAGCAGAAGTGTGGTGTTATACTACAGTCTTCCCCTCGCCGCCCATTACCGCAGATTCCTGCCCGGCATAGAGCACCCGCAGTTCGCGTTTCAACACCTTGCCCACAGTATTTTTTGGCAGAGATGCTGCGAAAATCACCCGCTTCGGTAACTTGAACGGCGCCAGGGTCTGCCGTGCGTGCGCGATCAGCATCGCCTCATCCACGCTCTCGCCCGGACGCAGCACAACGACCGCCGTCACCGCCTCCAGCCAGCGCGGATCAGGCAGCGCAATCACGGCGACCTCGGAAATGGCGGGATGGGTGAATAACGCGTCCTCCACCTCTCGGCTGGCGACCAGGACGCCGCCAGTGTTGATTACGTCCTTCACCCGGTCAACGATGTAGAGATAACCTTCCTCGTCCTGGTAGCCGATATCGCCGGAATGGAACCAGCCCCCGGCGAAGGCCTCCGCGGTTTCCGCCGGCTTGTTCCAATATTCGCGCAGCAGATGCGGCGAGCGGTGGACGATTTCGCCATGCTGACCGGGCGCACAATCATGCATCTCCGCGTCTACCACCCGCGTCATCACATTCAACACCGGCCGGCCGACGGAAGTCGGGCGGGCATCATGCTCTTCCGGCGCCAGCACCGTGGCCACTGGGGCCATCTCCGTCTGGCCATAGGCGTGATAGGGCCGAGCGCCAGGCAGGCGCTGGCGTAGCTCCTGGATGATCGGTAATGGCATGATGGAAGCGCCGTAATAGATATTTTTCAATGTCCGCAGATCACGCGTGGCGAAGTCCGGATGCCGCAGAAAACTGATCCAGACCGTGGGCGGGGCGAAGAAACTGGTGATGTCGTGGCGCTCGATCAGTTCCAGGCTGTCGGCTGGCACCGGGCTTTCGATCAGCCAGATTTCCGTCCCCATCAGGATTTGTGGCATGGTAAAGGCGTGCATCTGCGCCGTGTGATAGAGTGGTAGAGCCGCCAGCGATCGGTCGGCGCGAGAATACTGAAATCCGATGATGCAACTGGCATATTGCGCAATCAGCGCCTGATGCGTGTGCGTCGCACCCTTTGGTGTACCCGTGGTGCCGGAGGTATAAAGGATCTGGGCGACATCGTTGTCCGTGACATCCTCACCGACCGGGTCGCCATCCCATTCGGGAGCCTGGACGATACGCATAATATCTAGTTCGCCGTCAGCATGAAACGTGCCGAGCTGCGCGATCTTGCAGATGCTCGCCGCCGCCCGCGCATTAGCGGCGAGGGAAGGGTCATGGATAAGAACAGAGGCACCGCTTTGTGTGCCGACATATTCCAGCTCCGCCGCCGTCAATGCGTAATTCACCGGCACATGCACCAACCCCGCCCGCGCACAGCCGAGCCATAGCAGCAGATAAGCATCGGAGTTGCGGCCATAGGCAAGGACGCGCTCGCCCTTGACAAGGCCAAGGCCCAGAAGGCACCGCGCAATGCGGTCGGCCGCGTGATCGAGGGCTCGGAACGACCAGTCTCGCCCGGCAAAATGCAGCGCCGGGGCATCACGGAAATTCATCGCCGCCCGACGCATCGCATCACCGATCGTGTTGCGCCCAGCGCTCCGTCCAATTAAAGAAATATCCATCCGTGCTTCCTGGCCTTTCATGGTGACGTATCCAAGTCAGACACGAGCTTCTTACCGCATCAGCCGATTTTGTCAGACGCTGAAAATCCTACACCGCGAGCTATTGCTGAATTTTGGTGACGGCCTGAAGAATTAGGCGGTAGCTTGAGCATCTTCTCTGCCGACTTCGACACTGTGCGGAAATTTTATACCTTAGGTTCTCTTTGGCAACTGATTGTGGCCGCTGAGGCGACACCATAATCTGCCTCCTTCAGAGTGGTCTATCAACTATTTTAGTCCGGACCCTAAGGGAGAAGGAAGCTAGGCAAGAGACACGGGCCTGATGAAATTATTGGCAAGTTGCGGGAGTCCACCTTTGTCACCTTCCGATTCCGCCACGCTCCCCGGTAATCCCCCCCCATTTCTAGCGAGGTACGATTGTAGAACTCACGCAGTGCCAACGGCGTAGTTGGTTTGCTCCGGCGCATCCGTACTGCAAGGAAAGCCGGGGCAGACGATTAGTATCACTGCACCGGCTTGGTGCCGCATATCTGAATCCGCCGCATGATGCGCTTGTAGGGCCCGGAATCATGAACGGCCAAGTGCTTGCACACGCGATTGTCCCAGAATGCGACGGAGCCAGCCTCCCAGCGGAAACGACATGTGAACTCAGGTCGGTGCCCGTGCTCCAAAAGATAATTTAGCAATGGCTTCGATTCTTCCTCTGTCATGCCCTCGAAACCGACCGTGTACGAGCGGTTGACGTAGAGTAGCTTGCGGCCAGTCTCTGGATGCGTGACCACTACCGGATGTGCGGAGACGGTCTCACGCCAGTCATCGTCGGTGCGCGTCTTCGTTGTGCGCCCTTGATCCCGCTTGGCGACCGCGGGGCCCGCGACCATGCGATCGGAGTGCAGACCCTTCAGCGGCGCAATCAGTTTCTTCATGCCGTCGGACAACGTCTCGTGGGCGTAGTACTGGCTTGCGAACAGCGTGTCGCCGCCATAGAGCGGGCACTCCAGCGCATATAGGATTGCTCCCATCGGCGGCTCCGGCGTCATAGTTGTGTCGGAGTGCCAGTCCTCGCCGACGATGTATGTGTCGCCCGGCATGCGGTGGATGTTGACTACCTCCGGATCCGCTTGCGTGCCTTTGAAGTTTGGATGCACGAAGATTTTACCAAAGCGACGCGCGAAAGCTTTGTGCCGGTCCACGTCGAGCGCTTGGTTGCGGAAAAAAATCACGCAATGATCGAGCAGAGCTTTACGGATGTCGGCGATCGTCGAATCGGGCAACTCGGCGCTGATGTCGACATTGTGGATTTCGGCGCCGATGGCCCCGGCGATCGGGCGGATTTCGATCTTGTCATTGCGCATGGCGTGCTCCTCTGCCGGCCTTTCTAGATTGATGGTGATGAGTACGCGCAGGCCCGCTTGGCCTACTCCCGTTAAGCGGTCTGGTTGGAAAGTTAATTCATTCTTAGTTGCAGCACAATATTTGAAGTGGCCGGCGATGCGCCCGGTGAGGAGGCTGGTGAAGGCGGCCACGGCGATAGGCCATTTGGGTACGAGCCGGGCATTACTTCCACGGTTTTGGCTTCCATTTCCGGGATAGGCGCCGGGCAGAACTCTCGATACGCCGCAAGCGCTCGGGCTGGTCCGACGAATTCGTACGCTCCATCCTCGGCCAAATGCGATATCCGTGGCGTGCCGCCACCGTCGACTTGACGTCGTGATGGCGATGGCTCTGCGCCAGTATCTGCAACGACCGGTCGAACCAGGACACGCAGTTATCGGGTCCAACCGGGCGATATTTGTGCACACACTGCACTTCCTCCAAAGCGAGCCCGGCGCAAGGGACAAAGACACTCCCCAATCCCGCCGTGTCCTTGCCGAACCGCTCGTTGTGCGCCGTAAAGGGTCCGCAGATAGTCGCTCCTCGCCCCCATCGTCACAGCACCCTGGCCCGACGCAATTCCGCCGGCAGGCGCTGCTACAACGTCCCGAACACGCGTTCCATCCGCCCACGCCTCTCGGGCGAGTAGGACGAAATGTGGCGAAGGAAGTGACGCGCCGGCAGGTCGAGCAGCTCACCGACTTCCTCCGCCGTCAGACGGTGCTGCTTGAACCGCTCGAACACATCCAGGAAGCGCGTCACGAACGTCTCTCAAAGAATACGGGGTCGACCCATGCGTGGTGTCCTGAACAGACCACGAACAATCCGGGCAACTCACGCTCTGCAAAGAGAAGACAGATGACCCACTCTCGACACATGTGTTGATGGGGCTTTGACACGCTGGCCAGGTTCTCTACGCTGCGTTGACAATAGCGGGAGGACAGGCCCGCATCGGGTTTACATCCCGGAAGAAGACGGTTGGAGAGAAACGCATGACGGCACGCCTGCCATGCTAATGTACATCGGTCGGCGCCTCGTTCTCGCGGTGTTTACCTGCCTAGCGATTTCGGTGCTGACCTTCATCATTATCCGCCTGCCGCCGGGTGATTTTGTCGATGCCTATATCGCCAACCTGGCCTCGACCGGCAGCACGGTCACCGCCGAACAGGCTGAGTCGATGCGACGCGAATATGGCCTCGATCGCCCGGTGTTTATCCAATACGCGCTTTGGCTTGGCCGTATCCTCGAGGGCGATTTCGGCGTCTCGATGATGTGGCGCCGCCCGGTCACAGAGGTAATCGGCGACCGGCTGTGGCTGACCATGATCGTCTCCTTCGCCGCGCTATTCCTGACCTGGGCGCTGGCGCTGCCGATCGGTATCTACTCTGCGGTGCGGCAATATTCGGTCGGCGATTATCTGTTCACCATGCTGGGATTTATTGGGTTGGCGGTGCCCAGTTTCCTGCTGGCGCTGATCCTGATGTATCTCGGTTTCCGTTATCTGGGCCTGTCCGTGGGAGGCCTGTTCTCCGCCGAATATGCCCAGGCACCCTGGAGCTTGGCCAAGGTCTGGGACCTGATGAAGCACCTACCCCTACCCGCCTGCGTACTGGCTCTGGCAGGCACCGCGCATCAGATCCGCATCATGCGCGCAAACCTGCTGGATGAGCTGCGCAAACCCTACGTCATCACGGCGCGCGCCAAGGGCATCCCGGAACGACGCGTGATCCTGAAATACCCCGTCCGCGCGGCGTTGAACCCGTTCGCCAGCTCGATCGCCTACATCTTTCCCTACCTGGTGTCGGGCAGCATCATCGTTTCCCTGGTCCTCGGCCTGCCAACGGTCGGGCCGCTGCTTTTGCAGGCGCTGGTGGCGCAGGACATGTTCCTCGCCGGCACGATCGTCCTTCTGCTGGGCGTCATGACGGTGATTGGTACCCTGATCTCGGACCTTCTACTGATGTGGATCGAACCACGTCTACGCATCACTGGGCGGTGAGCATGAGCGTCACGACATCACCAACCGAGGCCACCGGCGGCTCGTTCTCTGACGACAAGCTCGCCCAGGCCGGCCAGCTAGAACTGACTTGGCTGCGTTTCAAGCGCCACCGCCTGGCACTGGTCAGTCTGTTCATCGTGATCTTCTTCTATCTGCTGGCGATCTTCGCGGATTTTGTCGCCATCACCGATCCCCACCACACTGACGCTCGGCGCGGCTACATGCCGCCGCAAGGGATCCACCTGTTCGACGAGAACGGCTTCGCGCCGCATGTGTATGGGCTAAAGGGAGCCCGCGACATGAAGACGTTCAAAATGGTCTACGTCCCCGATCCGTCACGCAAGATCTACATTGAGCTGTTCGCCCGCGGCTATGAATACAACCTGTTCGGCCTAATCCCGACCGACAGGCATTTCATCGGCCTGGTCAATCCGACACCGCTGGACGGCATCTTCTTGCTCGGCACGGATCAGTTGGGGCGGGATCTGTTCTCCCGCCTCACGGTGGCCACGCGCATCTCACTGTCGATCGGGCTCGCCTCGGTCGGGCTCAGTCTCGTTCTGGGTATCCTACTTGGCGGCATTTCCGGCTTATATGGCGGGTTTATCGATACAGTGATCCAACGCGTGATTGAGCTGATCCGCTCGATTCCCACCATTCCACTGTGGATGGGCATCGCGGCGGCGCTGCCGAACACCTGGTCGGTGATCCAGGTGTATTTCGCGATCACCCTGATCATCTCACTGATCGGCTGGACCGAACTCGCCCGCGTCGTGCGCGGCCGGTTCCTGGCGCTGCGGGAGGAGGATTTCGTAATCGCCGCCGAACTGGTTGGGGCCGGTCAGTTCCGCATCATGCTTCGCCACATGCTGCCTTCGTTCACCAGCCACGTGATCGCGGCGGTCTCCCTTGCCCTACCGGCGATGATCATCAGCGAGACGTCGCTGTCCTTTCTCGGTCTGGGGTTGCGTCCGCCGGCGATTTCCTGGGGCATCCTGCTGCAGGACGCGCAGAACGTGCAGGTGCTGGCGGGCGCGCCCTGGCTGCTCGCTGCCGCGGCGCCAGTGGTTCTGGTGATCCTGGCCTTCAACTTCCTGGGCGACGGCCTGCGTGACGCAGCGGACCCCTATGGCTGACAATTCGTTCCCCTTGGTCTCGGTACGCAACCTTGCCGTCGAATTCACCCAGCACGGCGGCGGACCGGTGCGCGCCCTCGATTCCGTCAGCCTGGACCTTCGCCCCGGGCGCGTGCTCGGCGTCGTGGGGGAATCGGGCTGCGGCAAGAGCGTCACCGCGCGAGCCATGCTGCGCATCCTGGACCGAAACGGGGCCATCAAGAACGGTCAGATCCTGCTGGACCCTGGCACCCCGCACCAGACCGACATCACCGCCCTGCCCGGTGAGGGAAGCCGCATGCGAGAAATCCGCGGCGGGCGCATCGGGTTGATCTTTCAGGAGCCGATGGCCGCGCTGTCGATGCAATACACCGTCGGCAACCAGCTGATGGAAGCGATCCGGGTGCATAACGATCCTGGCAAGGATGTCGCGCGCCGGCGGGTGATCAAGCTGCTGACCGATGTTGGCATCCCCCGACCGGAAACCCGGATCGATACTTATCCCTTTCAGCTCAGCGGAGGGTTGCGCCAACGAGTCGGTATTGCGCTGGCACTGGCGGCCGATCCCGACGTGCTGATCGCCGATGAACCGACCACCGCCCTGGACGTGACCACGCAAGCACAGATCCTCACCCTGCTGCGCCGGTTGCAGATTGAAAAGAAAATCGCGCTGATGCTGATTACCCACGATATGGGCGTGATCGCGCAGATGGCGGACGACGTGGCGGTGATGTATCTCGGCCGCGTCGTCGAATTCGCTCCGGTGGCCGAGGTGTTCGGCGCGCCCAAGCACCCCTATACCCGCGCCTTGCTGCGCTCCGTGCCCAATCTGCGCGCGCCACCCCGCTCACGCCTGGCAACGATTGGCGGTGCCGTGCCGCAGCCCAACGCGCGCCCCAGGGGCTGCCCGTTCCACCCCCGCTGCCCCGACATCATCCCAGGGCGCTGCGACACCACCCCCCCCGCGCCGGTGCCGCCAGGGCAGGCCGGCGCCTCCTGTTTCAAGGTCGAGGACGCCGCCGCCCGAGCCGAGGGAGCCATCGCATGAACATGCTAGAGGTCTCGGGCCTGACCAAACACTACCCGATCAACGCGGGCATCCTGCGTCGCGAGATCGGACGGGTGCGCGCGGCCGAGGATGTCACTTTCACCATTGCCAAGGGTGAGACCCTGGCACTGGTCGGGGAATCGGGCTGCGGCAAGACGACCGTGGCACGCTGCATCATGCGCGCCTTGAAGCCGACCGCTGGGTCCATCCGCTTCTCCCCCGCCGATGGTGAGATGATTGACCTCGCGCCACTGTCCAAACGTCAGTTGCGGCCGTTGCGCCGGCACATCCAGTTGATCTTCCAGGACCCGTACGCGTCGTTGAACCCGCGCATGATGGTGGGTGACATCATCGCGGAACCGTTGCTGGTCAATGGTGTGGCCTCGGACGAACGGCATCGGCGGGTGATGGAACTGCTGGACCTGGTGGGCCTCCCGGCCGCGTCACGGACGCGTTTCCCGCATGCGTTTTCCGGCGGACAGCGCCAGCGCATCGGCATTGCTCGCGCGCTTGCACTCAAGCCCGCGGTGATCGTCGCCGATGAGCCAGTTTCCGCGCTCGATGTCTCCGTCCAGGCCCAGATCATCAACCTGCTGCTGGATTTGCAGGAGCAGTTGGGCCTGTCCACCCTGTTCGTCGCGCACGACCTGGGTGTCGTGCGTCATGTCAGCGACCGAGTCGCCGTGATGTATGTCGGGCGCATCGTCGAGGTCGCGCGGACCGAGGCACTGTATGCCACCCCACGCCACCCCTATACCCAGGCGCTGATGTCGGCGGTGCCGAAAGCCGATCCGTCGATGCGCGATACCGCGGCCGCACCGATGGGGGAGGTCGCCGACCCCGCCAACCCGCCGCCTGGCTGTGCCTTCAACCCGCGCTGTCCCTTCGCCATCGACCGCTGCCGGACCGAACGCCCGGCACTGCGCGATGTTGGAGCGGGCCAGCTTACCGCCTGTCACCGAGCCGAGGAACTGACACTCGCCGGCGTCGGATAACCATCAACCTTCCGGAGGATCGATGCGCAAGACGATTATCGGCCTGTTGGCCACGACAATGATCTGGACTGGTACCGCCCACGGGCAGAACGCGTTCGAGAAATCCGGCCTGATGGGGAAGCTGGAGGCGCCGGAGATAATCGCCGATACCGCGAAATGGCCGAAATCCTTCAAGGAAGCGCCCGCGCTCGCCGCCCTGGTCAAAGCCGGCAAGCTGCCGCCGGTCGAACAGCGTCTGCCCGCCGAACCGATGGTGCTGAAACCGCTGCGCAGCGTTGGCACCTATGGTGGCACCTGGCGACGCGGCTTTCTCGGACCCGGTGATCGCGAGAACGGCAACCGCATCCGCGCCGGTGAGAAGCTACTCTTCTGGAACGCCGCCGGAACGGAAATTGCGCCGCAGGTCGCCAAAGGTTTCGAAATCAGCGAGGACGGCAAGCGCACGCTGCTGTTCCTGCGCAAGGGCATGAAATGGTCCGATGGCTCGCCGTTCACCGCGGACGATTTCATGTTCTGGTATGAAGACATGTACACGGTGAAGGATCTGGTGTCGGTCCCGGCGCCGGAGCTGTCGGTGAACCGCAAGCCCGGGCGCATGGTGAAGGTCGACGAAACCACGGTCGCCTTCGAGTTCGACGAACCCTACTACCTTTTTCCGCAGATGATTGCGGGCGACACCCAGATCGGCGGTGGCCAGTCAAGGCTGCAATCGGAGGGCAGGGCACTGGGGCTTTACGCGCCGGCCCATTACCTGAAGAAATATCTGCCGAAATACACCCCGCCCGAGACGCTGAATGCGCAGGCCAAGGCGGCCGGCTATGAAAACTGGGTGCAGTATTTCCGCTTCAAATCGGATTGGAGCCTGAACAAGGAGGTTCCGACCCTCGCCGCCTGGTCCATGGTGCAGCCGGTCAACAGCCAGGTCTGGGTGCTGGAGCGCAACCCGTATTTCTACATCGTCGATACGGAAGGCAATCAGCTACCCTATATCGACCGGGTGCAGCTGACCCTGGCGGAGAACCCCGAGGTGATCAACCTGCGCGCGATCGCCGGGGAGTTCGATTACATGGAGCGTTTCATGGACCTGGCGAAACTGCCGGTGTTTCTGGAAAACGCGGCGCGCGGCGGCTATCGGGTGCATCTTGACCCGGGCTTCAACGGCGGCGATTCGTTGCTTTTCTTCAATATGGCCTACCGGCAGGACACAGAACTGCGGAAGTGGTTCCAGAATACGGATTTCCGACGCGCGCTCGCTCTGGGGATCGACCGCGACCAGTTGAACGAGGCCTTCTGGCTGGGCCTGGGGACTCCCGGCAGCGCGATGCCATCACCCGTGATCCCAGAAAGTCCCGGGGAGGAATACCGCAAGCGCTGGGCCACGCTGGATGTAAAAAAGGCCAACGCGATGCTAGACTCAATCGGGCTGACCAAGAAGGACGCCGAAGGCTATCGGCTGCGCACCGACAATGGCCAACGCCTGCGCTTGCAGGTGGATGTGGCGCAGACCCTGACGCCCACCTGGCCGCAGCAGGTCGAAATGATCGCGCAGCAATGGCGCGCGATCGGCATCCATGCCGACGCCAAGCTGTTCGAGCGCAGCCTGTTCTTCACCCGCGTGCGCAACGACGACAACCAGATGGTGATCTTCGCCAACAATGGCTCGGAAAGCCTGTTCCTGTGGCCGGTGCAAGTCCTGCCAATCGATCCGAACAGCGCCTATGGGGGGGTCACCATCGCCAGGTGGTATGGTTCGGCCGGTGCGTCCGGTACCGCGCCGGAGGATCCGGCGATGATCAAGGCGTTCGATCTGTTGCGCTCCGCCTCCGGGCTGCGCCAGGCAGACCGCACGAAAATTGCTCAGGAAATCTGGAAACTCGCGGTAGATCAGGTCTGGACTATCGGTCTGGTCGGGCAATCGCCGACCTTCATGGGCACCCGGGTCGTCAACCTGAAGCTCCAGAATGTGCCAACCCGCGTGTGCATTTCCCAGCACTGCCGTACGCCTTGGAGTGGGCATCCCGAACAATGGTACTATAAATGAAATAGATCACCCTGATCCTGTCCCTGCTGCTGGCGGGGACGCCTGTCGCCAATGCGTAAAAGAATGAGCGGCGGCAGGCCGGCATGGTCGGTGACCTGGAAACCGCCACGATCGTCACCAATACGGCACAGTATCCGCGGAAGTTCCAGGAAGCGCCGGCCCTGGTCGACAGAAAGGCCATGCCAGGCATGCTGGCTGGCGAGCTCATCCAATGCGGGGCGGTGGCGAAGGGTCAGGTTACCGCGATGGGGGAGCCGTTGGACCCGGTGGCACCTTTGATCGGCGCCGGGCAGAAGATGTAGACGAACTGGTATTTCCGCTCGGCGATCAGATCGTCAAAGACTAAATTTTCGTGGATCGGGATGCCGTGCTTGGCCAAGAGATGCCCATGCACCGGAAAGGCGAGGTTCTTGTCAGGGTTGGGGACAACCTCAACCGGCCAAGTATCGGCGCCGGCCAGAGCAAGATCCTTCTGCACCACCCATTCGGCCACTTCCATGCCGATGCCAGGTGCGCCGCCATTATAACGATCGTTGTTCTTCATCCACAGCTGACCCCAGCCGGTCTGGAAGAACACGGCGTCGCCAGGTTTAAAGTCGGCCTCGTTCATGCCCTGCCGGGTCAGCGCGGCACGGATATCGGTTAACTTAACCTCCTCGCCCGCCTCCATCATCCGGCCTTTCACGCCCGCGATGTCCAGCAGAAGGCCGCGGGTGAAGAACGGCTTCAGCTTCTCCACGCCCAGTTTTTTCAGACCGTAGGCGTCGTTAATCTCAGCCGCGGTAAAGCCATTGTAAAAATGCATCTGGGTCTTGTCGCCATCCTTACCAAGCTGAATGCCGATATGGCCCAGCCCATCGAACTGGGTGCCGACCTGGCCGATCTCCGTGGCAAGGAATTCATCATTGTAAACCAGCTTGTTGCCACCAAACGGCCCGCCGGTCGGTGCGCCCGGGATGCGCAGCGAAAAGGCGCGTTGGCCGAACATCGGCATGCCGACTTCATACACGCGGCCGAGCTTGTAGGTCTTGCCGTCCTTGACCAGCTTGATGGCGTCTAGCGTCTTGGCCGGGGTCATGTGGTTGGTGGCGCCGGCCTCATCATCCTTGCCCCATTTAGAAGGCCACCAGTTTTGTGCTGCTATCGCGGTTTGCGCTTGCGCCGGCACGATGGGCGCCATGCCGTATTTACCGTGCGAGGCACCAGCCACGGCGCCAACGGCACCGAGCGCGGCGGTCTTCAGGAAACCGCGCCGATCCTCGTGCGGGTTGCCATTATCAGTTTTGCTCATCCCGGTCCCCCCCATTGTCGCAGGCCTGTTTGCTAGTACTGTGGGCTAGGTAGGGCACCGCGTCCACGGGATTTCGGAAATGTCATTGTTCGAACGCGATCGCTCAGCGGAACGTACCCCGGTTTCCCTGATCACCGGCTTTCTGGGCAGCGGCAAGACGACGTTGCTGAACCATCTGCTGGGACATCCCGGCATGGCCGACAGTGCGGTAATCGTGAACGAGTTCGGAGAAATCGGGCTGGATCACCTGCTCATGGCCCCGGTGGCGGGTGAGGTCGCGGTGATGGCCAATGGCTGTGTCTGCTGCACGGTGCGCAGCGACCTGGAGGAGACGCTACGCGGCCTGCTCGCGGCCCGCGATGCGGGCACGGTGCCACCGTTTTCCCGTGTGCTGATCGAAACCACCGGCCTCGCGGACCCGGCGCCGATCGTGCAGATGCTGCTGAACAATCCCCTGGTCTCGCACTTCGCCCGGCTGGACGCGGTGGTAACGACGGTGGATGCGGTGCATGCGCTGCGCCAGCTGGACCGTCAGCCGCAAGCGGTGAAGCAAGTGGCGCTCGCCGACAGGCTGCTGCTGACCAAGACCGATTTGGCCGAGGCGGTGGTATTGTTGAACCAATTGCGGGCGCTGAACCGGGCGGCGCCCATCCTGACCGTGCTGAATGGGGTGGTTGATCCTAGCGATCTGTTCGGCGCCGCCCTTTTTGATCCTGAGACGAAGTCGGTCAATGCTCGGCGTTGGCTGAGCGAGGATCATGAGCACGACCACGCGCATGAAGGCGCGGATCATGCGCACGGCGTGGCATCGTTCAACTTTCGGTTCGAGGACCCGTTGGAATGGGACGCGCTGTCACGCTGGCTCACCGCCTTGCGACAGGCGCGAGGGGAGGCGTTGTTGCGTGTCAAGGGCATCGTCACGCTGGTTGGAGAGGACGCGCCGGTGGCCATCCATGGCGTGCATCACGTATTCCATCCACCCGTTCGCCTGCTGGATTGGCCGGATGGTGATCGCGCTTCGCGCTTGGTGTTTATCACCCAGGGATTGGACCGGGCGGAAGCACAGGCCGCAGCAGTCGAATGTGGTCTATCGGAAACAGCTTAGCACAATATTGCTTTCGACAGTTGCAGGGATCGACCGCTGGCCTTTTTTGTACCGAGCGCGTGATCCATGCCTCAAATCAATCCTCTTTCGGCGATCTCGGTCCAATCTTATCGCGGTGGTTTCATTCGGAGACGCTTGGATAGCGTGATACCGTTGCAGTTCGCCGACGTGAGGGTGTACATGCGGGCATTCTCGGTGGCGTGCCGGCGCCGTGGTGAAAGCGCGGCAGCCGCACCTGTCGGTGTTTATGATCGCGGCCTATGGCGACAGCAATAACGTCGAAACCGCGCTCTCGCGCGGAGCCAGCAAGTTTCTGACCAAGCTCGTGGAATTTTCGCAACTGGAGCAGGGTGTCCTGCAGGCTGTTGCGCACGCGCGAGGAAACTAAGCCCGCGCAATCATCGCAGGCAGGGATCAGGTCGAGATGTTTTGGGTGATGTGGGGGGGCTACTATCAACCGGTATTTTTGCATTTTTGCTGCTCCGTATACTTTACGATTGTTGCAGCTTGCGGAGGGATCGGCAGCTATTGACCCCGGGGACTTGGTGTCCCACGCTTGGGAACGTCGTGGTGCGCTCGCAGCGCCCTATGACGGGCAAGAATAAAGGGGGGATCAAGATAATGCGTTCATCCAGTCTGGATGCAGTCGCCGCCTGTTTCGTGGCGACTGCCATTTCTATCACCCCATTGGCCGCCCCGCGGGCGCAGGACATCAAGCTGCCTCCCAGCCTGACCGTCACCGCCTATGACACCGGTACTTCGGGCTTCAATATCGCCGTCGCCGTCGGCAAGACGTTCAAGGACAAGCAGGGCACCGACCTGCGCGTGTTGCCCGCCGGCAACGATGTCGCGCGATTGCAGCCGCTGCGCGGCGGGCGGGCGCAGTTCTCCTCCATGGGCATCGGCATCTTCTATGCGCAGGAAGCGGTGTTCGAGTTTGCGGTCAAGGAATGGGGACCGCAGAAGCTGCAACTGATGTACACCTCGACCGATTGCAACGGCGCCGCCCTGGGTGTCGCCAAGGACACCGGGGTGAAGCAGCTTAAGGAACTGAAGGGAAAGCGCCTGCCGATCGTCGTCGGTTCCCCCGCACTCAATCAGAACGTCTTCGCGGCGCTCACCTTCGGTGGATTGACGCCAAGCGATGTGCGGCTGGTGGAGTTCTCCAGCTTCGGCGCGGCTTGGAAAGGATACATCAACAACGAGGTTGACGGTGCCTGGGCGTCCACCATCACCGGCCAGGCGCGGGAAGCCGAGACCTCGCCGCGCGGCCTGGTATGGATGCCGATGCCGCACAACGACAAGGAAGGTTGGGCGCGGATGCTGAAGCAGGCGAGCTTCTTCGCTCCTCATATCGCAACCTGCGGGGCGGCGGGGCTGAGCCCGCAGAACCCGCTGGAAAGCGCGACCTATCCGTATCCAATCTTCATGGTCTACGACAGCCAGCCCGCTGATCTGGTCTACGGCATCACCAAGGCCATGATCGTGAACTACCCGCTATACAAGGACAACGTACCAGGTGCCGCGGGCATGGCGCTGGACAAACAGAACCTGAAATGGGTGATCCCGTATCATCCTGGCGCGGTGAAGGCGCTGAAGGAAGCTGGTGTCTGGAAGGCCGAGCATGACGCCTATAATGACGCGCTGATCAAGCGTCAAAACCTACTGGTCGTAACCTGGGCCGACTTCATCAAGACGAACCCGCCGGAGGCCAGTTTTCGCAAGGACTGGATGGCCTTCCGCGCGGCCGCTCTGACCAAGGCAGGGCTCGACGCCATCTTCGAATAAGAACACATCCGGGAGAACCGCCATGACGTATCGTGCGATCCTTGCCGCGGTGCTGGGTTTTGGGCTGGCCGTCGCGCCAGCCCGGGCGCAGGAGATCAAGCTGCCGAACACGCTGACGTTGACCGCGCATGAAACCGGCTCGAACGCCTTCAACCAGGCGGTCGCGGTCGGGCAGATGCTGAAGAACCGCCACGGCACCGATCTGCGCGTGCTGACGGCGGGCAGTGACGTCGATCGTCTTGAGCCACCGCGGGCGGGACGGGCGCACCTGACCTCCACCGGGATCGGTATGTATTTCGCGCAGGAAGGGGTGCTGGAATTTGCCGCCAAGGAATGGGGGCCGCAACCCATACAACTGCTGATGGCGTCACTGACCTGCAACGGCCAGTCCCTGGGCGCGGCCAGACGAGCGGCGTTGAAGGGCGCGGGTCTGGAGGTCGGGTACGACGAGGCAGGCTGACCGTCCGGCCTGGAATGACCAGCGTGATCCGGCATTCTGTGTCAGATAACGCCCTAGCGCGACGACTCCAGACGAAGGCAACAAGAAATCTCAGGGAAACACCATGAGCGACACACCAGCCGCCAAGGTCGTCTTCGACGACCCGCACGCCATGGTCGGACCGGCCGAGGCCGAAACTATGCGCGTGCGCACGTTGCGAGGCCCGTGGCGCTGGGGTCTGATCGTCCTTACCGGGTTCACCATCTTCCTCTGCATCAACCAGCAATTCGCCCTGCGGTTCTTCGTCGGCTACACGCCGCTGAACACCGAGTATTTCTACCTGCTGATCCTGTGCATGCTGCCCTTTACCTTCCTGATCTTCCCGGGCAGCGAAACCGCGTCAGTCGAGCGGATCGCCTGGTACGACGTCGTCCTGTTCGTCCTGACCGCCGGGGCGGCCTTGTACCTGATGACCGTGATCCGCAAGGCCGCCGAACTGGGCTGGGAATTCGGCGGCGCGCCCGACCAGATCATCTGGGTCGGCTATTTCATGTGGGCGATCCTAATGGAGGCGCTGCGCCGCACCGGCGGATGGAGCCTGATGCTGTCGGTGGCCCCCTTCACCTTCTACCCGCTGTTCGCCAACGCATCTTGGCTCGGGCCGCTGCGCGGGCATGAATCATCGATCCAGGACGCCACCGCCTATCACGTGCTGTCGACCGAAAGCCTGCTGGGCATTCCTGTCCAGGCCTTCGCCGACACGGTGATCGGCTTCCTGGTGTTCGGCACCGCGCTGATGATGACCGGCGCGGGCAAGTTCTTCATCAACCTGTCGTTTTCCCTGTGCGGCACGTTCCGCGGCGGCGCGGCCAAGGTCTGCATCTTCGCCTCGGGCCTGCTGGGCATGATGTCCGGATCGATCGTGTCGAACGTGCTGACCGCCGGCACCATGACAATCCCGGTGATGAAGCGCACCGGCTTCCGCGCATCCTACGCCGGCGCGATCGAGGCCTGCGCCTCAACCGGCGCGGTGCTCGCCCCGCCGGTGATGGGTGCCACCGCCTTCGTCATGGCGCAGTTCATGAACATCACCTATGCCGAAGTCGCGATGGCCGCGATCATTCCGGCCCTCCTCTACTACGCCGGCCTCTTCATGCAGGTCGACTCCTACGCCGCTCGGCATAACCTCCAGGGCCTGCCACGCAGCGAGCTACCCAGTCTGCTCGAGACGATCAAGGAAGGCTGGTTCTACGCCTTCGTCATCGTCGTGCTGATCGTACTGCTGTTGTATTTCAAGCGCGAGAGCCACGCGCCGTTCTACGCCACCGCCCTGCTGCTGGTGCTGGCGCAGTGGGAACAGGCGACGAAATGGACGACGGCCAATACAGTCAACCTGGCCGCCGCCGTCGCCGCCACCGTCATTATGTGCCTAGCCGGAGAGAATATCGGCAAGGCCCTGGCCCTGCCCGCCACCGCTCCCGAGGGCGCCGCATTCGACGCCTGGATGAACGTCGTGCTGATGCCAGTCCTGGGCGGGATGCTGCTGCTGGTCGCCCTAAACGAGATCTGGGGCAAGAAGCGCCTGTCGGGGACGTGGTATCTAAAATTCCTAGAGGTCAACGGCCGCACCTTCGTCGAGCTGGTCGGCATTCTGGCCGGTTGCGGGTTGCTGATCGGCGCGTTCTCCCTGACCGGGGTCGTGTCCAGCCTGGCCAACGACCTGCTGACGATCGCCGGAAGCAATATCCTACTGCTGCTGGCGATGTGCGCGATCACCAGCCTGATCCTGGGCCTCGGGCTGACCACGACCGCCTGCTACATCTTCCTGGCGATCCTGGTCGGGCCGGCGCTGGAGAAAGCCGGGCTGAACCGCATGGCCGTACACATGTTCATCTTCTACTGGGGCATGCTGTCATCGATCACGCCGCCCGTGGCCATCGCGTCCTTCGCCGCCGCCGGCATCGCCGGGGCGCCCGCCATGCGCACGGGCTGGGAGTCGATGTGGGTGGGCTCGATCATCTACTTCATCCCGTTCTTCTTCGTGTTGAACCCGGCCCTGGTGATGCAGGGCGATGGCTGGGAATCGATCTACCTGACCGTCACCGCCCTGATCGGCACGCTGTTCGTCTGCGGCGCGATCCAGGGCTACCAGGCCTTCATCGGCGACCTCCGCCGCGCCGGAGCCTTCGAGTGGCCGTTGCGCGTGATGCTGGGCCTGGGCGGCCTGCTGCTGGCCACGCCCGGCGGCGGGATCATGCCCCTCGACAACACCACAATGGAACTGCTCGCCCTGGCGGTGCTGGTCCCGACCGTGGCGGTCGCGCTGATGCTGGTGCGACGCCGTCCGGTGATGACATAGAAGGCACGACCGGTGCCGAACCCGGCGTTGTTCCCGTATCCCAGAAACAGCGCTGGGTTCGGCACCATCCGAGCCTTTCAGTCACAGGATCCGATCCACCCGTAACGCCAAACTCGCCCGCCTACCCGCCTCGGTCGGCCTGCGCCATCTGCTGACCCGCTACGGTGACCGGATCCTGGACCGCCTGGTGGAGTGGCTGCTGACCGCCCTGCGCCGCACCAATCTTGATCGCGCCTCTGACCTGTGCGGCGCGCAGGCCGTGGTGCACGCGCGCGGAAACTGAGCCCGCGCGATCATCGCATGCGGGGATTAGGTCGAGATGTTTCGGGTGATGTGGGAGGCCGCTATCAAGCGGTATTTCCGCATTTTCGTTGCCCCCTATACTTTACGATTATCCAGCTTGATATTGGCGCGCCGGATCAGATCCCCGTACTGGCGGGACTGCGCTGCGACTTTTTCCCGCAACGCCGGCAGGCTCAGCACTTCCCGGTACACATCCATGCCGCCGGCGAATTTCCGGGCGCGGAACTCTTCGTCCGTCGCCATGGTCCCGACCGTCTTGTGCAGCTTTTCCATGATCGACTGCGGCACGCCGGATGGTGCGTAAAGCCCGAACCAGACCGGCACGTCGAAATCCGGGAGACCCTGTTCCCTCATGGTCGGCACGTTCGGGAATTCGGAGTAACGCTCCGCCCCAAGCATGGTCAGCAACGTAAGCTTGCCGGCCTTGGCATGCGGGAAAATCACCGAATCGAACATGCAATGCACCACCCCGGCCAGCAGGTCCGGTAGCGCCTCGCCCACGCCCTTGTAGGGTACGTGCAGCATGTCTACCCCGGCCATCATCTTGAACGTCTCGCCGCGCAGATGGTTCACGCTGCCGACACCGGAGGTGCAGTAAGTGTATTTGCCGGGATTTTTTTTCAGCAGCGCGACGAATTCCGCTAGCGTCTTCACCCCGACGGATGGGTGCACGGCCATGCCGGCAATCTGCTTGGCCATCCGACCCACCGGAATCAGGTCCGCCACCGGGTCGTAAGGCAGCTTGCGTAAGTGCGGCAGCAGTTGGATCGGGCCCTGGGGGGTCAGCAGCAGGGTGTAGCCGTCCGGCGTGGCCTTCACCACGCCTTCCGTGCCCAACACTGCGGCCGCCCCGCCGCGATGTTCCAACACGAATTGCTGGCCAAGCTGGCGCGAGAGCCGTTCCACGGTACCGCGGGCGATGAAATCCGTCCCCCCGCCGGCCGCATAGGGCACGATGCAGCGCACAGGCCTGTTGGGGTAATCTGATTGCGCGCGCGCCACGTTGGGCATTGCCAACGCCACACCTGCGCCAGTCAACATCGTTCTGCGCCGGATTTTTGACATCTTGGAATTCTCCCTGTCAGGCGATCCCGTGTCTTCCTGCTTACTTGTTTAGCCCCGTTCTCTTTAGACCCACTGAGTGAATCACAGTTGGGTCAGGGAATACACGCAATAAACTGCTACCCGGTCGTCTGTGAAAGGATGTCTGCTCGGTGCCCTTGCTCTCCCTGAAGCGGCCGGAAATTCATGACCGGCTTCATCGGGGATGCGAAGAAGAACCGCGCCGCCTACCACGACCGCATGCTCGACCGGCTGGCAACCAACCGACACGCGGCCCTGTCCTACCATTTCCCTTAGCCCGGCTTCGGCCATGTGAAGCGCGAGAGCCATGGCTATTCCTGGGTCGCCGAGCCGACGAACGTCACCCAAATCGGATGACTTCCGCACCAACGGACGAACGCAGACACAGGGACGACGCAACTGTCACGTGCCCGACGAAAGATTGCGACGGTCCGATAGCGTTTGCAGCTGGCGACGGCTGGATAGAGCCACGTTCTTGCCAAACGTAATCTATAGTGTGAAATTTGGGGGAGGCATCTGAGAAAAAGCTGAGTCGCTCAATTCTCGAACCAAATCTACCGCCGCTTTATCCCTCAAACTATCACTAAAATTCGACTACAGATCGCTCTAAACTACCGACCAACACCGGTAGATCCGGGCCATTATTCGAGGAACTGACCATGCCCATAGCCTCAAGCGAAGTCTCATCCGTTGATAATACCGTTGATGTCGTCATAATCGGAGCTGGTTTCTCGGGTCTGTATCTGCTGCACCGTTTGCGGAAACAGGGCCTCTCCACGCGCTGCTTCGAACGCGGGGATGGCGTGGGCGGCACCTGGTATTGGAATCGTTATCCCGGCGCGCGGTGTGATGTCGAAAGCATGCAGTATTCCTATGGCTTTGACGATACCTTGCAGCAGGCATGGAATTGGCCGGAGAAATTCTCTGGTCATGCTGACATCCGCGCCTATGCCGACCATGTGACGGATCGCTTTGGCCTACGCCCGCACATTGATTTTGAGACCGAGGTGCGTGCCGCGCACTACGACGAGGGCCTGAGACTGTGGAGAATTGAAACCAGTGCGGGGGAAAAGCTCTGCGGCAGGCATTTCGTGATGGCCGGTGGGTGCATCTCGACCGCGCAGATCCCTAGCTTCGAAGGCTTATCGGATTATACTGGTCGGACCTATCATACGGGCCGTTGGCCGCATGAGCCGGTAAGTTTCGCCGGTTTGCGGGTGGCGGTCATCGGCACGGGTTCCTCCGCCATTCAGGCCATTCCGGTGATTGCCGTGGAGGCTGCACATCTGACCGTTTTCCAGCGGCAGGCAAATTTCACTATCCCCTCGCGCAACCATCCGATGACCGCGGACTATGCGAACACATGGAAAAAGGACTATGCGCAAAAGCGCAAAGAAATGCGCAACATGCCAAATGGTGTCCTGCGCGAGCTCAACGACAAGTCGGCGTTGGCGGTAAGTGAAGAAGAGCGGCTTGCCACCTATGAAGAGCGTTGGAGGATCGGCGGCTCCGGCTTCCTCGGGGCATTCAACGATATTTTAACGAACCGCGAAGCCAACGACACGATGGCGGAGTTCGTCCGCAACAAAATCCGCCAGACGGTAAAAGATCCAGTGACGGCAGAATTACTCTGCTCAAAAACCCATCCCATCGGCACAAAGCGGCTCTGCGTCGATAGCGGTTATTTCGAAACCTATAACCGCGACAACGTCGAGTTGGTGGACATCAGTCAGACGCCGATCACACGGCTGACACCACGCGGGCTGACGGTAAACCAGCGCAGCTTCGCATTTGATGCCATCGTCTTCGCGACCGGTTTCGACGCCATGACGGGCACTCTGTTCAATGTGGACATCCGCGGTCGCGCTGGCCTAGAATTGAAGACCAAATGGGCAGCAGGTCCGCGCACGTATCTCGGCCTAATGACTGAGAGTTTTCCGAATCTGTTCATGATCACCGGCCCCGGCAGCCCTTCGGTGAAAAGCAATATGATCACCTCGATCGAGCAGCACGTGGAGCTGGTTGCCGACACCATTATCCATATGCGGGATCAAGGCCTTGCAGTCATCGAGCCGGAACTCACGGCTGAAGTCGAGTGGGGCGATCATGTGCAGGAAGTGGCCTACAAAACCCTGTTTCCTCAGGCGAACTCCTGGTACATGGGTGCCAATATTCCGGGCAAGCCGCGCCTGTTCATGCCCTATATCGCCGGCGTTGGTAGATACCGTCAGATCTGCGACGAAATGGTGGCGAAGGGCTACAAAGGTTTTCGCTTCGAGGCCGAACAGGCTATGGCCGCGGAGTAGCTTCGAAGTCCCATTTGCGACGACGCGCCCGTAGCGGTATGGCCTGCTGCCGGTTTCGAGGACACTGAGATAGGTGTTTTTCTGGAACCGGAGGCATAGATATGGAACGACGGCAGTTTACGTGAAAATACAAGCTTGAAGCTGTGAAGCTGCTCCAGGATTGGGGGGCAAGTGTTACACAGGCCTCCCGAGATCTGGGTGTGCACGTGACGGTTTTGCGCAGCTAGCTGCGGGCCGAGGCGTCCCGCCTTTGGGTGAGGCTTAGGGCGGTTCAGGTGAGATATTACCCGGCTGTTCCCGATCCTGCAGGAGCGAGGCGGGCAGATGGCGGGCTCGCTCAGCGGCGGGCAGCAGCAGATTCTCGCGCTCGGCATGGCGTTGATGACCCAACCGAGTATCCTGTTACTGGATGAGCCGTCCACAGGGCTGGCGCCGATCATCGTTCGTGACGTCATGAGCAGCCTGACAAAGATCAACAAGGAAACCTGCACGACGGTCGTGATTGTGGAGCAGAACCTGCCCGCCACGCTGAAGATTGTGACGCGGGCCTTGGTGCTGAAGTCCAGACGGCTGGTGTTCGACGGACCCAGTAAGGAGCTGCAGCGGAAAGAGGATCTCTGGGCTTGGTTTTGATCAGCGCGGTCCGTGGCGCCCGCGCTACATCGCCGGCCGCGACCGCGCGAGGCTTGCGTGCGTGCGGGTGACGAATGGGGCCAACCGGACGGACGGACCTTTGCCCATCGAGAGCGCCACCAGGGAGCGCATTGCGGGGTCTATCTTCACATAGTGTCAGTTCAGGAAATGGGCGGAAGAAGGGGGCTACCCCTGATGGGGGTAAGATGGAAGTTTTGATACGGGGACTTCTTCCTCGTAGTTAAAACACGCCAGATAGGGGGGGGCACCAGAGACCAGCGGGCACCATATAGGCACCAAATCCACCAACTCGCAGAAGATAAGCGAAAAAACTTCATCTAATATATTGGTTTAATTGGTAGCGGCGGGCGGATTTGAACCACCGACCAAGGGATTATGATTCCCCTGCTCTACCACTGAGCTACGCCGCCATAGCTGTTCGCGGCCTTTTGGCAAGCTTTTCCGTCGCTGACAAGCACCTTGCTTACAACAGATCCAAAACACCGGCGCGGAAACGGCGCATATTCTCGATGGTGCCATCCAGGCTTTGCGCGGCGCCGTAGCCAAACAGTCGAACATCTACGGCGGCCACACCCAACTCCTTCAGCGCGTTGAGATCGGAGATCCAGTCCGCGTCAGTGCCGGTGAACATCTCCGCCTCGCCCTCGATCGTCCCGCGCGGCTTCACCCCGGGGCCGGAGAGCACGCGCAGCGCGATGGCGATCTCCGCCGGATCGCGCCCAGCCCTGTCGCAGAAACCCTTGAAGCGCACCAATCCCGCCTTGAAGCGCGAGATTGTATTCATCGGATGCTGCGAATTGGTGCCCACCGGATACCAGCCATGAGCATACTTCACCGTCCGTCGCAGCGCCGGGGCACTCTCGCCGCCGACCCAGATCGGGATTGGATTCTGCGCCGGCTTGGGTGTGAACATCACGTCATCGAATGCCACGTATTTACCGGCGAATTTCGGCTCCTGCGCCGTCCAGAGCTCACGACAAGCATCCATCCATTCATCCGTCACATGGCCACGGTCCTCGAAGGGAGCGGCACCAATGGCCTCGAACTCCTCCCGACACCAGCCGACGCCGATGCCGAGCGTAAGACGACCCTTGGAAAGGAAATCGATCGTGGCAAGGATTTTCGCCGTCAGCACCGCCGGGCGGTGTGGCACCACCATCACCGAGAGAACGAAACGCAGCTTCCGGGTCAACGCAGCGATATAGGCGGTGGTAGTCAGCTGCTCCAGCCAGGCCGCATGCACGCCGGCAGGAAATTCACCTGAATCCGTGTACGGATATTTCGAATCCAGGTTGCGCGGCACCATGATGTGATCGCTGACCGTCACGTAGTCGAAACCCAACGCCTCGCCCTCGGTGACGATCCGCGAAAGGCTATCCGGCCCGATCAGCGGACCGGAGGTGGGGACGTTGAAGCCGATCTGCATGCTGCCCTCCCGTTGTCTCTCGGGTAGGCTAGGACAAAGGCGCCGGCGGCGCTACTTCGGTAAATGCTGCGCGATATAAGGTGGCAGGTTGAAGGCGCCCACATGGATTTCAGGCGTCCAGTAGCGCGTGCTGCCTAGGATATCGCCGGCCCGCGCCCGGATCGCCTCGGCATCTCTTGTTTCTAGGTCGTCTGCCTTCGCCGCCCAGCCCAAGGTCATGAACCCGCCAACATATGTGGGCACCGCCGCGACATAAGCGCTGACATGCGGAAAGAATTTCCGGCGCCGCGCGCTCGTGTCGCGCAACTCGTCAGCCTGCATGAAGGGCACGCCGCACTGGTTCACGATCAACCCGCGCGGCGTCAGGATGCGCGCGCAATTGGCATAAAATTCATCGGTGAACAGCACCTCGCCGACGCCGATCGGATCGGTGGAATCGACAATAATTACGTCGAACGACGCATCGGCCCCCTTGCGCACGTAATCGATCCCATCACCCACGATCACCTGCGCGCGCGGATCGTTCCAGGCATCCCCCGCGATATTGGGCAGGAATTCCTTCGCCAGGCGAATCACCTCGCCGTCGATCTCCACCATCACCGCGCGCCGCACGCAATTATGCTGCAACACCCGGCGCAGCACGCCGCCATCGCCGGCGCCGATGATCAGCACGTTGGCCGCCCGGCCATGCGCCAGCAACGGCACATGCGTCAGCATTTCCTGATAGACGAACTCATCGCCCTCGGTGATCTGGATCACGTCATCGAGCACCATGACGCGGCCGTGCGAGTAACTCTCGAAGATAACGATGTCCTGAAACTCACTTTTAACCCGGGACAATTCACGCTTCACCAGGAAGCGCTGGCCCCAGTCCGGATACAGGCCCTCATTGATCCAGCTTTCGGTGGTCATCGCCGTACTCCAGAAATCAGAACGACCCGGGAAAGTGCCCCGGGCCGTGATGCACGCCGGCAGCGCGGGAACTAAACGCTCAGGCCGCGCCGCTGTTCGTTCAGATTGATGAAATTGGGTTTGAAGGCTTCCTTCAACAACGGGATCGCCTTGTAGGGATCGCAGGCACCGCACATAAAAATATCCACGGCCGCGAAATCACGCTCCGGCCAAGTGTGGATGGAGATATGGCTCTCCGCCAGCACCACCACGCCGGAAACACCGCCGTTTGGCGAGAAATGATGGAAATGGCTGTGCAGAACCGTCGCGCCGGCGATCTCGGAGCCCTCACGCAAGACACGGTCAATCAGGCCCGGGTCAGTCAGATTGGTGGCGCCCCACAGATCGATCAGCAGATGCGTGCCGGCAAAGCGCGTGCCGTCTTTTTCGACGAAATAGTCCTTTTGCTCTTCCGAGTACCCTGTTGGGCGATCCTGTATCCGGCTTTCGCTCGGAAGTTCCGAGACCGTCCCCAGTTGGTTGAGTGCGTTCACTGCGTACCCTCCGACCAGAAGGCAGCCCACGAGACAGCACACACCATGCGGGCTGCCCTCCGGCCACGGCGGCGGAAAATGGGGAAAGCCGCCCGTCATGGCAAGTGAAAATATGGGATGCAGCGGAAAATTTTCTGCATGACGGGTTCACGCAAGGCTGGCAGCCGGATCAGCGTCGCTCCGGTTCCGTCGAAAGCGCCCGTGCCTGGGCCAGTTCGCGTCCCAATCGTGGCAGATTCCCTACATTCTGGATGCTATCAGCGGTGAGCAGGCGGCACAGATCTGCGACCGCACCGAGAGAGAGGCGCGGCAAATCCTTGTCACCCAGTTACGCCAGTGCTGCCGAATCTCCCGCTTCGCCGCTTTGGTGGCTGGCGCAGGAGGCTGCGCTAGTGCGAATCGCTGAGCGCGCCTACCTGGAGGACAATGGGGCAAATAGACTATTCACAATCGCCACGGTTCTCCCGGCAATTCCTGGATACGCTGCTACCGTTCTGAGTAATCGGGGGGCAAGCAAGTGCCCGTAATTACGCAAATAAAAAATTAATCGTCGCGGTGAACGCGTTCCATACGTTCGTGGCGTTCCTGCGCCTCGATCGAGAGGAAGGCGATAGGGCGTGCCTCCAGCCGGCGAAGGCCGATTGGCTCGCCGCTATCCTCGCAATAGCCATAGGTGCCGATTTCGACGCGTTGCAGCGCCTGATCGATCTTATTGATCAACTTGCGAGAACGATCCCGGGTACGCAGTTCCAGCGCCCGGTCGGTTTCCACGCTGGCGCGGTCAGTGATGTCTGCTTCCAAGATGCCACCTTCCGACAGGCTCGCCAGAGTTCCATCGGCTTCGCGGATCAGGTCCGTGCGCCAGCGAAGAAGTTTTTGGCGGAAATATTCCACCTGCCTAGCGTCCATGAAGTCCTCACCCTCGGAAGGGCGATAGTCCGGGGGGAGGGTCACCACCATATAAAACGTTCCTGCACTTCGTGGCCGAAAGAGCGGCCGCCCCCTAGTTTCGGCTGGCATCGCCGTTCTTCGGGTGAGACGCGCGGGCTTATAGCGGTGACCGGTGGCCTCGCCAAGGGGTTAGAGAAGAATACCAACTAACTGATATAAAACAGGTGAGGCTGGGTTATGTCTGGCTCGGGATAGTGATGTCGAATTGGGCCAGTCGACGGCGGCGCGCAGGGTGATGGCGTGCAAAACCTCGGTAAGACGGGGGTTGGCGGGGGGCAACCTATCTGCAGGTGGGCGAGCTAGAGCCGGCCGTCCGGAGCAGTCAACGCGCCCAGGGTGGCGAGTTGCAAGGCGCGCAGGAGGTTCAGCATTTTCTAGCCGTGGTGGCGTGCGGCTCGATTGCCCAGCGTATCTGGGCCTGCCTCCTGCAGGTTGAGTAGGCCGCCGAGACGGACCGGTTCAAGTCCGGCGCGGCGGTGGTCCGGGTTGCCGGTCCGGGCGGGGATCTCCGTCATCGCACGCCCGGCGGCGCGGGAGGTTGAACGCCAGGCGTCCCGTTACGGCGCGAGCGGGGCGGTGGCGGCGCGGCCTGAGAGCCTGTTTTCGAGCCTGCTACCGGCCCTCACCCTCAATCCAGCCACCCACGGAATGATACTTGTTGGTGGCCAGATGGGAGTGAGGGCCGGTGCCGAACTCCAGAGCGCGGCTATTGGGCGCGTTTTCAAACAGGCTCTGAGCACGCTATCTCCTGCCCAGGCCAGTGTGATACTGGCGGGGGATGGTGCAGTTGGACGAGATTTTATGGCAGCGCCTGCTACGCCGCGAAGCGGCGGATGGGGAAGCTTGCCCACTCTACGGGCCATTATTGCGGGCTTCAGCCGTGGCAGATGGCTGCCTAGTGCTGGGACGGCTGGCGCAATCGCTGGACGGACGAATCGCTACCGAGTCCGGGGCCTCACGCTGGATTTCGGGGCAGGCAGAACTTGAGCATACGCATCGGCTGCGCGCGCTGTTCGATGCGATTGTCGTGGGCGCGGGTACGGTGCGGGCCGACGACCCACAATTGAACACGCGGCTAGTGGTGGGACCGTCGCCGGTACGGGTGGTCATCGATACGAACCGGCGACTGGGCGAGCGCTACAAGGTTTTCCAGGTTGGGCCGCCGGCCTTGTTGTGCACGGCCGCCGACAGCGAGGGGCCGGATTATTTAGGCGCGGCCCAGGTGGTGCGATTGCCACGGTCCGGCGAAGGACTGGACCCTGCGGCATTGCTGACGGCGCTGGCGGCGCGCGGGCTGCGACGGATACTTATCGAGGGAGGTGGCGTCACGATATCGCGATTCCTGGTGGCGGAGATGCTGGACCGGCTGCATGTGACGGTGGCGCCTTTGCTGCTGGGCGGCGGAGTGCCGGCGTTTACGTTGCGGCCCGCCTTGGTGCCGGCAGATGGTTTGCGGTTCGATTGGACCGTGCATCCGATGGCACCGGATATCCTGCTCGATATCCCGCTCCGTCGCGTCGCGCCGATTGCTAACTGATGAGCAACGCGCACGCTTTTTGGACGGTGGGCGCGGGGCGCGGGGAAATCCGTACGGAAATCCTGTGGCCGCAGCCGGGGCAAGTGCGCGTTCGAACTTTGGCGACGGGGATCTCACGCGGAACCGAATCGCTGGTGTTTGCCGGGCGGGTGCCAAAGAGCCAGTTCGCAGTCATGCGGGCGCCGTTGATGGGGGGGGAATTCCCCTTTCCCGTTAAGTATGGCTACAGCGCCGTGGGGCTAACGGCGGAATTGCAGCGTGTGTTTGCGCTGCACCCACATCAGGATGTTTTCGATGCGCCGGAAGCGATGTGCATACCGGTTCCCGACGCGGTGTCGACGGAGCGGGCAGTGCTGACGGCGAATATGGAGACGGCGCTGAATATTTTATGGGATGCCGCCCCACTCGCCGGCGAACGAATTCTTATCATTGGCGCGGGGGTGGTAGGAGTGCTGACCGCGGCGTTGTGCGCGCGCATTCCTGCGACGAAAGTCACATTGGTGGATATCAATCCCGCGCGGGAGGCTCTGGCGCTGCGGCTGGGCTGTGCGTTTGCCTTGCCGGATGCGGCGCCGGCGGAACAGGAACTGATCGTGCATGCCTCCGCGTCCGAAGGCGGATTGCGGTTGGCGCTGGCGCAGGCCGCCTTCGAGGCGCGGATCGTGGAGGCGAGCTGGTTCGGGGACCAGGCCCCTACCCTGCCCCTGGGCGAAACGTTTCATGCCCGGCGGTTGCGGATCGTGGCAACACAAGTGGGCGCAATCTCCCCGGCCATGCGCGGGCGGCGGGCCTATGCGGATCGGCTGGCAACGGCGCTGGAACTACTGGGCGATCCTGTGTTCGATCTGTTGCTGGATACGCGGGTGGCGTTCAAAGATATGCCGGCGGAGATGCCGCGCTTGCTTGCCGGCGGGCTCTGCCATGTCATCACCTATGGAAGCTGAATGAAAATGTACAGCCTCACCGTCTGCGACCACATCATGATCGCTCATAGTTTTCACGGGAAAGAATTCGGCCTGGCGCAGCGCATGCATGGCGCGACCTATGCGGTGGAGGCGGAGTTTCGTGCCGCGACGTTGGACCACCTGCAACTGCTGATCGATATCGGCCTAGCAAAGACCGTGTTGCGGGAATTGCTGGGCAGCGTCGATTATTCCAACCTGGACGAGAACCCGCTATTCAAAGGGACCAATACGACGACCGAGTTCATGGCTTTCCATGTGCACTCTCTGCTCGCCGCCGCCTGCCACGCGGGGCGGTTGGGCGAGGCGGGCCGAAAGCTCGCGGCGATCAAGATCGTGATGCGCGAGGCACCGACGGCGTGGGCGGCGTTTGAAGGGCCGCTCGGTTAGTGCGGCTGGCATTTATGGTGCCAGGACCGTTCGATGCGGTCTCTGGCGGTTACGCGTATGACCGGCGGATGGTGTCAGGGTTGCGCGCGGCGGGGCATGCGGTGCGTGTGGTCGCTCTGGCCGGGCAATATCCGCTGGCCGATGATGTGGCGCGAGGCGCGGCAGCGTCCGCCTGGGCCAGATTGGCAGTCGACGAAATACCGATCATCGATGGGTTGGCGTTACCGGCGTTTGACGATGTGGCGTTGAACGCGCGGGCGAGCATTGGCCTGATCCATCACCCGACGGCACTGGAAACCGGCTTTACCGAGGATGCACGCTTATGGCTGCAAGCCGTTGAACGCCGGCTGATGCCACTGCTGACGCGCGTGGTCGTCACGTCCGAATCCACCGCCGAACGGCTGGTGGCGCAGTTTGACGTGCGTCATCACCGGATTGCCGTGGTCGTGCCGGGGACCGAGGATGCCCCGCGCTATCATGGCTCGACCGATGGCATGTGCCGGCTGCTGAGCATCGGCACCTTGGTGCCGCGTAAGGGCCATGACGTGCTGCTAAGTGCGCTGGCGCGGCTGGCGGATATGGAGTGGCGGTTGACTATCGTGGGTTCGGCAGAGCGTGATCCCATGCATGCGCACAGATTGGCAACGTTGGCCGAGGCGTTAGGCATTTCCGGTCGCGTACGCTTTGCCGGCGAAATGGTGGATGAGGCGTTGGAAGCTTTGTGGCGGGAGACAGATATCTTTGCCCTAGCAACACAGTATGAAGGCTATGGCATGGCGATCGCGGAGGCGCTGAAGCGAGGCGTTACGGTGGCGGTGACGGCAGGTGGCGCGGTCGGGTCTTTGGTGCCGGCCGAAGCCGGGGTAATTTGCCCGGTGGGTGATGTCGAGCAATTGTCCAAGGCGTTGCGGCGGCTCATTTTCGGGCGCGAGCTCCGCGAATATCTGGCGGAGAATGCTTGGCAGGCGGGGCAGGCCCTGCCGTCCTGGGATGACCAGGTGAAAGGCTTCGCGGCGGCACTGACGTGAGCGAAAATTTCGATACCGCGTGGTTGGCAATGCGTGAACCGTTCGACCATGCGGCGCGCAACCGCGCCCTGGCGATGCGGTTCGTGGGGACGTTGCCAGTAAAACCCTGGCTAATCGATCTGGGGGCGGGAACGGGTAGCCTGTTTCGTTATTTGGCGCCGATCATCGGCGGCGCGCAGTCCTGGACATTCATCGACGCGGATCCGGCGTTGCTGGACGAGGCGTTCAATGTGACGGCTTCCTGGGCGGATGCTCTAGGGTATCGCATCAGTAGCAATAATAGCACGCTAACCATTCATTCACCGGACGGCGATTGGGGGCTGGATGGGGAACTGCACGACCTGTCTGCCATGCCCGGCGAATTGCCGCTTCGCGACGTTGATGCGGTGGTGTGCTCGGCGTTGCTGGATCTGGTCTCAGGCGGGTGGATCGAACGCTTGGCGGCTGCGTTGCGCGTGCCGTTCTATGCGGCGTTGAGCGTGGATGGACGGGACGGCTGGTTGCCGTTTCATCCGCTGGACGCCGTGATGCGGGTGGGATTTCATCGCGATCAGGGGCGAGACAAGGGGTTCGGGCGGGCATTGGGACCGGGGGCGGCCGCGGCAGCGGTACGCACGTTCTCCGCCGTTGGATTTCACGTGGCTTCGGCACCGTCCGACTGGGTGGTGCCGCGCACGGCCCTGACGATGCTCGATGCGCTGATTTCAGGTGCGGAGAGCGCGGCGGGCGCGGCGCTGCCGGCCAAGCGGCGTATATTGGCAGATTGGCGCGAGGCGCGGCATGCACAGGCAATGGATTTGCGGCTGGCTGTGCGGATTGGGCATCGCGATATTCTCGCGCTGCCGGGATAATCATTTGCTCGGGTGATCCAGAGTTCCGACGATTCGGCCTCTACCGATCACATGCAAGGAAAGTGGGTGTCATGCTGTTGGGTTGCATCGCAGACGATTTCACCGGGGCGACCGATCTGGCTTCCATGCTGGTGAAGAATGGCATGCGGACGGTACAGTTAATCGGAGTGCCGGGTGCCGGCGATCCGGTGCCGGACGTCGATGCGGTGGTGGTGGCGCTGAAATCGCGCACCGCCCCCGTGAGCCAGGCGGTGGCGGAGAGCCTTGCGGCGTTGCAGTGGTTGTCCGCGGCGGGATGCCGGCAGTTCTTTTTTAAGTACTGTTCGACGTTTGACAGTACCGACGCAGGCAATATCGGGCCGGTGGCGGACGCGCTGGTGCGGGCGCTGGGGTGCGGATTTGCCCTGGCCTGTCCCGCATTTCCGGCGAATGGGCGTAGTGTCTACCAGGGCTATTTGTTTGCCGGATCAGTACTGCTGAACGAAAGCGGGATGGAGAACCATCCGCTGACGCCGATGACAGATGCAAATTTGGTGCGCGTGCTGTCGCGGCAGACCGACGGCACGGTGGGGCTCGTGAATTTCGCCGCCGTCGAGCAGGGCGCGCAGGCGATCCGCAAGGCAATGACAGGTTTGAAGGAGCAGGGACGGCGTTATGCCATCGTCGACGCGGTCTCCGACCAGCATTTGGTGGCGATCGGGGAAGCAGCGTCAGGCCATGCGTTGATCACGGGCGGATCAGGAGTGGCAATGGGATTGCCCGAGAACTTCCGCCGGGCCGGGCTGTTGGCGGCGCGGCAAGATTCAGCCTTACTGCCGCCGATGACAGGCGCGGCGGCGGTTCTCGCCGGCTCTTGCTCTCGCGCGACGTTGTTTCAGATTGCCACGGCACGGGAACGTGTGCCGACCTTAGAATTGGACGTGTTGGCAATGCCGGATGCGGCGGCATTAGCAGCACGGGCTCAGGCGTGGATGGCTGGGAAGTTGGGAAAAGTACCGGTGGTGATCGCGGGTTCGGCACCGCCCGAGAAAGTAGCCGCGTTGCAAGCCAAGCTGGGCCGCGATGCGGCGGGGGTGTTGGTGGAGGACGCCTTGGCGGCGATCGCGGAAGCGTTGGTCGCGAGCGGCGTGCGCCGCCTGGTGGTCGCAGGAGGGGAAACCTCCGGCGCCGTGGTGTCTCGGCTGGGACTGAAACGGTTGTGGATCGGGCGAGAAATCGACCCCGGGGTGCCCTGGACCTATGCTGAGGGTGGTAGCACAGCCATGCATCTGGCGTTGAAATCCGGTAACTTCGGCGCCCCGGATTTCTTTCTGAAGGCATTTGCGTGATGGGTGAGAGCGAGCTGAGGATTCTATTGAGCGAGTTGGCTAGCGGGTTGTTTGCCCGCGGATTTTCCGTAGGTAGCGCGGGCAATATTTCAGCACGGTTGGCGGATGGGTATTTGATGACGCCGACCAATTCGTCCCTTGGGAGATTGGATCCGGCGCGTATTTCCAAACTCGACCCGGCGTTTCGCCATGTTGGGGGAGATGCGCCGTCGAAGGAGGTGTTCATGCACCGGGCGTTTTATCAGGCACGGGAGGAGGCAGGAGCCGTGGTGCATCTGCATTCGACGATGGCAGTGGCGGTGTCCTGCCTGCCAGACGTCGATGTCGAGAATCCGATTCCGCCTCTAACGCCCTATTTTGTCATGCGGGTGGGACGGCGCATGCCAATCGTGCCGTATTACCGGCCGGGCGATCCAGCGATGGAGCCAGCTATCCATTTAGCGGCACGCGATGCCCGAGCCGTATTGCTGGCTAACCATGGGCCGGTGGTATCGGGCAAGACGCTGACGGATGCCGTGTATGCGGCCGAGGAGCTGGAGGAGGCGGCTAAGCTATTTTTACTGCTGCGAGGCACCGCGCCACGCCTGCTAACTGGTCGGCAGGTCGATGATCTGTTGGCTACGTTTGGGTAGCGGACGTTACCAGGGTCAATCCCTCAACGCGTTCCAAAAAAAGGGCGCCCGGAGGCGCCCTTTTTGCTGGGCCGAAGCCCGTGCCTTACAGCCCGGCCTACTTGGCGGCCTTCTTCGGAGCTGCCTTCTTGGCGGCTTTCTTAGCGGCCTTCTTCGGAGCTGCCTTCTTGGCGGCTTTCTTGGCCGGAGCCTTCTTGGCGGCCTTGCGGCCACCCGCACGCATCGCCATCGGCTGGGCGCGCTGTTCTTCGGTGGTCGTGTCGACCTTGGTTTCGTCAGTCATGTTTAACAACTCCTGTTTGTCTGTCTGTGAGTAGAAAACGTGGATAACGCGTTGCCCGACACGAGTAGCTTTCCGCACCGGTCCCATCCTGCTGACATGGCCTGGATTGGGGTCAACTCGCCATAAGGTCTGCCATGGAGGCGCAATGTCTCCACACGCCGCGTCCGCGTCGGCTCAGGCAAGCGATGGATGGCTGCGACGGGCTTGCTTGGCCATGTCGCGACTTTCATCTGGTCCGACCCGCTGTCCGCCACACGGCATAAGCGGATGGACCTTACCAGATCAAGGCTGCGGTCCATGGATCATCCTCCATGTTTGGCGCACACATACAGCGACGAACAACTCGATGCCGCGAATCGATGGATGTATGACAATTCCGCTATTCCGTGTCGGGCATACACGTGTCAACAAAAAGCGATTCAAAAAATACGAATCTCCGAAAAAAATGCCGCATTGATGCAGAGATGCCACAGTTATCGGGCAATCATCGACGTACGCGCATAAAAAAATGCCGCGGCGTTGCAGCCGCGGCAGTGGAGTCTCTGACCGTCGCTATGGCTATTTGCGATCCGCGAGTGAGACAAATTTCTGATCTTCCGGGCCTATATAGTTTGCCGTCGGACGGATCAGCTTGTTGTCGATGCGCTGTTCCATTACATGCGCGCCCCAGCCGGAGGTCCGCGAGATCACAAACAGCGGGGTGAACATCGCAGTCGGCACGCCCATCATGTGGTAGGAGATGGCGCTGAACCAATCGAGGTTGGCGAACATCTTCTTCGCGTCCATCATCGTCGCCTCGATGCGGTCGGCGATGTCGAACATCTTCATCGAGCCGGCTTCGGCCGAGAGCCGGCGCGCCACTTCCTTGATGATGCGGTTGCGCGGGTCGGCGATAGTGTAGACGGCGTGGCCGAAGCCGATCACCACTTCCCGGTTCGCCACACGCTTGCGGATATCCTCCTCCGCTTCGTCCGGCGTCTCGTAGCGTTTCTGGATTTCGAAGGAGACTTCGTTGGCGCCGCCATGCTTCGGTCCACGCAGGGCGCCGATGCCGGCGACGATGGCGGAATGCATATCGGCGCCTGTCCCCGCCACCACGCGGCAGGTGAAGGTGGAGGCGTTAAACTCATGTTCTGCATAGAGATTTAACGACGTGTGCATGGCGCGTTCATGGCTGGCGCTGGGCTTTTTGCCATGCAGGAGATGCAGAAAATGCCCACCGATGGTATCGTCGTCGGTCTCCACCTCGATGCGTTTTCCATTATGGGCGTAGTGATACCAGTAGAGGAGCATAGAGCCCTGGTTCGCCATCAGCCGGTCGATGATGTCGCGTGCGCCGGGGCGGTTCTGGTCATGCGCTTCGGGCAACGCGCAGCCCAGCGCGGAGACGCCGGTGCGCATAACATCCATCGGGTGCGAGGCAGCCGGCAGCGCTTCCAACGCACCGCGCACGGCCAGCGGTAGGCCGCGCAGGGACTTCAGCTTCGCCTTGTAGGCTTTCAGCTCAGCGATATTGGGCAGGGTACCATGCACCAGCAGATGCGCCAGCTCCTCGAACTCGCACACCTCGGCGATGTCGAGGATGTCGTAGCCACGGTAGTTGAGGTCATTGCCGCTGCGCCCGACGGTGCAGAGGGCGGTGTTGCCTGCGGTGACGCCGGAGAGGCCGACGCCTTTCTTGGCACGGTTGGGCAGGGCGGTCTGCGACTCGTTCATGGTGGGTTTCCCTTTTCTTAAAAGATGCCGGGCTTAGCAACGGCGAGCTTGCCCTCCGGCAGCGCGACATGGATCTGGCTGAGTTCACCGGCTTTCAGGCTAGGCAGGCTTTGTACCACATCGAGAAAGCGGTTCGATTCTCGCGCAGTGATGATGCCATCGGTGAGTATTTGAAATTTCTTCACGTAGTCGGGGTAGGTGAAAGGTCGGGCGCCGAGCGGGTGGGCATTCGCCACCGCCATTTCATCGACGATCCTGGAACCGTCCTTCATGAAAATCTCGATACGCGCGCCGAAGGCGAGTTCGTTGGGATTGGTGGCGCGATAGCGGCGCGTCCATTCCTTGTCTTCCTTGGTCTCAACCTTGTGCCAGAGGCGCACGGTGTCGGCGCGGCCGGCACGTTTGGGGGCGTAGCTGTCGACATGGTGCCAGCACCCGTCCTGCAGGGCGACGGCGAAGATATACATGATGGAGTGATCCAGTGTTTCCCGGCTCGCCTTTGGGTCCATCTTCTGGGGGTCGTTGGCGCCGGTGCCGATCACATAGTGGGTGTGATGGGAGGTGTGGATGACGATCTTCTGGATCGCCTCAAAATTCTTGACCTTCTCACGCATGCGGAAGGCGAGGTCGATCAGCGCCTGCGACTGGTATTCGGCGGAGTGTTCCTTGGTGTAGCTGTCCAGGATGCTGCGCTTGGGCTCGCCCGGCGCCGGCAGCGGCACCTGATAATGCGCCTTCGGACCGTTCAGCATCCAGGCGATGACGGAATCCTCGCCTTCATAAATCGGGCTGGGGGCACCTTCGCCGCGCATCACGCGGTCCACCGCTTCCACGGCAAGTTTTCCTGCGTGCGCCGGGGCGTAGGCTTTCCACGACGAGATTTCACCCTTGCGCGACTGGCGGGTGGTGAAGCTGGTATGCACAGCCTGCTGAACGGCCTGGTAGATGACGTCCTGTTTCAGGTTGACGAGCGTGCCGATGCCAGCGGCCTGGGCGGGACAGAGATGGGCGATATGGTCGATCTTGTGCTCATGCAGGCAGATGGCGCGCACCAGGTCGATATGGATTTCATAGCCGGTGGCAAGACCGCGGATCAAGTCGCGGCCAGATTTTTCCAGGGTCTGCGCCACCGCCAGGATCGGCGGGATGTTATCACCAGGATGCGAGTAATCGGCGGCTAGGAAGGTGTCATGCATGTCGAGCTCACGCACCGCGGTACCGTTGGCCCAGGCGGCCCATTCGGGGCTGACCGTTTGCCTGGCCGGGGCGCCGAAGACGGTGGCGCCGTTGCCGATCTTGCCAGCACGCGGATGCCCGAGCGCCATGCCACGCGCCGAGGTAACGGGGCGGCGGTTGATAGCGGCGATAGCGACTGAGGCGTTGTCGATGATGCGGTTGATGATCATGTCGGTGACTGGTTTTTCCACCGCCACCTTGTCGGCGGCGACGCCGGCGATTTTCCAAGCCAACTGATCTTCCCGTTTCAAGGGAGCCTTGGAGGGGTAGACCTTCACGTCGTGCAGTTTCATGCGCTTGCTCTCTCTTTGGATGGTCAGTGCCCTTGGGGACAGGTTGGCGTTATGGCTGGAGCGGGTCTAGCCTCAGTCAGGTTCATTCGTAAGGTCGGGGCGACGGGACGGCAAGCGGGGAGTGGGGCGACATGGCGGAACCTTTCGACCGGGTAATCCTGGGCGATATCGTGACAACCGATCGTGTGTTGCCGCGCGGCTACGTGGCGTTGCGCGGGGAGGTGATTACCGCCATCGGGCAGGGCGAGCCGCCACCGGCCTCGGATACGATCGATCATCGCGGCAAACTGGTGCTACCGGGGTTGGTGGATGGGCATATGCACACCTCCTCCGCGCTAGGATGGGCGGGGATCGAGAATGCATCACGCAGCGCGGCAGCGGGGGGTGTGACGACCTGCTGCGACATGCCGTACGACGTACCAGCGCCGGTGACGAATGCGCGGCTACTGGAGCAGAAAATCACGGTGGTGAACCGCTCGTCGCATGTCGACATGGCGTTGTACGGGACGATTTTGAAGACCGGCGGGGTGCATGCCATTCCCGATCTAGCGGCGTCGGGGATTTCGGCGTTCAAGCTGTCCACCTATGAATATGACCCGGTGCGGTTTCCCCGCATCGATCATCCGACGATGGTGGAAGCGTTCGCCGAAATCGCCAAGACAGGGTTGCCGGTGGCGATCCACAACGAAGACCAGGAACTGGTGGAGCGGCTGACGGCGGAAGCGAAGGCGGCCGGGCGGACCGATCCAATCATGCATTGCCGCACCCGTCCGGCCTTAGCCGAGAGTATGGCTGATCTAGAAATTTTCGAGATCGGCCGACAAACCGGTGCGCATGTGCATATCGCGCATTCCTCCATCGCACGCGGGTTTGAGTTAGCAGAAATGTTTCGCAAGGCAGGCGGCGCGGGCGGGTTCAATGCAACCGGCGAGGCCTGCATTCAGTATCTGTGCATGACCGAAGAAGACGTCGTGCGGCTGGGTGGTAAGGGGAAATGCAATCCGCCGTTTCGCACCAAGGCTGAGGTGGAGCTCATGTGGCAATCTCTAATCGAAGACAAGGTAGCCTATGTCTCCACTGACCATGCGCCGTGGCCGATCGAGCGGAAATTATTGCCGGATATCTTTGCCTGCGGGGCTGGCCTGACCGGGTTGCAGAGTTTCGCGCCGCTGATGTTCACCTTGCTGGACGAACGCGGGCTGCCGCCGACGATGATGGCACGCTACTGCGCCGAGCGATCCGCGAAGCTGCATGGTATCTGGCCAAAGAAAGGGGCGATCCGAGTGGGGTCGGATGCCGATTTCGTGGTGCTGGAACGCACCGAATACCAATTCGACGAGGCGGTGATCGTAGATCGGCCGGAACTTCGTTGGTCACCCTATCATGGGCGCACAATGCGGGCGCGGGTGGCGGCGAGCTATTTGCGCGGGACGTGCATCTGGGATGGGACGCAGGTGCTGGCGAAACCAGGGACGGGGCAGTTTGTGAAACGCGCTTCAGCATAGGGAGGATATCGTGTCTCGGAGCATCACTGTCGCGGCGGCGCAACTTGGACCGATCCAGAAGGCCGAGCCACGTTCGGTTGCCGTCGAACGTATGGTGCGGCTGATGGAGCGCGCGGACCAGCGTGGCGTGGAATTGGTGGTGTTTCCGGAACTAGCCCTGACCACGTTCTTTCCGCGCCACTATCACGAGAATGTCGGCGAGGCGGATCATTGGTTCGAGGCCAGCATGCCATCCAACGAAACAGCTCCGTTATTCGTGGCGGCACGGAAATATGGGATCGGATTTCATCTGGGTTATGCGGAGATCGCGCACGAGGCTGATGCGGATGGGTTGGTGCACAAGCGGCACTTCAATACCGCGATCCTGGTGAACCCGGGTGGCGACGTTTTACTAAAATACCGCAAGGTACATCTACCGGGGCATGCGGAGTTCGATTCACGGCGCAACGTGCAGCATCTAGAGAAGCGGTATTTCGAGGTCGGTAATCTCGGCTTCCCGGTGATCCGGGCCCCGATGGGCGGGCTGTCGGGCCTCAACATGGGCATGATGATCTGCAATGACCGGCGTTGGCCGGAGGCGTGGCGAGTGTTGGGGTTGCAATCGGTGGAGCTGGTGATGCTGGGCTACAACACGCCGTCGATCAATCAGGAGGCGGGTGGGTTCGAGGCGCATCACCTGCGCGTGTTCCATTCGCATCTTTCGATCCAGGCGGGGGCCTATCAGAACGCCTGCTTCGCGGTGGCGACGGCGAAGGCGGGAACGGAGGATGGGTGCGAGTTGTTTGGCCACTCCATCATCGTCAACCCGCAGGGCGAGATCATCGCCCAGGCCGGCACCTGGGACGACGAACTAATCACCGCCGATTGCAACTTAGATATGTGCACCCTGGGGCGGACGACGATCTTCGCGTTCGACAAGCACCGCCGGCCGGAGGCATACCGGCGGATTACCGATCAGGTGGGGGCGGTTGAGCCGCCGGTTTGGACGAGGAAGGCGGCGGAGTAGCGCGCCGCCTTCCACCTTTCAGTACCCAGCAAGGATGGCGTCGGAAATTTTCTCCGCCGTCATGATGGTCGGGAAATTGGTGTTGGCGCAGGGCACCACAGGGAAAATAGAGGCATCCACCACGCGCAGCCCACCAATGCCATGCACGCGTCCGGCATTGTTGGTGACCGACATCGGATCATCCTCCGATCCCATTCGGCATGTGCAGGAGGCGTGCCAGACCCCGACGGCGGCGCGACGGATGAAGGCTTCGGCCTGGTCCTCGTCGTTGCAGACGCCATCCAGGGTGAAGCCCTCCATGATGAGTTTTTCGATCAGCACGCGGCGGAGGAAGCCGGGGCCGTCCAGCAGCTTGGACATGACGCCGGTGAGGATTTTGTTTTTTGTGTTGATCTTACCGACCTGGCGCACCTTGTCAGAATAGCTGGCGGGGAACGGGTCACTCATCATCGCTTGCATGGAAGGATGATTGAAGAGCGGGGCGATACGGCGGATGCCATCGGCGATGCGGTCGAGATCGCGTTTATCAGACAAAAGATTAAATTCGACTTCGGGTTCGTCGGACCAGTTGCGGCTAATGAGTTTGACCTGGCCGGTTTCGGAGAAGGTCTTGTTGACGAACAGGATGAAGCTGGCGATCTGCTCGCCCACCGAGTGCCACGATGTCTTTGATGCACCGACGATAAACATGTCCCCCGGTGCGGCGCCGCCCATCTGGGAGGAGTAGCGTGCGGCGACAAAAATATGCCGGCGTGTTTCCTTGTTCGTCACGCGTGCTTGCGGCTTTAGGAACGATGCCAGCGCGATGGAGGGATGATCCATTAGTCGCTGGCCGACGCCGCCTAGCGCGTGGCGGATGGGGATGCCGAGATCGCGCAGATGCCCCGCAGGGCCGATGCCGGCCCGCATGAGATGCGCGGGAGAATGGATGGCACCGGAGCAGAGGATGATTTCCTTGGCGCGGAATTCAGTCTGCTGTCCGTTCACCAGTGCCCTGACGCCGACGCACTGGAGGCCGTCGAACAGAAGTTCGGTGACCTGGGTGTTGGTGGAGATGGTGAGGTTTTCGCGTTTGCGCACCTCGGCATTCAGATAGCCGATGGAGGCGGAGACGCGTTTTTCCTCGGCATTGGAAATGGTGACGGGGAAATAGCCGTCCTCGAAATGCCCGTTCTGGTCAGGCAGGTATTTATAGCCGTTATCCTTGAAGGCTTGCGCAACGGCTTTGGCATGGCCGGACCATTGCTGCTCGGGGACGCGACGGACGGGGATGTGTCCATCCTGGCCGTGCCATTCGTCGTTGAAATCCAGGTCTTTTTCGATCTTTCTGAAATAGGGCAGGCAATCCTGCCACTTCCAGCCGAGGGCGCCGCGCGCGGCCCATTCCTCGTAATCGGTGGGGGCGCCGCGATTGGCCATCTGGCCGTTGATGGACGAGCCACCGCCGAGGACGCGGGCCTGTTCGTAGCGGCGCAGTTTCGGTTTCGGTGCGTCGGGATTGTTGTGGGAAATCACCTCGGTGGTGACCTGCAACTTTGACCAGATGAAGCGTTCGTTCAGATACGCGGTACCAGGGTAGGAATCGAGAATCTCGCTGGGTTCCTTGCCGGGCGGAGTGTCGATACCAGCTTCGCAGACCAGGACCTTATTGGTACTGCGCGCGGATAGCCGGTTGGCCAGGGTGGATCCGGCGGAGCCGCCGCCCACGATGATGTAATCGAATTCCATTCTCTTCCTCCGCCACGTCGTTTGTCGTGTTAGGGACAGGGTGCCCTGGGTTCTTGTCGAGTGCAATTGGGGCTGGACGGGGGCGGGGGCGGTACGCAGGATGGAGCTTAGCATAGGGAGTAAAAATGATGCGGATCGCGGTGATTGGAACCGGTGGCGTGGGCGGCGCATTCGGGGCGGCTTTAGCAAAGGCAGGGGCGGATGTGACATTTGTCGCGCGCGGGGCGCATCTGGCGGCAATGAAGACGAATGGGCTGCAGGTGAATGGTCCGCGCGGCGATATTCACATCAATCCCGTGCAGGCGAGCGACGATCCCGCCAGTATTGGCGTGGTGGATGTTGTCTTGTTCTGCGTAAAGCTGTGGGACCTGGAAAGCGCGGGGGCCGCGATCAAGCCATTGATCGGGCCGAATACAGCGGTGATTCCGCTGCAGAACGGTATCGATGCCGCAGATCGCCTGATCCCGATCCTTGGCAAGGATGCGGTGATGGGCGGCGTGGCGCAAATCAGCGCGACGATCGATGCCCCCGGGGTAATTCGCCAGACCGGTACATTTATGAAACTCGAGTTCGGAGAGTTGGATGGACAGCCCAGCCAACGTGGCGCGGCGTTTCTGACGGCGTGCAAGGTAGCCGGGTTCGACGCGGCGAATACCAACAATATTAAGGCAGCATTATGGACGAAATTCATTTTTCTGGGCACGATGGCGGCGGTCATCGCGGCGGTCCGGCTTCCATTGGGTAAGTTGCGCGACGATCCGGAGGGTTTTGCCTTGTTGGAATCGAGCGTCGCGGAAATCGCGGCTCTAGGGCGAGCCAGCGGGGTGGATTTAGTCCCGACCCTAGAAGCCGAATTGCTACGGGCAGCGAAAAATTTTCCGGCGGAGATGATGCCATCCATGGCTGTGGATCTGTTACGTGGTAATCGGCTGGAGCTACCCTGGCTGTCCGGTAAGGTGGTGGCGCTGGGGCGCGAGTTGGGGGTACCGACGCCGACGCATAACGTACTCTACGCGGTGCTGAAGCCGTACGCGAACGGGGCGCCCACGTAGGATTGCGCCCCTACCCTCTCCCTTGACAGGACGGACGGGAAGGATGCGCCATCATGATTGAAAGCTTTATCGTGAGAGGCTGAAACAACATGTCCGCTAATACCAAACCCACCATATCTCAGCCCGGAGGCCATCTGGCCGAGCCAGAAGGTGATTTTCAAGTTTTGCACGAATTCGTCGAGGCCGCACGCGCCAATCTAACCGGCAATATATGGGACTATCTGGTGGGCGCAACCGAGACCGAGACGACGATGCGTCGCAACCGGTTGGCGCTGGACAGTTTGGCGTTTCGTCCCCGCGTGCTGCGCGATGTGTCTAAGGTGGATGTCAGCCATTCCTTCCTCGGCAAGAAAATGCGCCTGCCAGTAATGTTCGCGCCGGTGGGATCATTGGAGTCGTTTCATCCGGAAGGCGGCGCGGAGGCCGCTCGGGCGGCGACCACGTTCGGCGTACCAATTGTGGTGAGCTCCGTCACCAAACCTGGTCTGGAGGATGTGGCCCGGGCATCTGGGGACGGGCGGCGGATCTTTCAATTATATGTCCGGGGCGGTGATGAGTTCGTCGATGATCACGTCGCGCGCGCGGTGGATAGCGGGTATGAGGCCTTCTGCATTACCGTCGATACGCAGGCCTATAGCCGGCGGGAGCGCGATATTTCCCGGCGTTTCGTCAAACCCTGGCGTGCGGCGGCAACTGGGCATGCAGATCAGGCAGGGTTCAACTGGGATAAGATCAGGCGGTTCAAGGACAAGCATTCTGTGCCCCTGATTCTAAAGGGGATCGCGACCGCCGAGGATGCGGCGATCGCGTGTGAACATGGTGTCGACGTGGTGTGGGTGTCCAACCATGGCGGACGGCAACTGGATCATGGGCGGGGCGCGATGGATGTACTGCCTGAAGTCCTGGACGCCATTCAGGGGCGGGCGCGAACAATCGTGGATGGTAGTTTCTCGCGCGGCACCGATGTACTGAAGGCGATCGCGCTGGGGGCCGATTCGGTGGCGATCGGGAGACTCTATTGTTATGGGTTGGCGGCCGGCGGGGCGAAGGCTTTGGTACAGCTGATGGAATTGCTGGAGCATGAAATGGGCGTCGATCTGGCGCTGATCGGTTGCACGGCATTGAGCCAGTTGAACCGAGCGCATCTGCATGCGGCGCCGCCAGTGTTCAATCCTCATGTCCATGGCGCGTTTCCGCTGATGGATGTGTATACTCCCCACCGCAAGTGAAACTGGAGGATATCTAATGAAAGGCGTGACATTTCCTGGCGACCGGATGGTGGAGTTCGTGGAGTTTCCCGATCCTACGCCGGGCATGGGCGAGGTGGTGGTCGAGATCAAGGCATCAGGCATGTGCGGGTCCGATCTGAAATCTTACCGCCGGGCCAAGGGGGCACCGACGAGCCTCGGCTTTCGGGCAGAGCCGCAGGGACCGACGATCATGGGTCACGAGCCGTGCGGCGTAATTGCCGCAATTGGGCCTGGTGTGGGAAAGGAGTGGGGCAAAATCGGCGACCGAGTGATGGTACATCACTACGAGGGCTGCCACACCTGCAACCATTGCCGGGGCGGCTGGTCGCAGCTCTGCCAGGATGCGCCGGTGAAGGTGTTTGGCAATAATGCGCATGGCGCGCATGCCAAATATATAAAGGTGCCGCATTTTACTCTGGTGCCGCTGCGCGATGAGCTGAGCTTCACCGCCGGGGCGGCGATTTCCTGCGGTACGGGCACGGCATATGGCGCGCTGCGGCGGTTGAACCTTTCGGGCAACGACACCATCGCCATTTTCGGCCAGGGGCCCGTGGGACTGTCCGCCACGCAATTGGCGAAGGCGATGGGGGCGCGGGTGATCGCGCTAGACATCTCCACCGACCGACTGGAGCGGGCGAAGGAATTCGGCGCGGATGAGGTGGTCGACCCGGGCTCTAACGATCCGGTGCAGGCAATCAAGGATCTGACACATGGCTATGGCGTGCCGGCGGCATTGGATACCTCGGCCTCGCCACAAGCGCGCATCCAGGCGATCCGCTCCGCGAAGGTTTGGGGGACGGTGGCGTTCGTCGGCGAAGGCAATGACGTGACGATCGAGGTCAGCCCGGACATGCTGCGCAAGCAGCTAACCGTGCTGGCGTCCTGGACCTTCTCCCAGCAGGGGCAGGCGGATTGCGCGCAGTTCTGCATCGACCGCAAAGTGGATGTGGATAAATTATTCACGCATACTTGGAAGCTCGATCAGGCGAAGGAAGCCTATGAGCTGTTCGACAAGCAGAGCACGGGCAAGGGCGTGTTCCTGATGTGAGGAACGATATGGCGGTGGCTCGGGAACAGGTCGCCGCCCTTTATCAGGATCTTGGGCGGCTTGGGATGTGTTCCGCCAGTTCCGGCAATGTGAGCGTGCGTGCTTCCTCAGCGATGCTGATTACGGCGTCAGGCGTGGCGGCAGAGGATGTAACCGCCGATAAGGTGGCGGCGATGTCCCTGGATGGGAAGGTGCAGGGTGATTCGCGCCCTTCCAGCGAGTGGCATTTGCATGCGGCGATCTACCGAAAGTTTCCGGCGGCGGGGTGCGTAGTGCATACGCACGCCGATGCGGCGACGGCGCTTTCCTGTTTGAACGAGGGGCTGCCGGCGTTTCATTACATGATCGCAGGGTTTGGTGGGGCGATACGCTGCGCGCCTTATGTGACGTTTGGCACTTCGAGCTTGGCGGATGCGGCGGTGTCGGCGATGGCGGAACGCAGCGCGTGTCTGCTCGCCAATCATGGCATGGCGGTGTTCGGGCGCGACGCAGGCCATGCGCTCAGCCAGGCGATTCTGCTGGAAACGTTGTGCCGGCAATATTTGCTAGCGCGGTCTGCAGGGGTGGTACGGATTTTGTCACCCGAGGAAATGCGCGCCGCAAAGGCGCGGTTTCGCGTTTATGCGGACCGGCACCAACTCCCGATGGCAGGGCGGGGCAAGCCCAGACTGCCGCCCAAGATGGGGACGGCATAGTCCTGGTGAAAGATGCTGCGGCGTTGCAGTTCGGGGATGACGAAGCGGATGAAATCCTAATGGTCGCCAGGACCATGCGTGACGGAAATCACGAAGCCGTCGCAGGCGCGGCTGGTACACCAGTCCTCCATGCGGTCCGCGACGTCCTTCGGGGTGCCGATTGCGGCCGCGCGCGGGCGGCCGCGATGGGTCACGTTTAGGAAGTCGCGCACGGTCGGGTTGCGCCCGGTGGCCTGCATGACACGATCGCGCAAAGCCTGCATGCCGGACCTGCCGCCCAATTTTTCGTCGGCAAACATTCGCCCATAGCCTTTTTGGCAAAGTCCAAATTGAGCGCTTCGGAGAGGAGCGAAAGACCGTAGGTTTACCGGTATTGCCGATCGATAGCCGTTTTCTTGTCTTCCGCTTCCGCGTGGGTTCCGGCGACAACAGGATCGAGGATGGGGTTCACGGGCACGCTGTCAGGATGGCGTCGGGCCAGTGTTATGGCAGGGCGAGCGTATCCGCCGATTTGGCCGGGGTTCCAGCATCTCGGCGTAGACGATTTTCTCCTAAAAACAATAAAATAGGAGCAGCAATGAAGATGGAAGATGAAGTTCCGACAATAATGCCAAATAACATCATCCAGGCGAAATGCGCGATCGAGGCGCCGCCGAACAGAGCCAAGGGCAAGCTGGCCAGAAAGATGGTCATCGACGTGCCGAGCGTGCGATTCAGGGTTTCGTTGATCGACAGGTCGATCAATTGACGCAGAGGCATAGTTTTGTATTTGCGTAGATTTTCCCGCATGCGGTCATAGACCACTACCTTGTCGTTGGTCGAGAAACCGAGGATCGTCAGGATCGCAGCTACCATTACCAGATCAAATTCCAGGCGCGTGACGGCGAGAAAGCCGATCGTTTTGGTGACGTCGAGCACCAGGGTGGCGACGGCGCCGACCGCGAACTGCCATTCGAACCGGAACCAGATATAGACCAGGATCATTAGCAGACTGATGCCCAGGGCCATTAGGCCGTCATGGAATAATTCCGCCGAGACGGAGGCGCCGACCGCATCGGTGCGCATGATGCGCGTGCCGGGGGCGGCTTTTTCCAACGCGGCGCGCACGCGAGTGACGGTTTGCTGGGTGGCGGCCTCGGTGGGCTGGGTGGGCAGGCGAATGGCAACCTGGTTGTTATCCCCAAAGCGTTGCACGCCTTGGACATCAATCTTGTCCTCCGCCAAGCTGGCGCGAATTTTTCCAAAATCGGCGAGGCCCGGGGTACGAACCTCCATGACAATGCCACCGGAAAAATCAATGCCGAGATGCAAGCCGGGATAGAAGAACAGCACCACGGAAATGGCGGAAAGGAAGGCGGAGACCACCAACCCCATGATGCGACCGCGCATGAACTGGATTTTTGTGTCATCGGGAACGATGCGAAATAGGGGGTGGCGGTTCATGGAGGGTTAAACCGGCAAGGCGCGGGGGCGTGTTGCCACGTACCAGCGCGAGATGATGAGACGGGTGAGTAGCCAGTTGGTGAACAAGGTGGTGGCAATGCCGACCGTGATTGTGATGGCGAAGCCACGCACCGGGCCGGCACCAAAGGCAAATAGCATGACGTGCGAGAGGAAACCCGTGGCGTTGGAATCGAAGATGGTGTTGAAGGCGCGCGAGAAGCCGGCCTCCAGCGCTTGCAAGGGAGCGCGGCCGTTGCGGGCTTCCTCGCGGATGCGCTCGTTGATCAGGATGTTGCTGTCCACCGCGACACCGAGCGTAAGGAGAATGCCAGCCATGCCGGGCAAGGTCATAGTGGCTTCGAGCATCGAGAGGATGGCCAGCATCAGCCAGAGATTGACCACCAGCACGCCGCAGGCGATCCAGCCGAACAGGCCATAGAAGATACCCATATAGGCACAGACGAGAAGAAACCCGACAAAAAGGGAAATGGCACCGGCGCGGATGGCGTCTGCTCCCAACTCCGGTCCCACGCTGCGTTCCTCCACCACTGTCAACGGGGCGGGCAGAGCACCGGCTTGAAGCAGAACCGCCAGATCCGTCGCGGATTGCGCATTGAAGCTGCCGCTGATCTGGCCGCGCCCGCCCGTGATCGGTTCGTTGATCCGTGGCGCACTGATCACCTTATCGTCCAGAACAATTGCGAAAGGACGGCCGACATTGGCGCGGGTGACTTCGGCGAAGCGACGGGCGCCGACCTGGTTGAATTCGAAATTCACCACCCACTGGCCGTTCTGATTGTCCATCCCGGCGCCGGCGCGTTTCAGGTCGCCACCATCGACCTCGATTCTGCGGCGAACGGCAACGCGTTCGGAGGGGTTGCCGTCCATCGGCAGGAATTCGACTCCGGGCGGCGCGATGCCGGCGGGGTTGGCGGTGAGATCTACGAGCCGGAACGTCATGCGAGCAGTCTTGCCGAGCAGTTCCTTGATGCGGTTCGGATCCTCGATTCCGGGAAGCTGAACGACAATGCGGCTGTCGCCCTGGCGGGCAATCTGCGGATCGACCACGCCGGAGGCATCGATGCGGCGGCGGACGATCTCAATGGATTGCTGGATTGCCTGGGTGGCGCGGTTCCGCAAACCCAGCGGAAGCAACGTGAGGGTGATTTGTCCGTCGGGAGTGCCAGTAAGTTCGATCTCGGGGGTGGCGCCGAGACCGTCGGTGGCTGCTATGGGGCGTAGCGCGTTCAGGGCATCGTTCAGACGGGTGGGGTCACGCAGGCGGACGCGGACCTGGTTCTGGTCCACACGAGCGGCGAGGTCGGTGTACTGGAATTTGCCGACCAGAATCTGGCGAACGCCGTCCACTATGCCTTCCAGGCGGTCCTTCGTCACCGCACGGGTGTCAACTTCCAGCAGGAGGTAGGAGCCGCCGCGCAAATCCAGGCCGAGATGGACATGGCGCCAAGGCATCCAGGCGGCCGGAGCGACAGCGATATTGGGAATGCAGAGGATCGCACCCAGCAGGCAGACACCCACAATAACGGCGGTCTTGAGGCGGGTGAAATACATCATGGTGGGCAGGCAGCTCCGCTGCGGGCGGGGGTAATCGCCGCGACTCTGGGGGGGCCTGACTGGGGGTGGTCGGGCGGGGGCGGAGAGTGGAGATTCCTCCTGGTATTGGCAAGTCTTGCGAAGCAAATGCGGTGGCGGCCGTTGCCAGGAGTCGCGGAGGGGCCAATCCGGCCGTTGCCGGAGCACCTACAGCTCCGTGGGGATAGCCACGCTACCCTCACCATGGCGGGGTTGGGTTGGGTGGGTGTGGGATTACCGTAGCCTACACCGGCGTAGGCCGGGGTCGCTGGATTCCTCACAATGACGGTTCCTATTCGTCGCGGTAGTTAGGGGCTTCGCGGGTGATGGCGACGTCGTGGACGTGACTTTCACGCAGGCCGGAGCCCGTAATGCGACGGAATTTCGTATCGCGTTGCAGTGCCGCGATGGAGGCGCTACCGGTGTAGCCCATGCCAGCTTTTAGGCCGCCTACAAGCTGGTGGACCACTTGTGAGACCGGCCCCTTGTAGGCGACGCGGCCTTCGACACCTTCTGGGATTAACTTAAGCTCGTCCTTGATGTCCTGCTGAAAGTAACGATCAGCGGAGCCGCGGGCCATGGCGCCGATGGAGCCCATGCCGCGATAGGATTTGTAAGAGCGGCCCTGGTAAAGAAAAACTTCTCCAGGTGCTTCGTCGGTACCGGCAAGGAGAGAGCCGATCATCACGCAATCGGCGCCCGCGGCCAACGCCTTCACGATGTCGCCCGAGGTACGCACGCCACCATCCGCGATAGCAGGCACGCCAGCTTCCTTGCAGGCAGCGGCGGTTTCTAGAACGGCGGAGAATTGTGGTACACCGATACCAGCGACGATACGAGTGGTGCAGATGGAGCCGGGACCGATTCCAATCTTAATGGCGTCCGCGCCGGCCGCGATCAAGGCGCGCGCGCCATCAGGCGTGGCGACATTGCCGGCGATGACCTGCACTATGTTAGAATGTTTCTTAATCATCGCCACCGAATTCATCACGCCGGCGGAATGGCCATGCGCGGTGTCCACCACGATCACGTCTACCTGTGCCTCGATCAGCGCGCGGGCGCGGGCATAGCCTTCATCACCCACGCCGACGGCGGCGGCAACTCTCAGGCGGCCGAGCTCGTCCTTATTCGCTAGTGGATGGGCCTGCGCCTTGTCCATGTCCTTCACGGTGATCAGGCCGACGCAGCGATAAGCATCATCAACCACTAAAAGTTTTTCGATGCGGTGGCGGTGCAGCAGACGGCGCGCTTCATCGGCGTGCACACCTGCAGTTACCGTGACCAGGTTTTCCCGGGTCATCAATTCGTAAACTTTCAGCGATAGATCGGTGGCGAATCGGACATCGCGGTTGGTGAGGATGCCAACCAGACGATTGGTCTCGCGTTCCACCACCGGCACGCCACTGATGTGGCTCGCGGTCATCAGCACGCGCGCATCGGCCAGGGTCTGGTCGGGATGGATGGTGAGCGGGTTCACCACCATACCGGATTCGAATTTCTTAACGCGGCGGACATGCGCAGCCTGCTCGCTCGGTTCCAGGTTCTTGTGAATAACGCCGATGCCGCCAAGCTGGGCCATAGCAATGGCCATTTCGGCCTCGCTGACCGTGTCCATCGCCGCCGAGATGACGGGAATATTGAGCGTGATAGTCCGCGTCAAGTTAGTGCGCGTGTCGGTGGCGGATGGCAGGACCTGCGAATAGGCAGGTACGACCAGCACGTCGTCGAAGGCCAGGGCGTCTGCCACGCGATCATGTAGGTTGGACGTGGGCTGGGAGGGGACATCGAGGGCCATGGCCGGAACCTTTCCGCTGCGGGACCACCAGACCGATGGGGCCCAAAACCTTGGCGGCTCCTCATAAGCGTATGCACGGGGTGGCGCAAGCGGGAAGCGGGTCAGGCTAACCGACGCCCTTGAAGCCAGTGGCAATGACGTAAAGCTCGCTCGATTCTTTGCGGCTCGCGGGTGGCTTGGCGTGGCGGACGGTGGTGAAATGGGCCTTTAGCCGTGTTAGCATTGCCTTCTCCGACCCGCCCTGGAAGACCTTGGTAGCAAAGCCGCCGCCCGTGGACAGAACCTCGATGGCAAAATCGAGCGCCATTTCCGCCAGTGCCATGATGCGCAGATGGTCAGTCGCATTGTGCCCGGTAGTGTTGGGTGCCATGTCGGACAGCACCAGGTCGGCGTGCCCGTCGAGCAGAGCCCGCAGACGATCGGGCATGGCATCATCCGCAAAATCTCCCTGCAGGAGATGTACGCCACTGATGGGATCCATCGCCAACAGATCGACGCCAATCACACGTGCGGCGCCACGCTGCACCGCCACCTGCGCCCAGCCGCCGGGTGCCGCGCCGAGATCGACCACACGGGCACCCTTGCGAATCAGCTTGAATCGGTCATCCAGCTCGATCAGCTTGAACGCGGCGCGCGAGCGCAAACCCTGCGCCTTGGCGGCCTGCACATAGGGGTCGTTCAACTGGCGCGTGAGCCAGAGCTGAGAGGCCGTGGGCCGTCCTTTCGCGGTGCGCAGGCGCACGGTCGTGGTGCGCGCGCCACTGGGCTTGCCTATCGTCTTTTTTCCGTTTGGCATCAGGATGCGCGCATCCCCACCTGCGGTCCCCTACGGGCACGGTCAGCGCGCATCATGCGCAGCAGGATCCCTTCCCGCAGGCCGCGATCGGCCACGACCACGTCCGGAGTCTGCCAGAGCCGGTGAATGGCAGTATAAATGGCGCAGCCGGGCAATACAAAATCCACCCGTTCCGGCCCGACGCAGGGATGGTGGAGCAGCCCCTCACGCCCGAGTTCGCGCAGATCCGCCAGCGCCTGTTCGGCCGCAGCGCGGCCCAGAATCATGCCATCGATGAGCGAGCGGTTGTACCGTTCCAGCCGCAGCACCATGCCGGCCAGGGTAGTGACGGTGCCGGATGTCCCGAGCAGGTGCACGCCCCCCTGGCAGATTTCCTGGGTGATGCGGTGTACTGCTTCAAACGCCGTCAACCGTTCCGTCACGTCATGGACCATGGCATCGAACCCGTCCTCATCGAAGCCACGCGCGCCGAAGCGCTCCGCCATGGTGACGACGCCGACCGGGAGGGAGGCATAGCCGATCACCCGCGGCGCTTCCTGCGCCGAAAGGCGCACCCAGACAAGCTCCGTGGAGCCGCCGCCAATATCGAACAGGAGGGCACGCCGCCCGCCGCCAGCCGCCCTTTCTAAAAGTGGGGCGCAGCTTTCCAGCGCCAGCTCGGCTTCCTCCCGAGTGGAGATGACGTCGATCGGCAGTCCTGTCTCGGCGCGCACGCGCGACAGAAATTCGCCCCCGTTGGCGGCACGGCGGCAGGCTTCGGTGGCGATGGCGCGCAGCGCGCGCACAGGGCGGCATTCCAGCCGCAAAGCACAAGCTTGCAAGGCGCCCAGCGCACGTTCCATCGCCGGCTTCGACAGCCGCCCCGTCTGGTGCAGCCCCTCACCCAATCGGACGATTCGTGAGAAGCTGTCGACCACGCGAAAGCCTTCGCCGGTGGGCGTACCCACCAGCAGGCGGCAATTATTGGTGCCCAGGTCCAGCGCCGCGAACGCTGGCTCGGGGACACGCCGCCTCGCCTCCATCGCAGGAATGAGAGCCGGGTTGGGGGTGGTCGCGTCGTCCACCGAATGTTGTTGTCCTACGGTTGGGGGCGGTTGATACAGTGTCGGCACTTGAGCGACGCCGGAACAAGGAAGATGTGCGCTCGCCGTTGCCCAGGCAAGGAGGACATGCTAACTGCGCCGCCTCGCGTTCATATTTGCCCGTGCGCGGGTATGCTATCGAATTTTCCGGTGGGGGATAGTTTAGCGGTAAAACTCCCGGCTCTGACCCGGGCATCCTTGGTTCGAATCCAGGTCCCCCAGCCAAATCTCAGATTTAGCCAAATTACCTGAATCTTCGGCCTTTTGATGAGCCGCGTTGTTGGTCGTCTCTGCTAATAAATCAAACGGTAGGCGATAAGGTAGTAACCACCTCTCTATCATCCCATGAGCAGTTCGATATTACGAAATTGAGCAAGCAGCGTTTTGGCATGGCTGCTGCTGTTCGAACAGCCATTGGGCATTGCGCGCGAGTTCGAGAATCTGCCCACCGTCTTCCATGCAGGATCAGCCCGAAGGTGAACAACTGAGCGGAACGCTCCCACCAGCTATTCCGGCGACGCGCGCGGACGATGCTGTGCTTCCGGCGCATGGGGATGCTGCAGAAATTTATCACAGTGCACGGCTCAATCCATCATCATTTCAACCAACAGCGTCAACTGATCAGCTGACAGACCGATAAAATAAATGGCTCCGCCACCATGGCCGGGTAGCAGGCTCTTATGGCCTAAAGCCGACCATCCCCGCGTCCGATGTCTCCTCCTGCTCCAGTAGGCTATTAAGCTGACAAAGCCGGATGGCGCAAATCCCTGGGATCACGGTGGAAACGCCGGAAACTAACTTGGCGTTCTTCGACACAAGCGGCATGGGCATGACGATGCCCGAGTTGGCGTGGAAACTGTGCGCAAAGGACGTGATGGTGTCGGTCTCAGAAACGTATCGCGACCGGGCGTCCCTAAATCTGGATGTGACGGCGGCCATGGTGGATGAGGTGCTGAGCGTGATGCGGTAATTGTCGGGGGTAGAGATTTGGGCTCCGCCCTATACCTCGCGAGAGGTGTTGCCTCCTCGCCTCCTACCGAGGGCACAGCGATTGAAACCGATACCTGCGGGGATGGTCGGAGGGGCTAACGTGATGTTGCAACCAGCACCTCGGCCGCTCCGGTCAGCCCGCCAGCCAATGGTTTCCAAAGGCCGGGCCTTTGGCAGGTCCAGGGACAACGTCCACGGTGGGGTCTGGGGTGGAACCCTAGCCTTCACCCGCTCACCCCACAGGCGCCCTATCCCTTGACCCACCGTCCGCCCGACCTATCGTTCCGGCCCTAGGGGATGGGGACGGGACAAGGCATTGTTGGCGGGATTGCGGGTGGCTCAAGTTGGCGCGGGCATGGCGGCCGCTGTGTGTGGGCGGGTGCTGGCGGATGTGGGGGCCTCGGTTGCCTGCCTCGGAGCTGATCGGCTTTCGGTGCTGGGTGAGGGGCTAAACGACGGCAAGCCTGACGCCGACACCATTGCGACCGCCGATCTGATCGTCACCCAGGATGGGCCGAGCGTGGCGGCGTTGCGGGCCGCGAATGCCTCGGCCGCGATCGTGGTGATTTCCCCCTTCGGCCTGACAGGACCAGATGCGGGCCACCCCGCCACCGACCTAACCCTGTTCGCCGCCAGCGGCATGTCCCGCCTGCTGACCGGCCAGGTGGACGACGCCTCCGAACCACCGATTCGCCCGGTCGGCCAACAATCCGCCTTCATCGCCGGTCTCGCTGCCGCCTGCGCGGCCATTCACGCGGTCCAAGCCGGCCCTAGTGCGGTGGTGGATGTCTCGATCCAGGAGGCCTTGGCTACGCTTGCGATGACCGAACTGACCCGTGCCGGACAAACCGGCAAGAGCTGGCGCCGCAAGCGGGAGGGCGACGGCAACGGTTCCACCGTCTGCATCCTGCCGGCGCGGGACGGATATGCCGCGATTTCCCCGCGGGAGGATCGGCAATGGGCCGCCTGGCTCAAGGCGATGGGCTCGCCGGCCTGGCGGGAGGAGCCTCGGTTCCGCACCAAGGCCGACCGGGCAGCGAACTGGGACGCGCTGCATGCGTTGATGTCAGAGTGGAGCAGGGACTTCGACAAGCAGGCGATCGCCGACCTGGCGCAGGATGCGCATGTGCCGAGCTTCCCTTTGATGGAGGTGATGGAGCATTTGGGGTCGAGGCAGTTGGCACACCGGGGGTATTTCCGTGACCGAACGGTCGGTGGCCGGGTGGTGAAGGCGCCGGGGACGCCGTTCGGCCTTACGCTGTCGGAGGGCGCGCCGGTGCCACGTCCGGCGGGGCTGATGCCGCTGTCGGGCGTGCGGGTGCTGGATTTCAGTTGGGTGATCGCCGGGCCAACAACCACACGCTACCTGGCGGCGATGGGTGCGGACGTGATTAAGGTGGAGGCGCCGGGGCGGGGCGATCCGGGGCGGGCGTCGGAACTGCACACGGTGCTGGGCCAGGCCAAACGGGCGATCGTGCTGGATTTGAAGAAGCCCGAGGCGGTGGAACTCGCCCGCGCCCTGGCGGCACGCTGCGATGTGCTGATCGAGAATTTCGCAACCGGGGTGATGGATCGGCTCGGGTTGGGGGCGGAGAACCTGCGGGCGCTGAACCCGAATTTGACCTATGTGTCCGCCTCGGGCCTGGGACGGACGGGGCCGGAGGCACATGCGGTGGCCTATGGCACGCTGCTGCAATCCTATGCCGGTTTTGCCGGGTTGAACCGCCATCCCGGTCGCCCGCCACGGATCGGATTCGCCTGGGCGGATCCGATGTGTGCGCTGATGCTGGCCTTCATCACGGCGGCTTCGGTCTGGCGGCAGGCCAAGGTGGGGGGATCGGCGCGGGTCGATTTCTCGATGATCGAGGCGATGCTGTGGACGATGGCCGAGCCGGTGCTATCAGCGCAGATCGACGGTCCGCCGGAGCCGGCGGGGGCGGGAGATCCTCGGTTCGCGCCGCATGGGGTTTATCCGTGCGGCGGGGATGACCAGTGGGTGGCTGTGGCGGTGCCGTCCGATGCCGCTTGGGCCGGGATGTGCAACGTTGTGCCCGGGCTGGTTGGAATGGTGAGTTTGGCGCGGGAGGTTCGGCGTGAAGTTGGCGAGGTGATCGAAGCCTGGACCCGTGGACTGACGGCCGAGGATGCGGCGGCGGCCCTGCGCGCAGTGGGCGTGGCGGCGGAGCCGGTGGCCGGCTCGGCTGAATTGCTGCGCAGCGCACATCTGGCCGAACGGGGGTTCTGGGATGGATTTGGTCCGGGCGTGCTGCCGGGGCTGCCGTGGCGGGCAAGCTTCGGACGTGTGACCGGTCCGGCGCCTGGGTTGGGGGAGCACACGGACGCTGTGCTGGCCGAGGTGCTCGGGCTGGACGCGAACAGGATCACCGCGCTGCGGACGGCGGGGGCGTTGGGGTAGGAAGGGAGCCACACTCCCTCCCCTGTCAAGGGAGGGAAGACCAAGACTCGTCCTCAGAACTCCCCGCTGCGATACACCTCATCCAACCGCTCGGCGTCCGCCTCGGACAGGTCCGGCCAAGGCTCGCCACGCTGCCGCAGGGCGCCGTTGAAGTTCGGCTTTTCCTTCGCGTTGAAGGCACGGCGGCCTTCCTCACCATCCGCCGTGACCTGGATGAGAAGGCTGTTCATCAGGTTCTGCACATGCCAAGCCTGATCCGTCGGTAGGTCGCCGAAGCGGACCATGAACTCCTTCATCATCCGCACCGCGACCGGGGGCATTGTGCAAATGTGGCGGGCATAGCGTTCGGCACGCTCCAGCAACTGGTCATGCGGCACGACCTCATTGATCAACCCGATGCGCAGCGCCTCGGCCGCATCCATCGGTTCGTCGGTCAGCAGCATCTTCATCGCGTCAATATAGCGAAGCTGCTTGATCAGCAGGCTCGCCCCCGGCCCATTCCCGACCCAGCCTTGCGACGTCAAGGAGAATTTGAATTTCGCATGCTCGGCGCTGGCGATTCGGATATCCGTCGTCGAGAGCAGGATATACAAACCCGCCCCGGCCGCCCAACCGTTGACCGCCGCGATCACCGGCTTCCACACGCGGGGGTAGTGATCCCCAAAGCGCCCATCTACACCAGTCTTTTGCCCGTGCACCGTCCCGGCCAACGGCCAAAAAATCCGTTGTGTCCGCAGGTATTCCCGCTCCTCCTCCGTCACGTCCGGCCGCGGTGCCAGGTTATGGCCCCCGCAGAAATGCCGGTTACCTTCCCCGGTCAGAATCGCGCAGCGGATTTCGCGGTCCTCCCACATGTCGATCCACGCCTGGGAAATCTCGTCCGAGGTTTTCTTATCTAAGATATTGGCTTTTTCCGGGTTATTTAGCGTGATGTACGCGACCCCATTCCGCTTTTCGTATTTGATACCCAAGGTCCGATCCCTTCCTGGACTGCGTTGCAGCGAAGGGTTGCCGCGCGCGGAGGCGGTGTCAAATCCCGCCGCCCGACCAATCCGTCTGGCGAATTTCTTCCGTGCGAGGCGCCGCTGCTGGCATATTCTCGCCCGCGTTGGGTTGCCGAAGCGGAGGAAATCGATATCTCCTCCCGCATCCAGAAAAAATCCCTGAGGTCTCGCCGGGGAGCGGATGTGTCAGTCATAATGACGTCATCTGCCATTTTAAATTGGGTGCAATATGACTGATCATGATGACGGCCGAACCGCGAGCCATAACACGCGGCTCGCGCTTGCTGCGATAGACGCATGGAATCCATCGACTAAGGCCATGTTGACTGTGACGGCTGACGCTGCGTTGGCCGCGGCTGCAGCCGTTGATCAGCGGCAAGCAAATGGAGACTGGAGCGGTCTCCTTGCTGGTATGACGATGTCAATCAAGGACTGCGTCGATGTTGGTGGCGTGGTAACGACGGCCGGCTCGAAAATACTCGCCGGGAACGTCTCAAATCGTGACGCGTTTATTGTCGAGAGGTTGAAGCGTGCGGGTGCGGTGATCGTGGGAAAGGCCAACTTGCATGAGTGGGTGTTCGGACCAACAAGCCAGAGCACACACTATGGACCGGTTCGAAACCCGTGGGATACCTCACGTATTCCAGGTGGATCGAGTGGGGGGTCCGGCGCCTCGCTCGCTGCCGGAATGTGTGTCGGCTCGATCGGCTCGGATACAGGCGGCTCAATAAGAATTCCAGCTGCGCTTTGCGGGGTTGCTGGGTTGCGCCCGTCGATTGGGCGGATCTCGTGCCGGGGATCTGTCCCTGTATCGGCGTTATACGATACCGTCGGACCGATGGCGAAGCGTGTGTCGGACGTGGCTCGCATATTCGCGGTGATTGCCGGCCACGACCCAGAGGATCCCATTTCCGAGGATCGCCCGGTGCCCAACGTCGTGGCTGACCTTGACCGGACTGTCGCCGGGCTCCGGATCGGGATTCAACGTCGATGGTTCTTCGACGGTCTCGCCCCCGAGCTCACAGCAGCGCTAGACCACGCCATCGCCCTCTACCGCTCACTGGGTGTAAAAATTGTCGAGATCGACCTCGGGGACGTCGAACGAAGTCACGAATTTCTAGCGTTTAAGGTGCTGCTGGCCGATGCCTATAACGTGCATAAGGAGCGGCTGGAGACGAGGCCCGAAGATTTCGGGCCTGACGTGTATTCGCGGGCAATGCTCGGCAAGGATGTAAAGGGCCACGAGTACGCTGCGGCGCTTCGCTGGAACGAAGTCTTCAAACAGCGCCTGAGACACGTGTTCGGAACGGTCGATGCGATCTTAACGCCAACCCTGCCATTTGGTGCGCCCGCAGCCGAGGCCGGTTTGCAGGGAGAGGCATGGTTCGTTGCCATCCGAGGAATCACGCGTTTCACATATTGCTGGTCATTTGCCGGAACCCCGGCGCTCTCGGTGCCTTGTGGCTTTGACGCCAAGGGACTTCCACTCGGCATGCAGATTGCGACCCCGTGGTTCGATGAATCGACCGCGCTTCGCCTCGGTCATGCCTATCAGAAACTGACCAGACATCACGAGCACTCGCCGACATGCCCGTCGTGAACATGAGAGCGAGTCAGTCGGAAGGCGGTTCTAACACTTAGATGTCCCTCACACCTGTCCGTAATTAAAATTATTGAGACAGCAAAAATTGCTCAACAAGAGCAGATCCGTCTCATGGTCGCTCCCCTCAGGAGTTACGATCATCCGCCTCCCCCTGCCTCGAACCACCCAAGCTCTCTCGAAGTTTCTGACGGCCGACAATGACGGCGAATACCACTTACGCCCTGAAAGCCGGAGCGTGATTTCGGCACGATCGTTTATTCATCGTCGCTCCTATTCAACAGCATACTTGCTCGCTGTAGACCAGAAGCTCCCCTTATCGTCCTGTTCAAATTCACGGAGCCACCTTTGCCAAAGACCAGCCTCACGGTCGACCTTCGGTCCTTCCTCCTTAATCAGCATCGGCTTTTCGTAGCGGCTCGAAGGTTTTGGGTCGTAGCAGAATCACTGCAAACAAGATGATAGGCACCGCCAGCAACGCCAGCGCGACGGGGCGTTCCAGGAAGATCGCGAAACTACCCCCCGATATCTCCAGCGTTGTGCGTAGGGATTTTTCCATCATCGGGCCGAGAATCATGGCGAGAATGGCAGGTGCCAGCGGGAACTCCAGCTTGCGCAGCACATAGCCAATGGCGCCGAAGCCCAGCATGACCCATACATCAAATACCGTCTGCTTCAGGCTGTAGGCGCCGATGATGCAGAAGATTATCACGCCGACGCTGAGGTAGCTAAACGGCATCCTCAGTAGCTTCGCCCACAGGCCAACTAGAGGTAGGTTCAGCACCAGCAGCATTGCATTGCCGATAAAGAAGCTCGCGATCACCGCCCATACAAGATCGGGCCGTTCCTGGAACAAGAACGGCCCAGGGGTCAGCCCGTTGATGATGAACGCACCCATGAGCACGGCGATGGTGGGGGAGCTCGGCACACCCAGGGCAAAGAGCGGGATCATGGATGCATTGGCATAGGCATTGTTGGCGGTTTCGGGCGCGGCGACACCCTCGATCGCCCCATTGCCGAAGCGTTCCGGATTCTTGGAAAAACGCTTTTCAACCACATAGGACATGAAGGTAGGAATCACAGCGCCAACGCCGGGAATCAAACCCATAACAAAGCCGATGCCGCTGCCACGCACGATAGCTTTGATACACCGCACCCATTCACCCCGCCGGGGGAACAAATCCGTCATTCTGGCCTTGATAGCCTGAGCTTTGTACTGCTCTACAGCGATCAGCAATTCAGCGATACCAAATAGACCCATCGCCATGGGCACGAAGCCGATACCGTCGAATAAATCGGGGATGCCAGCGGTAAATCGCGGCGCGCCGCGCACGGGATCGATCCCGATCATGGCCAGCAGCAAGCCAAACACCGTCATCAGCAAGGCCGCTGCCAGATTCTTACCAGCCAGCCCGATGACCAGGCAAAGCCCGACCGTCATCAGTGCAAAGAATTCTGCGGGGCCGAAGCCAAGCGCGAGCTTGGCCAGGGGAATAGCCACAAATGCCAGAGCCAAGGTGGCGACACAACCACCGATAAATGAGCCAACCGCGGCAATGGCAAGTGCTGCACCCGCGCGCCCCTGCCGCGCCATCTGATGGCCGTCGATACAGGTGATGACCGATGCTGCTTCGCCCGGGACGTTGATGAGCACTGAGGTGATGGTTCCGCCATACATTGCGCCATAATAAATGGCGCAAAGCATGATGATCGCCCCGGTCGCGTCGAGGTTAAAAGTAATGGGAATCAGGATTGCCGTGCCAGCCGCCGGGCCAAGGCCGGGGAGAACGCCGATCAAGGTACCGAGAATACAGCCGATCAGGCAGTAAAGAAGGTTACTCACCGTGGCGGCGCCAATGAAGCCGGCCAACAAATGCTCCAAACCGTCCATATTACTAAATCCCAAAAATGCCGACTGGCAGCAGAACATTCAGCCAATCGTTAAATAAATGGAACAAACCAAACCCCGTCACGACGGCGAACAGGCCGATAGCCCACCAGCGGGTTTCCCCCAGGCAAGGAAGCAGACTGGCGCTAAAAATCATGACGGCAAGGCGAAAGCCAAGCCAGTCCAGCAGGAGGGTCACCAGTATGGAGCACCCCATGATGGCGATGGCGCGCCATGCGGTGGGGCCCCGTGGAAAGATAGTTTCTGTCGATGTCGGCTCCGTGGGCGCGCGGGTGACCTGAAGCATGATCAGTCCGCACAACACTGCTCCGATGAGGGAAAGATAAAATGGAAAAAAGCCGGACCCCGGTCCCAGTCGGTCGAACAGGGAGAGGCTGAGCGATTCCCACAAGGTTACGAGGCAGATCAGGAACATAACAAGCCCGGTGAGCTGCCAGCCACGGCGCATGCCAGATTGCATTTGGATTCCACCTTTTGTTCAGCCAACGTGCTGGTTGCCGGAGCGCGGCTTGTCCCGCAGCTGTTCTTGAGTTCGGAAGCATAGCGACGTGTGAGTAGACCTGCCAATGGCTGGGCATAGCTAGTCCGACAGGGGTGTCGCCGGTTGCGGATGCAAGAAGATATGGCCTATTGGCGATGGTTGCGATAACGTCGGCCAACAACAAACTTGGAGGACCGTCGATGATATCCCGCCGTACCCTTATTGGCACCGGTCTCGCTGCTGGCCCCGTCGTGTTTGCCGGTAGCGCGCCAGCCCCAGCCCAGGCACAAGCTTACCCGCGCCGCTCCATCCAATTGATCGTCCCCGCAAATGCCGGTGGTCCCACGGATATTGGTGCACGCATCCTAGCGTCGATCATGGAAAAGGACATCGGCCAACCGGTTGTCGTGGTCAATAAGCCGGGTGCTGGGGCACAGCTGGGGACCACGGAACTCGCGCGCGCGCGGCCCGATGGCTACACTATCGGCTATATCACGATGCCCGGCCTTAACACTATGGTCCTCGATACCGAACGTAAGGCCGCCTTTACTCTCGATAGTTTCGCGCTGGTCATTAATCAGGTTCTGGATCCCGGCGCGATCTGGGTGCGAGCCGACAGCCCGTTCAAAACGCTGGCCGATCTGGTCGCGGCGGCGAAGAAAGAACCGAATAAGCTCTCAGCCTGCACCACCGGCATTCTCAGCGACGATCATCTGGCGATCATGATGCTGGAAGAAGCTGCCAATGTTAAGTTCCGGGTCGTGCATTTCGATGGTGCCGCCCAACAATTCACTGCCATCCTGGGTGGGCATGTCGATGTAGCGTTTGACAATGTCGGCAGCGTGCGCAAGCGAGCAATGTCCGGGGAAGTGCGCGTGTTGGCAGTTATGGACCCGCAGCGTTCGAAGCTGATGCCGAATTCTCCGACGACGACGGAGCTTGGCTTCCCGACCGTCAACTCCAACTCGACGCGGGGGATCGCCGCACCGAAGGGGGTGCCGCCAGAGATCCTGTCCTATTTGGAAGCCGCGCTGAAAAAAGCGATGGAGAACTCCGAACATATGCGCAAGATGGAGGAGGTGGGACTCGAGGTGCGCATCATGACCGGCAAGGCCTTCGCCGATTATTTTGCCGTGCAGCACACGAAGGCGATTAAATATGTGGAATGGGCGAAAAAATACCAGTGATTAACCCGTTGTCAGATTGGCCCCGTTGCCGCCAGTCCGATGCTGAGGAACGAAATCGTAACTTCTGCCCTGCATAACCTCCGAAAGGAAACGTGGGTCCCGATGCAGGCGTGCGAGGCGAGATTTCCATTCACACAGCAACTGTCGACCAGTTGGCAAGGCACCAGCCGCATTCCCGGTGGGGCAACCCTTGAAGAACGGCCAATGCGATGCCTATCCTGCCTTCAGGGTAACCGAATTGGTCGTTTTTCCGAGAAATCCCGGACGAAATAGCGGTTGGCCGCTCTCATGCGCCGATAAGAGGCACGGACAATGACCAATGTAATGTCCCCGTTGATGCGGGCCCGCGCATTCTGTGATTACTTCGAGATTCGCGCACCGATTTTGATGGCTCCGATGGCGGGAGCTTGCCCGGCCTCGCTTGCGATTGCGGTAGCCAATGGGGGTGGCCTGGGCGGCTGTGGCGCACTGCTGATGCAACCCCAAGCGATGTTTGCCTGGGCTGCGGAAGTGCGTGCGCAGACCAATGGAGCGTTTCAATTCAATCTGTGGATCCCGGACCCGCCACCAGTTCGTGATATTGATCACGAAGGGAAGGTGCGGGCGTTTCTGGAGCAATGGGGGCCAGCTGTCACACCGGAGGTAGCGGACGTGGCGCCCATCGATTTTACGGCGCAATGCGAAGCCATGCTCGATATTGGGCCAGCAACGATTTCATCGATTATGGGTGTTTATCCGCCGGCGTTCGTCGCACGGATGAAGATCAAGGGCATTCGTTGGCTGGCCACGGTCACGACAGTGGCCGAGGCGCGCGCCGCGGTGGCGGCCGGCGCCGATTGCGTGGTCGCGCAGGGAATGGAGGCGGGCGGCCATCGGGGATCGTTCGAGGCGGACCGGTCGGATACGGCGCTGATCGGGCTGTTTGCCTTACTGCCGGCCGTGGTCGACGCCGTTGGGGATCGGGTGCCAGTTATAGCCACTGGTGGCATAGCAGATGGGCGCACCATCGCGGCGGCGTTACTACTCGGGGCTTCTGCGGTGCAGATCGGCACCGGCCTGCTGCGCACACCAGAAGCCAGACTCGCGCCTGCCCTGGCGGCAGCAATCGGCGCAGCGCAACCCGAGGATACGGTGCCGACGCGGGCGTTCTCCGGCCGGCTCGCGCGCTCAATCGCCACGGCCTATGTAAAGGCGGCGCATGCGCCGACCGCGCCGACGCCGGCCCCTTATCCAGTACAGCGGGCACTGACGCAGGCCATCCGCGACGCAGCGATAAAGTCCGGAGATATTGACCGCATGCAGGCATGGGCCGGGCAATCCGCGCGGCTCGCTTCCTCGGAACCTGCGGCGGGTCTTGTTCGTCGGCTATGGAATGACACACAGGCATTGCTAGCGGCATCTGGATGAAGCGAGTTCGGCCGGCTCATGTTGGTAACAATAAACCCTACTGTCGGGAAAATCCGCCCCCGACTTCCAAATTTCTCAATGTCGCATGCGTGATTATGCCAGAGTGCTTCGGTCTGTATTGGGGAAGGACGGCAAGGCGATCTTGAAAGACGCCGTCGTCCGATAGGAGCTTGGAACGGTCCATGAAAGAAAACAGCATCCGGCGCGCGGTGCGCGAAGGCCGAGCGGCACTCGGAACCGGTCTCAAGGAATTTACCTCGCGCGGCGTCCCGTGGATCATCGAGGCATCCGGTTTCAACTACTGCATGATCGACCACGAGCATGGCGCCTTCGATCTGGAGACGATCGCCGATCTCGCCGGCTGGTTTCAGGCCACGGACGTATCGCCGATCGTCCGGATCCACAAATCGTCCACCCATCTCATCCCCGCCATCCTCGACCAGGGCATCATGGGTATCCAGGTCTCGGAAGTGGACAACGCCGAGGAGGCGCGCGCCATCGTGCGCGAGGCCAAATATCCCCCCATTGGCAATCGTGGCATTTCCGGGCAGGGAATGCACACGGGCTATAAAAGCTACGGCGCCCGGCACGGGAGCGAGTATGCGCCCTGGGCTAACGCCAACATCATTGTCTGCCCGGCGATCGAAACCCTCGAAGGCCTCGAAAATGTCGAGGCGATCGCCGCGGTCGAGGGGATCGACATGATCGCCTACGGCCACTCGGACCTCAGCGCGCGGCTTGGCGTGCATCTCCAATTGGAACACCCGACCTTTAAGACCGCCATCCGCCGGATCGTGACGGCCTGCAAGGCGCACGGTAAGCTGGCGCGTGGGTCGGCGGAGACGGAGGCGCAGATCGCGGAATACTGGCAACTCGGCTGCCAGGTGCTGAACCTGCCCGGCACCGATGTCAGCACCTATCTCGACGGGCTCAAGGCGCGTGCCAATCGAGCGCACGCAACGTTGAAATCTATTGGCGTGCCAACCCCCTGAGAGGGTGCTAGCGCACGGGACCACGACACGCTGAAACAATAATCACGAGGCAATCATCCAGGACCTCGATTAGGAAGAGAAAGACCATGGCAGACAAGAGACTGGCTTACGTGATCGCCGAAGTGGAAATCACCGATCCGGCCGCGTTTCAGGAATACATAACCCAGGCCGTTCCCACCCTGGCCCCCTATGGCGGCCGCATCATTGCCAACAACCCGCCCGACAGCAAGGAAGGTGCACGTTCAGCCGGAAATATCGTGATCGCCGCGTTCGACAGCTTGGAGGACGCGCAGAAATGGTACCATTCCGCCTCCTATGGTCCCGCCATCAAGATGCGCCAGCGGGCGGCGAATACCCGTCTGTTCATCGTCGAGGGCGTGCCGTAAGACACGGCTGGCTACTATCGCTTGACCTTGTATGGAGAAGAGTATGACCCAGCCCCGCATGTTGGAAGATAAAGTCGCCGTTGTGTCCGGATCGGGCGGCGGCATCGGGCGCGAGATCGCTATCATGATGGCGGATGCGGGCGCGAAGGTAATCATCAACGATATTGGCGCCTCGCTATCGGGCGAGGGTGCATCGGAAACCCCGGCGCAGCAGACCAAGGGTATCATTGAGCAACGCGGCGGGCAGGCGCAGATCAACACGGACTCCGTCGCCAGCTGGGATTCGGCGCAGAAGATCGTGCAGGCGGCGATGGACCATTTCGGGCGCATCGATATCGTGGTGAACAATGCAGGCATCCTGCGCGATACCATCTTTCATCGCATGACGGCGGATGATTGGACCTCTGTCATCAACGTGCATCTGAACGGTAGCTTTTTTGTCTCCCGCGCCGCGGCGACGCATTTCCGCCAGCAGGAAAGTGGGGCCTATGTGCACATCACCTCCACCTCCGGCCTGATCGGTAATTTCGGTCAGGCGAACTACGCCGCCGCTAAGCTCGCGATCACCGCGCTCTCCAAATCCATCGCGCTGGATATGAAGCGCTACAATGTCCGCTCCAACTGCATCGCCCCGTTTGCCTGGAGCCGGATGACGAGTTCGATCCCCGCCGAGACGCCAGAGCAAAAGGCGCGCGTCGAAAAGATCATGCAGATGGGGCCCGAGAAGAACGCGCCGATGGCGGTGTTCCTCGCCTCCGACGCGGCGAAGGATGTATCGGGCCAGGTGTTTGGTACCCGACATAACGAGATTTTCCTATTCTCCTCGCCGCGCCCGGTGCGCTCCATCCACCAGGAAACCGGCTGGACCCCAGAGCGCATCGCCGAGATCGCGCTGCCGGCAATGCGGAATTCCTTCATGCCTCTGGATCGGTCTGGGGAGGTGTTCAGCTGGGATCCGGTGTAACCGAGGCCAACCCGCTCTGCGCGGGAAGGTCCGGACAGACCAAAGGCGTGACCTCCAGACCTCCCCGCCTCAAAGCGGCGATGCGCCTCGGCAACATCCTTGAGGGAATTTTTTTCGGCCACGCGTGGGTGGATGGCACCGCGCGCCAGTAGGCCAAACAAATACTCCAGATCTCCCTGGAACCAGGCCGGATGGCTCCGGGACAGACGGGTGGACATAAGCCAAAGTCGATTTTCCCGACCACGTCATAACCGTCACGAAGGCCGGCTGGTGGAACATCGTCTAGGCGTCGAGGCGCTGCCGGATCGTCGCGTCGGTATATTTCTCACCCGAAGCGAGCACACACGCCCGCACTTTACCCGGTCCGGCCATCGGCATCGGCACGTCTACTGCATCCAGCCCCCATTGGGATCGCAAAAATGTCTGACCTGGACAGCCCGCTTGCGCAACTCCTGCATGGGATGTTGCATGGGATATGCCCTTCGAGCTGGTAGTCCCGCGCGCGGATAACTAGGCCGAAGGTACAAACTGGCCTTGCGTATCGCGTGGAACGGCGCTGATGTCATTAAGAGAGATCAGCGCCCACTGCCGCGCCGATACAAACCTAGAGTGAGAACGCCCCATGCCCATCCTGCCCACGCACGGCCGCTACGACTATTCCAACATCAAGCGCCGCCCAGACTACTCCTGGCCCGCCGGCAAGCGGCTCGCCGTCTATGTGGCGTTGAATATCGAGGCATTCAGCTTCGGCATGGGCAAGGGTGCCGCCATCGCCCCGCCGGATCAGGCGCTTAGCCATTCGGTGTTCTCCTGGCGCGACTACGGCAACCGCGTCGGCATGTGGCGCCTGTTCGATCTGTTCGACGAACTCGACATCCCAATTGAGGCTCAGATGAACACCGCCATCTACGACATGTGCCCGGACATCCCAGAAAAACTGCGGGCCCGCGGCGACGAAATCCTCGGCCATGGCGAGACCAATTCCGAGGAACAGGGCCATCTGCGCGAGGCCGAGGAACGCGCACTGATCCAGCGCGTGACGGACACCATCACGCGCCGAGAAGGCGCCCCGCCAGTGGGCTGGATGTCGCCCTGGCTATCAAACTCCGCCGTCACCCCGGACCTGCTGCAGGAAGCCGGCTACCGCTACATCATGGACTGGACGATGGACGACCAGCCGGTGTGGCTAAAGACCCGGAAGGGGCGCATCCTGGCGATGCCCTATCCGATCGAAGCCAACGACAATCGCGGGCTAGTCTGGTTCCACTACACCTCGGAAGAATTCGCCGACATGCTGGTGGACCAGTTTGAGGAAATGAAGAAACAATCCGCCGGCCAGCCTTTGGTCTGCCCGATTTCCCTGCATCCCTTCGCCATCGGGCGCCCCTACCGCATCCGCCATTTGCGTCGCGCCCTGCAGCACATCCTGAACCAGCGCGAGCAAGTCTGGCTCACCCGCCCACGCGACATCTGCGCCCACATCGAAAACCTACCGTCGGGGGTGGTGCCGGGGGGATGAGCGAGCGGCGTGTAGCTTTTCCCCCTTTTTCGGTGGATAAGTACTCGCGCGCGGCCTATATGCCCCCCAGCGGACCAGAAACGGCTCGCGCCTGAGACAGAACCGAGCGAGAGCCCCATGCCCACGCGACCCTGGACCCCCAACTCCTGGCGCAATGCCCCCATTAGGCAAGTCCCCACCTATCCCGACCTGGCGAAACTGGCGGAGATGGAGGCGCGGCTGCACCGCTACCCCCCCCTCGTCTTTGCCGGCGAGGCCCGCCGGCTGAAGGCGGCACTGGCGCAGGCGGCGGAAGGTAAGGCGTTCGTGCTGCAAGGCGGCGATTGCGCGGAAAGCTTTTCCGATTTCACCGCCAATATCATCCGCGACAGCTTCCGCGTGCTGCTGCAAATGGCCGTCACCCTCACCTTTGGCGCTGCCATGCCAGTAGTGAAGCTGGGCCGCATGGCCGGGCAGTTCGCCAAGCCGCGCTCGTCCGACACAGAAACGGTGGATGGCGTCACCTTGCCCTCCTATCGCGGTGACATCATCAATGGCCCGGATTTCTCCGAGGCCGCCCGTATCCCCGACCCGTCGCGCATGGAATTCGCCTATTTCCAGTCCGCCGCCACGCTCAACCTGCTGCGCGCCTTCGCCTCCGGCGGCTATGCGGATTTGCATGAGGTGCATCGCTGGAACCTCGACTTCGTCGGCCGCTCCCCGCTCGCCGAACGCTACCAGGATCTGGCGCACCGGATCGACGAGACGCTCTCCTTCATGGCTGCCTGCGGCATGACCAGCGAAACCACGCGCGACATGCGCGAGACCGATTTTTATGTCTCCCACGAAGCGTTGCTCCTGCCCTATGAACAGGCGCTGACCCGCGTCGATTCCACCACCGGCGATCACTACGCGTGCTCGGCGCATTTCCTCTGGATCGGCGATCGCACCCGCCAGCCCGATGGCGCGCATGTCGAATTCCTTCGGGGTGTGAAGAACCCGCTAGGCATGAAGGTGGGACCGACCACGGCAGTAGACGATCTACTGCGCATCCTCGACACCTTGAACCCCGCCAACGAACCTGGCCGCGTCACGCTAATCAGCCGCATGGGCGCCGACAAAGTGCGTGACAAATTGCCGCCCCTGGTGCGCGCAGTGCGGAAGGCCGGGCGGAAGGTGGTGTGGCTGTCGGACCCGATGCATGGCAACACGATTTCGGCTGCTAACAAGATGAAAACCCGCAATTTTGACGCCATCGTCAGCGAGGTGCGCGGCTTCTTCGATATCCATACTGCTGAAGGCTCTTGGGCTGGCGGCGTACATGTGGAAATGACCGGGCAGAACGTGACGGAATGCATCGGCGGTGCGCAAATGCTGACCGAGGCCAACCTAACGGACCGTTATGAAACCTTCTGCGATCCGCGCCTGAACGCCGAGCAATCTCTGGAACTGTCTTTCCTGATCGCTGAGGAACTGAAGCGTCGCCGCCTGCCCGTGGGGCATTTTGCGGTCGCCGCGAAGTAAACACTGCGCGCGGCGGGGGAACGGCAGGAACATGAGCGCGGACGGGCCGGATAAATCGGCGTTCGCCGCTGAGATCAGTGCGCGCACGGACGCCTATTTCAACCGTACCCGCGCGGTGGTGGCGCACTTTGGCGACAAGCGCGTCACCTATGCGGTATTTCTGCGCCGGCCGGTGATTTCCGCGCCGCGGCTAATGCTGGACTGGCTGGCAGAGGTGGCGCGGGCACGGGCGGAAAAATTTGATGTCGAGCTGATGTATCCTGAAGGCGCCTGGGTCGGCGCCGGAGAACCCTTGGTCTATATCAGCGGCTCTATGGCAGCATTATCCGATCTGGAAACCATTTTACTCCAAAAAATTGGCGCCACCTGCGTCGCCGCCCATAATGCCTACCAGATGAGCCTGGCACTGCCCGAGGCAATGTTCCTGGCGATGGAGGCGCGCCACTGCGCCGGGCGCGAGATGCAGGACATGATGGGCTATGCCGCCGCCATCGGGTCGAACGCGGCGAAGGCAGAAGGCGCGAAGGGCTTCTTCGGCAACGCCAACGATTTCACTGCCCACTGGTTCGGCAATGCGCACGGGATGGGCACGATGCCGCATTCGCTGATCGGCTATGCCGGCTCCACCGTGCGCGCCGCCGAAATGTTCCACGCGACATTTCCCAACGAACCAATGACCGTCCTGGTCGATTACTTTGGCCGCGAAATCACCGATGCTCTGGCCGTCTGCGCGCGCTTTCCCGAGCTGGCCGCTCAGGGGAAACTGGCGTTTCGACTGGACACGCATGGCGGGCGATTTCTGGAAGGGCTGGATCCGGCGGAAAGCTACGCAGTGCTGGAACGACGCGCGCCCGGCGCCATCCGCCGCCATCGCAGCGAGACGGAACTGCGCTACCTTGTCGGCACTGGGGTTTCCGCCGCCGCCATCTGGCACACGCGCGACGCACTCAACTCGGCCGGCTATCCCAACACCCGCATCGTCGCCTCCTCGGGCTTCAGCGTCGACAAGTGTCGCGTAATGGCGGACGCAAAGGCGCCGATCGACATTGTGGGAACCGGCAGCTTTATCCCTGAAGTCTGGACCGAAACGTACGCTACCGCCGATATCGTGGCGTATGATGACGTGCCCATGGTAAAGATTGGGCGCGAATTTTTACTCCGCAAGAACGGGGAACGCCGACGCTCCTAAATTTTGAGGCGGGAGAATATCATGACCTAAATCGCCGGCCACTACCCGTGTACCAAGATTAGCTACAGCGCGAATGCAGAGCCGATCTTCATGGGTATCTATCAATGACGGGATTGCTCGCGTGCCACCGGCTCGGCATTCAATGTCGTGGTAGCAGTGCTGGGGTCCTCCATCACCTTACAGGGGTCGCCGAATGCTTATGTCAGCCTGGGTGGCTCCCGAAAGAATATCAGGCGCAGCTTCTGTTACGACTACGGCGGCCTGTTCATGAGCACAGCGGCGATCATTTCGGACGTCGTTATTCTGACCACCAGTTCTGGGTTAATTTTAGCAAGAATATCGCAGGCTTCCCGAAGATGCCGACACCAGGTTAGGAAACGTCATGTCGCTGATCCAACACGTCGTCACGGGCCAGGGCGGGCCGTCGATACTATTCGTGCATGGCTTCGCGTGCTCGCATACAGACTGGGACGCTCAGGTGGCGCATCTGTCGCCGCGACATCTGTGCATTAGCGTCGATCTGCGCGGTCATGGCGCGACCCCGGGCACGCCGGCGGAGGCGACGATAGAGCGCATGGGCGCGGATGTGGCGGAATTGCTGCACGCGCTAGAACTGCCGCCCGCGGTATTAGTCGGCCATTCGATGGGGTGCCGTGTAGCGATCGAGGCCGCCTTGCAGGCACCCGCCCGCACCGCCGGCGTGATCTGGGTGGACGGCAGCCAGTTCGCGCCCGAAATGGCGGCGGGGTTGCGCGCGTTTTTCGCCGCCCCACATGGTTTTTCGACAATTACCGGCAAATGGTTCCGGGACATGTTCACCGCCAAGAGCAGTCCCGCCATAGTCACTGCCGCGCTGAACCGGGCCCGATCCATGCCGCGCGAAATCGGTGAATATCTGCTACTCGATCAGCAACGCTATGACACCACGCGACTGTCCGCTTCGCTCAGCAGCCTACCCATGTCGTTGATGGCGATCCAAACGACCTACAGCAACGAACGGCGTGAGCGCCAGACGATGCGCGCGGGGGAAAGCACGCCGTTTCTGGACATGGTGCGCGCGCAGGTACCGGCGGCACGGATCGAAGTTATTCCCGACACCGGGCATTTTCCACAGATCGATGAATCGACGCGGACGAATGAATTGATCGATGGATTTCTGGCGGCGCTGCCAGCTGGGTAGCACTGTCGCAACTACCGCGCTCCCGGGGGGTGAGGACTGGCATACCGCTAATCCGAGAACGTTTAGGCCGATTATTCTCCGTTTACGTCATGGTCTCCGATATATTCGGCGCCAATCAAGCGACATTGGCACGAATTTAAATTCCTTCCCTGCCGGCGATACCGTGATCTAAATCTATATATCCGCCACTTCAACACCCCGAACGTTCCACCTCCATCATGACTCCCGGGCATTCCATCCCCGATACTCCCAGCAGCCAGGAAAACGAACTGCAATGAACCATCACCGGTGATGAGATCGGGGAGATACAAGCTCTATGCCCGGGATCGACACGCCCATCGACGAAAATATAGATTTTGTTTAGCTCAGGTCTACCAACAGGCAGCGCTCGGCGAAAAATCCACCGGGTGCCTCGCGATGAACGAACAATGGGAGAAATTCTATTACGGAGAATACCTTTCCGGCTTATCGAGAGAAGTTCTGACCGCTTACAATCGTCAGCAAACTGCGAACTGGATCTTGCTCGCTTTGGTCTCGCTGCTTTGCATCTTTGGTGTCGTTTTGGCGTATCTAAAGATTTCTTGGTCGAAAGAATCACCGAAAGGTCTCGACAATCAGATTAACCTCACGCCCTCCGGCGCGCCGCGCCACTGGGGCACGGCGTGCAGGAGGCCCGCCGTCAGAACCCTAGCTTCTGCGTCAATCCATTGGCCGCCGCGAGTTCCGCTAGTTTCTTCCAGGTAGAATCCTCCACCTCAATGCCCTCTTTGGCCCGGATCAATTCCTTCATGTGTTCCACTTCGCCGGGGTAATAGACACCAGGCGAACCCTTCGACGGCGCGGTGGATTTTAAGTAGCGGGCGAATTCGGCGACCTCGGCCTTAAAGCCCGCTAGCGGGCGGAACGCATCCACCTTGAACACTGCGATGAAGCAGCCGTCATTGTGCCGCCCAGCCGGGTCGACCCCGAAACCCAGCCCTGTCAGCAGGCCGCAGAGGATCTCCACCATGACGGAAAGCCCGGTGCCTTTGTAACCTTCCGAGCCACCCAGCGGCAGCAGCGCCCCACCTTTCTTCCAGTCGTTCGGATCGGTGGACGCATTGCCGTCCTTATCGACGATCCAGCCTTCCGGGATTTTCTCATTGCGGGCCACGGCCAGGCCAATCTTGCCTGCTGCCACGGCGGACGTTGCCATATCGAGAAACAGCGGGCCTTCCAGGTCGGACGGGATGGCGATGGAGATCGGATTCGTGCCGAGGCGCGGCTCCCGCCCACCATAGGGGGTGACATGCTTCGGCGAGCGCCCGCTGTCAGCGGTGCAGATGCCGATCATGCCCTCAGCCGCGGCCATTAGCGGGTAGCTGGCCAACCGGCCGATATGGCCCTGGCGAAACACGGTGGCAGCGGCGACGTTACTTTTTTTCGCCTTCTCGATCGTGTATTTCATCGCCCGTTCATTCACCACGTAACCAAAGCCCCAATGGCCGTCGACAACGGTGGTGGTGGCACTTTCCTGCACGATCTTCCACGGCGCGCCTGGCACGATATGGCCGGCCTTCACCCGGTCAATATAAGTGGGAATCTGGATGATACCGTGCGAATCATGGCCGGCAAGATTGGCCTCGATGCTGTGGCGCATCACGATCTCGGCCTCGTCGGCCGGCGTGCCGGTGGCGACGAGCAAGGCTTCCCCGATGGCTTTCAGGCGATCGGCTGCGATTTTCGGCATGATGTCCCTCCCCTACTGACGGCGCGTTTGACAATGTTTCACCGCACTCCCTAGCGTCCCACGCGGAAACGCCGACGGCAAGACTGGCGACGATGGCAAAGGACGACCGTATGAGTAGCCTATCCAGCATCGAGAACCGGTTTTCCTGGATCGCCGCTTTTACCGCTCTTGGTATTCTCTCCATCACCTATGGCTCGCCCCTCATGGTGATCGTGGCGATGAAATCTATCGCCGCCGACCTCGATACGCCGCGTGCGGTGCCCGCACTGGCAGCGTCGCTGGGCTGGCTGGGTGCCGGCCTCGGCGGCATTATGATGGGCTGGGTGGCGGAACGGATCGGCGTGCGCTGGGTGGTGATGTTCGGCGCTACCAATATTTGTATCGGGCTGGCCATTTCCTCCATCGGCACGCCCTGGGCGCTGTATGTCGGCCAGGGACTGTTCATGGGTTTGCTCGGCAATGCCGGGTTGTTCGCGCCGCTGATGACCTATGTGACGCACTGGTTCGACCGGCGGCGCGGCACGGCATTGGCGTTGATTTCGTCCGGGCAATATATCGCCGGGATGATCTGGCCGGTCGTGTTCGAATATGGCAATGCGGTCATTGGCTGGCGGCAGACGATGCTGGTCTTCGGGATTCTGGTGGCAGCGCTTGCCGTGCCGATTGCGCTCTTTACTTTGCGCGTCCCGCCACGTCACGACGGGGCGCATGCCAGCGCCAATGCGCCACGTACGGGGGAAAAAGTGCTAGGACTGCATCCGCACTTAACGATGATGCTGCTAGCCGTTGCGGCCTTTCTGTGCTGCGTGCCGATGGCGTTGCCGCAGCAGCATCTGGTGGCATTTTGTTCCGATATCGGCCTACCGACCGGGCGCGGGGCAATGATGCTGTCCACCCTGTTGGCGGCGGCGTTTGTCGCGCGGCAATTCTGGGGCTGGCTGTCGGATAAATATGGCGGCCTGCCCACCGTACTGTTTGGCTCCACCTGGCAGGCTGTATCGATCCTGCTATTTCTATCAACGCAGGACGAGATGGGGCTCTTCAGCGTCGCCATCGCCTATGGTTTCGGTTTCTCTGGCATCATTCCGGCCTATGTGCTGACCGTGCGGCAGATCTTTCCCGTGGGCGAGGTGGGCTGGCGGGTGCCGGTGGTACTATTTTTGGGCATGGGCGGTATGGCATTCGGCGGCTGGTTCGCCGGCACCCTGTATGACCGGTTCGCGACCTATGCACCGGCGTTCAGCAGTGGCGTGATGTTCAACATCGCCAATCTGGCGATTGTGTTATTCTTGGTCTATCGCTGGAAACGGCCACGCCCGATTTCCCCGTCAGGCTTGGCGCATGCCTGATATCAGCGCCGTCTCGCGCTCCGCGCGGGGCTTATCATCCTTGCCGTGAGAATGATGCCAACCGTGATCGCCCCCCAAGATCCAGGCGACCCACAAACTGACCACGGCAAAGGCCGCGGTGGTGGCCCAGCCAATGGAGAAAAATGTATCGATAAAGATGGCCAGGCGGCCCCAGAACTGAATGGCAATGGCTACTGCCGCCGCGCCTACGACGAGAATATTAATCGCCGCCACCAATGCTGCGCGCGACGCCAACGCCAGCAGGAGCGGGCCAAACACCATGACCGTGCCGCTCAACACATCTTCGGTCTTGGAGCCCAGCAGCATGTAGAATTCCCCCACATCCACGCTGAGATCGGGGCCATCGACCGTGGGCCAGTCACAGATTTTTGGGAGGTCGCGAATTTCCAGCCTACGCAGTGCGCCCAGAGGTGTCACGGCGGTGTCCAATGTTACGATGGCCTGCCGGCGGTCGGCATGGATGGGATGTCGGCGCAGACGCCCTTCATGGTCGCGCGCATCATGGTTTGTGACAGCAACCATTTTGGCACGCTTTTGGAGATTTCACTTTGACCGACATCTACGTCGATGCCGATGCCTGCCCGGTGCGGGAGGAAATCTATCGGGTAGCGAACCGCATCGGAGTGCGGGTGCATATGGTCTCCAACGGATCGCGCCCCATTCGTCCGCCGGGATTACCCAATGTCGCGATGGTGGTGGTGGGCGAGGGCGCCGATGTCGCCGATGATTGGATCGCCGAGCGGATTTCGGCGCGTGATGTCTGCGTGACATCGGATATTCCGCTGGCCGCGCGCTGCCTGGAGAAGGGCGCGCGGACAGTTTCTCCCAATGGTAAACTCTGGACCCAGAATAATATCGGCAACGCGCTGGCCGGGCGGCAGGTCTCGCAACATATGCGCGAGATCGGGTTGCGCACGGGCGGGCCATCATCCCTCACACAGGCGGATCGATCGCGCTTTCTCAGCGAGCTGGACACTCTGGTCCGCACCGCCCAACGCGTGCCATGATCGCTCTTCCAATAGGGGGTTCGCGTCATGAAAATCACCAGCTACGAAAGCGCTATCCTGAATATTCCGATCGATGAGCCACTGGCGGATTCACCTGAAAAGCCGAACCAGTTCCGCCCGACCGTTATGCTGCGCCTGCGCACCGAGAGCGGCATCGAAGGCATCGCGGTCACCTTCTATGCCGAGGCGCTGACCAAGGCATTGCATGAAGCCGTGTCGGCTTTCGGTAACCTATTGATCGGCGAGGATCCGCAGCGCCCGGAAGCGATCCTACGCAAGCTGCATGCGGCGGCGGGCAGTTGCGGGCCGGCGGGAATTTTCACCCTGGCGCAAGCGGCCATCGACATGGCGGTGTGGGACATTAGGGGCAAAACACTCGGCCAGCCGATGTGGAAATTGCTGGGTGGGGCGCGCAATCGGGTAGCGACCTATGCCTCTGGTGCGCTTCGGCGCGGGCTGTCGGATGATCAGGCAGCGGTTGCCGCTGACCGCCTGAAGGCCAAGGGTTTCAAGGAAATGAAAATGCAACTCGCCTTGCCGGGCGATACCAGCCCGGCGAAGGAAGAACACCGCGCGCGCGTAGTGCGCGAGGCGGTGGGGCCGGAAATCACCCTGATGTGCGACATCAACCAGGGCTGGCGACCGGAACAGGCTATCGATATCGGCCGGCGCATCGAGGATGTGCGCCTTGCCTGGCTGGAAGACGTGACGGCGTGCGACGATTACGCCGGCCTAGCGCGCGTCACCGCGGCCCTGTCAACGCCAATCGCGGGCGGTGAGTATCTGTGGGGCACGGTACCGTTCCGGCATATGATCGAGGCACGGTCGGTGGATATCATCATGATCGATATCCTGCGCGTGGGCGGCGTTACGCCATGGATGAAGGTCGCCGGCATGGCGCATAGCTTTAACCTACCCGTGGTCAGCCATGTAGTGCCGGAATTCCATGCCCATCTGATCGCCGCGATCCCGAACGGGCTGACGGTGGAGTATATGCCCTGGATGCTGAAATTATTTCAGGACACGCCGGCAATCGAGAATGGCGAGATCGTTCTCACCGATCGGCCTGGCTTCGGGCTGGCGTTCAATGAAACGGCGCTCAAGAGTTATCGGGTTTAGAATTGCACGCAGTCCGGCATCGGCCCTCTCCTCTACCCCATCTC
>CAMBMS010000012.1 GCA_945868845.1 Asaia bogorensis | reverse complement strand
CGCCGGCGGCGGAAAAGAGAAGCGGTTGGTGGCGACGGTAAATTATGCCGCCGCGCCGAGCTCCATATCGGCGATAATGGCCTGCGCGGCGGCACACGGGTCGAGCGCGGCGATAATTGGGCGGCCGACGACGAGATAATCCGCGCCCTTCGCGATGGCGGCCGCGGGGGTTGCGATGCGTTTCTGGTCGCCCGCATCGGCTCCGGGCGGCCGAATACCGGGGGTGACGATCAGCAATTCGGGGGCCTTGGCCTGGGCGCGGATCGCGTTCGGATCGTCCTGCGCGGAGGCGATGACACCATCACCACCGAGCGCTATCACGCCGGCCACGCGCTGGGCCACCAGTTCGGGCACGGTCTTTCGGTAACCCATTGTTTGTAAATCCGTGTCCGTCAGGCTAGTAAGCACGGTGACGGCTAGGATTTGCAGGGCGGAGTTCCCCTTCCCTGCCATCGCCGCCTCGATGACCTGCGGCTCACCATGGATGGTCATGAACCTGACACCGCGCGCTGCGGCGCTGGCCGCACCAGCGCGAACGGTTTCACTAATATCATGCATCTTAGCGTCCAGGAAAACGCGCTTGCCGCTGGCGATGAGGTCGTCGATCAATTTTTCCGTGCCCGGCGCGTAGAGCAACCACATGCCGATCTTGAAGAAGGAGACCACGCCGTCGAGTTTGGTGGCGATGTCGCGGGCCTGGGCGACATTTGGAACATCCAACGCCACGATCAGGCGGTCGGCCATCTGGGCAGGGAGGTTGCGGCTCATCGCCCGGTTCCCGTGCTGCCGAAGCCGCCGGCTCCGCGGCTGGTTTCCGGCAGGGTTTCGACTTCCATCCAGGCCGCACGGGTGACCGGAGCGAGCACGGCCTGGGCGACGCGCATGCCGCGTTCGACGGTGAAGGGCGCGTTGCCGGTGTTCAGCAGGATGATGCCAAGCTCGCCGCGATAATCCTCGTCGACGGTGCCGGGGCTGTTGGCGACCAGGATGCCGTTTTTCAGCGCGAGGCCGGAGCGGGGACGGATTTGCAGTTCGTGTCGCGCCGGCAGGGCAATTTGCAGGCCGGTGGGGATGAGGGTGCGGGCGCCGGGCGCGATGGTGACGGGGGCGGTGACGGCGGCCAGCAAATCCATGCCGGCGGCGCCATCCGTCGTGTAGGCGGGCAGCTCCAGGCCCTCGGCATGGGGGAGGCGGCGGACGGCGATTGGTTGCGTCATGTGCACTCTTTGGCAATACGCTCGGCGAGCCGGCGGGCAACATCGCCCTTGCGCTGGCGGGGCCAGTCTTCGACACCCCCTTTGCTGATCAAATGGACGGAATTTTCGTCACCGCCCATGATGCCAGTGGCAGGCGAGACATCATTAGCGACGATCCAGTCGCAGCCTTTGCGAATGAGTTTCGCTTGCGCGTTTGCGAGCAAGTCGTCGGTCTCGGCGGCGAAGCCGATGACGAGGCTGGGGCGGATGGGGCCCGGTTTCGAGACCGTCGCCAAGATGTCCGGGTTGGGGATCAGAGATAAGGAAGGGACCGCTACACCTTCTTTCTTTTTGATTTTTCTGGTGGCGGCCTGTTCCACTCGCCAATCGGCAACGGCGGCGGCGGCAACAAAAATGTCGGCGGGCATGGCGGATTGGCAGGCGGCGAGCATTTCAGCGGCGGTTTCCACTCGCTCGACCGAAACGCCGGGCGGATCTGGCTGGTTGACTGGGCCGCTAACCAAAGTAACGCGGGCCCCCAGCGCGGCGAGCGCGGCGGCAATGGCGTGGCCCTGTTTGCCCGACGAGCGATTGGCGATGTAGCGGACCGGGTCGATCGGTTCGTGCGTGGGGCCGGAGGTGACGATGGCGTGCTTGCCCGCAAGGGGTTGCGGGGCGTTCAGCGCGGCATCGATGGCGGCGAGGATAGCTGGGGGCTCGGTGAAGCGGCCGGGGCCGAATTCGTGGCAAGCCATGGAACCTTCATCGGGGCCGATAAATGTCACACCGCGGGCAGTGAGGAGGGAAATATTTGCCTGGGTGGCCGGGTGCAGCCACATCCGCACATTCATCGCCGGGGCGGCAAACACCGGCTTGTCGGTGGCAAGCAGCACGGTTGTGGCCAGATCATCAGCCAATCCGGCCGCCATGCGCGCCAGGATATTGGCGCTAGCAGGGGCGACGACAACCAGATCGGCGCTGCGGGACAGTTGGATATGACCCATCTCGCTTTCATCGGTGAGCGAGAAGAGATCGGTGTAAATTTTTGATTCGCTTAGGGCTTGCAAGGAGAGTGGGGTGACGAACCGGGCGCCAGCCTCGGTCAGGACGCAGGTGACGGCGTAGGATTTGCCGCGCAACAGACGAATAAGTTCCAGCGCCTTGTAGGCGGCGATGCCACCGGAGATGATCAGCAAGATTTTCTTACCCATACTCACAGCCGCCAGCCCTGGTGGATGGCGGCGATGCCGCCCGAGAGGTTGTGAACCGTGACACGGGACAACCCAGCTATGCGCATCATGGTGGCGAACGCCTCCTGGTCCGGGAACATGCGGATACTTTCGGCGAGATATTGATAGCTGGCGCCGTCTTTCGCCACTGCCTGGCCGAGGCGGGGGAGGATCTTGAACGACCAGGCGTCGTAGGCCGGGGCGAGGGCGGCAACCTGGACGGCCGAGAATTCCAGACAGAGGAAGCGACCGCCCGGGCGGAGTGTGCGGCGGGCTTCGCGCAGCACGGCATCCTTGTCAGTGCAGTTGCGCATGCCGAACGCCATGGAGACGAGGTCGACTGAGCGATCCGGCAGCGGTAGGCACTCGGCGTCGGCGACGAGAAAATCCAGGCCGGTAACCAGGCCCCGGTTCAGCGCGCGGTCGCGGCCGACGGAGAGCATGGCGGCGTTGATGTCGGAGAGTATGGCCGGCCCACCGCCCTTGGCGCGCCAGCCGAAGGAAATATCGCCCGTGCCGCCGGCGAGGTCGAGCAAGGTTTTGGTGGGTCGCGGATCGAGCGCTTCCACGAATAATCTTTTCCACAGCCGGTGCACGCCGAGCGACATCAGATCGTTCATGACGTCGTATTTGCCGGCGACACTGTCGAACACCGCACGCACCATCGGCTTCTTCGCCGCCAGTGGCACCGGACGAAAACCGAAATCGGTCGTGGGGGTTTCGCTCATGGGATGGTATGTATAGCCTGATTGTTACTCATGCCGGAACTCCCTGAAGTCGAAACCGTGATGCGTGGCCTGCGCCCTGTGCTGGAGGGGAAGAGGATCACACATGCGCTGGTCAATCGGGGTGATCTGCGCTGGGCGTTGCCGCCCCATCTGGCGAAACGTTTGACGGGTTCGCGGGTTGAGAATTTTCGCCGGCGTGGCAAATATATTCTCATGCGGCTGGACGGTGGCGACAGCGTGCTGATCCATCTCGGTATGTCCGGACGGATGCTGGTCGGACATGCGGGCGCGAACACCCAGACCAAACACGAACATCTGGTGATCGAAACGGCGGATGGCGGGCGCGTGGGGTTTGTCGATCCACGCCGGTTCGGCTCCATCGATCTGGTACGGACGGATGCCGAGGAGAACCACAAACTCCTTGCGGGTATGGGACCGGAACCCCTGGATGATGCGTTCAGTGCGGTCAGCCTGTCCGCGGCGTTGCGCGATCGGCGCACGCCGATCAAGGCGGCATTGCTGGATCAGTCGGTGATAGCTGGGCTCGGCAACATATATGTGTGTGAGGCGTTGTTCCGCGCCGGAATCTCACCGCTGCGCCTGGCGCGTAGCGTTCCGGGCGCGCGCGCGGCACGGCTGGTAATGGAGATCAAAGCGACATTGCGGGAGGCCATCGCCGCGGGAGGATCGAGTTTGCGCGACTATGTTCAACCAGACGGCGACCTGGGCTACTTCCAGCATGCGTGGAAAGTGTATGGACGAGAGGGCGAAGCCTGTTCGGCATGCTCCGGCCCGCCGGGTTGCACGGGCATCAAGCGGATCGTGCAGTCGGGGCGCAGTACCTTCTGTTGCCCGCGCGTGCAGCGCTAGCTAGTAATGCCGCCAGCACGGGAGGGCGCCATGACCAAATATGAGATGATCATCGCCGAAACCCATGGAGCGGTGGGCCTGATCCGTTTCAACCGACCGACGGCGCTAAATGCGTTGTGTGACCAGCTGATGCGAGAGCTGGGCGTGCAGCTGCGCGCCTTCGATGCCGACGATGCGATCGGCGCCATCGTCCTGACAGGATCGGAGCGCGCCTTTGCCGCCGGGGCCGATATCAAGGAGATGCAGCCGCGCTCGTATCCCGAAGTACATAGGAACGATTTCATCAGCGCCAACTGGGAAGTCGTGACCACTATCCGCAAGCCGGTGATCGCCGCGGTCGCGGGCTTCGCGCTAGGTGGTGGCTGTGAGCTGGCGATGATGTGCGACATGATCATCGCCGCGGAGACGGCAAAATTCGGCCAGCCGGAAATCAATCTCGGTGTCATTCCCGGCGTTGGCGGCACGCAGCGCCTGACGCGAGCAGTGGGCAAGGCGAAGGCGATGGATTTGGTACTCACCGCGCGCATGATGGACGCGGCAGAAGCGGAACGCGCCAACCTCGTCGCGCGTGTGGTGCCGACCGATCAACTGATTGGGGAAGCGATCAAGATCGGGGAAAAGATCGCGGCCCTGTCCCCGGTCGCGGTGGCGATGGCGAAACAATCGGTCAATCGCGCATTTGAAACCACCTTGGCGGAAGGTGTGCGGTTCGAGCGGGCCTTGTTCCTGTCGATGTTCGGTACGCCGGATCAGAAAGAGGGCATGGCGGCATTTATCGAAAAACGGAAGCCAAATTTTGGTATTGGGTCAGTTTAAGTCCGACACTGTCCCCCACCCGGCCACCCATGCGATTACACTTCCATAGGTGACCGGGTGAGGGTGCGGGCCGGTGCCGAACACACTGACCCGCCACTCAAATTTCTCCAGATAACGCGCGATCAGCTGGGAAAACCGGGCGATTCTGTCGCGGAAATGTCACGCCGCGGCGGACAAATGCAGGATCGGGTGGCCGTGGCGGGATTCCGTCATTCTGTTTCTTGACTTGCTGCCATTCGCCCCATAGAACACCGCCCTTCGTCACGGCTGTAATCCTTTCGTCACGGCTGTAATATCGTGACGTCCGCCCGCTATGCAGATCAATTGATCCTAAACTCTCACTGAGCGACCCTGAAACCCATGGCCAATACCGCTTCCGCGCGCAAGCGCATCCGTCAGGCTGAACGTCGCACCGAGCGCAACACTGCGCGCCGTTCGCGCATGCGCACCGCGATCAAGAAGGTAGAAACCGCGATCATCGGCGGCGACAAAGCCGCCGCGGCGGAAGCCCTGCGCGCCGCGCAGCCCGAAATGCAGCGCGCAAGCACGAAGGGTATTGCGCACAAGAACACCGTCGCGCGCAAGCTGTCGCGCTTATCAGCACGCGTGAAGGCGATTGCGATACCCTGATGTAACCGTTTCTTCCGCTGTCTGTCTCAGTCGCAAAGACGGTGTGAAAATATAATTATAGCCACTGTAAAATAATGACCATGCTAATACCTAGCGTGCGTGGTATTTTTTAAAAAAAGATCGATTTCTTGGGTATTTTTGGCAGTTTTTGATTGCAGAAAATATCCGCCCTGTCATACTGGTTGTTTCCTCAACTAGGCTGAGGGCGGGCCGCCGCAAATGTTTCCGTGGTCCTGTCACATCGGTAACCGGTGGGGGTTTGCGGAGCGGGGGCAGGGTGGCTTCAGACAGCGGCGACAGGGCGCAGACGCCCGCCCGATCCAAGGGAGCCAGCGCCGGGGTCGAGCAAGCCAGTGCCGAGCCCAAAGCTTTGACACAAGCCCAAACAGCGTCCCCACTGGCCTCGTTCCCCCAATTGGCGGTCCAATGGGCCGGTATCCGGGGACAGTTACAGCACGAGGTGGGTGACGTCGAATACCGTACCTGGTTACGGCAAATGACCCTGGCCGGGCTGGATGGCGATGAAATCACGGTTCATCTGCCCAGCCGCTTCCTGCGCGACTGGGTGCGTAATCATTATGGCGATCGCCTGGCAACGCTGTGGCGGGCGGCAAACCCGCAGATCCGCCGGGTTGAATTTCGCGTTGGCAGCGCAACTCCAGAACTTAGTGCCATTGGGCTGAATTTGGTTGGCGCCGGACGGGATGCGACCCCTGACGCGCCGGCGCCGCCCGGCCCCGCCGCACCCAACAGAGCGCCGCTGTCGGCGGCGCCTATTGGAGAAACTGCGCTGGAACTGCGGACGGGTCTCATGGCCGGGCTCGACCCGCGTTTCACCTTTGCCAACTTCGTCGTCGGCAAGCCGAATGAATTCGCCCATGCCTGTGCCCGGCGCGTCGCCGAACAACCAGCCAGCGCGGGGTTCAACCCGCTGTTTTTGTACGGCGGCGTGGGTCTGGGCAAGACGCATCTGATGCATGCCATCGCCTGGGAATTGGGGAACCAGTGCAATGCCAGCGGGCGGCCCACCACGGTCGCCTATATGTCAGCCGAGACCTTCATGTATCGCTTCATCGCAGCGATCCGCAGCCAATCCACCATCGACTTCAAGGTGCAACTGCGCAGCGTCGATGTGCTGATGATCGACGACCTGCAATTCCTGATCGGCAAGGACAACACGCAGGAAGAATTCTTCCACACGTTCAATGCCCTGGTCGAGGCCGGGCGACAGATCGTCGTCTCCGCCGACAAATCTCCCTCCGATCTGTCCGGATTGGAGGATCGGCTGCGCACGCGGCTGGGCTGCGGGATGGTGGCCGACCTGCACGCCACGACCCTGGAATTGCGCATTTCCATCCTGGAGGCCAAGGCCGCACGCGCGGCGACGGATGTGCCGCACCGAGTGCTAGAATTCCTCGCCCACAAGATCACCACCAATGTGCGGGAACTGGAAGGCGCGCTGAACCGTGTGGTCGCGCACGCCAATCTGTTCAACCGCCCGATTACCCTGGAAGCGACGCAGGAAGTGCTGCACGATCTGCTACGGTCGCAGGACCGGCGGATCTCCATCGAGGAGATCCAGAAAAAAGTCGCCGAGCACTGGAATATCCGGCTGACGGACATGGCCTCTGCGCGGCGCGCGCGCGCGGTCGCGCGGCCACGGCAGGTGGCAATGTTCCTGGCCAAGCAACTTACCTCGCGATCCTTGCCCGAAATCGGCCGGCGCTTCGGCAACCGCGACCATACGACGGTGATGCATGCCATCGCCCGGATCAACGAGTTGATGAAAATCGATGCCGTCCTAGCCGAGGATGTGGAATTGCTGCGCCGGATGCTGGAATCCTAAATTTCCGCACATAAACGCGGCTTGGCGTGGCTTCCACCGGATTGCTAGACTGTATTTCCGAATCCGGCGCCTGTGGTGCCATCTGGCGCGTTGGCCCCTATCCCCTACCAGCGAGTCCGACTGAGGATATTGCGATGAAGCTGAAGGCCGACCGAGCCGCTATCCTGAAGGCGCTTGCCCATGTGCAGAGCGTGGTGGAGCGGCGGAACACCATTCCGATCCTGGCCAATGTCATGATCGCGGTGCGCGATGGCAAGCTGACTTTGACCGCCACGGATATGGAAATCGCGGTGCTGGAGGATGTGCCGGCCAACGCGTCGCGCAATGGGACCTGCACCGCGCCGGCCGCCACCCTATACGAAATCGTCCGCAAGCTGCCGGATGGGGCAGAGGTGGAGCTGGATCACCCGGGTGGGGATGCGCAACTCGCATTGCGGGCGGGGCGCTATACGACCTCGCTGGTGGTTCTGCCGACAGAGGATTTCCCGTCCATGTCGGCGGGCAGCCTACCGCATAAATTTTCCGTCCCCGCGCATGATCTGCGCAGCCTGATCGACCGGACCCGGTTCGCGATTTCCACCGAGGAGACGCGTTACTATTTGAACGGCATCTATATCCATGCCGCCGAAGCGGATGGTACGAAGATGCTACGGGCGGTGGCGACGGATGGGCATCGGCTGGCGCGCGTCGAATTACCGTTGCCACAGGGGGCGGGTGGCATGCCCGGCGTGATCGTGCCGCGCAAGACGGTGAATGAGTTGCGGAAATTGCTGGATGAGACGTCGGGCGATGTGGACGTGGCGCTGTCGGATACGCGCATCCAGTTTCATGTGGGGCCGGTCATTCTCACGTCCAAGCTGATCGATGGGACGTTTCCTGAATACGAACGCGTCATTCCACGCGACAACGACAAGATCCTGCGCGTTGGCAAAAAGGATTTTTCCGACGCGGTGGCGCGGGTGGCGGCGATTTCGTCGGAACGCTCACGGCCGGTGAAGCTGTCCTTAGCGAAGGATTTGCTAGTGCTGTCGGCGTCCTCGCCGGAGCAGGGAACAGCGACGGAGGAACTGGACGGCGACCGGGTGAGCTATGCCGCCGGGCCGCTGGAGATCGGGTTTCAGGCGCGCTACCTGAACGACATCACCGACCAGGTGGGAGAGCAGGTGGAATTCCTGTTCTCCGACGGCGCCGCGCCGACCGTGGTGCGAGATGCCGCCGATGCGTCGGCGCTTTATGTCCTCATGCCGATGCGGGTGTGAGCGCGGCTGCTGCGCGCCGTCTGCTTCGTCTCACGCTGACCGATTTTCGGAACTATGCCGCGCTGAGCTGGCGGCCGGGCATGGCGGTCAGCGTGATCATCGGGCTGAATGGTAGTGGCAAGACCAATTTGCTAGAAGCGCTTTCCCTGCTCGTACCGGGGCGCGGGTTGCGAGGGGCGCGGGGAACCGATTTGCCGCGAAAAGGGTCAGGTGCCGCTTGGGCGGTGGCGGGGCGGTTCACAGCCATAGATGGGGAATTCAACATTGGCACCGGCACGCCGCCGGAAGGTCCCCCCGACCGGCGGGTGTTCCGCCTGGACGGCGCGCCGCCGCGCAGCCAGGCAGAGATCTCCGCCAGGCTGGCCGCTGTCTGGCTGACGCCGCAAATGGAGCGATTGTTCCAGGAGGCGGCGTCCGGGCGGCGCCGGTTTCTCGATCGGCTGGTGTTTGCGCTGGAGCCAGGACATGCGCGGGAGGTAGCAGCCTATGAGGCCGCTATGGCCAACCGCAACCGGCTGCTGGCGGAGGCGCATCCCGACCCGGCATGGCTGGCTGGGCTAGAGGATGCCATGGCGCGGCATGGCGTGGCGGCCTCGGCGGCGCGGGCGGGCCTGGTGACGCGGCTCAATGCCGCGCTGGCAGAGGGGGCGGCTTCCCCCTTCCCCGACGCGCGTATGAGCGTGATCTGCCCGATCGCGGAGCGGCTGCGCGCAGCGCCAGCGCTGGAGGTGGAGGAGTGGCTGCGCGGCGCGCTGCTGGCGAACCGGGGCCAGGATGGGCAGGCGGGCACGGCACGGCTGGGGGCGCACCGGGCGGATATGGAACTGACGGACGCGCGCAGCCTGGTGCCGGCGCAACTCGCCAGCACCGGGCAGCAAAAGGCGCTGCTGATTGGCGTGGTGCTGGGCCACGCGGCGCTGATCGCCGCCGCGCGGGGGGCACCGCCGATGCTGCTGCTGGATGAGCCGGCGGTACATCTGGACGCGGATCATCGAGCAGCGCTGTGCGCGGCGCTGCTGCGTCTCGATGGACCAATCCTGGTGACGGGGACGGATGCGGAGGCTTATGGCGGCTTGCGCGGCGCGGCAGGGTTTTGGACGTGCCAGGCGACTGGGTTGGAACCGGTGGAGAGTTAAGCAAGGTCGATCATCACGCCACCATCTTCAGTGATAGTGGCGCGCGCATCCTGGGGAATCAGGATGACGGTGAGGCTGCTTTCCAGCAGGACCGGGCCAAGCAACGATGTGCCGGGAGGCAGGGCGGCGAGATCGTGCACCGCCAAGTCCAGAGCGCCGCCAGCGGATTTCAGGAATACGGAGCGCCGGCGCGGGTACGCGGCCATCACCTCGCGCCGGCATGTTCCGCCTGCCTGAGTTGCAGCGACATGTCCGGTGGCGAGCAGATTCCATTCAGTGAATTCCACCGGGTCATCGGCGCGCACAGCGTAATACTGCTCATGCAAAGCGTGAAACGCATCCACCAACTCCGCCAGCGCGGCCGCGTCGGCGATGCGCGCATGGGGCAGTTTCAGAGTGAGCTGCCAGACCTGGCCAGCATACCGGGCTTCGGTGGTGAGGAGGAAAGAACGTCGCGCCTCGGGCAAGCGCATGCGATCCAGATAGGCGCTGCCCTCTGCTTCCAATTCGGCGAGGACCGCGTTGACCGCTTCGTGATCAAATGCGCGGCTGGACGCAAAGAGCGGGCGGGCGAAGCCAAAGCGGATATCGCCGGTGGCGATGCCATAGGCGCTAAGCACGCCGGCGGGGCCGGGGACCAGGACGCGGCGCATGCCAAGCTCGCGCGTGATTGCGCAGGCATGTAGGCCGGCGGCGCTGCCGCCAGCGACGAGGATGTATTCGCGCGGATCGACGCCGCGGCGGATGGTGATTTCTTCTATCGCTGCGACCATGTTCTGTTCGACCGTGAGCGCGATCAGGCTGGCCGCGTCCTCGATTCCTATGCCGAGCGGAGTGGCCACGTACTGGCGGATCGCTTCTCGCGCAGCGCCAGGAGCAAGCTGAAACTGGCCATCGGCAAAATTTTCCGGCGCGATCAGGCCGAGGGCGAGATTGGCGTCGGTGACGGTGGGCAAGACCCCTCCCCTGCCATAGCAGGCGGGGCCGGGCCAAGCGCCAGCGCTGGCGGGGCCGACATGGATAAAACCGCCCGCGTCGACGCGCGCGATAGAGCCGCCGCCGGCACCGATGGTGCGCACATCCACCGACGGTACACCAAACATATGCCCGCCGATGGAGCCTTCCCGGTGCATCGGGGTTTCCCAACCGGTGGTGATGGAGATATCGAAGCTGGTACCTCCCATATCGATGGTGACCAGGTTGCCCGCGGGAGGGTTTTCGGTGGGCAGGCTTACGGCACGCGCCAATACCGTGGCGGCATGCGGGGCGGCAGATGGGCCGGAGAGGCAGAGATAGACCGGCTTGGCCAGAATCTCCGCGGTGGCGGTGCGCCCGCCATTGGAGGTAACGAAGGTGAGCACGCCGGCGAAATCATGCTCGCGAAGGCGGGCCTCGATCTCCGCGATATCCCGCTGCACGATCGGCTTCAGCGAGGCATCGATGGCCGTAGCAGAAGAGCGGCGATATTCACGCACGCTGGGGCTGACGCGATGGCTGAGGCTGTAGGGAATGCCGGGCCAGGTTTCCTCTAGGATTTCCCCGATGCGCTGTTCGTGCGCTGGATTGGCGATAGACCAGATCAGCGCGACCGCGACCGCCTCCACGTTCCAATTTTTCATTTGGGTGATGCTGGCGTGGATGGCGGCATCGTCGAGCGGCGTTTCGATCCCGCCCTCCGCATTGATGCGTTCGGCAACGCCGAAGGTGAGATAGCGTGGCAGATAGGGGTCCGGGTAATCGAGATAGATATTATAGCTGTCGGTCTTGCCGCCCTCGCGGATCAGCAAGGTGTCACGAAAGCCCTGCGTGCATATCAGGCCGGTTTTCGCCGCCTTGCCTTCCAAGATGGCGTTGGTGGCCACCGTGGTGCCGCAGGCGAGGCTGTCGCAGCTGGCGAGGAGCGCCTTCAGGGTGCAGCCGCGCCGTTCGGCGATCATGGTCAGGCCGTTGAAGATGCCGTCGGTGATCCGCCCCGGCGTGGTGGAGGATTTACTGAGATGGATGGCGCCATTCACATCGCGCAGGACGAAGTCGGTGAAAGTGCCGCCGACATCGGTGGCGATATCGATGCCCACGGTCTAGGCCCGGGCCGCGCGCAGTCGGGCGCGCAGGGTTTCGGTAGCGGGTCCGTCGACATGGAAAATCTCACCACTAGTGTCGAGCACGACGCCATAGACATCGCGCGCGCGGATGAGCGAAATCCAGCCTTCGCGCGCGCGTTTGGCGACCCTTTCGGGGGTACGCAAAAGCGGATCGCCATAGCCGCCGCCGCCGCAGGCCTGCGATTCCAAAGCTTCGCCGGGTGTAAGCGTAAGATCGATTGTGTTGGCGAGTTCGCCGCGCTCGCCGTTGCGCGAGATACGCCAGGCATGACTGGCCCCACCATGCAGGCCACCCGCCGCACCGAATGGCGGAAAATCATGCGCGGCGGCGTTGGTGGTGAAGCGCACGGGATCGTCGCGCACGCGATAAATACAATGCGCACCCGGCCCGCCCTCCCATTGTCCGGGACCGCCGCTGTCGACGCCGATTTCCAGGCTTTCGATCAGCACGGGTTGCTGCTGTTCCGTCACCTCGACGCTAGCCTGCCACATCATTCCCTGCGCGCCGGCGCCGCCATAGGTGACCCAGCCATCATGGCCCGGCACGCCGGGTCCTCCCCAATAGCCGAGGATGACCTGGTTGGCGTAGGCGCGATAGCCATGACGGGAGTCATTACCGCTGACACCGGGGCAGGAGGCCGGATTACCGATGGTGCAGCAGGCGGCGCCGTGGCCTTCTGCCAAATCGGCGAACAATGATTGGATGAGCGAGTTGAGGACGTGGCACAGGCTGGTCGTGGCAGTAGACGTGGCGGCGGGGAAACGTGGCAAGCCGACGGCGCTGCCCTCACGTAACTTTAATATAATGCGCTGGAAGGCGCCAGTGGCGCGCGGCACGTCCGGGCCGAGCGCTGTTAGAATAGCCACGCGGCAGGCCGCAGTGACGGTGGCCTCGGTAAGGTTAATGCCAAGGGGTAGGTTATCGATATTATCGGTTAGGTCGATATGGATCAGGCCAGCTTCGGGATCGACGTCCATGGTGGCGCGGACGGGAATACCGTTGGGCATGCCGTCATATTCAGAATCATGGTGTTCCGTGCGCGTGACGGTGCCTTTCGGAAGTTTTTTGATCGCGGCGATGGCCATGTCTCGCGCATAGGCCTGAAACTGCGTGAGGAATGCGCACACTGTCGATGTGCCATATTTCTTGCAAAGCGCTTGAATCCCGCGCGCCCCGGTGCGCACCGCGGCGAGGGTAGCAAGATAGTCTCCGTGGAATTGTTCGGGGGCGCGGATATTGGCCTTGCAGATATCAAGAACTTCCACGACGTCCTGATAGTTTCGCTGGATGCGCACACAGGGCAGCATCAGGCCTTCCTCGTAAAGATCGCGCGAGAGCGGGCTATAGGTGGTGGGGGTGGGAAAACCCATATCGCCCAGATGCGCGCGGGCGATGGCGTAAAAGACTAGCTCGCCATCCGCGAAGATCGGCACGCAGAGGGTAAAATCGGCGCAATGGGTGTTGCCGTGATACCCACTGTTATTGACGAAGCAATCGCCCGGATGGATGTCGGCGCCGAATTTCTTCTCCACCGCGCGCGAGATCAAATCGATAGCAGCGACATGGATGGGCAAGCCGAGCGCGGTACTAACGGCGCGATGCTGGGCGTCGGTGATGCAGCAGGAAAAATCCATCGCCGTATTGAGCACGCCGGAACGGCCGGAGCGGAACAGGGCGTTGACCATCTCGCGGATGATCGCTTCCAGCCGGCGGCGCAGGACGACCATGGTGAAGAGATCGACCGTGTCAGTGGCGGTGTCCATGCGGGCCATGCTCCCCGGATGCCGTGATGGCAGGAGTGTTACTTGTCTGGCCGCGCCCGGCAAGCGGTACGATCGGGTGAGGGCGTTAGTTTGGGGTAGCGGGGGGTTGCGCCGCTGTTACCGTTTTGGGGCGTGTCAATAGAAATCGGCTGTAGAAAGCTTCACGTGAAACAATCCACAAGGTTTAAGGATCGATGATCGCGTCAGCCAGGAGTTTGATATTGAGGATGACAATAAGCGCACCCGAGGCCCAACCGAGCACCAGTTGCCACCGTGGCGTGGCCAGCGAGCCGAGGCGGGCACGGTCGGAGGCGAACAGCATCAGCGGAATGACAGCAAAGGGGAGTTGCAGAGAAAGAATAACCTGCGAGAGGATCAGCAACTGGCCGGTGCCGCTCGCGCCGTAGAGCCAGGTGATGATGATAGCCGGGATGATGGCAATGAGACGCGTGATCAGCCGGCGCAGCACGGGTGGCAGGCGGATGCGGAGGAATCCCTCCATCACCACCTGCCCGGCCAGGGTGGCCGTGACGGTGGCATTCAGGCCGCAGAGCAGCAGCGCCACCGCAAACAGCACCGCCGCCGCGCTGACACCCACCATGGGGGTGAGGAGTTGGTAGGCCTCGCCGATTTCCGCGACATCGCTACGCCCACCGGCATGAAACACGGCAGCCGCAGTGATCAGGATGGCGGAATTCACCAGAAGTGCCAGCGACAGCGCGAGCGTGCTGTCGATACTGGCATAACGGACCGCCTCACGCTTGCTTTTCTCGTCATGGCCCCATGCGCGGGATTGGATCAGCGCGGTGTGCAGATAAAGATTATGCGGCATCACGGTCGCGCCGAGAATACCCATAGCGATATAAAGCTGCGTCTGGTTCGTGACGATGGAAAGCGACGGGATATATCCGCGCGCAACCGCACCCCATTCCGGCTGCGACAGGAAGATCTGCACGGCGAAGCAGCCGAAGATCAACGCCAGCATACCGATGATGAAGGCCTCAAGCCAGCGCACGCCCTTATTTTGCAGCCACAGGATCAGGAATGCGTCCAGCGCCGTCAGCATGACGCCGAACAGCAACGGCACACCGAACAGTAACTCCAGCGCGATGGCGGTGCCGATCAGCTCCGCCAGGTCGGTCGCGCAAATCGCCACCTCCGCCAGGAGCCACAGCGGATAAGCGGCGGCAGGATGAAATCGTTCTCGGCATAACTGCGCCAGATCCCGCCCGGTGGCGATGCCGATGCGCGCGCAAAGGGCCTGCAACAAGATTGCCATCAGCGAAGACAGCAGCGCCACCGCCAGCAAGGTGTAGCCAAACGCCGACCCGCCGGCTAACGCGGTCGCCCAGTTGCCAGGGTCCATGTAGCCGACCGAGACCAGATAGCCCGGCCCGATGAACGCGACCAGCTTGCGCGGCCACCCCGCGCCGGCCGGCGGCACCGCCACGCTGCGATGCACCTCCGGGAGGCTGCGGCCCAGCTCAATCGCACCTGGTCCGTCGAGCGGCGACGGCGTCACGATGCAAAGACTCCTTAATTAAGTGAAGGCTGAATTAATCAGGTTTCGGTTAAAATTCAAGTCCGCCTATTTGATCCCCGCACATCATGTTAGAAACCTTCCATGGCAACCGATCCACCCACCGAACCGCCGCTTTCCCGCCCCCCCCTGCCAGCAGCCGACACCCAGGCCGCGCGCTTCTCCCGCGCGCGCACGCGCGACCGCTCGGCGGTGACGGAGGATTACGTCGAACTCATCGCCGACCTTCTGGATGCCCTGGGCGAGGCTCGCGCCGTCGATCTCGCGCACCGCCTCGGCGTCACACAAGCAACCGTCGCCGCCGCCATCGCCCGCCTGCAACGCGACGGGCTGGTGGAAACGCGACCCTATCGCGGCCTTTTCCTCACCCATGCCGGCCGCGCCGCCGCGCAGGCCGCGCGCCACCGCCACAGCGTCGTCGTTCGCCTGCTCCTCGCCCTCGGCCTCGACCAAGCCACCGCGGAAGCCGACGCCGAAGGCATCGAGCACCATGTCAGCGAAGCCACCCTGCGAGCTTTCGAACGGTTTCTCGCCCGCAAATAAAAAAACCTGCGCCGATCGCCGGCGCAGGGTTTTTCCTCTCTACCGCCCCGATCAGTCGCGGTAATCGGGTTCCTTCTTGTCCAGTATCCGCTTCAACGCCGCGAAATGCCAATCGGCATTCGACCGTCCGCCATATTTCACCCCCGACTGGCGATATTCCGCATAGGTCTTGTCCACCGTCGCCTGCGGCAAATGACGTAGCGGCCGGTTGGTCCACATGGCGTAAAGCTGCACCTGCGCTACACGTTCCAGATAATACAGCCGGTCATACGCCTCGGCGACCGTCGCGCCGACGGTCAGCGCGCCATGATTGGCCATCATCATGATCGTATGACCGCCGAGCAACCCCGCCAAACGACGCCCCTCGGCCGGATCGAAGGCCGGGCCATCGTAATGATCGTCGTAGCAGGTTGTCATCCGCGTCCCGAGTTCCGTTTGCCCGATCGGCAGGATGCTCTGGTCCTCCAACCGTGACAGCGCGGTAGCGAACGGCATATGCGTATGAAACACCGCCGCCGATTGCGCCGACAGCTCATGGATCGGCGCATGGATGCAATAGCAGGACTGCTCAATCTCGCCGGAGCCCGCCTTGAGCTTGCCGTCATAGCCAACTTCCATGAAGCAGCTTGCTGTCACCTCGGACCAGTGCAAGCCGAACGGGATCTGGTAGTAGCGGTCATTGGTCCCCGGCACACGCAGGGTGAGATGGTTGAAGATTCCCTCATGAAACCCGTGCATCACTGCCAGCCGGTGCGCGGCCGCCAGGTCGATACGGGCTTGCAGGCGATTACGGTCGATATCGACAACCGCCAAGGCAGCTACAACGGGACGATCAAGCGTGCTGGACATGGCATTTCCCAAAAAATGATGACCGATCATCGGGCCGGTCCGCCCAATGAGTCAATAACCGGTGCTGGACTAACTATTTCAGTCCCCAATCACCACCATAATATCGTACTGCACCCGCATCCCAGGCCTCAAACTCCCCTCCGACATGTGCCGCGTCGGCCGGAAATGCTCGTCAGGGAACATCTGCAGCCATTCCACGTTCAGCGCCGGACGCTGCGAGCCATCCGTCATTGTGACCGCGAACTTGATGATATCGTCCGCACCCCCCGACCGTCGCCATCACCGCGCGCACATGCTGGAACATGAATCGTAGCTGGTCCTCCAAGCTCTCCGCATTCCTCCCCGTCGCCGGATCCATACCGTCGATGCAGCCAGAGACCGACAGATTATCGATTCGGCTAGCTGCCGGAATCCGGTTCGCGTGTTTGAACTCGGCGATATGGATACATTAGCGCCGTGCCATGTCGTACCTCCCGTCTATTGCCTTACCCCCAGCCTGCCAGGGGCATGAAGCTTTCTCCATACGACCCCATCCGGCTTGCATTGGCTGGCGGTTGCGCTATGTCCGGGCCGGTCATGCCCATCGACGGGGCCCATCGAGGGGAAACAAATCGTGTCCACCACCACAGCGCGCACGCAGATCGCGCCCAAGCTGAACGAACCCAGATTGATCGAAATCGAAAACCTGACCAAGCGATTCGGCGGCATCACCGCTGTCGATAATGTCTCCTTCACCGTCGCGCGCGGCGAGGTACTGGGCTTCCTCGGTCCCAACGGCGCCGGCAAGTCCACCACAATGCGCATGCTGGCAGGCTTCATGATCCCCGCCGCCGGCACTGCGCGCATCTGCGGCCACGATGTGCAATCCGACGCTATCGCTGCCCGGCGCCAACTCGGCTTCCTGCCCGAGGGCGCACCCACATACCCGGAAATGACCGTCATTTCCTTTCTTCGCTTCACCGCCAAAATTCGCGGTTTCAGCGGCGGCGAATTGGTGGACCGGATCGACAATGCCATCGCGCTCACCGGCCTTGAAGGCGTCCACCTGCAAACCGTGGAAACATTGTCGAAAGGGTTCAAGCGTCGCGTCGGCCTGGCCCAGGCCTTGCTGCATGACCCACCCGTGCTGGTGCTCGACGAACCCACGGACGGCCTCGACCCCAACCAGAAGCACGAGGTCAGGAATCTGATCACGCGTATGGCGCCAGAAAAAGCCATTGTCATCTCCACCCATATCCTGGAGGAGGTGAACGCCGTCTGCACCCGCGCCATCGTCATCGCGCGCGGTAAAATCGTCGCCAACGACACGCCGGCGGAGTTGGAAAAGATGGCCCCCTCGGGCAAGCTCGACGATGTCTTCCGCGCGCTCACCACGAAGGCCGCCTGAGCATGAAGATCACCGCTGTCATCGTCCAACGCGAACTCGCCGCCTATTTTTCCACCCCGGTCGCCACCGTGTTCATCGTCATCTTCCTCGCCCTGCAAGGTGTGCTGACCTTCAATCTCGGCAATTTCTTCGATCGCGGCCAGGCCGACCTAGTATCGTTCTTTAACTTCGTTCCCTGGGTGCTGCTGGTGCTGGTGCCCGCCATTACCATGCGACTCTGGGCGGAGGAGCGCCGCCTCGGCACCATCGAGCTTCTGCTCACCCTGCCGATCACCCGCGCGCAGGCGGTGCTGGGGAAATTTCTTGCCGCCTGGGCCTTCTGCGCCATTGCGCTCTTGCTGACCTTTCCCTTCGTCATCACCGTCAACATCCTGGGCAAGCCCGATAACGGCGTCATCGCGGCGGGTTATGCCGGCGCGCTGCTGGTGGCCGGCGCCTTCCTTTCTATCGGCGCGGCGATTTCGGCGGCGACAAAAAACCAAGTCATCGCCTTCGTCCTCTCCGTCTCGATATGTTTTATCTTTGCCGTCGCTTCCTATCCCATCGTCACCGATTTTTTATCGCGCAACACGCCGGTCCTGGCCGAGATTGCACGCCGGATCAGCGTTTTCGACCGGTTCCTAAATTTCGTCCGCGGCGTCATCGCGCTGCGCGATCTGATTTACTTCGCTACGTTCATCAGCTTCTGGCTCTTCGTGAATACGATCATCGTCGAATCACGGAAGGCGGACTAGACCATGCAGCGCACCTGGTTCTCCGCCCTCGGTATCATCGCAGCCGCCGCGCTCGCCATCGGCATCAATCTGTTCGCCGACGCGCAGCTGGGGCAAGTCCGCCTCGACCTAACGCAACAGCGGCTCTATACGCTCTCGCCAGGTACGAAGCAGATTCTCGCCAATCTGAAAGACCCGGTCACCTTGCGGCTGTTTTATTCGCGCAAGTTGGGCAGCACCGTGCCACTCTATGGCTCCTTCGCTGACCGGGTGCAGGAAATGCTGCAACAATACGTGGCGCTTTCCGCCGGAAAACTAAAATTGGAAATCTACGACCCCGAACCTTTCTCAGACACCGAGGACCGCGCCATGTCCTTCGGCTTGCAAGGCGTGCCGGTCGATCAGGGCGGCGAGAAGGTCTATTTTGGCCTTGCCGGCAGCAATCTTCTAGATGATGAACGCAGCATTGGCTTCTTCCAGACCGATCGCGAACGCTTCCTGGAATTCGACCTAACGAAGCTAATCTACGAACTCTCCAATCCGAAGCGCGCCGTGGTCGGACTGATGACCGGCCTACCGGTAGATGGCGATCAACGCCAGATGATGATGTCACGTGGCCAGGCCGGCCGGCCCTGGGTCGCCATGACGCAATTACGCCAGACCAACAACGTTAAGACTGTGGCGATGGATGCGCAGGTGATCGACGCCGATATCCAGGTTCTGCTCGTCATCCATCCGCAGGATCTTTCTGCAAACACGCTCTACGCAATCGACCAGTTCGTCATGCGCGGTGGCCGCCTGATGGTGATGGTCGATCCGCACAGCGAGGCCCAGGCCAGCACGCCAGGCCCTGGTGGCCAACCCGCGATGATCACCGGCTCGGAGTTGGACAAATTGTTCGACGCCTGGGGCATCAAGGTCGATACCAGCCGCGCCGTCGGCGACCTCGGCGGCGCCTGGCGGGTGCGTGCCAACCCGAACGACCGGGTCCAGGCGGTGGATTACGTCGCGTGGTTCAACATCCGCGATGCCGGCATCAACGCAGCCGATCCTGCAAACGCGGAAATTCAGCAGGTTACCGTCGCCTCCGCTGGCGCCATCGGTATAAAAGACGGCGCCGGAATCGAAATTCTTCCTCTCCTGCAATCCAGCCCGCGCTCCGGCACCGTCGCGCTGGACAAACTCCGCCAGCCTGACCCGGCACGCATCCTAGCCGAATTCAAGCCTGAGGGCGGGCCCGCCACCATCGCCGCGCGCGCCCGCGGCCAGTTGAAATCGGCTTTCGAAAGCCCGCCCGCCCCGGTGGAAGGCGCGCCGCAGCCAGAAAATTTTCCACCCCACATCGTCGCCACGTTAGCACAAGCCAACCTGGTGATCGTCGCCGATACTGATTTTCTGGGAGATCGCTACTGGGTCCGCGTGCAGGAATTCTTCGGCGAACAGCAAGCCACCCCGTTTGCCGATAACGGCGCCTTCCTCGCCAATGTCGTTGGCACTCTGGCCGGCGGCGACGCGCTGATCGGCCTGCGCTCACGCGGCGGCACCGTCCGCCCGTTTGAGCTGGTGGACGTGATGCAGAGAGACGCCGAAGCGCGTTTCCGCCAAACTGAGCGCGCCCTGCAGCAAAGCCTGGAGGAAACCGAGAAGAAACTGCGCGAGCTACGCCAAGGCAATGCGCCGGGTACCAACACCACGGCACAAGCCATAATCACCCCCGAACAACGCGCCACCATCGACGCGCTGCGCAAGGACATGATCGAGACACGGCAAAAACTGCGCAACGTGCAGCTCGACCTCCGCCGCGACATCGGCGCGCTGCAAAACGCCCTACGCCTATTCAACATCGTAATGGTCCCCGCTTTGCTTACCGTCTTCGCCATCGCCTGGGGCATCGGGCGCAACCGCCGCCGCGCGAGGGCCCGTGCATGAAACCCATCCAAACTTCCCTCCTTGCCGCCCTCGCCGCACTTGTGCTGGCCGGCGGATGGTACACCAACTGGGTCGCCTCCCCCGAACGCGGTGAAATCGCCGCCGGCGCCCTGCTTTTCCCCAACCTCGCCCCCAGCCTGCAAGCGGCCACGCGTATCGAGATCACCAGCAAGGGCAAAACCACCGTCATCGCCAAACAAGGCGAGAACTGGGGCCTCGCCAGCGCCGCCCACTACCGCGTGCAGCAAGTAAAATTGCGCGAATTTCTCACCGGCCTCACCGAGTTACGCCTGCTAGAGCCCCGCACCACGGACCCCGAACAGTTCTCCCGCCTTGGCCTCGACGATCCCATGCACGCCGAATCCACGGCCACGCTGCTGCGCGTTCTCGACGGCAACAGCAAGACGCTGGCCGAACTGATCACCGGCCATCGCCGCACGCGCACGCAGGGCAACGTCTCCGAATCGATCTATCTCCGCCGCCCCGGCGAAAACCACACCTGGCTCGCCGAAGGCCGTCTCGCCCCGGATACCGACGCCTCGCTCTGGCTCGACCGTGATGTCATGAACATCGCTTCAGGCCGCATCGCAACCGCCACCATCACGCGTGGCGACGAAACCCTAGAAATCGCCCGCGCCGAGGATAAATTCATCCTCCGCCACCCCACCGAAGCTGGCACCCTGGACAGTTTCAAACTCGACGAAGTCAGCCGTGCCCTGGAAAGCCTCAGCTTCGTGGAAGTTAAGGAAGCGAAAAACACACCAGGCGAAAAACTCGGCATCGGCCGCTTCGTCACCGCGGACGGCCTCACTATCACCGCCACGATCTTCCGCGCCGGTAGTGATATCTGGGCGCAATTCGATGCCAGCGGCACGGACGCGGTAAACGACGAAGCCACCTTGCTCGCCAACCGCACCCGTGGTTGGGTCTATCAATTCGGGTCCTGGAAAGAAAAATCCTTCGCCCCGACATTGGAGGATCTGCGCCCTATTCCACCTCCGCCAGCCAAACAATGAGCCGCGAATACCCCGACCGCCCCTTCGTCGGCATCGGTATCATCGTGCTGAAACCCGATGCCGTCCTCCTCGTTCGCCGCGGCAAGGCCCCCAACTGGGGCAAATGGTCGCTGCCCGGCGGCGCGCAGGAACTCGGCGAAACCGCCGAGCAAGCCGCGCGGCGCGAATTGCTAGAAGAAACCGCGCTCAGCGTCGGCCCGATATATCTCGCTACTAATGTCGACGCCATCCACCACGACGAAGCAGGCCGCATCCGCTTTCACTACACTATCATCGACTTCGCCGCCGCCTGGGTCTCCGGCGATCCACACCCCGGCGACGATGTCACCGACCTCAGATGGGGGCTGCTCGATAAACTCAACGAGTACGACCTCTGGAGCGAAGCCCACCGCGCCATCGCCATTGCCCGCACCCTGCTGGGCCACGCCTGATCGCCGCGCCTGTCACGGCGGCCAGAATGGCAGCCTCGCTTCCCTCCTTGCCTCGCCACTGCAGACGCCAATATCGCGCAATAAAAGATTATCCAGGTCGTCCAGCGCGCGACGCTGCCGCCACCGCGTGGCGCACAGGCGCACCACCGCGATTGCCGCCGCCCAACCTACCCAGCGTTGCCCGGCACACCGCGCCGGTGCAATCGTCAGCCCAGTAAAAATCCCCAGACCCGGAAGAATTCTCTGTGCCATCCTTGCCTCCTGTCCCATGCCCGCACGGCAACCGGGCAATCATCGAGGCCAGATTAACAAAATCGCTTTCGCCTTGTTGTCAAAACAACACCTATCTCAGTCGCTCGAGATTTTTTCATGACACTATCAGGGGCACGCCATGCCGCCTGCCGCCCCTGAACGCTCTGCGCGCCTTCGAAGCCCGCCCAGTATGAAAGCTTACCCTGGCGGCGGCGGAACTCTGCGTCACCCAGGGCCTAGTCAGCCATCAGGTGAAGGCGCTGGAGCCGAGCTAGGCCTGAAACTGTTCAGCCACGACCGCCAGTGCCTCAACGAATTTCGTCACCAAATGGCTTGTCCACCGCCTCGGTCGTTTCGCCACCGAGCACCCGGACATCGACCTGCGCGTCAGCGCATCATTCCAGCGTGTCGATTTCGTACGTAAGGATGTAGATCTCGCCATTCACCACGGCGAAGATCACGCCAACAGATTAAACATCACCCGGCTCTGCAAGGAAGAACGCTTCCGATGTGCAGCCCGAAATCACTGCGTGGCCATACCAAACAACGCAGCCGGGCCGAAATTGCCACCATGCCGCTACTGCATTTCAACGACCGCCAGAATTGGATGAAATGGTTCCAGACCGCCGGCTGCAACGATATCCCCCCACTGCGCGGCCCCCTGGTGGACCAGGACAACATGGTCACCGGCGACGACGCGGACGGCCGAGGCGCTGCCTTGCCCGGACCACCCTCGCCGCCTGAGACCCGATCTCCGACCGCCCGACCGGCTATTCCCAATCGCCCTGCAGGCCCTCTGCGGCTACTGGATCGTCTGCCCGGCCGCCACCGCCTCATTCCCAAAAATCACCATCTTCCGCAATTGGTTGCTCGCCGAAGCCGCAGGCGACACACAGGCATTAGCGGGGTAATTTCGAGGTCAGTCTGGCACTGCAAAGAAGCAAGATTGGGGGCTGTGCCCCCAACCCTCACTAACGACGCGTCGTTTTTGGACCCACGCCCTTATGGTTCTCATGGAGAACCAAATAAATAAATTTTAAGGACGTTCCGCCCTTAGCGGGGTTCGGGGCAGCGCCCCGACATTACCCGCTAGCCCCCGCGACCGCGGCGACCTCGGCCGCGAAGTTATCGGCCTTCTTTTCGATGCCCTCGCCGAGTTGGAATCGCGCAAAATCTTTCAGGGTCGCGCTGGATTTCTGCATCACTGCTTTCACCCGGCTTTCGCCGTCATGCACCCAGACTTGTTCCAGCAACACGACTTCCTCGTAGTATTTACGGATGCGGCCTTCGACCATTTTTTCGATGATGTTGTCCGGCCGGCCCGATGCTTTTGCCTGTTCGATCAGCACCTGCTTCTCGCGCTCCAACGCGCCGGGATCGACGGTGGAGACATCCAGCGCCTCTGGCCGCGTGGCCGCGACATGCATGCCCACCTGCCGGCCCAGCGTTTCCAGCGCCGTTGGCTCCGACGTGCCTTCCACCGCGGCCAGCACGCCGATCTTGCCCATGCCAGGCTTCAGCGCGGAGTGGACATAGGTGGCGACGACGCCCTGCGACACGGTCAGCACGCGCGCGCGCCGAATATTCATGTTTTCGCCAATCGTCGCGATGAGGTGCGTCATTTCCTCCGCAACCGTCCGCCCGGTGCCCGGATAGGGCGCGGCGTTGATGGTGGCGAGGTCTTCGCCCACATGCAGCGCGGTCTTCGCCACATTGGCGACGAAATCCTGGAACGCCTCGTTGCGCGCCACGAAATCGGTTTCAGCATTCACCTCCACCATCGCCGCCTTAGCGGGGACGGAGGCGACACCCACCAGCCCCTCGGCGGCCACGCGGCCGGATTTCTTCGCCGCGGCAGCGAGGCCCTTCTTGCGCAGCCAGTCGATCGATTCCTCGATATTCCCGGCGTTTTCGGTCAACGCCTTCTTACAATCCATCATGCCCGCGCCAGTTTTCTCGCGCAGGTCCTTCACAAGGGCGGCGGTAATTTCAACCATGTTTCTGTCCCCCCGCGTTCAGTTGGCGCTCGGCTGATCGGTGATAATTTCGGCGGTCGGCATTGCCTCGAGGGGAATATCCTCGGCGGCGCCAAGATCACGGCCCGATGCCGAAAGCTCGGCGGAAATCCCATCCAGCACCGCGCCGGCGATCAGATCACAATAGATGGTAATGGCACGGATCGCATCGTCATTGCCTGGGATCGGATAGGTCACGCCGGCTGGATCGGAATTGGAATCCAGCACCGCGACGACGGGGATGCCGAGCTTGGTGGCTTCCTCGATTGCCAGCTTCTCTTTGTTCGTATCGATGATGAACAGGATGTCCGGCAGGCCACCCATTTCCTTGATACCGCCCAGCGCGCGCTCCAACTTGTCGCGGTCGCGGGTGATTTCCAGAACTTCTTTCTTAGTCAGGCCCTGGGTGTCGCCACCGACCAGCTCCTCGATCTGGCGCAGCCGCTTAATCGAGCCAGTGATGGTCTTCCAGTTGGTGAGCATGCCGCCCAGCCAGCGATGGTTGACGTAGTACTGGCCACAGCGCTTCGCCGCGTCAGCCACGTGTTCCGCAGCCGCACGCTTCGTGCCGACGAACAGCACGCGCCCACCGGCAGCGGTGACATCGCGCACTGCGCGCAGCGCGCGATCGAGCATCGGCACAGTCTGCTGCAAATCGATGATATGGACATTATTGCGTATGCCAAACAGATACGGACCCATCTTCGGGTTCCAGCGGCGCGTGTGATGGCCAAAATGAACACCGGCTTCCAGAAGCTGGCGCAGGGTGAAATCGGGCATCGCCATAGGGCGGGTCCTTTCCTAAGTCCGGTTGTACCTCCGCAGGGTTTTGCCAAAGGGGATTTCTCCTCTCTGCCACCGGACCCGAGTAACCGGGGAGGAAGCCCTGCGTGCGAATTACCAGCCAGAAGCCGGCGCGTGCGGTATGGCGGAATTTTTACCCCCTAGCAAGCGATCCTCCAGGTTCGGCCACCGTGCCACACCCGTGGCAACGGCCCTATCCACGCCCAACACCGGATCAGCCGATGACAACGCCACCGCCGAGACTGTCCCGGCGCGCACCGCCACCGTCTCCGCGCAAGCCCGCCGGATAGGCGCTCACGATCCCCAGATCGGCCAAGGCCCGCACCCCGCAATGCCCCGCTCGGGCGCAACAAGGGATTTCATCACGAAGATAGCCTGATTAAACATCAGGATAATCGTTGGACGGCTGGCTGTGTATGTTTTCACGTGCCCCTTGCGTGAGAAACACTGGCCTGCCGGCATCGATCAGGGCATCGATCCCGATATCGATCGGAACTGCGCGCATCGCCGATCGCCCACTCCCCTCACTCCCCGCTTGTCGGCATGCCCGCGCTGCGCTAAAGCGCCGCACTAACGGTCGCGAAGCCGGGTCTAGTGGCTCTGGAGCCAATGGCCCCGGCCATCGGTTTCCCGGTCGCGGGCGTGGTGGAATTGGTAGACACGCCAGATTTAGGTTCTGGTGGCGCAAGCCGTGGGGGTTCAAGTCCCTTCGCCCGCACCACTACCCGCTATGGCCCGACAGGTATTGAGGATTTCCCGCCCGATGCAGGTTACCGAAACGCTCTCCGATGGGCTGAAGCGCGGCTTCACCGTGGTGTTGCCGGCCACCGATATTGAGGGGCGGCGCACCGCGCGCCTGGCCGATATCGGCAAAAATTTGCGTCTGCCCGGCTTTCGCCCCGGCAAGGTACCGATGCCCCTTGTCAAGCAGCGCTACGGCACCGCCGTCATCGCCGAGGTGCTACAGGAAAGCGTCAATGAAGCGATGCAGAAGGTCATCTCCGATCGCGGCCTGCGCCCGGCCGGCCAGCCCAAGGTCGAGTTGTCTGATTTCGGCGAACCCACCGCGGCACTGGAAAAAGACCTGGAATTCAAGGTCGAGATGGAAGTGCTGCCAGACATCCAGATGCCGGATTTCAGCGCCATCACGCTGACCCGCCTGCGCGCCGACGCCACACCGGAAGCGGTGGATCGCGCCCTGGACCAAATCGCCACCCGCAATCGCGAATTGCAGGATATTGAGGAGGATCGCGGCGCCGAAAAGGGCGAGGTGCTGACCGTCGATTTCCTCGGCAAGATCGACGGCGAGCCCTTCGAGGGTGGCGCCGCGACGGATGCGACGGTGGAAGTCGCCGGCGAGGGCTTCGTCCCCGGGTTCACCCAGCAGCTTGAAGGTGTGAAGGTTGGGGAAACCCGAATCATCAATGTTGCTTTCCCCCCCGATTACGGGGCCGCGGCCCTGGCCGGCAAGGACGCCACCTTCGACATCACCGTGAAGGCACTGAAACGCCCCGTCCTGCCGCCGATCGACGATGATCTGGCGAAGAAAATGGGCCTCACAACCCTGGACGCGGCGAAAGAAATGATCATCCAGCAGATCCAGCGCGAATACGACCATCTCGCCCGCCTGCGCATCAAGCGCCAATTACTGGACGCGTTGGCGATCCAAGCGGATTTTGTGCTTCCCGAAAGCATGGTGGAAGCCGAGTTTAACCAGATCTGGCAACGCATCGAGACCAACATGAAGGAAGGCCGCCAGGACGACGAAGATAAGGATAAGGACGAAGTCACCCTGCGCGCAGAATACCGCGCCATCGCCGAACGCCGCGTCCGCCTGGGCCTGCTGCTGGCCGATATCGGTCGGGTCAACGGCCTGAGCGTCAGCCAGGAAGAACTCACCCGCGCCATGCGGGTGGAGGCGATGCGCTACCCGGGCCAGGAAGTCCAGGTGATGGATTTCTTCCGAAAGAATCAGCAGGCCGTCGAATCACTGCGTGGCCCGATCTTCGAGGACAAGGTGGTGGACTATGTGCTGGAACTCGCCCAAGTGACGGACGAAACCACCACCCCGGAGGTCCTGGCCAGCGCGCCGGAAGCCTAAGGGGCAGGCCATCCCCTTGGTGACCAGGCCTTGCCAACCTATCTGAAACTATCGTGCGTTTGGGCCGCTCCCTTCGGGCCATGCCCTGAAAGGCGAAATAAAATGGACCGCGATCCGGTCGAGATCTACGCCAACAGCCTGGTCCCCATGGTGGTCGAGCAGACCGCGCGCGGCGAACGGGCCTATGACATCTATTCCCGCCTGCTGAAGGAACGCATCATCTTCCTGACAGGTGCGGTTTACGATCAGGTCAGCTCGCTGCTCTGCGCCCAGCTCCTATTCCTGGAATCAGAAAACTCCACGAAGGATATTTCTTTTTATATCAATAGCCCTGGTGGTGTCGTTTCGGCCGGACTGGCGATCTACGACACGATGCAATATATTCGCTGCCCGGTCAGCACGGTCTGCATCGGCCAGGCCGCCTCGATGGGCTCGCTACTGCTCGCCGCCGGCGCCAAGGGAAAGCGCTACGCCTTGCCCAATGCCCGCGTCATGGTTCACCAACCCTCCGGCGGTGCCCAGGGGCAGGCCACGGATATCGAGATCCAGGCGCGCGAGATTCTCTCCCTACGCAAGCGGCTGAACGAGATCTATGTCGTCCATACCGGTCAGCTTTTGGAAGCGATCGAGCGTAAGCTGGAACGCGACAGCTACATGTCCGCTACGGAAGCCCGCGATTTCGGTCTGGTCGACGAGGTGGTAGAAAGCCGCCCCCCCGGCGCCGAGGACGCCGCCAAATCCTAACCGGCCCCCCCCACCGAATCCTTGTCGACACCTCACTAAAGGGGCTATATTTGCCCTTGAAGTCCCAGGCGAGTCCTGGGCAGGAGTGCGCATGAGCAAGTCTGCCGATTCGAAAAATACCCTCTATTGCTCCTTCTGCGGAAAGTCGCAGCATGAGGTGCGCAAGCTGATAGCCGGCCCCACCGTATTCATCTGCGATGAATGCGTGGAACTCTGCATGGACATCATCCGCGAGGAACACAAAACCCTTCTGGTGAAATCCCGTGACGGCGTGCCCACCCCGCGCGAGATCTGCAAGGTGCTGGACGATTATGTCATCGGCCAGGCGCATGCCAAGAAAGTGCTCTCGGTCGCCGTGCACAATCACTACAAGCGCCTCGCGCACGGCCAGAAGAACAACGATATCGAAATCGCCAAATCGAATATTCTTCTCCTCGGCCCCACTGGCTCGGGCAAAACCCTGCTGGCGCAGACGCTGGCCCGTATCCTCGACGTCCCCTTCACCATGGCGGACGCCACTACGCTGACGGAAGCTGGTTACGTCGGCGAGGACGTGGAGAATATCATCCTCAAGCTGCTGCAAGCGGCCGATTACAACGTCGAGCGCGCCCAACGCGGCATCGTCTACATCGATGAGGTCGACAAGATTTCACGCAAATCGGACAACCCCTCTATCACCCGCGACGTCAGCGGCGAGGGGGTGCAGCAAGCGCTGCTGAAGATTATGGAAGGCACGGTCGCCTCCGTCCCGCCGCAAGGCGGGCGCAAGCACCCCCAGCAGGAATTCCTGCAAGTTGACACTACCAACATCCTGTTCATCTGCGGCGGCGCCTTCTCCGGCCTCGAACGCATCATTGGCGCGCGTGGCAAGGGCTCCGGCATAGGCTTCGGCGCCGAGGTTATCTCCCCCGATGAACGCCGCGTCGGCGCGATACTCCATGAGGTGGAGCCGGAGGATTTGCTGAAATTCGGCTTGATCCCTGAATTTATCGGCCGCCTGCCCGTCGTAGCCACTTTGGAAGACCTGGACGAGAACGCCCTGGTCGAAATCCTCTCCAAACCGAAGAACGCCCTGGTCAAGCAATATGGCCGGCTGTTCGAAATGGAGGGCGTGAAGCTCTCCTTCACAGACGACGCGCTGCGCACCGTCGCTACCCGCGCGATCGGGCGCAAGACCGGCGCGCGTGGGTTGCGCTCCATCCTGGAATCGATCCTGCTTGGTACCATGTTCGACCTGCCCGGTCTCGACGGGGTGGAGGAAGTGGTGATCAACCGTGACGTGGCCGATTCCAAACAGGCGCCTGTGTACGTCTATGGCAAGGAGCGCGTGGAAACTAGCGCCTAGCGCCGCCAATTTACTCCCCGGATATGGCTGTCAAGCCCTTGCGAGATGCCCATGGCCTGCAAATATGCCGCTTCGGCGGATAGCCCCGCCCGATTGATATAAAACATTGCGTGGTGGGATACGGTCCGTGCCAAAATAGGGCGGACCGAGCCTCGATGGTCCATAAGGAAGTCATCCATGACTGAGTCTGAGAGTTCCCCCGAGATCGCAAAGACCGACGTAATGGCGGTCCTGCCACTGCGCGATATCGTCGTCTTTCCGCACATGATCGTGCCGTTATTCGTCGGCCGCGAAAAATCCGTGCGAGCGCTGGAAGCAGTGATGAAGGAGGACAAGCAGATTCTCCTCGTCGCCCAGAAGAACGCGACGCAGGATGATCCCTCCTCGGACGACATCTACCGCATCGGCACCGTCTCCACGATCCTGCAATTGCTGAAACTGCCCGATGGCACGGTGAAAGTGCTGGTTGAAGGCGGCCGACGCGCCCAGATCACCAGCTTCAAGGAAACCGAGGGCTATTTCGAAGCCTTCGTCGAGCCCCTGCCAGACCGCGACGGCGTGGCGAAGGAACTGGAAGCCCTCGGCCGCACTGTGGTCACGCAGTTCGAGCAATATATCAAGCTCAACAAAAAAATCGCCCCGGAAGTCCTGGTCTCGCTGAACCAGATCGAGGAACCCTCCAAGCTCGCCGACACCGTTGCCAGCCATCTGAACCTAAAGATCGCGGAAAAGCAGGAGCTGCTGGAGACCACGGCGATCGGCGAACGCCTGGAACGCGTCTTCGGCCACATGGAATCCGAAATCGGCGTGTTGCAGGTCGAAAAGCGCATCCGCAACCGCGTCAAGCGGCAGATGGAGAAGACCCAGCGGGAGTACTATCTGAACGAGCAGATGAAGGCCATCCAGAAGGAACTCGGCGAGGGCGAAGAGGGCAAGGACGAGCTGGCCGAACTTGAAGCCCGGATCAAACGCACAAGATTCTCGAAGGAAGCCCGCGATAAGGCGACGGCGGAAATGAAGAAGCTCCGTGCCATGAGCCCGATGAGCGCGGAAGCCACCGTAGTACGCAACTACCTCGACTGGATGCTCTCCATCCCCTGGAAAAAACGCTCAAAAATCCGCACCGACGTCGCTGAAGCAGAAAAAATCCTCGAAGGCGACCATTATGGCTTGGATAAGGTCAAAGAACGCATCATCGAGTACTTAGCCGTGCAGGCCCGCAGCCCGAAAATCAAGGGGCCGATTCTTTGCCTTGTCGGCCCGCCCGGCGTTGGCAAGACGTCGCTCGGCAAGTCGATCGCCCATGCCACTGGCCGTAATTTTGTCCGCATGTCCCTGGGCGGTGTGCGCGACGAGGCGGAAATCCGCGGTCATCGACGCACCTATATCGGCTCAATGCCCGGCAAGGTCGTCCAAGGCATGAAAAAGGCGAAAACCTCCAACCCGCTGTTCCTACTCGACGAAATTGACAAGCTGGGCGCGGATTGGCGCGGCGATCCTTCATCGGCGCTGCTGGAGGTGCTGGACCCCGAGCAGAATTCCACCTTCGCCGATCACTATCTGGAAGTGGACTATGACCTATCGGACGTGATGTTTGTCACCACGGCCAACAGCCTGCGCATGCCGCAGCCGCTTATGGATCGTATGGAGATCATCCGCATCCCCGGTTACACCGAGGATGAAAAAGTCGAAATCGCCAAGCGCCACCTAATGCCAAAAGTCACCGGGGCCAACGGCCTGAAAGCTGGCGAATGGCAGGTCAGCGACGAGGCCATCCGCGACCTGATTCGCTACTACACCCGCGAAGCCGGCGTACGGAATCTGGAACGCGAACTCGCCAATCTCGCGCGCAAGGCGGTGAAGGAGATCGTTACCAAGAAGTCCAAGAAGGTCACGATCACGGCAAAGAACGTCGAGAACTTCGCTGGCGTGCGCAAGCACCGCTTCGGCGAAACGGAAGACGAAGACATGGTAGGCGTCGTCACCGGCCTCGCCTGGACAGAAGTGGGCGGCGAGATTCTCACCATTGAAAGCGTGCTTCTGCCGGGCAAGGGCCAGGTGAAACACACCGGCAAGCTCGGCGACGTGATGCAGGAGAGTGTCTCCGCCGCGCTCAGCTATGTTCGCTCCCGCTCGATCAATTTCGGTATTAAGCCAACCTTGTTCGAAAAGCGCGACATCCATGTCCACGTCCCGGAAGGCGCGACGCCGAAGGACGGCCCATCCGCCGGTATTGCCATGGCCACCTCCATCGTCTCCATCCTCACAGGCATTCCGGTGCGGCGCGATGTGGCGATGACGGGGGAAATCACCCTCCGCGGCCGTGTGCTGCCGATCGGGGGGCTGAAGGAAAAACTGCTGGCTGCCTTACGCGCCGGAATAAAGACGGTGCTCATCCCGAAGGAAAACGAGAAGGACCTCGCCGACATTCCGGACAACGTGAAGAAGGACCTGAAACTGATCCCCGTCGCACATGTGGACGACGTGATCGCTCAGGCGCTGTCGCGCAAGCCGGAACCGATCGAATGGGTGGAACCACCGGATCCGGTCGCAGCCTCCGCTGCCACTGGCCCCGCAGCCGTCCTGCCGCACTGAGACCAAACCTTGTCCCGCCGGCCATTCTCCGGTGGGACGGCTCGCTTCAGGCAGCGAGGCTGTCCGCCCGCACATCCTTGATGTCGCGGAATGTCAGTTCCGACGCCCCTTCCATCGCCCTGCGCATCATGAAGGCGGAGCTGGCCAGAAAAACTGGCGCCCCATCCACATCGTCAGCCATCGCGGTGCGGTTGGCGGCGATAAACTTTTCCAGCGCCGCTCGATCCGTGCCGCTAACCCATCGCGCTACCGTATAGGGCACCGGCTCAAACCCGATCGGCACGGCATATTCATTGGCCAGTCGCGTTACCAGCACATCCAACTGCAAGCTGCCCACCACCCCCACCAAGGGCGGCGCCCCATCCTGCGGGCGAAACAGCTGCACCACGCCTTCCTCCGCCAGTTCCTGCAACGCTTGACGCAGTTTCTTCGACTTCATTGCGTCGTCCAGGCGCACCCGGCGCAAGATTTCCGGCGCAAAATACGGCACGCCGACAAAATTTATTTCTTCGCCATCCGTCAGCGTATCGCCAATACGCAACGTGCCATGATTGGGAATCCCCACCACATCGCCGGCAAAGGCTTCCTCCGCCAGTTCACGGTTGCGCGCGAAAAAGAATTGCGGCGCATGCAGCGGAATCTGCTTGCCCGTACGCACCTGCTTCAGCCGCATCCCTCGCACCAGTCGCCCCGAGCAAACGCGTGCAAACGCGATCCGATCGCGATGATTCGGATCCATGTTCGCCTGGATCTTGAACACCAGCGCCGTCAGATGTTCCTCCGTCGCCTGCACCACGCGCTTATCAGCAGGCTGCGCGCGCGGGCGGGGCCCGAATTCCGCCAGTGCGTTGAGAAGCTCCAGCACACCGATATCCTTGATGGCGGAACCGAAAAATACCGGCGTCAAATGTCCCGCCGCGAATTCCTCCTCGTTAAATTCCGGCAGCGCCGCATGCACCAAATCCGCTTCCTCGTCCAAAATCTGCAAGCGCGGATCGGATTGCGCCAGCTCCTGCGCCACATTCAAACGCCGCTTGCGCAGATCATACGTACCACAAAACGTCGCCGCCCGCCCCACCGGCCAGTTCGCTGGCGCGGTATCCAAAGCCAGCGCCGAGGAAATCTCGTCCAGGGATTCAAACGGATCACGCGCCTCCCGATCCATCTTATTGATGAAAGTGATAATCGGAATATCGCGCAACCGGCAAATCTCAAACAGTTTCCGCGTGCGTTCCTCGATCCCCTTGGCGGCGTCGATCACCATCACCGCCGAATCCACCGCCGTCAGCGTCCGGTAAGTATCTTCGGAAAAATCCTCATGGCCGGGTGTGTCTAGCAGATTGAACACGCAGTCCGCGTACTCGAACGTCATCACCGAGGTGACCACGGAAATCCCGCGCTCCCGCTCGATCGCCATCCAGTCCGATTGCGTGCGCCGCCGCTCACCCTTGGCGCGCACATTACCCGCTAACTGTATCGCGCCGCCGGCGCGCAACAACCGCTCGGTCAACGTGGTCTTGCCCGCATCGGGGTGGGAGATGATGGCAAAGGTGCGCCGACGCGCAATTGCTGCCGCCACATCCGAGTTCGAAGTGATGTCCATGCGCGCGCGTCTGTCATCGCGCGACCCGCCGGTCAAGTCCTCCCCTTTCCGGCAGGAGTACGCCATGCTGGTCTCACTATTCGGCAGTGAGGAAAATTAGCATGAGTTGCATCACCCAAGTCCCTGGTGTCTATCACCGAAAGGTGGGCGACATCACCATCACCGCCCTGGCGGATGGCTACGTGGATGGCGGGTTAGATGTGCTGCGCGGTATCACGCCAGAGGAAGGCGCGGCCATGCTCGCTGCCCAATTTCGCCCGAAGCGGCGCATTTCGGTCAACGCCTACCTCATACGCAATGGCCATCGCACCGCCCTAATCGAGACCGGCTCTGGCACCTATATGGGCGGCACCCTGGGCTGGCTGCTCGGCAATCTCCAGGTCGCCGGCGTCGATCCGGCGTCGATCGAGGCGGTGATGCTCACCCATATGCACCCCGACCATTCCGCCGGCCTCGCGGAACGCGAAACCGGCCGCCGCTTCTTCCCAAACGCGGAACTGGTCGTGCACGAAAACGAACCCCGCCACTGGCACGACGACGCTGCCATGTCGCGCGGCACCGAACGCGAAAAGCTGATGTACTTCCAATGCGCGCGCGAACAAATAGCCCCCTACAAGGACCGCATGCGCGTCTTCAACGCGGCGACCGAGGTCTTCCCCGGCGTCATCGCCGAACCCATACCCGGCCACACACCTGGCCATACTTCCTACCGCATTGCCTCGGGCGGCGAACAGCTACTGGTCTGGGGCGACATCGTTCACATCCCGGAAGTGCAAATCCCCCGCCCGGAAGTCACCATCGCCTTCGATACCGACCCACACGCCGCCGCTGCCATGCGCAGCCGCGTCTTCGATATGGTGGCAACCGACCGCATCCCCGTCGCCGGCATGCACCTGCACTATCCCGGCTTCGGCTTCCTCGACCACTCCGCATCAGGCTACGCCCTGGTGCCCGAAGCCTGGCGGTTCGAGGCATAACACCGGGTTCAGGGAGACTATCGTAAGTAAAATCGGGGCGACGTCCCTTAGAACTCATTCATTTTGTGATGATGAAGAAGGGGGGGGCAGGGAGAAAAACCTCCACCTTACTTGCGGTACCCCCAGAACCCCGGTATCAACGCCGCGATCAGGCTGGTTTCTTGGCGATCTGTTTGCCCGCCGCTTCTTCGTATAAGCGGAACATCTGGTGCAGATCGCCATTGCGACCAAAGCGTTCGATGGCCATGCGGTAATTGCGCAGGATCGCCGGCGCCAAACTTAATTTTTCGAAATCGCCCGTGGCTAAGTCATTGGCCAGCGCCACGTCTTTTTCCATCAGCGCCAGGGTAAAGCGTGCCTCGAAATTGTCGGTAAAGATATTATTGGGGAACGTGTTCTGCGTAGCATTGTTGCTCCCCGATGATTTATTGATCACGTCCACAACAATTTTTGGGTCCAACCCCTGCGCGGTGGCCAGGCTCACTGCCTCAAAGGCGAGCAGCCGGTTGCCGGCCGACATCATGTTGTTTACTGCCTTCACGGTATGCCCCGCGCCCAATAGGCCGACATGGACGACATTCGGGCTAATCACGTTCAGGATCGGAGCAACCCGCGCGTATTGCTCGTCCGTGCTGCCGACCATAATGGCGATGGTTCCCGCATCCGCGCCTTGCGGGCCGCCGCTCACCGGCGCGTCGATCAGGCTCACCCCGGTCGGCACCAGTTCGGCCGCCATTTCCCGCGTCGCCGCGGTGGCACCGGATGTCTGATCGACGATCACCCCCCCCGGCTGCATGCCACGGACTAAACCGTGATTGCCGCCGAAAACAACTTCCCTAACCTGCGCCGAGGTCGGCAGACACGTCAGCACGATGTCAGATACGGCGCCAACCTCGGCGGGCGAGCCCACCACCGTGGCGCCCAGCTTGGCGAACTCGGCGCAGCGTTCGGATGAAAGGTCATACACCGTCAGCTTGTACTCGCGCAGCAACCGCCGTGCTAGCGCCCCACCCATCACGCCAAGGCCGATATACCCGATTCTGGGTGCGCTCATGCTTCATTATCCCCTCTGGATTGCGCGCAGTGGCGTTACGCCGTGACCACGCTATGGTTGACGCCAACATTGTAGCTTTGGCACGCGCGGAGGACCACATGGAGGCGGGATATCTGGGGGTCGGTAATATGGGCCAGCCCATGGCGGAAAAATTGATCGATGGAGGGCATCAGCTCACCTTGTGCGACATCAACGAAGCCGCCATGACCCCGCTCCTGCAACGCCAAGCCCGGCGAGCCAATACCCCGCGCGAACTGGCCGATCAGTGCGAGACGGTGTTCGTCTCCCTGCCCACCCTCGCCGCGTTCCGGGCCGTGGTGAACGGCCCGAACGGCCTGACGCAAGGCAGCCGAATGAAGCTACTGGTCAATACCTGCACTATCGGCGTGCCCTTTCTGCGCGAAATCGAGGCGACCCTGGCCCCGAAAGGCGTGACTGTCGTCGATTGCCCGATCTCCGGAGGCCCGGCCGGCGCGCGGGCTGGCACATTGTCGGTTATGGTCTCCGGCGATCCCGCCCTGATCGAAAAAATCCGCCCCTTTATTTCCCTATGGGGTCCAACCCTGACCATCGCCGGAGACAAAACCGGCGCCGCGCAAGTGCTGAAATTGACCAACAATATCCTCGCCGCAGTCGCGCAAGTGGCCACCGCAGAGGCACTCGTGATGGGTGCTAAGGGCGGCCTGAACCCCGAGGTGATGCTGAACGCCATCAACGCCGGTAGCGGGCAGAACAGCGCCACCCAGCAGCTTTTCCCCGCCTCCGTGCTCGACCGCTCCTTCCATTACGGCGCAACCCTGGATGTGCTCATCAAGGATGTCGATCTCGCCATCGAACAGGGCGAGGCACTGGGCGTGCCCATGTGGGTTTGCCACGCCGTGCGCCTGGTCCTGAAACACACCGCCTTCGCTGGCAAGGGCCAGGACGATATCAGCACCTTCGTGCGCATGATCGAAAAGGGCGCCGGCTTTGAGATTCCAAAGACGCGATAAGGGAGAAGGTTAATGGATGCAGGATTTCTTGGCACCGGAAATATGGGCCTGCCCATGGCTGGAAAACTCATGGATGGCGGACACAACTTAACTTTATTCGACATCCGCGAGGACGCCATGCGCCCCTTGCTAGATCGCCAGGCCCGCAAGGCCGACTCACCGAAAGACCTCGCCGATAAATGCGAGGTCGTGTTCGTCTCCCTGCCCACTTTGGCCGCCTTCCGCACCGTAGTTTCCGGCGAAACCGGGCTGATGCAGGGCAGCGGTATGAAGATCCTGGTCAATACCTGCACCATCGGCGTGCCGTTCCTGCATGAGATCGAACACGGCATGGCCGCCCGCGGTGTCACCGTGGTCGATTGCCCGATCTCCGGTGGCCCGCCGGGCGCACGCGCTGGCACGCTCTCCGTCATGATCTCCGGCGATCCCGAAGCGGTAACAAAGGTTCTGCCCATGGTTTCCCTCTGGGGGCGCACCGTCACCGTGGCGGGCGACAAGCCGGGAGCTGCGCAGGTACTGAAACTCACCAATAACATCCTGTCGGCGGTGGCTCTGGCCGCCACCGCTGAAGCCTTCGTCATGGGCGCCAAGGGCGGGCTGGACCCAGAAGTGATGCTGAAAGCCATCAATGCCGGCAGCGGGCAGAATAGCGCCACACAGGCAAAATTCCCCCTCGCTGTCCTCACCCGCAGCTTCGATTTCGGCGCCGAGATGCATATCCTGATGAAGGATATCGACCTCGCCATCGCACAGGGCGAGGCACTGGGCGTACCCATGTGGGTTTGTCAGGCCGCGCGCCTTGTCTTCAAGCACGCCATGTTCCAAGGCGCGGCGAAGGAAGATCTTACCGCGATCGTCAAATATATCGAACGCGATGCGAGGTTTGAAATTCCAAAAACCCGGTAAATTTTACCCAGCGGCGCCGTCATCCGGGTCCAGATTAATGGCGCGTAGCCGGGCACGCTCCTCATCCCACCCGACACGTTCCTTCACGTTCAGGAACAGATGCACTGGCCGATCCAGCAATTGCAGCAAATGCGATCGCGCCTTGGCGCCAATCTCGCGAATGCGCGTCCCCTTCGCGCCTATCAGGATCGCCTTATGCCCGGCCCGCGCAACATAGATCGTCGCATCGATCCGCACCGAGCCATCCTTGCGTTCCTTGAAACTTTCCGTCTCCACCGTCGCGCCATAGGGCACTTCCTCATGCGTTTGCAAAAAAATCTGCTCACGCACGATCTCCGCTGCCAACAGCCGATCCGGTAGATCGGTCAGCTCATCCGCGGGAAACAAATGCGGCCCTTCCGGCAACGCCGTGGCCAGCGTATTCAGCAATCCGTTCAACCCATCGCCGTTGGACGCACTCACCATAAATATATGTTCAAATTCCATCTGCTCGGAAAGCCGCGCAGTTAATGGAAGTAACTGTTCCGGCGCCACTAGATCGATCTTGTTCAACACAAGCCAGCACCGCCGCCCACTTTCCTTCAACCGCGCGACGATATCTGTCACCGCTTCGCTCGCGCCTGTTTTCGTATCCACCAGCAGCACGGTCAGGTCCGCACCCTGCGCGCCCGTCCAAGCCGCGGCCACCATGGCGCGATCCAACTTCCGGCGCGGATGGAAAATTCCAGGCGTGTCCACCAGCAGCATCTGCGTCGCCCCGCGCATGAGGATGCCCAGCACACGAAACCGCGTCGTCTGCGCCTTCGGGCTGACGATGGACAGTTTTGCCCCTGTCAGACGGTTTAACAACGTCGATTTTCCCGCGTTGGGCGCACCGACAATGGCCACAAAACCGCAACGCGTGCTCATGAGCGCAACTGGCGCAACAGATCCGCCGCCGCTTCCTGTTCCGCCAGACGCTTCGCTCCCGCCCGTCCGGTTCCCACCAACGCACCACTGGCCACGGCAATCACAAAGACCGGCGCGTGGGACGGCCCTTCGCGCGAGACTATCTTATACGCGGGCAAGTCTTTTCCTTTCGCCTGCAACCATTCCTGCAACGCTGTTTTCGCGTCTTTCGGCGGCGCCACCAGGGCCTGCATCTGCCCCTGCCAGACCCGGCGCACAAAATCCCGTGCCGGCGCCAATCCATCATCGAGAAACAGAGCCCCGATCGTCGCCTCCAACGCATCAGCCAGCACGGTCGCGCGTCGTTTCACCCCGACCCGCGCCTCCCCCGGCGCCACCGCGATCGCGGTGCCGAGCTCGATCGCCTCCGCCACCGCCACCAGCACTGGCTGGGACACTAGCAGCGCCAACCGGCTACCCAGCGCGCCTTCCTGTTCGGCCGGAAATCTCTCCGCTAGCCATTCCGCCATCAACAATCCCAACACCCGATCGCCAATAAATTCCAGCCTCTCATTGGAAATCCCGCCCCGGCGCGCGCTAATGGACCTATGCGTCAACGCTTCGCGCAGCAATTCCGGCCGGCAAAACGCGTGACCCAGGATCGCTTCCAGATCGCCGCTCACGTCCGCCCGCTCAATGAATGCCCCGGAACAACCGGCTCCAGCGAATATCGAAGGGCCAGGTCCACACTTCCCACCACGGATTGCCCGGCTCGACAGAAAAGAAAATGAATTCCGCGCGCCCAACAAGATTTTCAATCGGCACGAAACCAACGCCGCTATTAGGATCGCGACTATCGGCACTGTTGTCGCGATTATCACCCATGACGAACAGAGCCCCCGTGGGCACCTTGAATTCCGGCGTATTATTCATATAGCCGGAATCGCTGTATTTCTGGATGCCATGCATCGCGCCACCGGGCAGCATTTCGATGTAGCGCTTGCCTGCCACGAGCAGGCCCGAATCATCGCGCGATATCATCGGCTCCGCCGCATCCCGCTTGACTTCATTGCCGTTGATATAAAGCTGCCCCATCCGCACCTGCACGGTATCGCCTGGCAGGCCGACGATGCGCTTAATATAATCGGTGCGATTATCGCGCGGCCATTTGAACACCGCGATATCGCCGCGTTGCGGGTCGCCACCAAAAATCCGCCCGCTGAACAAGGGCGGTGCGAAGGGCAGAGAATAGCGCGAATACCCATAGCTGTATTTCGAAACGAACAGGTAATCACCTACCAGCAGGCTAGGGATCATACTGCCGGATGGAATATTGAACGGCTCGAACGCAACCGTGCGAATGCCAATGGCGATCAGGCCGGCATAGACAATGGTTTTGATATTCTCCAACCAGCCGATAGAGGCGCGTTTCGCCATAGGGTCGACATACTTTCAATGGGGAAGTGGCGGCGGATGAAGCCCAGGGGGCAACATCCTGTCAAGCACGTGCTACAATGGGCTTAGGCTAGCACTGTCGCCGGCATCGCCGAGATAATCACCTGGGCAAAGGCGTAGGGGTACTCATCCGCCATCGTCAGTGCTACCGCAGCCACCATCCCCGCTGGCGTGATCGCCGCCAGCCGCGTCGCCGCGCCGCCCGTCATGCACAAGCTGGGCTGCCCACCCGACAAATTGACTACGCCGAGATCGGACATAAACACGCCCCGTCGGAACCCTGTGCCCAACGCTTTCGCCGCTGCTTCCTTGGCCGCAAACCGCTTGGCGAATGTGGCCGCCCGGATACGCTCCGTCCGCCGCATCGCCTTAGCCCGTTCAAGGTCGGTGAACACCCGCTGCAGGAAACGCTCGCCGTGACGTTCGATCACCCGTTCCATGCGCCTTATGTCGCAGATATCGGAACCGATGCCCAAAATCATACCCGCGTCACGCCTTCTCTCGTTCCACTTGCGTGACCCCAGGCGCCGCGCGCAACCCGGCGATCACGGTGGACAGGTGCTTCAGATCGCGCACCTCCACATCCACCAGAACCTCCATAAAGTCGGTCTGCCGGTTCTGGATCCTCAGGTTCGAGACCGCACCTTCATGCTTAGCGATCGCATTGGTCAGGTTCGCCAAGGTCGCCGGTTCATTCGCAGCCATCACGCTAACCCGCCCAGTATGCAGGCTCGATTTACCGTCCCGCTTCGCCGGCTGCACCGTTAGATCCCAATCGACATCGATGAAGCGTTCCGGGGTCGCGGCAAAACTCTCTAGGGTCAGGCAAGCCTTAGTATGGATCATCACTCCCTTCCCCGTTGCAATGATGCCAACAATCCGATCACCTGGTAGAGGATGGCAGCACGCGGCATACAGCACCGCCATGCCAGCCACCAATCCGGTAATCGCCATAGCGTTCTCATCGCGCGCGGACGGGCGCGGATGGAGTGGTTGCAAACTCGGCATCATGCGTGGCGCGCGCGGTGCCTGACGGAATTCCGGATAGGCAGTGTAAACCACTTCCTTCGGGCCAACCGTGCCGCTGCCCACCGCGACATAAAGATCGTCCAGCGTGGAAAATTTCAGCTGCTTTAACACTGGCTCCAGCACACGTTCGGAGCCGTCAACACCTTCCTGACGAAACGCCTTCGCTAGGGCGGCACGGCCGTTATCGAAGTTTTCCTGCCGCTGCTGCTGATGCACGAAGCGGCGGATCCGCGCGCGCGCCTTGCCCGTCACCGCAAAGCGTTCCCAGGCCGGAGAGGGCGTGCCACCGCGCGCCGTGATGATCTCGACCTGGTCGCCATTCTCTAATTCATGGCGCACCGGCATCAGTCGCCCGTTCACCTTGGCGCCAACGCAGGTATCGCCCACCTGGCTATGCACCGCATAGGCGAAATCTACCGGCGTCGCCCCACTGGGCAACTGGATCAGCTGACCCTTCGGCGTAAAGCAGAACACCTGATCGCCGTAAAGTTCCAGCTTGGTGTCTTCTAGAAATTCATCGGCCGCAGCCGAATTTTCCAAAATATCCAGCAAATCCTGCACCCAGCGAAGTTTCTGCAAGTCATTCGCCGATGGCAAGCCCGCGCGGGGATCATCCTTCTTGTAGAACCAATGCGCGGCGACGCCGTTTTCCGCCACATTATGCATATCCTGCGTGCGGATCTGCACCTCGATCTTCTGGTGCCGCGGCGCGCGCAGCGTCACTCCGGTATGGATGGACTGGTAGTCGTTCGATTTCGGCGTGGAAATATAATCCTTAAACCGTCCCGCAATCACTGGATAGGCCGCATGCAGCGCCCCCAGCGCCGCATAGCAGGCCTCGCGCGTCGGCACCACAACGCGAAACGCCATGATATCGGAAAGCTGCTCGAAGGTGACATTCCGGCGCTGCATTTTCTCCCAGACTGAGAACGGATTTTTCTCCCGCCCCGTCACCTCGATCACGTCAACGCCAGATTTTTCGCACACGCGCCGCAACTCCGCACGTACATCCTCCACCACATCCGCGCCCTGCCCGCGCAGAAAATTCATCCGCGCCTGGATCGTATCGAATGCTTCGGGTTCCAGCTGCGAAAAAGAAATGGTCTGCAATTCCGCTTTCACCGCCTCCATGCCGATGCGTTCGGCGAGCGGGGCGTAGATCTCCATCGTCTCGCGCGCGATGCGTTCGCGCCGTTCCTGGTTTTCCACGAAATGCAGGGTGCGCATATTGTGCAACCGATCCGCCAGCTTCACCAGCAGAACGCGGATATCGCGGCTCATCGCCAAAACCAGCTTGCGGAAATTTTCCGCCTGCTTGGTCCGCGTCGATTGCAGCTCCAACCGGTTTAACTTTGTCACGCCATCAACCAGCCCGACGACGGGCTTACCGAAATACTGCTCGATTTCCTTCAGCGTAACCGGCGTATCCTCGATCACATCATGTAACAGGGCAGTGATGATGGAGGCGATATCCAGCTTGTACCCAGCTAGAATTTCGGCAACCGCCACGGGATGGGTGATATAGGGATCGCCATTGTCGCGCTTCTGCGCCCTATGCGCCTGCGCGGCCAGCGCATAGGCCGCCTCGATCAGGGACGTATCCGCCTTAGGATCATAGGCATGGATTGTTTCGAGCAAAGCCAATAGCAATGGGAAGGGCTGCTCAGGGGATGCCGCGTTCGGCACCCCCTCCTGCCTGCCGGTGCCGTCGGGCGCGGCCGAGACGGTCCAGTTGCGGACGCCCGGGGTCATCGCGGCGTCCCGGGGCGAGCTTACCGGCGCTGCCGGCCGCCGAGCTCGGCCTCGATCGCTGTCGCCATGCCCTCCGCCGACAGATTGTCGGCCTCAACATTCAGGTTAGCGACTTCTTCCTCGGCCGAAATATCCTGCAGACCAAAAATATTCTGATCGGTCGGGATCAAATCCAGCACTTCCTCGTCCGCCGGTTCAGGTTCCGCCGCACGCGAGAGCGACTTCACCAGATCCTGCTCGATCCGGTCGAGATCGATCGTCTCCTCGGCGATTTCACGCAGCGCGACCACCGGGTTCTTGTCATTATCGCGGTCGATGGTCAGTTCCTCACCACGGCTGATATTGCGCGCGCGCTGCGTCGCCAGCAAAACCAGTTCAAAGCGGTTGGGAATTTTTTCGACGCAATCCTCGACGGTGACGCGGGCCATCCGTGTAGCCTCCGGGCAAGATATCGGGTATCGAGACCCTAGTTAGGCGTGCCCTCCCTGGAAAGCAAGCGCCAAGCCCTTCAAACTACGCCTTTCGGCAAGCAAATCGCGCCAATCGGCGGGTAAATCACATCTACCGGCTGGTCTTTCACCAGGGCCAGCAGGTCAGTCGCGCTGCAATGCAGCAGCGGATGGCGCCAATCCGGTGCCACTTCGGCCAACGGCGCCAGTACGAAGGCCCGCATATGGGCGCGCGGATGCGGCAGGATCGGATCCGGCGCCGAACACACCAGATCGCCCATGGCAATGATGTCCAGATCCAGCACGCGCGCCGCGTTCGTCACGCCCCGCACCCGCCCGGCCGCCGCCTCCATACGCTGCAACGCCGCCAACAAAACCTCCGGCGCGACCTTCCCGGCCAGCCGCGCCACACCATTGATGAAATCCGGCTGGTCAGACGGCGGCTGCGGCGCACTGCGATACCAGCGGGAGACCGCTACCGCCCGCAATCCCACCAAACCATCCAGCGCCATGGCCGCGCGGCGGCAGATCTCCAGCGGCGGATGCCCGGCCGCGTCCCCCAGATTGGACCCGATCGCCACTAGGATCGATCCGATTGCGTCAATCTGGTTCACATTTGCCCTCCCGCGCGCGATAATGCCGCCACGCGGAGATTAGCGTTTTATATTTGATGCGGCCCGCGCAATTCTCACCGGTAATATTCACCCCCGGCATTTGTCCATATTCGAACAGGAAGGTCATTCACCATGCATTTTTTACCCCAGGAGCGGGTGGCTCTGTTTATCGATGGCGCCAATCTCTATTCCGCCTCGCGCAATATCGGCTTCGACGTTGATTACCGCAATCTGCTGCATTACTTCCGCGGCAAGGCACAGATCATCCGCGCCTATTACTATTCCGCACTGCTGGAGACGGAGGATTATTCGCCCCTGAAGCCATTAACTGATTGGTTGGCATATAACGGCTATAATCTAGTGACGAAACCCGCCAAGGAATACACCGATGCCACCGGCCGTCGCCGCGTGAAGGGCAATATGGACATCGAAATCGCTGTGGACATGATGGAACTGGCCCCGAAGATCGACCATGCCGTGCTGTTTTCGGGCGACGCCGATTTTCGCCGGTTGGTAGAAGCCGTGCAGCGACAGGGCGTGCGCGTCTCCATCATTTCCTCCATCCGCACCACGCCGCCGATGGTGGCCGATGAATTACGCCGCCAGGCGGACCAGTTCATCGAACTGTCCGACATCGCCCCCGATTTCACCCGCCGACAGACCGAACCGCGCCCCCGCACGGGCCCGGCCCGGACCACCCCAGCGGATCCCTTCCCGGACACAGAAACCGCGTGAAACAAACTTCGGATAGCGATCCTTCAGCCCCGGCAGGGGATTGCGAACTCTGCCCAAGGCTGGCTGCCTACCGGGTCTCCAACCGCGCCGCGAATCCGGGCTGGTTCAATGCCCCCGTGCCCAGCTTCGGACCGCTGAGCGCCAGCCTGCTGGTGGTTGGCATGGCCCCCGGGTTACGCGGCGCCAACCGCACCGGCCGGCCCTTCACCGGCGATCACGCGGGCTTGCTACTCTACAACACCCTGCTGGCGCATGGCTTTGCCACCGGCGTCTATGGTGCGGACCTCTCGGACGGATTGCTACTCCAGGATTGCCGCATCGCCAATGCCGTGCGATGCGTGCCGCCGGCTAATTTGCCCAATTTGTTGGAAGTCACCACCTGCAACCGCTTCCTGCGCGGCGAACTGCAAACGATGCCGCGTCTGCGCGCGGTACTGACGCTGGGTGTCCTGGCGCATGCCGCCGTGCTGAAGGCCTGCGGCATACCGGTAACCCGCATCCGCTTCCGCCATGGCGATGTCCACAGCCTACCCGGCGGGCTGTTACTGGCGGACAGCTATCACGTCTCTCGCTACAACACGAACACGGGCCGGCTGACAGAATCGATGTTCGCCAATGTCGTCGCCAGCCTATCCAAACGACTGCGCGACATCCCAGCCGAGGCCGTCAACCCGGCAGCGTAATGCCCCCTCATGCTGGCCAGCTGCGCCGAACCGGATCCCGCCCATCCCAGTCAAGCGCCGCATCGCGCACACCGCCGAAAATCCGCGCGCGTTCGGGTGTCATCTGCGCCATCTCGATCACCGTACCGGGATGGCCTTCATTCCATAAGTAAACGAACGGTCCGCGCGGGCTATCGCCCTGCTGGCCGATCGTATAGCCATTAGCCAAGGCATATGTCAGCTTCGCATCATAATCCACCGGCCAGCTCGACCAATGCTGCATCCCCTCGCGCCCGGCGCGGAGAAAATCCTGATACATACTCGGCCGGTTGCAACGCTGCTGAATCAATTCGAGTTGCACATCACCGGAATTCGCCAGGGCGATCGACAGGTGAATGTCGTCATGGCGCACACCGCGATAGGTAAAACCCGTCACTGCCAACCTGTCAGTATAAAACCACGGCCCGACGCCGCAGACCTCGATCCAATGCTTCATCGCCGATTCGATATCGCGCACGACGATGCCAACCTGACGAAAATCTCCGAATAGCCGGCTCATGCCATCCTCCCAAAACTAAAACCCGCCGCGCAATGGCCGAAAAAAATCCACCACATCCCGCGTCAACGCTTCCGGCTGCTCCATCGCCGCGAAATGCCCGCCCTTGGGCATCACCGTCCATTGCCTGATATCGGTATAAATCTTCTCCGCGATCGAGCGCGGCGGGCGGCGGATTTCCCGCGGAAACGCCGCGTAGCCGGTCGGTACATCCACTGTCCGCCCATCGGGGATTGGCCACGGCCCGTGCAACCGGTCGTGATAGGGCCAGAAGGAGGAGCCGATCGCGCCGGTGAACCAGTAGAGGGAAATATTCGCAAGCAGATGATCACGTCCGACCACGGTTTCGAAATCACCCGCGTGATCCGTCCAAACATGGAATTTTTCCGCGATCCAGGCAGCCAGACCCGCGGGAGAGTCGGTCAGTGCATAAGCCAAGGTCTGCGGCCGCGTGCCCTGAATCTGGATATAGCCTGTCTCTTCCTTCGCCCAACGCCTAATTTCCTCCGCATAACGCAACTCCTCCGGCGTCGGGTTGGCAGGCAACGGGGCATCCGGGCGCAGGGCGAGCATATTGAGGTGAATGCCCACCAGCTTCTCCGCATGCCGCGCACCCAGACTGGAGCAGGTAAACGCACCCCAATCGCCGCCCTGCGCAGCGAATTTTTTTATGCCCAGGACTTGCGTCATCAAATCGGCAAAGCAGTCGGAGATTTGCGCTATGCCAAAGCGTTTCTGGTTAGGTACGAACGATAATCCATAGCCCGGCAGCGATGGGGCGATTACCGTGAACGCGTCTTCCGCCCGCCCGCCAAACCGCACCGGGTCCGTCAGGCGCGGAATGATGTCGATAAACTCAAACACCGAACCGGGCCAACCATGCAGCAGCAGCAAGGGCTTCGGATTCGGCCCCACGCCAGGGACGTGCAGATAATGCAGGTCGATGCCATACAGAGGAACCTTGAATTGCGGAAATGCATTCAGCCGCGCTTCCCAGGCTCGCCAGTCGAATTTGTCTCGCCAATAGGCGACGAGCACGCGTTGATATGAGATATCCGTGCCATAGGCCCAGGGAGCATCCGGGGCCTGATCGGGGAAACGAGTCCGTCCTAGTCGATCCCGCAAATCCGCAATCGCGGCATCATCGACATGCAGGCGAAAGGGCTGGGGCGTCATGCAACATTCTCCATCGCGCTTTGATAGGCCAGCAGGATATCCGCGCCGAAACAGGTAAAAACCACCTGTGTGATCCCGGGCACCGTGACCAGGAAGCCCGAAACTGATCGATCCCCATTAGGTGGTCCAGATTGAATGTTAGTGTATTGTTGCTTCCTTCGCGATAGCCGCCTGGAGGTGGAGCGTGGCGGAACCGGAAGGCGGCAATAGCGGCGTCACGGTTTCCGAGGCCCGTGGTCGATAGCCGAGGCTGCTGTACGGGCGGATTGTGTGGTAGTGCCGTCGCTAGGCTTCGATCAAAATCTTGGCCTCGGCAAGACTGCAGACGATCTCACCGTTGAGAAATTCGTCACGCAGCGACCTGTTGAAGCTCTCGTTGTAGGCGCTTTCCCAAGGGGAAGCGGACGTGATGTAGAGCGTCGTCACGCCGGTCTTGCCAAGCTATTTCTTTACGGCAGCAGCGATAAACTACGAGCCATTGTCGGACCTGATGTTGGCGAGAGACGTACCGCATTACCGGCCGACCCTGCAGCGACACGACAAAACTCCGCGAACCCCCACCAGGGGGTCCGCCTTTATCGTGCCAAGCAGACTTCAGTTCTTTGACTTATCGACCAGCGCGTTCTTGGAAATCCACGGCATCATCGCGCGCAAGGTCTCGCCCACCCGCTCGATCGGATGTTCGGCCAAGCGCCGGCGCGTCGCCTTGAAGCTGGACTGATTGACCTTGTTCTCCAGCATCCAGTCGCGCGCGAAGCGGCCGGACTGGATATCCTGCAGCACCCGCTTCATCTCCGCCTTGGTGGCATCGTTGATGATACGCGGGCCGGTGACGTATTCACCGTACTCCGCGGTATTGGAGATCGAGTAGTTCATATTGGCGATGCCGCCCTCATAGATCAGGTCAACGATCAGCTTCACCTCGTGCAGGCATTCGAAATAGGCCATCTCCGGCGCATAACCGGCTTCCACGAGGGTCTCGTAGCCCGCCTTGATCAGTTCCACCAACCCGCCGCACAGCACCACCTGCTCGCCGAACAGGTCGGTCTCGCATTCTTCCTTGAACGTGGTCTCGATGACGCCCGCGCGCCCGCCGCCGATGGCGGAGGCGTACGATAGCCCAACTTCGTGCGCGTTGCCGGACGGATTCTGCGCAATGGCGATCAAGCAGGGCACGCCGCCACCGCGCTGATATTCGCTGCGCACCGTATGGCCGGGGCCCTTCGGGGCTATCATCAGCACGTCGATGTCGGCGCGCGGATCGAGCAGGTTGAAATGCACGTTCAGCCCATGCGCGAACGCCAGAGCCGCCCCCGGCTTCATGTTTGGGCCGAGCTTATCCCGGTACAGATCGCCCTGGCCTTCATCGGGGGTCAGCACCATAACTAGGTCGGCCCATTTGGCGCATTCCGCCGGGTCCGCCACCTTCAGCTTGGCGGCCTCCGCCTTGGCCACGCCAACGGAGCCAGCGCGTAGGCCGACCATCAGCTCCTTCACGCCGGAATCCTGCAGATTATTGGCATGCGCATGGCCCTGGCTGCCATAGCCGATAATAGCGACTTTCTTGCCCTTGATCAGGTTAACGTCGGCATCGCGGTCATAGTAGACGCGCATGATGGTATTCCTTCCTGGTTATCAGATGGTGCGCACACCGCGCGCGATCGCGGCAACGCCTGTACGCGAAATTTCGGCCAAACCCAAGGGGCGCATCAGGTCGAGAAACGCATCCAACTTGTCCGTGTTTCCAGTCAGTTCGAAGACAAAACTGTTGGTGGTCGCGTCGATCATTCGCGCGCGAAACGCCTCGGCAATCCGCAGCGCCTCCACCCGCGGTTCCCCGGATGCCACCACCTTGATCATGGCCATCTCGCGCGCGATATAAGGGCCTTCATGGGTCAGGTCTGACACCCTATGCACCGGCACCAGCCGGTCCAGCTGCGCCGTGATCTGCTGGATCACCATGTCGGTGCCGGACGTCACAATATTGATCCGTGACTGCCGCCGATCGGCATCCACCGTGGCCACGGTCAGACTATCGATATTATAGCCACGCCCGGCAAACAATCCGATCACGCGCGCCAATACCCCGGCCTCGTTATCAACCAGCATCGAGATGGTCGCCATGCGCTCAAGAGTACCGGACATACGTCAAACCGCCTACGAAGGAATGTAAGAAAGGTCTAAACCAGCGCCATGCCGGCATCGGTCACGCCAGCCACCTGGTCGTCATGCTCCGGCCCCAGGATCATTTCATTATGCGCGGCTCCGGACGGAATCATCGGAAAGCAATTTTCCTTCTGGTCTACGCAGATATCGGCCATCACTGACTTTTCACTGACGATCATGCGCCGGATCACTTCGTCCAGCTGATCTACCGATTCGGCACGCAATCCCTCGGCATGGAAGCTCTCCGCCAGTTTCACAAAATCCGGCAGCGCCGCGGTGTAACTTTCCGAATAGCGCGCGCCATGCAGCAATTCCTGCCACTGGCGCACCATGCCCATATATTGGTTATTAAGAATGAAGATTTTCACCGGCAGGCGATATTGCGCCAGAGTCGACATTTCCTGGATGTTCATCAGAATCGATGCCTCGCCCGCGATATCGATCACCAGCGCATCGGGGTGCGCCACCTGCACGCCCATCGCCGCCGGCAATCCGTAACCCATGGTGCCAAGCCCGCCCGAAGTCATCCAGCGATTGGGCTGGCGAAAATGAAAGAACTGCGCCGCCCACATCTGATGCTGGCCCACTTCCGTCGTGATAAAGGTTTCCCGCTTCAATTCCTGCGTGATTTCGAACAGACGCTGGATGGCGTATTGCGGCTTAATTACCGCACCCTTGGTCATATCCTGGGTGAATTTCAGGCAATCCTTCGCCCGCCAATCCTCGATGCGCGCCCACCAAGTGGCCAGCGCCTTCGAATCCACTCTGGTTTTATCCTTCTTCCACGCTGCCGCGAGGGCGGAAATCGCCTTGCCGGCATCGGCGACGATGCCCAGATCGACATGCACACTCTTGTTTATGGAAGACCGGTCGATATCGATATGGATCTTCTTCGAGTTCGGGCTGAACGCGTTCAGCCGCCCCGTCACCCGGTCATCGAACCGTGCGCCAATATTCAGCATCACATCGCAATCATGCATCGCCATGTTGGCCTGATACGTGCCATGCATGCCCAGCATGCCGAGGAACAACGGATCGGGCGACGGGTAGGCCCCCAGCCCCATCAGGGTATTCGTCACCGGAAAGCCGGTGGCACGCACGAATTCCACCATCGCGGCGGACGCCGCAGGCCCGGCATTGATGACCCCACCGCCGGTATAGATCACCGGCTTCTTCGCCTGCTTCAGAAACGCCACCGCCTGCGCGATCAATGCCGGATCGGGCTCGGTCTGCGGCTTGTAGCTGCGATGCGGCGTCTCAAGCGCGGCGGTATAGGGCGCCGGATTGATCAGGATATCCTTCGGCAGATCAATGACCACCGGCCCCGGCCGGCCAGAGCGCGCAACGTAGAACGCCTCATGCACCACCCGCGCCAGATCCTCGGATTTCTTTACCAAATAGTTATGCTTCGTCGCCGGCCGCGTGATCCCCGTGGTATCGGCTTCCTGAAACGCATCATTGCCGATCAAATGCGTCGGCACCTGCCCGGTGAGGCAAACAACTGGAATCGAGTCCATCAGCGCGTCTACCAACCCGGTCACCGCATTCGTCGCACCGGGGCCGGAGGTCACCAGCACCACGCCCACCTTGCCGGTGGAACGCGCATAACCCTCCGCTGCATGCACCGCGCCGCCTTCCTGGCGGACTAGGATGTGGCGAATGGCATTCTGCTTGAAAATCGCGTCATAAATCGGCAGTACCGCGCCACCCGGATAGCCAAAAATCACCTCGACACCCTGTTCCTTCAGGGCTTGAAGCAGAATTTCGGCGCCCGGCTTGGGGCCGGTTGGGGGCTGAATATCGGCCGGCATGTCGATGTCCTTAACGATGCGGCGCCTCAGGCCGCGTGAGGGCGAACGGATAATAGGGGATGGTGCACCGCGTCAACCCTAGCCTTGAATAAAATTCAATATTTCTGCCAATTTTCTTTCTGGAAATTGCGCCATATCGACAAATCTCGCATGAATTGTGTGCACGGGATCAATATTCGATAATTCATGATGCCGAAACCACGTTGCCTGGCGCTTGGTATACTGCCCCGTCACCAACCTGGCGCGATGTGCCGCCTCATCGAGGGTGATTTCCCCCCGCAGATGCGCCGCCAGCTCCGGCATCCCATGGGCACGCATGGCCGGCAGCGCGGGATCCAAGCCCAGCGCCAACAAGGCGCGCGCCTCCTCCAACGCGCCGGCCACCAGCATGGCGTTGAAGCGGGTAGCAATGGCGGCGCGCAAATCCGCGCGCGGCGGGTCGAGCAGGATGGCACGCAGGCGCCATGTCGCGGGGGGCAACGGCCGCGCATGCCATGCCGCGAGGCCCCGCCCCGTCCCGAGCCACACCTCCCAGGCACGGGCGAGACGTTGGCTGTCGGTGGGTTTCAACCGCCTGGCCGTTGCCGGATCCATATCCAGCAGCCGGGCATGCAGGGCGGCGGGGCCATACGCGGCCAACAGCGCGCGCGCCTCCGCCCGCGCTGGCGCGCCAGGATCGGGAATGTCGGCGAGCCCGTTCAGAAGCGCGGCGAAATAAAGCCCCGTGCCGCCACAGACGATTGGCAGCAAGCCCGCATCCCGCGCCGCCGCCATCTCCGCCAACGCTCTCTCGCGCCACCAGGCCACGCTGCCCGCCACCGACGCGGCGCGCGTCCCATACAGGCGATGCGGCGTGCACGCCTCCTCAGCCACAGTAGGCCGCGCGGTGATGATGCGTAATTCCCGATACACCTGCATGGAATCGGCATTGATGATCACCCCGCCAAGGCGTTCAGCGATAGCAATGGCGAGAGCCGATTTTCCGCTTGCGGTGGGGCCCGCCACAATAAGGGCACTCGGTAGGGTTGTTGCCGCCCTGTCTTGCGTCACATCACACCCACTGCCAATTTCCGCCATCTCATGACCCATATCCTTACCCTGATCGCCAATCGCGCCGCCACAACCCTCGATGATCCGACCATCGCTCGCGTGCGCGACGCGGTGCGCGGTGGAACGCTCGACATCCTCTCCCCGGGGGAGGCCGCCGATATCCAACTGGCCACGTCGCCCGATATGGCACTGGTGCGCGCGGTCCTGGGCAACAAACCGATCGATGCCATCACGGTGAAAGCGCGTGGACGGCGCAAAGGTCTGCTGATCGCGGACATGGATTCCACAATCATCACTAGCGAAACCCTGGACGAGATGGCTGCCTACGCCGGGTTGAAGGAAAAAATCTCCGCCATCACCGCACGGGCGATGAACAACGAACTGAATTTCGAGGAGGCCCTACGCGAACGCCTGGCAATGCTGAAAGGCCTCAGCCTAGATGCGCTTGCAAAAACGTGGGCGCGCACGGAACTCACTCCGGGCGCCAGGGAACTGGTTGCGACGATGCGCGCGCATAACGCGATGACGGCCTTGGTATCCGGGGGGTTTACTTATTTTACGTCCCGCGTCACCTCTTTGCTCGGGTTCGATACACATCGCGCCAATATTTTACTTGATGACGGCGTGGCGCTCCTCGGCGCGGTGAGCGAACCGATCCTCGGCCGAGATGCAAAGGTCGCGGCACTCAAGGAAATGGCGGCGCAACGCAAGCTAAAAATGAGCGCCACCCTAGCGGTGGGCGATGGTGCCAACGATCTCGCCATGCTGGCCCAAGCCGGCCTGGGCGTGGCATTCCGCGCCAAGCCGGCGGTCGCGGCCGCGGCCCGCGCACGCGTCGATCACGCCGACCTACGCGCTTTACTTTTCGCGCAGGGTTATCGCGTGGCAGATATCCGCGCCGCCTAAAAACTTAATGCACCTGCGCCGGCAGCATCTCATGCTGCGCGATCGCAGCCAGCGCCACCTCACGGCCCTCGGCCAACGCCATCGGTATGCCGTTGGCGGCATGGATGGCGAACACCAATTTTCCACCCACGGTCACTGGCTTCACATAGGCCACCTGCGCCACGCCGAGTTCGGAAAATTCCTTCTCCGATAAATGGCGAATATCGATCAGAGCGGATTCAGAAACAGGATTGGTCGTTTTGTTCATCGTCGGTCTCCTCGCCGATGGCGCGCTCCCCGGATGGGCTAGCAGTTCATCGCCAACGGGTAAAATTATTCGCCCGGCTTGGCTTCTACCATTTTGGCGCGGCCATTCGGGGCCGGTTTGGTGATCGGGATGGAGCGCACGCGCACCTCCGGCTGCGGGCGCACCAGATCGATATGCAGCAAGCCGTTATCCAGCCAGGCGCCCTTCACCTCGATCCCCTCGGCCAGGACGAACGCGCGTTGGAACTGTCGCGCCGCGATACCGCGATGCAGGAACACCCGTCCCTCGCTGTCATCCTGTTGGCGGCCGCGGATCACCAGCTGGTTGTCCTCCTGGGTGATCTGCAAATCATCCATGCTGAACCCCGCCACCGCGAGGCTGATGCGTAATCCGGCCGGCCCGGTCTGCTCGATATTGTAGGGCGGATAGCCGTCCGAAGAATTCTTGCTGGCGCGCTCGATCATCTGCTCCAAATGATCGAAACCGAGAAACAGCGGCGATGTGAACATCCTAGCGGTCATGGCCCCCCCAATCTGAGCGAAGCGTGGTCCGGAACCCATTCTGGCATCCCGATGACCGGTATTTTGGCAGCGGACCACTGGGTTGCAAGGGGGGATATGTTGATTGCGCGCCGGCACGGGGTTACATCCACCCCATGGCATCAAAACCATCCGAGACCCTGCCGATCCTGATCGCACCCGACCCAGCGCTGAAGGCGCCCGCCCGCCCGGTCGGCGTGGCGAACAACGAGGCCGTGCGCGCTTTGCTGCCGCGCATGTTCGCCACCATGTACCGCGCCCCAGGCATCGGCCTCGCCGCGCCACAGGTCGGCATCGGCCTGCGCGTCGCGGTGGTCGATTTAATGCCCGATGAAAAGCCGCAACCCTTCGCCCTGATCAATCCGGAAATCATCGCCACTTCGACCGAATTGGCAACGCGCGAGGAAGGCTGCCTCTCGCTGCCGAAGCAATATGCGGAAATCACCCGCCCCGCCCGCGTCAAGGTCCGTTTCGTGGATGCCATGGGCGCGCACCAGGAAATCGAGGCCGAGGGACTGCTCGCCGCCTGTTTGCAGCATGAGATCGATCATCTGGACGGGGTGCTGTTCGTCGATCACCTCTCCGCCCTGAAGCGCAACATGATCCTACGCCGCCTAGCCAAGGAAATGCGCATCCTGCGCGAGGAAGCAGCGGGGCGATAATATGCGCCTTGCCTTCATGGGCAGCCCGGATTTCGCCGTCCCCACATTGCGCGCCTTGCACGATGCTGGACACGAGATTGCCGCCATCTATTGCCAGCCCCCCCGTCCCGCGGGACGGGGCCATGCCGTGCGCCCCTGTCCCGTCCACACGGCGGCACTGAACATCGGCTTGCCCGTCCGCACCCCGGTCCGGCTGCGCACAGACGCCCAGGCTCAGGCGGATTTCGCCGCCCTCGATCTGGATATCGCGGTCGTCGTCGCCTACGGCCTGATCCTGCCGCAGGCGATGCTGGACGCGCCGCGCCGCGGCTGCCTCAACGTCCATGCCAGCCTGCTGCCGCGCTGGCGCGGCGCCGCCCCGATCCAGGCGGCGATCCTGGCGGGCGACACCGAAACCGGCATCACCATCATGCAAATGGATGCGGGCCTGGATACCGGGCCGATGCTGCTGCGCGCGGCCGTGCCCATCACCGCCACCACCACCGCTAGCGATTTGCACGACACCCTGGCCACGCTCGGCAAATTGCTGATCCTGCAGGCTTTGGCCGAAAACCCCGCCCCCACGCCCCAATTAGCCGAAGGCGCCAGCTACGCGCCGAAGCTGGGCCGCATGGACGGGAAACTAGATTTTTCCCAGCCCGCCATCGCGCTGGACCGCCGCGTACGCGCGCTCAATCCGTGGCCGGGTGCGTTCTGCCATCTCGGCGACGTCGTCCTGAAAATCCTCGCCGCGGAACCCGCCTCCGGCACCGGCGAACCCGGCACGATCCTGGATGACGCGCTGACCGTGGCCTGCGGCGACGGCGCGCTGCGCCTCACCCGCGTGCAACTGCCAGGCCGCCTGGCACAGCCGGCGGATACCTTCCTGCGCGGCTATAAATTTCCCCCGGCACGGTCCTGAAGTGACTATCCTATGGGCGCTTCGCCTGGAATATGATGGAACAGCATTCGTCGGCTGGCAGCGCCAGGTCAACGGTCTTTCAGTACAACAGATACTGGAGGAAGCCGCCACGAAACTAAACGCCGGTATCCCTGTCGCCAGTATCGTCGCCGGTCGCACCGATGCCGGCGTACATGCCACTGCGCAGGTCGCGCAACTCCCCCTGCCCGCCCATTTCACGGCGGAGCGAGTGCGCGAGGCCCTTAATTTTCACATGAAACCACATCGCGTCGCGGTGCTGGACGTAGCCCATGCGCCCGCCGGCTGGAATGCCCGCTTCTCCGCTATCCGTCGCTGCTACCGCTATCGCATCCTCAACCGCCACGCCCGCGCCGCCTTGCTCGCCGATCGCGTCTGGCACATCCCGCGCACCCTGGACGCAAACGCAATGCATGCAGCGGCGCAAATGCTGTTGGGCCAGCATGATTTCACATCATTCCGCGCCGCGTCCTGTCAGGCGAAATCTCCGCTGCGCACCCTGGACCGGCTGGACGTCACGCGCATCGGTGACATCATCGAAATCACCGCCGAGGCGCGCAGCTTCCTTTACCATCAGGTACGTAACATGACCGGTACCCTGAAACTGGTGGGCGACGGTAGCTGGCCCGCCAGCAGGGTCGCCACCGCGCTCGCTGCCCGCGACCGCGCCGCCGCCGGCGCAACCGCGCCACCGGAGGGGCTCTGCCTGACCGGCGTGTTTTATCCCATCGATCCCTTCATCGCCGATCCCGCATGATCGATTATTAACTCGCAGCGTCCAGCGATGTCTCCGGCGGCAGGGCTACGAAATCGCTCTCCGCCGCCGCAATCCCTCATCGCGCGCCTGTTGCAGCCAGCGCCGCAGTAGACTCCATCCGAGCGGGGATGGTTGGTAACAAATTAACACCGTATCCGGCAAAATATCGGTTGTGTCTCTGTTCACATTACGGCACCGGCCCACTCGCCCACCTGGCCACCCGACAAGCATACGTCGCTATGGGTGGCCAGGTAGGAGGAGCAAGCCGGTGGCAGACTTCAAAGGAAGACGCGCCAGAATATCCCGATCTAAGATATTTGTATGCCATAATTGGTAACCGATTGCCCGCGGGGGCTTTTCTTTAGCCGCCGCCTGCACGCCGAGTGCCCACCGCTAGCACCGGGATCGCTATCGGGACGCGAAGTCGCCGCGTATCTGCTAACATCGGATTAATTTTTCTATTCTGGAGGCCGCATGGACATCCGCGACGCCAAGCTGACCGATCTACCGGAGATTCAGGCGATCTATGCCCACCACGTGCTGCATGGCACCGGCACGTTCGAAGAAAACCCGCCCTCGGTCGAGGAAATAACGGAGCGTTTCGAGAAAGTCGTCCGGCCTGGCTGGGCCTGGCTGGTCGCTACCGACGCCACGGGTGTTCTCGGCTATACCTACTACACGCAGTTTCGCGACCGCACCGCCTATCGCTACACCGTAGAAAACTCGATCTATGTGCGCGACGATGTGCGCGGCCAGGGCGTCGGTAAGGCGCTGGTGCAGGAACTGATTGACCGAGCCGCGGCACAGGGATTCCGGCAGATGATCGCGGTGATCGGCGATTCGGAAAATGTCGGCTCGATTGGCGTGCATGCCAGCCTGGGCTTTCACCATACCGGCATTCTGCGCGCGAGCGGCATCAAGTTCGGCCGCTGGCTGGATGTCGTTTATATGCAGCGCGGCCTCGGTAAGAGTGATAGCGATATCCCGGCGTAAAAGTCCGTTCGAAAATCTAGCACCTGCCCGCTCCCCCACCCGGCCACCCAACGAGCGTACACTGCTGTGGGTGGCCGGGTGGGAGGAGTGGGCCGATGGCAGACTTCCAAAATGCGCCCTCCAGAAAATTTTGAAACGGACTTGAGAGAGGGATGATTTTAGGATGGGTCGATTGGGGATTTCCCAATCGGTTTATTTCTGATTCAATTCAATGGTTGGGCAGGAGGCCAGTATGGATGGCCAAACCTTACTCTATCGATCTTCGCGAGCATGTGGTTGCAGCGGTTGAAAGCCACGGCATGTGTTGCGAAAGGCCGCCGCCCGAACCGTCGAAACCGGTGACCTGAGCCCCTGGATTTCCTCTATTTTGAGTAGGATACGTTTTGAAGGGGACGGACGATGAAGCGATCGCGGTTCACCGAAGAGCAGGTTATTGGGGTTCTGCGCAAGCTGGCATCTGGTTAGCCGGCGACGGCGTTGTACCGCCAGCGCGGGATCAACGGTGCGACGTTCTACAAGTGGAAGGCCAAGCACGGTGGCCTGGACGTGTCGGAGGCGCGTCGGGCGTGTTGGGCGTGTTGGGCGATCGGGACTGACAGGGCGACGATCCGCTATCGGCGGTTGCGTGGTGGCGATGGCGAGGTTAGGGCACGGCTGTAGGCACTGTCGGCGGAAGGCCAGCCGTTCGGCTACCGGCGTCTGCATTTGCTTCTGCGTCGGGAAGGCATCTGTATCAATCACAAGAAGCTACGCCGTCTGTATCGGCTGGAGCGGCTTCAGGTGCGCTGTCGTGGAGGGTGCAAGCGAGCGGTTGGCACGCGCGCGCCAATGGCGTTGCCGCAGGGTCCGAACCAACGGTGGTTATTCGACTTTGTGTCTGACACGCTGACGGATGGACGTGCCATCCACTACCGTGTTGTCTGAGCGACACCATCTCTGCTCGTGAGTGGGACAGAAATGGGACAAAGCCTCAATCTGAGGGCGGCTTCATCGTTGATTTGTGAGTGGTCACTGTCACGCCACCCAGCTACCGCTCTTGCCCCCGTGCTTTTCCAGCAGCTTCACGTCTGAAATGACCATGCCGCGATCTGCGGCTTTGCACATGTCATAGACAGTCAGCGCGGCGACGGAGGCCGCCGTCAGCGCCTCCATCTCCACCCCTGTGCGGCCTATCGTGCGTACAGTTGCCGCGATCTCTACCGCGTTGTCGGCCGCATTCGCGGTCAGATCGACGGTCACGGCGGCAATCGGCAACGGGTGGCACAGCGGGATCAAATCCGCCGTCCGCTTCGCCGCCATGATGCCGGCCAGCCGCGCGACGCCGAGGACGTCGCCCTTCTTCGCGGTACCGTCCATGATCAGTTTCAATGTCGCCGGCAACATCAGCACCCGCGCACGCGCTGTTGCCGTGCGTTCGGAAATATCCTTAGCCGAGATATCCACCATCGCGGCATTCCCGGCGGCGTCGAAATGGGTGAGCTTGTCGCTCATGCCCGGCCCATCAACATGCGCGTCGCAGCTGCGATATCGGGCTGGCGCATCAATTGTTCGCCGACCAGGAACCCTTGCGCCCCCACCGTGGCCAGTTTGTTCACATCGTCATTGCTACGAATGCCGCTTTCGCTGATCAGGAAGCGATCCGGTGGTACATCGGCGGCGAGGATAAACGTGGTGGCGATATCCGTCGTCAACGTTTTTAGATTGCGGTTGTTGATGCCAATCAGCTTGGTTTGCAAGCCAAGCGCACGCTGCAATTCCTCCGCATCATGCACTTCGACCAGAACATCGAGATCGAACACGCGGGCGATTTCTTCCAACTCGCGGGCCTCCGTATTGGACAGCGCTGCCATGATCAGCAGGATACAATCAGCGCCCATAGCCCGGCTTTCATAGATCTGCCAGGGATCTAGGATGAAATCCTTGCGCAGCACCGGCAGATCGACGGCCGCCCGCGCGGCCAGCAGATGCGTGATGCTGCCCTGGAAATAGGGCGTGTCCGTCAACACCGACAAACAAGCCGCTCCACCTTCGTGGTAAGCCATGGCGAGGGACGCGGGATCGAAGTCGGCGCGAATCAACCCGCCGGACGGCGAGGCTTTCTTGATCTCGGCGATGAGCCCAAACCCATCGCGCGCGCAGGCCGCCATCAGGGCGCGCCCAAAACCACGCGGGGCGTCCTCGGCATCGGAGATCTTGTCTTGCAGATATTCCAGGCTGATCACGGCCTTTCTCCGCGCGGTCTCGGCGCGTGTTTCGGCGCAGATTCGGGCCAAAACGTGGTCTTGGGCAGTGATTTGCACCATACGCTGTTCCTAAGATTCGCGCCGCCTACTCGGCACGCGTTGTCTCGGCCCGCAGCCTGTCCAAAGCAGTCCGAGCAGCGCCGGTATCAATCACCTTAGCCGCCATGGCAACCGCGTCGGGCAAATATTCCATCCGCCCCGCGACGATCAGCGCAGCAGCGGCGTTCAGCAGCACGGTATCGCGATAGGCTCCCCGTGCCCCGCCCAGCAGCGCTTCCAGGGCGGCCGCGTTGTAGGCGGGATCGCCCCCGGCAATCGCGGCGATGGGCGCGCGGGCCAGACCCGCCTCCTCCGGGGTTAGGGTAAAGGCACGGATCGAGCCGTCCTCCAGCGCCACCACCTTATTCTCCCCGGCGAGCGACAATTCGTCGAGCCCCTGGCCATGCACCAGCCAGACTTTTTCGCTGCCTAGACGCGCGAGGCTTTCCACCATCGGAAGCGCCCAGTCCGGGGAAAAAACGCCCATGAGCTGACGTTTGACGCGTGCCGGGTTCGCCAGCGGGCCGAGCAGGTTGAACAGAGTGCGCGTGCCCAGTTCCGCGCGCGGGCCAGCCGCATGGCGCATCGCGGCGTGATGGCGCGGGGCAAACAGGAACACGCAACTGGCCGCGCGCAGAATGGACGCCAGGCGCTCCAAGGGCACATCTATGTTGACACCTAGCGCCGCCAGCACATCTGCCGCGCCGGTCCGCGAGGAAATCGCCCGATTGCCATGCTTCGCCACCGGCACCCCGGCCCCGGCGAGGACAAAGGCGACAGCCGTGGAGACATTCAACGTGCCCGCATTGTCGCCACCCGTACCGCAGACATCGATAGCGCCCTCCGGAGCCTCGATCGCCACCATGCGCGCGCGCATCGCCCGTACCGCGCCGGCGATTTCCGCCACCGTCTCGCCACGCACCCGCATGGCCATCAGCAAGCCGCCGATCTGCGCCGGCGTCGCCTCGCCGGCCATGATGATGCCGAAGGCGGCCTCGGCCTCGGCTTCCGTCAGGGTTTCCGCCGCGGCCACGCGGGCGAGGGCCAGCTTCAGGTCGTTGGCCATAGGGTGGGTTCAGGCCGCCCGCGCGGGCGCGTTGGTGCCACGCGCGATGGCCAGAAAATTGCCCAGCAACTGATGGCCATGCTCGCTGGCGATGCTTTCCGGATGGAATTGCACGCCGAAGATCGGCAGGCTGTGATGGCGCAGCCCCATGACAATCCCGTCTTCCGTCCAAGCGGTGGGGATCAGGGTTTCGGGTATGGTGTCACGCTCCACCGTCAGGCTGTGGTAGCGCGTGGCCTGAAACGGGCTGGGAATACCCTGGAACACATCCATGCCCGCATGGGTGATGGCGGAGAGCTTGCCATGCATCGGCACCGGTGCCCGCACCACTCGCCCGCCGAAAGCCTGTCCGATAGCCTGATGGCCCAGACAGACACCAAATAACGGAATTTTTCCCGCCGCCGCAGCGATCAGATCCAGACAAACTCCGGCCTCGTTTGGCGTACACGGACCAGGCGACAGCACGATCGCTTCCGGCTGTTTGGCCAGCACCTCCGCGACGCTGATCTTATCGTTCCGCCAGACCTCGCAGCACGCGCCGAGGTCGCCCAGGAAATGAACAAGGTTGAAAGTGAAGCTGTCGTAATTATCGATCAGGAGAAGCATATCGCGTCTATCCTTGTGTTCATGGCGTGCGCGACAGCGGGGGCGAGTATAGCCGATGGGGAAACGAGGGCCAGCAGAAAAATATAAATTAGCGCGTCTAAAAAATTTATCTTACCTTGAATTATTCACGAATAGTAGACAGTTTTGGTGCGATCGTATCATTTAGCCGCCACCAACCGAACAGAAATTGTTATTCTCCGATCCACGCCGAACAACTTGGATCATACCGAACGACAACAAGCCTGCTCGATTTTGGATCTACCGGCGTGCCTTGCGCGCCGCATAGCGGGCATCGCGCGCAGCCTTCTGTTCCGCCGCCAAGGCACGGAGGCGGGCCAATTCTTCTTTTTGCCGCACGACTTCCGCCGCATCCTTGGCGATTTTTTCCGCGCGCAGGCGTGCCGCCTCAGCTTCCTTCGCGGCCCTGCGCTCGACCAGGCGCGCTTCGCGGGCGGCGGCGATGACGGCGCGCTCGCGCAGGCGCTCCTGGATTTCCGGATCCGTGGGTTTGGGCTTGTTGCGGAATTTCTCCGCGATAGCTTGCTTGGCTTCGGCGGAGGCTTTCATGCGATCGTTGAAATTAGGAATCTTGTCGGGCATCGTCACCACTTCTCCAGCAGAGTTATAGGTCCGGCGTTGTTCAACGCCGGTCTGATTGGGTCAATATCACATCACGGATCGCCACGGAGGCTTCTTGCGTCACCACGACGGCGACATCCCCCCAGTAGCGATCCAGCATACCATTCGGCACGTCATTCTGTTGCGCGACCCGGCCGACCTCCTCGCCACGCGAATTATGGATCAGCCAGACGATCTCGATGCGGCGGGTTTTCGCCGTTGCCGAGCGTTCACTCACCCGCGCCGTGATCAGGAAATCGGCGCCGACCGTGCTTTCCTGCACCACCTGACCCAGTTTGCCCAGGCTTTCCCGCAGCAGCCGGGCCAACGCTTGGTTGCCATCGCCCGGCGCGCCGGTAATTTCCGTCAGAGAAGTGCGGGTGGGGCGATTGTTCAGGCTGGCCGGGCTGCTTTGCCGACGTGCCGCCTCCACCCGCCCGAGCAACGTGGCAACGCGCCCCGCTGCATCGGTCGCCACCTGCCGAAAGGTTTCAGGGCGCGCGCGTTGCCAGCTTTCCGCGGGCACAGGGCCCGCCTGTTCCGCTCCCTCTTCTTCCCCGGACGGCGCGATGAGGATGAAAATCGGCGTCACCATGCCGCCACCACGCCGCGCCCCCAGGGCTAGGCGCCAATCGCCGGAACGCGCCTCCCCGGGCACGGCGGGAACGTCATGTTGCTGCAATGCTGCCGCGACAGCGCGCTCATAAGCCAGATTGGCGCCGTTCGGTAACATCATATCGGCGGATGCCCGTACCGCGATGCGCGCGGGCGGCGGCTGCGCCAGGCGCATGGCCGTGGCACCCGGCGCGCCCTGATACGGACGCGGTAGATCGGCGCAACTGCCCAACAGTAGGATGCTGAAAAAAAACCTAGATAAGAACACAGCCGACCAGTACAGACAGAATAAACAAAACGAAAAACTGAATCAGATAGGGCATGCCGCCCCCGAAGTACCACCGGCCAAAGCGCCGCCAGCCAGGGTAATCACCGAGATTTGGTGCCCGATCGGCCCACCACCGGCCAGCATACGGCGGCGATGGCTGAAAAATTCTTCCTCCCGCGCACAGGTATCGGCCGCCACAATGCCGATATCGCCTATCCCTGCGGCGCGTAGCCGGGCGTTGCAGTAGCCGGGCAGATCAAACTGCCAGCGCCCCTCCCGTTGGCCATGCCCGAAAAACCTCACATCCCCGGCATCGCGGGGTAAAATAGCATCGCGCAAATCCGGCCCCACCTCATAGGAAGCCTGCGCGATACATGGCCCGATCGCCGCCCGGATCCGCCGCGCGCCCAATGTCGCCATCGCCACCAGGGTGGCTTCCAGCACCCCGCCCAGTGCGCCACGCCAGCCGGCATGCGCCGCGCCGATCACCCCGGCATCGGCATCGGCAAACAGCACCGGGGCACAATCGGCGGTGATGATGCCCAACGCCAATCCCGGCCGATCCGTGACCATCGCATCGGCCCTGGGGCCTGCTCCAGGCGCCCAGGCTTCGCGGACCGTCACCGCCAGGGCGCCATGAACTTGATGCACACCCACCAGATTGGCGGGATCGACCCCGAGTGCCCACGCGGCGCGTGCACGATTTTCACGCACTGCCGCCGGATCGTCCTGACCGGAAAAAGCGCAATTCAGGCTTGCGTAGGGCCCCGTCGAAACCCCGCCCCGTCGGCCAAAGAACCCATGCGCCACGGCAAGGGCGGGCAGGACAAAGGCCGAAGGTGTGAGGGAGATCGCCACGCCCGCCTTATGCCTCAAAACCGGGGGGAGTGGGCAAGCCCGGATGGCAAACCGCCAGCGCCTTGAACAGCTGGCCCATCTGGTCGGGTTCGGTCAAACGTTGCGCGGTCTGCATCATGGCGGCCGCCTGACGAGGCGGAAGGCCGCGCGCCAAGGCGATACTGCGTGGCATCAGGCCAAGGCGGGTGAGAAATTTTCCTTGTGCGACGGGGCCATACGCGCTGGCCCCAACAGCACGCGCCACGCTGGCAAGGGCAGAAAAATCGACGTGCGCCGTCAGATCGGCGGTTCCGGGATTGGCCAACGGGTCGGCGGGATCGCCATCGCGCAGCGCCTGCAGGCTTTCACCCACGGTAGAATTTTCTGGCCCGTAATCGACGAACAGCGCGGCACCACCCTGACAGGACAACCGCGCGCCTAGTTCGGCCGCGATGGCAAGGGCGGGTTCGCAGATTTCCACCACCACGCCCTCTTGTGCGCCGATTGGCGGGCCGCACGCGGGCAGATCAGCGGGATATTCGACGAAGACGCCATCGCGGACGAAACGTTCCATCCAGCCAGCCCCACGGTTGATGAACTGGCGGAGCGGGAGGGCATCCAGGAATTCATTGGCCAGCAGGATCATCGGGCCCGTTGGAATATCTGACAGCGTTCCATGCCACGTGACCCGCGACAGCTTGCCCGCCTGAATGGTGCGCAAGCGCGGCGATATCTCCACCAGATGCAGGCACAGTGCTGCGGAAAAATCCGGTGCCGCTCGATGAATGGCCCGCAAGGCATCGGCCATCAGCGTACCCCGCCCAGGCCCAGCCTCGGCGAAGATCACCGGATCGGGGCGCCCCATCGATTGCCAGACGATCGCGGCCCACAGGCCAAGAATTTCCCCGAATGCCTGCGAAAGCTCCGGAGCGGTGGTAAAGTCAGCAAACGGATCCCGCGTTGCATAATAGGTAGCGTTAGCGCGGGCCATAAATTGATCCAGCCGCTCGCTCACGCGAGTTTCCGACCCGAGCGCAGGATCAGCCAAAGACCGACGATGAGCATAGGCAGCGAAAGTAACTGACCCATGGTGGCACCGGCGTAAAGAAACCCGAGGAACGCATCGGGCTGGCGAAACAATTCCCCAATGATTCGCGCGACCCCATAACCAACAGCAAAAATGCCGGTCAGAAATCCAGTACGCGCACGCAGGCTAGTACGCCGTGACAGCAGCCACAGCACGACAAATAGCGCCACCCCTTCCAGTAATGCTTGATAAATCTGGCTGGGATGGCGCGCCAGGGGGTCCACATGCGGAAACACCATCCGCCAAGGCAAGCCCTCCGCCGCGGGACGTCCCCATAATTCCCCATTGATGAAATTCGCCAACCGGCCAAAGAACAATCCGATCGGTGCCCCAACCACAAGACGATCACCGAAGTCCAGCACCGAAATTCCGTTACGCCGACAGAAAATAATCGTCGCCAGCGCCACACCCAGCAAACCGCCATGAAAACTCATGCCCCCCTGCCAGACAGCGAAAGATTCCCAGGGCGCGCCGATAAAGCGAGCTGGCTGATAGAACAGCACATAACCCAGGCGCCCACCAAAAACGACACCTAAGGTCGCCCACGTGAGGTAATCATCGGCCTGCTCGCGCATCGCCACGGCCGGCGCGTGCCCCACCAGCCGGCGCAGCATTTGCCAGCCCAGCACCAAACCAGCGATATAAGCCAGCGCATACCAGCGAATCGCGAACGGCCCAATCTCGATCAAATTCGGGCTGATATGGGGGAATTGCAGCGGTGCGCTCATCGGTGCGTATCCGATTGCATCAGGTAATCGCGCGCATAGTAGCGAACACCGCCCTCCAGCGACGTTGGCTGGCGTGCATGTCCGGCCACGCAAAGTTTGGTCGCAGTTTCCTGCGTGAAAGATTGATATTTTCCGTGCAGGCTCTCCGGCATGTCGATGCATTCCACATTGCACGGCACACAAGCCGCATGCGCCATATCGAGCAAGCTGCGCGCCTGTCCGATGTCGGCGTTCAGCAGGCTATTCGCACCAGGGTTATCGAGAGACCAAAGCAACATATCCACCGTATCCTTCACCCAGGTAAAATCACGTTGCTGCCCACCATCGACGATATCGGAGTGTTCGGAACGAAACAACTGCGGCGCGCGACCTGCCGGGGTCTCGTGATGCTTGGTCTTCACGACCAAGGCCATGCCTTTGTGATACTCGCTCAAGGCATAGACATTGAAGAAGTTGAGCCCCGCCCATTGTGGTGGCCGCGCCTCGCCAGCGGCAACCATGCGCACGACGCGCAGATCGAACACCTCCTTGGTCCAACCATCCAGGTTCAGTGGCCGCAAGGGATCGAGCACCACTACCGATGCATCGCCGTCAAAACCCGCCGAGCCATCGCCATAGATAGCCGCGGATGAGGTATAAATAAACTGCACGCCACGTGCGCCGCACCAGCGCCACAAAGCGAGCGATGTCTGCACATTCACCACCCAGCTCAGATCGGCGTCGATCACCGCCGTATCGCTGGCCGCGCTCAGATAAAACACCGTCTCCAGCGGCGGATGGCTGGCAACGAAATCGTCCAACGCCTCGGAGGCGATCAATCGCGCCGGTGGATGCTTGGCAAGGTTGCGCCATTTATCGTCCGTACCCAGCCGATCGACGATCACCGTCTCACGCCCCAGCACAACTAGGCCGGCATACAGGTTGGACGCAATGAAGCCAGCGCCGCCGGCGAGCATGAACATGCGATGCCTTATACGGACTGCGCCCGCGCCGGTGAAAGCCTCACGCTCTCATACAGCACCATGGCATGGCCGGCCTGGGTAAACCGCTCCGCCTCGATCATGCCAATACTTCCCAATACCATGCGCGAGGCGATATTTTCATCACGTGCCACCGCCACGATCCGGCGCAACCCCGCCCGATCATGCCCGAATCTCAACGCGGCCCCCGCGGCCTCCCGCGCTAAACCCCTGCCCTGCCCGTCCGGCCAAAACGCAAACCGCAGCGCCACGCCGCGCCCATCCGGGCGCGCTTGCAACGCCGTCAGGCCGCGAAACACCCGGGCGTCAATATCGCACACCGCCCATAGTCCATAACCCAACGCCCCCCAATCCGCGATATCCGACGCCAGCTCCTCCGCCACCCGCGCGAAACTCCGCACCCCACCCAACATCACCGCATACACGCCCGGATCGCCCTTGATCGCCACCAGGTCGGACAAATCCCTCCACCCCACCGGCGCCAAATTCAGCCGCGCGGTGCGAATGTGCCAGGCGGGATTCATGAGGAAGGATGGGGGGGCCGCCCCTTGGCCTCCGGCAGGGGCCCTACCCCTGCACCCAGCCATGGGATAATCATCCCCCACACCCCTTTTACTTGGGTTTGTCTCATAGAGAACGTGACAAAACGAACCGAACCGCTTCGTCGATCATCGCCCCTGCGAGACAAACCCAAACATAGAGAAATACAAGAGACGACTGCCCCTTGCCAAATCCAGAATAACGCCCCCGCGAGATCTCGGACAAAGCACCAGCCTTCCGCACGGACCCCCGTCCGATTCACCGCGCCAGTGGGCGGTATTTGATTCGGTGGGGTTCGGTAGCATCGGCGCCGAGACGACGACGTTTGTCTTCTTCGTAGGCTTCGAAGTTTCCTTGGAACCATTCGACATTGCTATCGCCTTCGAAGGCGAGAATGTGGGTGGCGAGGCGATCGAGGAACCAGCGGTCATGGGTGATGATCACGGCGCAGCCGGGAAATTCCATCAACGCATCTTCTAACGCGCGCAAAGTGTCGACGTCGAGATCGTTAGTAGGTTCGTCTAACAACAGAACATTGTGCTCGGCCTTCAGCATCTTTGCCAAATGCACACGGTTGCGTTCACCGCCAGAGAGGATGCCAACTTTTTTTTGCTGGTCGGCGCCCTTGAAGTTAAAGGCACCCACATAGGCGCGCGATTGCACAGCGCGCTTACCCAGGTAAATCACATCGGTGCCACCGGAGATTTCCTGCCAGACATTCTTATCCGCATCGAGGCTATCGCGGGACTGATCGACATAGCCGAGCTTGACGGTTTCACCGATGCGGATAGCGCCGGAATCGGGCTGTTCCTGGCCGGTGATCATCCGGAACAGGGTGGTCTTGCCGGCGCCATTCGGACCGATGATGCCGACAATACCGCCGGGTGGCAGCTTGAAATTCAGGTTCTCAATCAACATGCGGTCGCCGAAAGATTTGGTGAGGTTTTCCGCCTCGATTACAGTGCCACCTAGGCGCGGACCGGGTGTGATGACGATTTCCGCGATGCCCCCAACCTGTTCCTGGGATTTTTGCAGCAGTTCCTCATAGCGCTGGATACGTGCCTGACTCTTCGCCTGCCGCGCACGAGGGCTGGACGAAATCCATTCGCGCTCGGCGGCTAGGGCGCGCTGGCGGGCGGATTCCTCTTTTTCTTCCTGCTTCAGCCGCTTCTGCTTCTGTTCCAGCCAGGACGAATAATTACCCTCGAACGGATAGCCGCGGCCGCGTTCGATTTCCAAAATCCAGTTGGTGATGTTGTCGAGGAAGTAGCGGTCGTGGGTAACGACTAACACGGTACCGGTATATTCCTTCAGCGTATGTTCCAGCCAAGCGACGGATTCCGCATCCAGATGGTTGGTCGGTTCATCGAGCAGCAGAATATCGGGTTTTTCCAGCAGCAACCGGCACAGCGCCACGCGCCGGCGTTCGCCACCCGAGAGACTTTCGACGTCGGAATCGGCAGGTGGACAGCGCAGGGCGTCGAGCGCGATGTCGATCCTCCTGTCGAGGTCCCAGCCATCCGCAGCATCGATTTTCTCCTGTAGCGCGCCCTGTTCGGCCAGGAGGTCGTTCATCTCCTCATCGCTCATTGGTTCAACGAATTTCATCGAAATGTCATTGAACCGGGCGATGGTGGCCTTCAGCTCCGCGAACGCCTCGGCGACATTTTCACCGACCGTCTTGGTGGCATCGAGCTTTGGCTCCTGCTCCAGATAGCCGACGCGCGCGCCCTCGGCGGCCCAGGCCTCCCCGCCATATTCCTTCTCTATCCCGGCCATGATCTTCAAAAGCGTAGATTTGCCCGCGCCATTGACGCCCAACACGCCGATCTTCACACCGGGCAGGAAGGAAAGGGTAATGCCTTTGAAAACCTCTCGCCCGCCCGGATAGGCCTTGGTGAGGTCCTTCATCACATAGACATATTGGTAGGCGGCCATCGGCGCGGGCTCCGAGGAGGGGGATGTGGGCGCCCTATCTAGGGATGCACGCCGTGAAGGGCAATCCGTGAGGGTCTGCGCCCGGCAGGACTCGAACCTGCGACCAAGCCGTTATGAGCGGCCCGCTCTAACCAACTGAGCTACAGGCGCCTGGAGCCGGACTACAATAGCCTGGGCACCGAACCAATACGTTACCGTGCTATCGTGGGATTGGACAGGGCGGGGTTGGATCGGCTAGGCGTTGCGGAAGGGACTAGGCGTGGGTCCACCTGATGGCTGGCGGACAATCGCACGGTCTGGCAGAAGGTTGTGCATGGAATCGCGTATCGAACGCTTGTGCGTGGCACGCGGACTGAAAATGACCGGGCAACGCCGGGTCATCGCGCGGGTATTGTCGGATGCGGAAGACCATCCTGATGTCGAGGAGCTATATCGTCGCGCCAGCACCCTGGATGCCAGAATTTCCGTTGCGACCGTCTATCGCACGGTGCGGCTGCTAGAGGAAAAAGGTATCCTGGAACGCCGCGATTTCGGTGGCGGGCGGGCACGCTACGAACCCAGCGAGAGCGGGCGGCATTATCACCTGATCGATATCGAGACCGGCAAGGTGATCGAATTCGAAGATGCCGAGCATGACCGGCTGATGCGTGCCATCGCGGCACGGCTCGGCTTCGATCTGGTTTCTGTCAGATTGGAACTGTTCGCCCGCAAGCATGGCACGCCCGACGAGCCAGCCGCGCGCAAGCGGCGGGCAGAGGCAGCAGCGGAACCGGAGCCGAGAACGACACGGTGAACACGAAACCGGCCGCGCCTCTTACAACGATATCCACCCCTGGATTCAGGGAATTACGAGCTGGCAGTCTCGGCGTCCGTATCGCCACCACGGCAGCAGAAATCGATGCCGTGCAGGCCATGCGCTTTCGCATTTTCTATCAGGAAATGGGCGCTAAGGCAGACCCCACCATGGCTGCCAGCCAGCGCGATCGCGACGTTTACGACGCGGTGGCGGATCATCTTCTGGTGGTCGATCACGCCATTGGGCCAGGGCACGAGGGTGTGGTCGGCACCTATCGGCTGATTCTGCGCGCGGCGGCGGACCGAGTGGGCCAATTCTACTCCGCCAGCGAGTACGACACCACGCCGATGGAAAATTACCCCGGCCACGTGCTGGAACTGGGGCGTTCCTGCGTGGATCCCGTCTATCGTAATCGCGCGGTGATGCAGCTGCTTTGGCGCGGCATCGCCGCCTATATTCACCGCCACAAGATCGACCTGATGTTCGGCTGCGCCAGCCTGCCGGGTACGGACCTGGACGCGCTCGCGGTCGATCTGACCTATCTCTATTACAATCACCTCGCTCCGCCGGCGCTGCGGCTGCGGGCCTTGCCGGATAGCTATGTCGACATGCGCCGGGTGGATCCGGCGACGATCGATCCGCGCCGGGCCCTGAATGCGCTGCCGCCCTTGATCAAGGGCTATCTGCGCCTCGGCGGCTTCATCGGCGATGGCGCGGTGATCGACGGCCAGTTCAACACCACCGACGTGGCGGTGGTGGTGAAAGCAGACCTGATCACCGAAAAATATCATCGCCACTATGAGCGGCAGATGCGTGAGGCGCTGGACTGAGGATAGTAGGTCAGTTTGAAGTCCGGCATTGGCCCGCACCCCCAACCCACGGGAGTGTAATTCGTGGGGGTACGGGCCGGTGCCGGACTTCAAACTGACACCACCTATTACCACACGACATAGCCATGGGGTGGCGGATACGGGTAAAAGGCCACCGGCGACGGCGCATAATAGACCGCCGGCGGGGTATCACAGGTAGGTGGGTAATATAAAAGGTGCCGTGCTCAAGACCCCAATTCCGACGCCCAGCGCGACGCCAGGCCAGAAGCCACCCCCACCCCCGTAATAGCTACTCCCGCAATCGTTGTAATGCCGGGCTTCACTGCTGCCCGAGGTCGCAGCCAGCAATACGAGTGCACCCGCCGCAGCTAACGCGATGCGGCCGACCCGACGCGACAAAATAATGTTTATGTCTCGATCTCCTCTGGCTGCACACAGGGTGCGTGGGAATTGTGTCCGTAATGTTGCAGGGTGAAAGCAGGGTGTTGTTTCACAAAAACATGATTGACTTGGCCAACGAATGCTGACCCGGCTCCAGGGCGCCTTGCTGGCGCAATTCACCACCTCCCAGCGCCGGGCGAATCTGGTGTTGCTGGGTCTCGGCGCCCTGTCGGCCCTGGCCTTGCCTCCACTGCATGTCCTGCCGGCCTTGTTCCTGGCGATTCCCGCCCTGCTGGCCGCGATCGAGGCCGCGCCCACGCCACGCGCGGCCGGCCGATTCGGCTGGTGGTTCGGGTTCGGCCTAAATTTCCTTGGCCTCTATTGGATCACCGAGGCGATCCTGGTGGAGGCCGCGCGCTACTGGTGGCTGGTGCCGCTGGCGGTGCCGGCCCTGGCCGCGTGCCTAGCGTTCTTCGTCGCGCTGCCGGTGGCCCTTGTCAAATATACAAAAGCCGGATGGGCTCGGGTGGTGGGACTGGCCGGAGCATGGACACTGACCGATATCGCCCGGCAATTCACCCTGTCGGGATTTCCTTGGAACCTCTGGGGCACGGTCTGGGCGATTCCTGGCGAGCTGGGTGACGTTCTGCTGCAACCGGCCGCATTGATTGGCGTGCATGGCCTCGGCCTATTCACCCTCCTGCTGGCCGGATTACCGATGCTGGGGCGACGGGGCCTGCCGGTGGGGCTGTTGGTGATCGTCGGCTGGGCCGGGTTTGGCCTCTGGCGATTGCACCAGCCGGAACAAGCTGCCCCTGGGCATCACGTCGTCCTCGTCCAGGGCAACGTGCCACAGGGGGAGAAATGGGACCGTGCGCGCGCGGTAGAAATTTTTTCCCTCTATCTGCGTCTGACCGCCACAGGGGTTGCCGGGGTGGCGGGTGGGCCAGTGATCGTCGTATGGCCCGAAGCCGCCAGCCCCTTTCCGCTGGAGCCGGACCAAAATGCCCGTTTGGCCATCGCCTCCGCGGCGTCCGGACATCCGGTCCTCGCCACCTCCGTGCGCTGGGATGCCGCCGGACGGCCACGCAACAGCATCATCCCGGTGCTGGCGGGTGGCGCACTGGGGGATATCTACGATAAATGGCACTTGGTGCCCTTTGGCGAGGTGCAGCCGCCCTGGTTTCCCTTGCCCATCCAACTCGTCCCCGGTGGTGGTTTCGCGCCGGGCCCTGGGCCACGGACCATGTATGTGCATGGTGTCCCACCCTTCGGACCGCTGATCTGCTATGAGGCGATCTTTAGCGGCCAGATCGTTGATCGCGCCAATCGCCCGGTCTGGCTGGTGAACGTGACCAACGACGCATGGTTTGGCAATTCCGCCGGCCCCTACCAGCATCTGGCCGCGGCCCGGTTGCGGGCAGTGGAGGAAGGACTACCCGTCCTTCGTGCAGCAAATACTGGAATTTCAGCTGCTTATGATGGATTTGGAAGAGAGTTGGTGCGGCTCGGGCTGGGTCAATCCGGGGTCGTGTCCGTCAAACTACCTGGCACGCTTCCGCCGCCCTACTTCGCTCGATGGGGGTGGCCTTTTTCTCTTTTGCTAGCTCTGAGCGTTTTGACCCTGTCTCTTGTAAAGCGTCGAATTCCCCGGTCCCACAGTTGATCGAGACATCCCTTAAGCAGACGGTAGCTGGGGAGGGATGAGAGATGATGGACAGCGCGGCGTAGCGGCCCCGACGGCCTTCCGCTAGCAGCAGCTTTAACCCGAAAGCATCGCCGCACAACAATCAAACAGATGCCCGCGAAACTGCAGGCGATAAAGAATATGATCAATTTATGATAAAAAAATGAAATAGGAATATTCTAATATTTACAGGAATTTATGGGGATTTTTTGACAAAATCATTGACCATCTCAGGTTGTATTGTTAACGTATTTTTAACATCATTATAATGATTATTTTTTTATGAGTGGTAGTGTCGAGAATACCATCATGCCTGAAGCAGTAAAAGGAACGGTAGGCAGCATGCGTGGTGAACATGAGGCTACTCGCGAACGTATATCCCGCCCGAGCCCGATCGACGTGCATGTCGGGTCGCGGATCCGGCTACGCCGCACCTTGCTGGGCATGTCCCAGGAACGGCTGGGTGAAGCTCTCGGCCTCACTTTTCAACAGGTGCAGAAATATGAGCGTGGCGTGAACCGGGTTGGCGCCTCCCGGCTGTTCGATCTGTCACGCGCGCTGGATGTGCCAATCAGCTTTTTCTTCGACGACATGTCCGATGCCCTCGCCGCCACCTATGGCACGCAGCCCCGGCGCCGCGTGGCCGGGTTCGCTGAGGCGCAGCACGGGTTTGGCGGCGATATATTGAACCAACGGGAAACCTTGGAACTGGTGCGCGCCTATTATCGGATCACCGACGCCGCATTGCGCAAGCGCGTGTTTGAGCTGATCAAATCGATGGGACCGCAAGAGGCACTATCCCCCCAACCTGATCTGGCCTGACACCATGAATCGGCCAGAGTGACTGGGCTTCCGCGCGATGCCCACATTGCCGCTCCGTGATTGCATCTGCCACGCCGTCCGCCTGCTAAAGCGGGCATGTCCCGCCCTTGCGATCGTCCTGCTAAAGGCTCAATGATTCCCGGCCTACCCTCGCTGCACCGACGCGGCATGGTACGTGGAGGGCTGGGCCTAGCCCTAGCCGGCTGTCTGCACACCCACCAGGCCCGGGCACAGGCCCTGCTACAAACCCCTGGGTCCATTGCCCCGCCAACCCTATTTCCCGATGCCGCGACCTTGACGGTTGCCGGCCCGGAAGGTGGCGAACTGGATATCTGGGCCGATGGACTGCTTATGGCGCTCGACCGTTTCCTGTCCACTACCCCCCCATGCGGCGTGTCCTGGCGGGTGGCCTGGACGGCATCACGGGCACCAACCAATTCGAGGCCCAGGCGCAACCCGATGGGTCCGCCGCCCTGCTCACTCCCGGCACCGCCTTAATGGCCTGGTTGTTCGCAGACCCAAGGGTACAATCGAACCTTGGATCTTGCGTGCCACTGCTGGCGGGCTTTTATCCCACGTTACTCGCCGGACGGGTGGACCCCACCTCCCTGACGCGCGGGCAGGAATTGCGGATTGGTATCGCCAGACCGGACGGACCGGAGACGGCAGCGTTGCTGGGGCTGGAGCGGCTCGGGCTGGTGCCCGTGCCCGGCCTGGTGGATTTCACGCTGACCCAGGCAGCTTTTGCCCAACTCAACATAGATGTCATGTTGCTGCGCGGCACCAGCGTCGCCGCGACCCTGGCAGCGAGCAACGACACACGACCGATCTGTGTTCTGGGAACGCCCGATGCCACCGGCGCCCTGCTGCGCGACCCAGCCTTACCGGACGTGCCGCATCTCAGGGAATTGCTCGGCGGTATACCTGATGATCCACTGTCGACAGGATGGCGCGTCGCGGCGGTCGTCGCGCAACAGGCGTTCAATCTGATGCTGCCCCCATTGACCCCCGCCGCCATGATCGCGCTGTGGCAGATCGCGGTGGAACAGGCCGTCGCGCTACCCGACATCAGGACCATGGCCGTCGGACAGGCCGTGCGCCTGCAAGCCAAACCTGGCACGCTGGCCGCCAACCCGGCGGCACTCACTGCACTGCGCACCTGGTTCGCCGCATACCGACGCAAGTAAGAAGGACCATACAAGGTCATCACCTGTTCATATGACGTTAGCCAATCGGTCGTAATTTGCGAGATGTCTCTGGCATGAAGACATCTCGGCAAAACAGGATCCGCCGGTCCATGTTATATTTTTTCCCGTCATCGCGCCCTACGCGGCCCCTTCCCCCGGCGCCAGCGTGTCCCGGCAGGCAGCCGTCGTGCCACCCACGCCGGGCACTGAGAATCATAACCAACCGATGCCCACCCCACGCTGCGGCTGGATGCCGGGCTGGGCATAGTCGTACTCGAATTTCGCGACGATAGCGGCAGGGTGAGGAATGCCATTTCCAGCCAACGCATGCTGGAGACCTATCACAGCCACACCGAGCCCCTGCCCGGCGCGACGAGCCGAGCGGCGCCAGAAACAACCCGAGACGACGGCGCCGGACGCTTCGCCTGGCGGCCTGCGCTACATCAGCCGTTCGGTCCAGGTGCGCGGCGAGCTCTAATTACGGATTTCAATATCCAGGTGATAGCAGGATTTCCGCGGCCCGATGCCGCAGATGCAATCAACGATGTCACCTAACCCGTCTTTTAGCGACCGCGTGGTTTCATAACCCTGCATCTGGCGCGCCTTATTCGACGAATAATAGGCGTGCTTCACCTCCTCCGGCCGATCCAGGACATAGATGGCTTACCCCTCAAATCCGCCAATGCCTTTGAGACTGCGAAAGAGCCGGCTGATCGAGACGAACTCATCATCCGGTCCGATATTGATCGTCTGCGCCTGGCCACGATCGGACTGACCCAATGTCAGAAGCGACGACAGACAATCCTCAATATGACTTAAGCAGCACATCTGTTCGGCGTCTCCATAGATAACCCGGATAAAGCCGTTTCTAAGTGGCGAATTTTAGCGCTGTGGATCACTGTTTGTAAGGCTTTAAGATAGATTCGCACAAGAATGGAGATTGCCACCATGGGCGCCTCCCGATAGCAATATCCAGAAGACTTTGATTCCTAATGCTGCGGGATAGCAACCCATCGATTGGGGCGTCAAACAGCCGTCGGCCGGAGCCAGAATTATTCACTGCCGGTCGGTCGAGCCTTATTCGCTGCGAGTCATTAGAACCAAAGCAGTGTGGCCATCTTCTTCACGATACAAGGCACCGCGAGGAAAATCATCCGGAAGGACAATACGGTGAAACTACACATGGACTAGAAGATCGCCGATTTTTCCAACGTGCAGCAGGTATTGCCGTAAAAATTTGGCGCGGCGCGACCGAGAGGGATAAAAGAAACAAACGTCCCACCATCGTCCCTGGAGCCCTGCATGAACGAGGTTACCTGGCTACAGGCCGCATTGCTCGGCCTGGTGGAAGGGTTGACCGAATTCATCCCGGTTTCCTCCACCGGGCATCTCATTTTCCTAGTGGATCTGCTGGGATTTCGCGGGCCGTCGGGACGGGTGTTCGAGGTGACGATCCAGTTCGGCGCCATTATGGCAATTTGCGTGCTGTATTTCTCGCGCTTGCTGAAGTTGTTAGTGTATGCACCACGCGATGCGGATGCTCGGCATTTTATCCTCGGTATCCTCTTGGCTGTCGTGCCGGCGGCAGCGATCGGCGTGTTGGCGCACGGCTTCATCAAATCGGTGCTGTTTTCGCCCTGGGTGGTGGCGGTGAGTTTGATTGTCGGCGGTTGCGTCATCTTGGCGGTGGAGCGTTGGCGGCCGGTGCCGCGCTATGTGGCGGTGGAGCAGTTTTCCTATCGCACCTGCCTGGCGGTCGGGTTCTGCCAGACCCTGGCGATGATCCCCGGCGTGTCACGTTCCGGCGCCACCATCATGGGAGCGCTGATGCTGGGGGCAAACAGGCGGGCGGCGGCCGAATTTTCCTTCTTCCTCGCCATTCCCACCATACTGGGGGCGACCGTGTATGACCTGTATAAAAACTGGGGCGACCTGGATATGGCGGGGATGGAATTGATCGCGGTGGGGTTTGTCGCCGCGTTCATCGCCGCGATACTGGTGGTACGAGCCTTGATCGCCTGGGTGAGCTTATACGGGTTCGTTCCCTTCGCCTGGTACCGGATCGTCATCGGCGCCGTGATGCTGGGGCTATTAAGCCTGCGATGATGCCCCGGCGCGCGCGGCGGCGATGAAGGCGCGGATACGGGCGGGATCCTTGACACCCGGGGCACTTTCGACGCCAGAGGACACATCGACCGCTTGTGCCCCGGTGGCGCGAACGGCCTCGCCCACATTGTCGGACGTCAGTCCGCCGGCCAGCAGCCAGGGACAGGGGGCCGCCCAGTTTTGTAGCACGGACCAATCGAAGGTGAGAGCGTTGCCGCCAGGACGAGTTGCGTCTGGCGGGGCCTTAGCCTCGATCAACAAAGCATCCGCGTCCTGGCAGGTGCCGGGAAGGTCCGGACGCGTCGCGACGCCGACAGCGCGCCAAAGCGGCAGGTTGAAGCGCGCACGGATCGCCGGGAAATCGACCGTGCCATAAAGCTGCAAGCCGTCCAATGGCATCGTCGCGAGCACCGCGGCGATCTCCGGGACGCTGGGGGAGACGAACAGGCCGATGCGGATCGGACCAACCGGATGGCGCGCGGAAAGGGCAGCGGCCAGGGCCGGGGAGACACAGCGCGGCGAGCCCGAAAAGAATACGAAGCCGAGCCAATCCGCCCCGGCCGCGATGGCGGTGTCGAAAGCGATGGCGCTATTGATACCGCAAATTTTGACGCGGATAGGCATGCGACTAGGGCTGCGCCGGCGCGGCGGGCCGCCGTTCCGCCAGCTGGGCTTGCAGCAGCCGGACCAGATGCTCGGCTTGGCGCGCGCGGCGGCTCTGACCGAGAGCACCCAGCCAGACAATCAGGCCGCCAGCGAAAAACGCGACCGCCATGGCAGTGAGAATAGCGATGGAAAGCGGCAGTTCTAAAAAAACATCGATGGGCCAAAGGCCGACCCGCACCGACTGTGTGTTGGAAAGCGCGAAAACCACCAGCACCAGCAATAACACGACGCCTGTGATCAGACGCATGACGGCCTCATGTGCGCCGCTCTAAAAAAATCGGACAAAACGCGGGCGAGGCGTCACGCCGGCCGGGCCACGACGCGAGTGGGCCGGCGGACCACTGGCGTGCTACCGGTATTGACCCGCTCGCGCAATTCCTTACCCGCCTTGAAGAAGGGCACCGATTTTTCATCCACCACCACCGCCGATCCAGTACGAGGGTTGCGCCCCGTGCGCGCGTTGCGGTGCTTTACCGTGAAGGCACCGAAGCCACGCAGTTCCACTCGATCCCCGCGTGCCAGGGCGGCGGTGATCTCGTCGAACACGGTGGACACGATCAGCTCCACGTCCTTTGCGGTAAGATGCGGATTGGCGACCGCCAGGTCGGCGATCAATTCGGATTTCGTCATGACCCCTGATCCCCACAAGCCCTCGGGGGCGCAGCGTCTTGCGCGCACCTCAATTTTGCGCAGGCTGCCAGATGGCCCAGGCGCCGTCAAGCATAACTCGTTGGGAAAACAGGGTTTTCCAGATACCTCCCAGGAGGGACTCGCCACCACGATCGAGCAGGCGGTCGGCTATGCCCGAAGTGACGATATCGCGTATCGGCAGATCGGTGGAAATATCGTGATGCGCGGCCAGCCAGGCACGGGCATCGGCCTCATCGCCGATGGCATCGACTAGGCCGAGGGCCAGCGCCTGGCGGCCTGTGTAAGCGCGCCCATCGGCCAGCCGGCGCACCGCGTTCTGCTCCATCTTGCGGCCGCGTGCGACGATCTCCACAAACTGGTCATAAAGATCGTCGATCAGCCCTTGTAGTACGAGACGGCCCTCAGGACTGACAGGATGTGTCATCGATGGCTGATCCTTAAGCGGGCCAGAGACGAAGCTCTCCGCACTGACACCGAGCGTGCGCATCAGGCCGGAAAACTCCGTCGTGTCCATGCGCACGCCAATGGAGCCAGTAATAGTGGATTCCCGGGCGAAAATGCGCGACGCCGGCATGGCGATCATATAGCCGGCGGAGGCCGCGGTGCCGCGCATGATGGCAATCACCGGCTTCTTATCTGCCACCGCCCGCAGCACGCGATACAGGCTCTCCCCTCCGCCCATCGAGCCGCCGGGGCTGTCGATCGTCACTAGCAGGGCTTTTACCTGCTCATTCTTGACCGCCGCCGTCAGGCGCTCGGTAAGTTTGCGGTTGTCGAGGATCACACCGTTGATCATAAGACGGGCGACATGGTCGCGTCCGACGATCTCGCCGTCTCGGCCGGTACGAACCGCCACCAGCACGCCGGCAAGAATGACCAGCACGGCAACCGCGCGCCAGATAAAGAGCCGGCGCTTAAGATGGTGGCGATCCAACAGCAGATCGGTTTCCAGACTCATGAAGGAGTTCCGATCATCGGTTGTCACAGTACTGACGGAAACGGCGAGTTCGAGCAGTCATGCGTGGAAGCCATGTCAGGCGTGGAAGCCAGGGCGGGTGCCGGGCTTCCACACAGTATCATAACCAGAAAATGTCTAATTGGCTAACGTTTGGTGGGTTGGTTCCCTGGCTGCGGTGCTTTGCAGATACCAGACATGACCGAAAGATCGCCACTCTCATCCACCGAAACGTAGCGATCTGCCCTAACGGGCCTGGCCAATTCGCAAGACCGTGGAAAGGCAGACCGTTCCCGCGCCATACTGTGACACTGGCCGGCTGGACCAGCCCGAGGATCGCCGAGGCGTTCAGCGTGCGTGAAGACACGGTTCGGCTGACGCACAGTGATCACATGAATGGCAGCGTCGAGACGCTGAAGGCCGCCGTTGCAACCGGCGCCGGTAAAGAGTGAGACCGCGTTGCG
>CAMBMS010000011.1 GCA_945868845.1 Asaia bogorensis | reverse complement strand
GGCCGGTCGGCTGCGCCAGGCCCGCACTGCTGCGCGCTTCAGCGTGACGACGACCGAACATCGCCATGGTGCGCCGCTATTGGGCGCGCATACGGAAGAAATTATGCGGGAGGCCGGCTACTCGGACAGCGATATTGCCAGCTTGCGCGGTACTGCGCTGGGTTAAGACTAAGTCTCAATGAGTGCGATTTTCTGGGCTTTGTCAGCTTAACAGCCCAGTATAAAAGGCGGAGACATCGGACGCGGGGATAGTCGGCTTTAGGCCATAGGTGCCTGTCATCCGGCCATGGTGGCAGAGCGGTTTGTCTTGTCGGTCTGTCGGCTGATCAGTTGACGCTGTTGGTCGAAATGATGATGGATGGAGCCATGCACGGCGGCAAATTTCTGCATCGTCCCCATACGCCAGAAGCACAGCATCGTCCGCTCGCGTCGCCAGAGTGGCTGGTGCAGACATGGCGGGCTACGTTGGCGATCTCACGCAGGGCCGCGCCATAGCAAGTACATCTGTCGGTCACCACGGCCTGTGGCTGACCATAGCGCTTCATTCGTTTCTTGAGGCGTTTCAAGGCAGCACAGCGAGCGAGCAGCTTCGTTGAAACGGCTTCCAGAACCCCGCCTTCATGATTGACGGCCCGCCACAGAGAGTCGGCTCGGCCATTGACGTGCACCAACACCTCTTGACCGGTTCGTGTAAACTCAGCACCAATGTACTAAAGTTGGGCACTTAGCTGAGGGGCGCAAATGAAACTCTTTGATTCGATCGGTCCAAATCCACGTGCCGTGCGCATGTTCATGGCCGAGCGCAACATCACCATCCCGAAGGACACGGTTGATCTGCGCGGCGGCGAAAACCGCCAGCCCACCTATTTGGCGAAAAATCCCTCCGGGCAGACGCCCGCCTTGCAACTGGACGACGGCAGCTTCCTCGCCGAGATCACCGCCATTTGTGAATATCTCGACGAAATCACTCCTGGCGCATCGCTGATCGGGACTAACGCGCAAGAACGCGCCGAGACAAAAATGTGGATGCGCCGCGTCGATCTGCAAATCATGGAGCCCATGGCCAATGGCTTTCGCTTTGGCGAGGGGCTGAAGATGTTCCAGAACCGGATCCGCTGCATCCCGCAAGCATCTGAGGATTTAAAGAAGACGGCGCAGGAACGTCTCGCCTGGCTCGACGGCCTGATGGAAGGCAAGAGTTATATTTGCGGCGATCGCCTGACAATGGCCGACATTTTTCTGTTCTGCTTCGTCGATTTTTTCAACGGAGTCGGCCAGCCGATCGACGCCAATCTGAAAAATATTTCGGCCTGGCACGCCCGCATGAAGGCACGACCCAGCGCGGCGGCGTGACGGGGAGGCACGGCTGCAGGTTCCGTCGCGGCCTGCCGAGGCCCCGCGTCACATAGTCAGGCCGAGGAGGTCGGCGATGCGGGATGTGGCTTTCAGGCCGGAGCCAGTGAGGACGACGACGGTGGTTTGTTCCGCCGTGATGATTCCTGGGGCCAGGAGCTTTCCGAACGCGGCGGCAGATTGCGCCGCGGTGGGTTCGACATAAAGGCCGAGGCGTGCGAGATCGCGGGTGGCAGCGATGATGTCTTCTTCCGTGAGCATAACCGCGCCGCCACCGGTTTCGCGCAGGGCGCCGAGCACTTCATGCAGGCGCAAAGGCTGGGCGATGGCGGTGCCTTCGGCGATGGTGGGGGTAATGGCAGGACGCGCGGTCTCCTCACCATGGATAAAGGCGTGCGCGATGGGGGCACAGTTGCGTGGCTGCGCGGCGAAGATACGCGGCATTCGGGTGATGGCGCCGGCGCGGAGTAATTCCGAGAATCCGATTTCGCAGCCGAGGACGTTAGATCCGGCGCCGCAGGGCACGATGACATTGTCGGGCGCGACGAAGTCGAGATCTTCCCAGAGTTCATAGGCCAGCGTCTTGGTGCCGTGCAGAAAGAACGGATGCCAGTTATGGCTAGCATAGAAAATCTTCTCCGCCCGCGCGACGGCGGTGTCGGCGGTGTCCTGGCGGGTGCCGGGGATCAGTTCGACGGTGGCGCCGTGGGCGTGCATCTGCACCACCTTGGCGGGGTTAGTGGAGGCAGGGGCCATGATGGTCGTCGCCATGCCCCCGGCGGCGGCATAGGCGGAGATTGCGGCGCCGCCGTTACCAGAGCTGTCTTCGAGGACGGCGACGATACCCTGCGCGCGCAAGAGGGAGAGCATCACGCTGGCGCCCCGATCCTTAAAGCTGGCGGTGGGCATGAACCATTCACATTTCAGCAACGCCGTCGCGCCGTGTAATGACCGCGCGAGTAAGGGCGTGCAGCCTTCGCCCATGCTGATCGGATTTTCCGGGACGAAGGGCAATGCGGCGCGATACCGCCACAGGCTGCGCGTGGATGTGTCGATCGCCGAGCGGGTGATGCCGGGTAGGGGGGTCAGCAGCAAAGGCGCCTTGTCGGGGCCGCACCAGCGCGGCGTGGCGAGGGGAAACATTTGGCCGGTGCGGGGGTTGAGGTATGCGATGTCCATGGCGGCTAGTCTGGACGTAAGGCGGATGTGGCTCAAGGCAGGGGCGAGGGAGGGTGCCGGGCTGTAAACCGGAACACTACCTCCCGGAACACTACCTCCCGGAACACTACCTCAAGGTGACGATCCTTGTCATAGTGACGCGGCGCAACGCGGGGCAAGATACATGGGCTATGTGGAAAAGGTGCTGCAACCGGAGGAGACCGTGACCTACAAGACTACAGTGCATTGGTTCCTGTATATTCCGGCGATGGCATGGGCGGTATTGGCGTTTATTTTTTGCTGATTTGGTGGCGCGGCAATATTGGCGCGACGATGATCGGCTGGTTCGCCGTGGCCAGCCTGGGGGCGGCGAGCGTGGCGGCGGCGTTGGCCTGGATCAAGCGGGTGACGACGGAGCTGGCGATTACCAGCCGGCGCGTGATCTACAAGACCGGCTTGTTACGGCGGCATACGTTGGAGATGAATCTCTCCAAGGTGGAAAGCGTGGGCGTGACGCAGACCGTGCTGGGTCGCGTATTCGGTTATGGGCGGATCGAGCTGAAAGGTACCGGAGCCAGCGACAGTACCTTGCCGATGATCTCCGATCCGTTAAAGTTCCGCAGCTTCATCACTGCCGGATAGGGCCATGGCGCTTCCTAATGACGTGCTGGGTGTCGTCACAGCGTTGACGCGCGAGCTGGTGATGATTGATAGCCGGAGTTTTCTTTCCAATATCCCTGTGGCCGAGCGGGTGGAGGCGGCGTTATGCGGCTTTGAGATTGAGCGGCTGGATTATGTGGACGCGGCTGGTGTGGCCAAGCGGGTGCTGGTGGCGTTCAAGGGTCCGGTGGGTGCGACAGGCGGCCTAGCGTTTTCTGGCCATATGGACACGGTGCCGGATACCGGATGGATGTCCAATCCTTGGGGCGCGGAGGTGGATGCCGACGGGTTCATGCATGGGCTGGGTACCACCGACATGAAGGGTCCAGTGGCGGCACTGATCACGGCGGCGCGGGCCTTGCCGGACAGCGTGCCGGTGACATTGCTGATTACCACCGATGAGGAGACGACGAAGGAGGGCGCGCGCCTGATCGCGCAGCGCTCGGTGTTGGTGAAGCGGATCGGGCCGCGCGCGATCCTCATCGCGGAGCCGACCAGCCTAGCGCCGGTGCGAGGCCATCGCAGCCATATTGGCTTTACCTGCGTGGCGACGGGGGTGCAGGCACATTCCTCCACCGGCAAGGGACGAAATGCTAATTGGGATCTGCTGCCCTTCCTGATGGAGATGAAATCGATATTCGAGCGATTGCGCACGGACGCGGCGTTGCAAGATAAAAATTACGATCCTCCATTCAGTGATTTTAACCTGATCATCGATAATCATGGTGCGGCGACGAATGTCACGGTGCCGAAAGCGACGGCGCGAATAAAATTCCGCTATTCGGCGAACGTCGATCCCACGCCGGTTCTGGAAGCGGTGCATGGCGCGGCGGAAAGATTCGGTATCGCGGTGAGCGAGGCGCGGGAGGGATTTCCGCCGGAATTGCCGGTTGATCATCCGTTCGTGCGGCTGTGCGAAAGTATGGCTGGAGCGACGGCTGGCACGGCGCCCTATGGTACCGATGCGTCAGAATTGCAGGCGATCGCGCCCTGCATCGTGCTGGGGCCGGGCAACATTGCGGAGGCGCACACGCCGACGGAGAAGGTTCGGCTGGGCGAACTGGCGGACGCGGTACCGCTGTTCATGCGCCTGGCGGAGCGGGTGGCGCGGGGCGGTGAGATCTGAACGAGGCGCGGGAGCGAACAGTGGCGGATTTTCAGGTGCGCGATCTAGTTTATTACCGGCCGGAGGGGCGGCCTTTGCTGGCGCGGTTGTATCAGCCCGGGGGCAGCGGGCCGTTTCCCGCGGTTGTGGAGGTGCATGGCGGTGCGTGGGTGGCCGGCGACCGGTTAAACAATGTCTCCATTGCGGAAAATCTAGCAGCAGCGGGGATTGTCGTCTTTTCCCTCGATTTTCGGATTCCGCCGGACAAGGGCTATCCCGACACGGTTGCTGATATTAACTTTGGCATTCGCTGGTTCAAGGCGCATGCGGCAGATTTTTCCACGCGCGCGGAACGGGTGGGCGGATTGGGTACGTCGTCGGGTGGACATCTGTTGCAGCTGAACGTGCTGCGCCCGCGCGATGTACGCTATGCGGCGGCGCCCTTGCCGGGCGCGCCGGATGCCAGCTTGGCCTATGCGATATTCTGTTGGCCGGTCGCTGATCCGGTCGCGCGCTATCGCGTGCAACAAGAACGGGGTAATGATCGTCTAGTGGCGGCGCATCACGCTTTCTGGCCCGATATCGCGGCGATGAAGGAGGGTAGCCCGCAACACATTCTGGATCGGAGCGAGAAGCTTTCCCTCCCACCGGCGCTGATCATGCAAGGCGATAATGACGATAACCTAACGCCGGACATGGCGGCGCGCTTCGCCGATTCATACCGCCGCGCTGGAGGCGAAATCACGTTAGAGATGTTTCCAGGGGAGCAGCATGCCTTCGTGCCGCGCGATCCGACCTCGGCGAGCGCCGTGCGGGCGTTGGGGATGATGCGCGATTTCGTGAAGCGCCAGGAACGGTAAACCCTGACGCGGTGAACGACGAGACGGTGAAGGGTGGCAGGACTGGGCTGGGTGTTGTTGGCGATCGTCGGGGTATTGCTCGCCGTCTATAACGGGTTGCATCTCGCGATCTTCATGCTGCTTGGCGCTGCGATCTTTACCGATTATGTCGGGCTGTGGAGTTTCAGGTGGTTTGCGCTGTTTTATCTACCGGCTGATATGAACCACGAAGCTGCGCTGCGCCTGGTTCAGCGCGCTGAGGTGCCGGGGTTCGATAATTTTCTGCCCTATCCCCACCCGCCGTTTTTCCTGCTGATCATGGCGCCGTTCCAGGCGTTGCCGATCGACGTGGCGCGGATGTTCTGGCCGGGGATGGACGGTGTTGCAGAAGCGGCTAATGCCGATGGTGCGGATTACCTTGCCGGACTGAGGGGTATTCCGCTGGCTCGCCTGGGGGGCGCAGGGGGGGATGTTTCTGCTCATGGTGGAACTGGTCTGGCGGTGCGACCGCTGCGCCGCGGGGGTGGTCAGCGCTTCGGTGCTGATCGCGGGGACGTATCTCTCCACGCCCCATGGCTTTGTCTATGAGATGACCGCGGTGGGGATGTGGGCGCTTCTGACGGCGCGGTGACCGTGGTGGCGATTTTTTCTGTTACTGGTGCTGGCCACGGGCCAAGCACCGCACTGTGGCACGGCGGAAGCGGATGGGAATCGAACCCACCACCCGCTTGTGGCGAGCCGCTGGTTTTGAAGACCAGGGGGGCCACCAGACCCCGATCGCTTCCATCGCCTTTGTCCGCGTTGGCGCGCGGTTGGATCCTTATCCGCGCTGGCGCGCTGTTAGGCAATTACCGTTTGGACGGCTTGGGCGATTTCCTCCGCTTCCGCGTCCGTCATGGCCAGCATGTCCAGGTGAAGCCGGTCGCCGGCGATGCGTCCGACGATGGCAGGATGATGCGCGCGCAGGCGCGCAGCGAGGGTTTCGGTGGGCTGGCCATGGACAGAAACACTGACGGCGACGGAGGCGATGGCATCCGTGGGCAATGCGCCGCCGCCGGCATAGCCGTGGCTGGATTCGATACGGACATCGGCGATATCGCGCAGCGCCCCGGTAAGAATTTCTGCGCGTGCCTGTAGGGCAGCAAGAGGCTGGGCGAGCATGCGCAGGACCGGGATTTCCGTTATTGCCGTCGCAGGGTCCCGCAGCAACCGAAGCGTCGCTTCCAGCGCAGCCAGCGAAATCTTGTCGATGCGTAGCGCACGCAGCAGCGGATGGCGGCGCAAACGGTTGATCGCGGCCGCGCGGCCGACGATGAGCCCTGATTGTGGGCCGCCCAATAGCTTATCGCCGCTGAAGGTGACGATGTCGGCGCCGGCAGCGATGGATTTTTTTACCGTTGGTTCATGCGGACGGCCTAAGGGTTCGAGATCAAGCAGGGTGCCGCTGCCAAGATCCTCAATAAGCAGAAGATTATTTTCGCGTGCAAGGAGAGAAAGATCTTGCAGCGATGCGGATTCTGTGAATCCGACGATACGAAAATTACTTTGATGGATTTTCAGTAGCGCACGTGTATGTTCGGTGATGGCGGCGCGGTAATCGGCTAAGCGCGTCTTGTTGGTGGTGCCGACTTCTACCAGGCGCGCGCCGCCCTGCACGATGACATCGGGGATGCGGAAACCGCCGCCGATTTCCACCAGTTCGCCCCGCGAGACGATCACCTCGCCGCCGGCAGCGAGCCCCGAGAGAGTAAGGAGCACCGCGGCCGAATTATTGTTGACGACGAGGGCGGCTTCCGCGCCAGTTAATTCGTATAACAGCGCCTCAACATTTTGTAGGCGCTCGCCGCGTTTTCCGTTGGCCAGATTGAATTCGAGATTGGTATAGCCGCGCGCGGCCTCGGCCATCGCCGCGATGGCGGGCTGTGCCAATGGCGTGCGGCCGAGATTGGTGTGCAGGATGATGCCGGTTGCGTTGATGACGCGGCGCAGGATCGGTTGGCTTTCGTCATGTAGCAAGGCGGCGGCCCGCGCGATGATGGTGTCCGGGCCCGGCAAGGCCTTACCGGGCCTGTGCGTGGCACGGATTTCCTCCATTACCTGGCGCAAGGCGCGCGTGGTGGCGCCGTGCGAGCTGGCGGCGATTAGACCCTCCGCGCCCTCCAGTAGACTCTGAACGGAGGGCAGGGCGCGCAGGGGATTTTTACCGGGCTGCATGTGCACGTGATCTTGTGGCATTCTGGGTGGGACCGTTTTGAGGACGAAAAGCTATGGACCATCCTTTTCCGCGCCTGACTAGCCTAGCGCATGGCGGCGGTTGCGGCTGCAAGCTCGCCCCGGCCGTGTTGCGGGACATTCTGCACAAAATGCCCACCGGGGCGATGTGGAGCAATCTTCTCGTTGGCACGGAAACCTCGGACGACGCGGCCGTCTATCGTTTGAATGATACGCAGGCACTGGTGGCGACGACGGATTTCTTCATGCCGATCGTCGATGACGCGTTCGATTTTGGCCGTATCGCCGCAACGAATGCGATTTCCGACGTTTATGCCATGGGGGGCACGCCGATCCTGGCGCTGGCGATTGTTGGTATTCCGGTGGGGAAAATCGCGCTGGAGGACGTGCAGGATATCCTGGCCGGCGGGGCGGCGGCGTGCACCGCGGCGGGCATTCCGGTGGCCGGCGGGCATTCCATCGACAGCCCGGAGCCGATCTATGGTCTGGTGGCGCTCGGGCTGGTGCATCCCGACCGGGTGCAGCGCAATTGCGGCGCGCGCGCGGGCGACGCTCTCATTCTTACCAAGGGCATCGGCGTCGGCATCTATAGCGCGGCGCTGAAACAGGAATTGCTGGCGCCCGATCTGTATGAAGTGATGATCTCCTCCACCACGCAGTTGAACGCCATCGGCGCGCGGCTGCCCGACATGGCGGGGGTGCATGCGGTGACCGATGTCACAGGTTTTGGTCTATTGGGGCACGGGCTGGAGCTATGCCGGGGCTCCGGCCTGCGCGGGGAGATAAGTGCCACCGATGTGCCGGTGCTGCGCGATGCCGACCGGTTGGCGCGCGAGGGCTTCGTCACCGGCGCTTCGGGGCGGAACTGGGTCAGCTACGGCGCCGATGTCGCCTTGCCTGCCGGGATGGCGAACTGGCAGCGTGGCTTGCTATGCGATCCGCAAACCAGCGGTGGCCTGCTGATCGCGGTGGCGCCGGAAGGTGCGGCCGCGGTTCTGGAACTGGCGCATGCCAGCGGCTTTGCCCAGGCGGCGATCATCGGTAGCCTCGCCGCCGGCCCCGCTGGGATCGTGGTCACTTAGCGTCAGCGACAAATGCCCTAACGGCGGGGGGCAAGGACGTTCGAGGTCATTTCCATTACCGCCTCGTTGTTTTGGTTTATCGTTCTGGTGTGGAAGGTGATCAGGCCGCGATCGGGGCGGGAGCGGGAGGGGCGCAGCGTGAGGACGGTGATTTCCACGCGCAGGACGTCGCCCGGTTTGACGGGGCGGAGCCAGTTCATTTTCTCGATACCCGCGCCGAGGCCGCCATCGGCGATGCGATAGGTTTCCGTATGCAGCCGCATCGATACACAGCCGGTGTGCCAGCCGCTGGCGACGAGTTCCCCGAATTGGCTTTTGGCAGCCAGCTCCTCGCTCAGATGGGCGGGTTGCGGGTCGAATTCCTCGCCAAAGGCAATGAGGCGGGCACGGTCGATGGTGATCCCGCGCGGGGAATGCAGGACCTGGCCCACGGAGAAATCGTCGTATGTGCAGACCTGCGTCATCGTGCATCTGTGTGGTGGGGCGAAAGGGAGACAATGATGCCCGAGTGGTCCGACGGCGACAAGTGTGGCGGGGAGCGTTGGGAGGGCGGATAATCATTTTCTCCCTTGGATTTGTGCCATGTCCCTTGATCCTGTTCTGCTTCTGACCTTGGCCGCTGTCGTCGTGCTGCTGGTGCTGTTCTGGCGCCGTGGCGCGGATCATGCGCGGCTGCGACTGAGCGTTGAGCAGGCGCTGGCCGGGCAGCGGGCGGATGGCGACAGCGTGCGCACGGCGTTTCAGGCGGCGACGGCCGATACGGCGGCGCGAATCGCGGCCCTGGACGGAACCCTGCGCCTCGCGCTCACGCAAATGCAGGATCAGGCGAGCCAGCGGCTGAGCACGCAGTTTGAGACCACGCGGGCCGTGCTGGAGGCGAAGCTGACAGAGATCCAGCGCGGTGTGAACGAGCAACTGCATGCGGCGGTCGAGAAGCAGATGACGAATAGTTTTGCCCGGGTCATCGACCAGTTCACCGCAGTACAGAAAGCCATGGCCGATGTGCAGGCGGTGACGGTGCAGATCGCCGACATCAAGCGGCTGTTCGGTAACGTGAAGACGCGCGGCGGCTGGGGCGAGACACAGGTGCGCGCCATGCTGGACGATATTCTGCCGCCGGGCGCCTACCTGACCAACCACAAGGTACGCGGCGATTCGGAAGAGATGGTGGAGTTCGCCGTGCTGATGCCGATGCGCGGCGAGCATCGACCGGTGCTGCCGATCGATGCGAAATTTCCAGTGGAGGATTACGAACGCCTACTGAATGCCAGCGAGGCCGGCGATATGGAGGGCGAACGGCTGGCCAGCCGGGCGTTGGAGCGGCGGATTCGTGAGGAGGCCAAGAAGATCGCCAGCAAATACATCGTGCCTCCCGTGACGGTGGAATTCGCCATCCTCTATCTCCCCACCGATGCGCTTTATACCGAGGTGGCACGCATCCCCGGGCTGATCGACGAGGTGGGGCGGGTACAGCGCGTTCTGATCCTAGGGCCTAGTCTGTTTCCGGCGTTGCTGCACACGATCCATTTGGGCTTCGTCACCCTGGCCTTGGAGCAGAATGCGGACGAGATCCGTCATCTGCTGGGGGCGACAAAGACCGAAATGCTGAAGATGGACGGGGTGCTGGAGCGGCTGTTGAACCAAGCGGGAACGTTCACCCGCACGATTGAGCAGGCGCGGACGCGCACGCGGGCGATGGGGCGGAAGCTGCGCGAAGTGGAGGTGCTGGACGCAGCGCAGGCTGAGCAACTGTTAGAACTGGATAACGCGACGGGAGATCTGGAGGAAGAGACGCCGCCGTGACCGGGTCCAGGATCCTGGTAAGGCGGGTCGATGTCTAAAATTACGTATCAAAAATATAATAAATCTGTGGATTGTTTCACGTGAAATATCCTCATGTCGGCTATGGCTCGGCATGCGGATTCTGCGGCACCAAGCCCTCAGGTGCTGTTGAGCGGAGATATAAACAGGCCCATCGACGCAGCAGAAAGCGTTCGTGGAGAGCCTCAACGGTCGGTTGCGCGATGAATGCCTGAACGAGAGGTTGTTTATCTCTCTGGCGCATGCGCGGTCGGCGTTGATGGTTTAGCAGCGTGACTACAACGAGGTCCGGCCGCATTCGGCGATGGGCTGCGGCCAACCCTAACTCAGGCTGCGCGCGACGGCACGGAAGAGGAAGGCCGGGGCAGAAAAACACCGTCACGATGGGCGTTATAGAAACCTAAGACTCTATTTTTGACTGGAGGGAACTTGGGGCTCAGGTCAGTCAGATAATCTGAGACAGATCCGGTACATTTAGAGGATGAGGCTCTGGCGCAACTATTGATTGATGTTATGCGACTTCCAGGCGAGCTCCACCTCGATATCGGCCCTGTCACCGAGCCTGTCGAAGGAACGGAAATCGAGCGGTCGGAGCAAGGTTTCGAGCGTCTTCTTCCAGAGCACGCCGTCGGTGTCGCAGCTGATGTAGGTAATGGCGTCAGGTATGGCGCACCCGGAATATGTAATATTGAAGGGCCCAGGCGACCGCCGCCAGGGCAATGCCGACCAGGTCGGTGATCGTGTCCGGCGCGATAAGGCAGATGGCGGCCGAGGCCAGGACCGCGCGCGGCACCAGCGAGAGCGCCTCGGTGAGCCAGCCCTCGGTGGCGCAGGCCAGTAGCCAGACGCCGATCGCGGCGGTGACGAACGTATGGGCGATCTCCCAAAAGGTGCCCTGCCCCAGCAGCACGGGGCTGTAGAAGAACATGAACGGCACCAGGAAGGTGGCCAGTCCCATTTTGACGGCGATCCACGACGTCTTCCATGGATCTCCCCTTGCCATGCCGGCAGCAGCGAACGAGGCCACGGCGACCGGCGGCGTGATTGCCGACAGGACGGCGAAGTAGAAGATGAACATGTGCGCCACCAACTTGGGCACTCCGATCTGCTGCAGGCCGGGAGCCACCACGGCGGCGGCAATGGCGTAGGCCGCCGTGGTCGGCATGCCCATGCCGAGGATGGTGGTGATCACCATAGTAAAGAACATCGCCAGCAGCTGGTTCTCGCCGGCGATCGCCTGCATGATCTGGGCGAAGCGGCCACCGACGCCGGTTAATGCGATCACGCCCACGATGACGCCGGCGGCGGCGCAGACGGCCACGAGCTGGATGCAGTCCTTGGCACCGCTCTCGAGTGCCTCGATCACTGCGCGGCCACCCATGACGTCGTCGCTGTACCGCCACGCGATCCCGTTTTTTGACAATTGGATGCCGTTGAACCAGCTGACGACGATGCAGAGTCCCATGCCGAGCGTGGCGGCGAGGAAGGCCGAGTATCCGACGATGAATGCCCAGATCAGCACCGCGAGGGGTGCCAGCATGTAGAGGCGTATCAACAATGGCCCCAGACGCGGCAGCGCGGCGCGCGGGATGCCGCGCAGCCCGTGCTTGGCGGCGTGTAGATCGCAATGGGCATAACAGGCGATATAGAATAGCAGGCAGGGAATGATCGCCGCTGCCGCGATCTCGGCGTACTTGATGCCCGTCGCTTCGGCCATGATGAAGGCGGCGGCGCCCAGCACCGGGGGCGTGATCTGGCCGCCGGTCGACGAGGTCGCCTCGATGGCACCGGCGGTGTTCCGGTCGTAGCCGACGCGGCGCATCATCGGAATGGTGACCGCACCCGACGCCACGACGTTAGCGACCGAGGAGCCACTCACCGAGCCGAACATGATACCCGAGATTACGGCCACCTTGGCCGGACCGCCGCGTGCCCAACCGACTAGCGCCACCGCTAGGTCGTTGAAGTAGTCACCGGCCCTGGAGCGCCCGAGAAAGGCGGCGAACACGGTGAACATGATGATGAAGGTCGACGACACCTCCAGAGTCGGCCCGAAGATACCGAGGTTGCTGTAGAGGTACGGAAAGATGAACCAAACGTCGGTTAGGGACTTGTTATGGTAGAGCGCCGAACCTTCGGGAAAGACGTGGCCTAACATGGCGTAGAGCAAGAAGGCGCCGACGATGATCGTGAGCGCGTTGCCGGCTGTGCGGCGGGTGAACTCGAACACCACGACGAGGCCAACCAGGCTGTAGACGAGGTCGGGCGTTTCATAGACGGCACCCTGGTTCATCTGCAGGTCGCCGAGGTTGCGCCACATGTAGACGGCGCAGGCTAGCGCCATCAGCATCAGCAGCCAGTCGTACCCGCGGATGCCCTGGGTGCCGCGACCTTTCGCCAGGCTGTAGAAACCGAAGCCAAGGGTGGCGCCCCACGCCAGGTGGATGGCGCGGAACAGCTCTTGGTCGATGTTGGCTGCAACCGCGCGGTAAAATACCTGTCCGAGCCCAAGGGCTGTATCGATTTCCTTGACCACGACGGGCCCGACCAGCACCCAGAGGTGAAAGGCGGAGAAGCCGGCACACAACCAGAAGAACAGCTTCTGCTCCCAGGGCCTCTGCTCTCGTCGGCCGCCGGAATACTCGAGGTCCTCGGCATCGACCCGGCCGACCTCGTTCGCGTTGGATGTTGTCGTCTGGTTGATGGCCGCTGCCATTGATCATTCCCCTGTGCCGCTGCGGTCTGCCGTTCTAAGCGACCGTGGGCGTGTCCTCTCGCCCACACAATAGTAAAACGCCCGCTCCGGATGGAGCGGGCGTTCGAGCTGGTCGTGCCGTTTACTTTGGCAGGGCCGCGGGATTGAGCGCGATTCCTTTTTCCTTGTAGTAGCGGATCGCACCAGGGTGGAAGGGCAGGAAGGCGTTGCGGTTGGCGTTAGCCGCGATCGTCTCCGAAGCTGCGGCGTGGCCCTGAACCATCGCTACATTGTTCTCCAGCACAGTCTTGGTGACCAGGTAGGCAACGTCGTCGGACATGTCCTTGTTGGCAATGCCGAAATTGTAAAGGCCCAACGTCTTCTGGTCAGCGGTCTGGGTTTTGTAGGTGCCCTTGGGAATCACTGCCTCGGAAAATTCCGGCATCTTCTTGCGGATAGTGTCCCGCTCGGCGTCAGTCCAGGTGAAGAAGACGACCTCCCTCTCGGCATCGAGCTGCGAGAAGATCGGGATCGGCAGACCCGCGCCAAAGCAGAACGCCTCGAGAATGCCGTCGCCGAGCTGACTGCCCATGTCTGCGCCCTGGCCGTTGCGGATGGTGGCCTTGAGACCGAGCACCTCGAAGAATAGCGGCAGATAGGTGCCTGGCGTACCGGCTTTCGGTCCAACGCCAACAGTCTTGCCGTCGAGCTGCTTAAAGCTAGTTATACCGGACTTCTTTAGCGCCACGCACTGCATTGGCGTGTCGTACATCGGAAACAGCGCGCGGATATTCGCGTAATTCTTCCCCTTGGTCCACTCACCCGTACCCGTCCATGCCTGCAGGGCGACTCCCATCGTCGTCATACCGAGTTCGATCTTCTTGTCCTCGACCAGAATAACGTTCTGGTTCGGTCCCTGCGTCTGCTGAGTCGAGACCTGTATACCCGTCTTGTCCGTGAGGACTTTGGCAATCACACCGCCATATACGAAATAGGTGCCGCCCACGGAGGCGGTTCCCAATGTCATGGTCTTCGGTTGTGCGAGGGCTACTGTCGCCGTAAAAGCGATGGCAATGGAAATCAAGCCTCGGCGCAGATATTTCATACGATCACTCTTCCCTGATGGTTGGGCTCGCTCATGCAGCGATCGCCCTACTTTTCGACTCATATGTGGAGTGCAGTTGGACTGCAAGCCTGTCTGTTCCCCGTTAGGGTCTATAGCACAGATTTAAGGTTGTAAATTGAGAAGGCTTTGGGTCTCGCCGTAGTTACGGAGGAACGAAGAAGAGACCCAAAAGCCTTTAACGCCGAAAAGCCTGCAGAGCAGGTGATGAAGGATATCCTCTGTGCGGCACGCCGGTATTTAGGGGCGGGAGACTAGATCAGAATCGTGCTGGAAGGACTGTGCGACGATGACAGCTGTGTCGAGCTTTGCCGAAAATAAGGCATCGCTCAGAGCCTTTACTATACCTGGTCGAGAGAATTCATGGAGGTTGGTAAACGCCACCTGGCGGGTGACACCGCCCGCGCAGCCACTACCGATGAGGTGAAGGACCTGTACTGCGAGGCCAGTGCCCCGAAGGAATGTGTGCCGGCCTGACGATCGCTGTCCTGGTATATCTCAACCTTACTGGCATGACGTTGCGCCTGGACGGCGTGCGCCACTCGGTTCCTGCCTTACCCTGATCGGCGTCGTGCCGTGACAAACGTTGGCGATTTTATTCGGATGCCGCGCGCAGGCGGGAAAATGCGGGGGTCAAATCGACCAGCGCTGGCACTGCATGATGTGTCGTCATAAAGCGCACTAGATCAACGGGAGCGATTTGCAACGTGGCCGTGTTGATCAACGGGTGCACCAGAACCAGCGTCTCGTTCATCAGTCCGGCATGCAACACGGTGCGCACGCGTCGCGATGTGTCGTGCATCACCGCTAGTGGCGTCACGGATCCAGGCGCCACGCCGAGCATGTCAAGTAACAGCGCGGAACTGCCGAACGATATGCGCTTTGAGCCAATCAGTCCGGCCATGACTTTGGTATCCAGCCGTGGATCGCCCGGTACCACCACCAACCAGAGCTGCCCACCAGCATCTTTCAGAAAGAGGTTCTTAACCTGTGCTCCGGCCAGCGAGTCCCAATGTACATGCGCATCTTCCACCGTGCGCAACGGAGGATGCTCATGGCAGGTGACATCGATGCACATTGCAGCAAGGGCGGCGGCTAGTGTGGCGGGAATGGGCATGGGGTTAGCCGCTGATCACTCTCATGCCATCGCCAGGCGTCGACTGGGGCGCGATCGCAGCAACAGAAACAGGACAACGATAATGTGCAGGAAATTCCATAATACGCCATTGATAAACGCTGCGGCGTAGGAGCCCGTCATGTCGAAAACCACGCCGTTCATCCATCCGCCCAGCGCCATGCCCAGCATGGTGGCCCCCAGCACTAAGCCGATGCGCGTCCCAGCTTCATGTGGTGGGTAATAAGTGCGCACGATAATGGCATAGCTCGGCACCAGCCCACCCTGGAACAGGCCAAACAAAGCCGAAATCACATAGAGCGATGGCAGGCTGGAAAATAACAGATAGAGCACCAGCGCCGACCCCTGCGCGACGGAGCTGATCATCAAGGTCGGCAGCCCACCAATCCGGTCGGCGATAAAACCCGAGGCTAGGCGGGAGATCATGCCGAACCCCATCATCAGGGAGAGCATGTGTGCCCCTGGCGCCGTGCCAAAGCCGAGATCGCTGCAATAGGCGACGGTATGCACCTGCGGCATAGACATCGCCACGCAGCAGGCAATGCCAGCGACGATCAGCAATACCTGTAAAGCACGCGACGACAGGCCCAGCGTTTCCGCCCCCAGGCTTGCACGTGCCGCATTGACCAGCGCATCCTGGCGGGAGACTTTGCGTCGCAAAACCAAGGTCAGCGGCAGCATGGTGATCACGCAGAACAGGCCGATGCCGATCATCGTTGGGCGCCAGCCCTGGGTGCTGGTGAAATGCTGCACCACGGGGGCCCATAGCGTGGCCGCCAGATAATTTCCCATCGCCGCCGTCGCCACCGCAATGCCACGATGGCGCAAAAACCAATGGGAGATATCGGCGATCAAGGGCCCAAAGACCGCAGCACAGCCGAACAAACCGATCAGCAGGCCATGTGCTAGGGCAAATTGCCAGAAACTCGGCGCCATCCCGGCCCAGCCATAACCCAGGCCGATGGCGGCAATGCCGGCCAACATCACGGGAATGATCCCTAACTTGTCCGCCATGCGCCCCAGCACCACCCCGCCAAGGCCGAAACCCAGCATCAGAAGCATAATCGGGATGGAGGCGGTGCCCCGGCCAACCCCAAAATCCGCTTGCGCGGCTGGCAGGATGACCACGGTCGACCACATGCCAACGCCGCCGATGGTCCCGAGTGCAAGTGAGGCTGCAAGGCGGCACCATGCATAGGAGGAATCCACGCCGCTCCCCTGGGGCGCTTTAGGGTTCGTCACTGAACGGAGGTTCCTTCTCTTTTACAGAGCGAGGATAGCAAATCTATCCAAGCACGCCTATGGGACACGTCTGACCCGTTGCCGGATGGAAACGGACGTGTGACCACCGGTGCCCCATTATTGTGGAATGCTAAGGAGGTTGGTTGTCTTGCTGGTACTGTCCAGACAATCTGGCTTTGACCGCTGGCAGGCCGTAGTCTTCAGAAATGCGAAACCCGTTCAAATATCAGCGTCACCTGGACAGCTGGCAGACCGACAAGGCAAACCGTTCTGCCACTCAGCCATGCATGGCCGAGTGGCAGGCCCTGATGGCTTAAAGCCGACCATCCCCGCGTCCGATGTCTCCTCCCGCTACACTGGGCAATTAAGCTCACAAAGCCGACCGGCGCCTCCATCCCGTTTCCAGGCACGCACTAGGCGCTTGAGACGACGCACGCTCACGCCAAGCCATTCCACCGCTTCTCGCTGGCTCAGATGGGAGCGCTCACGTTCCTCCGCGTCCATCAGCAATTGCCCTTCCGCTATGCCACCCCTTCATTGGACTGCGCCGAAAGGGGACATTTAGGCGTTACAGTAACAATCGGCTGGAAATAATTGACAGGGTCGGCGGTGGCGATCACCGTTCGGGAAACGGATGGTCAAGGAGTAAGGCAATGGCTGTACCAGGTCCCATCGAAGTCGTGCCCCTGACTCTTCATATCGGGGCGGAAATCCGTGGCGTCGACCTGTCCCGCCCGCTAGCGGCGGAACATGTGAAGGCGGTGCGGGATGCCTTCCTGAAATGGAAGGTGATCTTCTTCCGCGACCAGAACCTTGATCACGCCGAGCATGTCGCGATGGCAAACCAGTTCGGGCAACCGACGATCGGGCATGCCGTGTTCGGCCATGTGGAGGGCCACCCCGAAATCTACTCTGTCGCCAAGAACCGCACCGCAAACGAGAAATACGAGGCGATGATGGTCACCCCCTGGTACGGCTGGCACACGGATGTCACCGCCGCGGTGAACCCGCCTTGCGCCTCCATCCTGCGCGGCGTGACGATCCCGCCTTATGGCGGGGACACGTTCTGGACGAACCTCGCGGCCGCGTACCAGGGTCTGTCTGAACCGATGCGCGCCTTCGTCGAGGGGTTGCGTGGCATCCACGCCTTTGAACCGCGCGGTGGCGGCAAGCCGGGTGGTACCTATGACGACAAGGTCCGCCGCAGAGCGCTGCGCAGCGAGCATCCGCTAGTGTCCGTGCATGCTGAGACAGGGGAGAAGGTGCTGTTTGCCAGCCCCTCCTTCCTGAAATCCATCGTCGGCCTGACCCCGCGCGAGAGTGCCAAGATCCTGGAGATCCTGTGGGAGCATGTGGTGCGGTCGGAATACACAGTCCGCTTCAAGTGGAATCCCGGCGACATCGCATTCTGGGACAACCGCTCCACCGCGCATCTGGCCCCGCGCGACATCTTCCAGTCTGACTTCGACCGCCAGCTTTACCGCATCACGCTGGTGGGTAAACCGCTGGTCGGCGTCGACGGGCGGTCCTCCACCTCCATCGAGGGGCTACCGATCCTCTCAGCGGCCGAGGAGCTGCGGATAATGGCCGCCGCTGAATAACGCTTCGGCGCGCCCCGACACCAACAACAGGAACGGCCCCGATGCGCTACGGCTTCTACCTGCCGACCCGTGGCCTCGCCGTGACCTGCAACGGCGTGCTCTCCCTTGCCAGCGAAGGAGAGCGGCTCGGTCCGCACTCCGCCACGATCGTGGTTGAAGAAAATCCGAGCGAATTTTCCGAAAACGAATTCGTGCAGAAAATTTATCTCGCCGGTTGAATCCGGCTCACTATACGGAGGGGATCATGGGCAGACTTGATGGCAAGGTGGCGTTTATTTCGGGCGCGGCGTCGGGGATCGGTCAACGAACGGCGATCATATTTGCGCGGGAAGGTGCCAAGGTTTGCATCGCCGATATCAATGATGATGGCGGGGCCGAAACCGTACGACTGGCCCAGGAAGCCGGTAAAAATTTCGGCGGTGATGCGTTCTTCGCCCATGTCGATGTCACCAACCATGACAGCGTTCAGGCCGGCATCGCGCAAGTGATCGCCCGTTACGGCAAGCTCAATGTCTTGCACAACAATGTCGGAGGCTCGACCGCGGCCGACGGACCGGTCACCGAGGCGCCCGATTCTGAATTCTGGCGCTGCATGACGGTCGATGTGTTCGGCACTTTTCTGTGCAGCAAATACGGCATCCCGGAGATTATCAAGGCGGGTGGTGGCTCGGTGATCAACATGTCCTCGAACGTGGCGCTAATGGCGCTGCCGGGACGCGACTGCTACACGGCGGCCAAAGGGGCGATTGCGTCGCTGACCCGCTCGATGGCGGTTGAGTATGCGCCGCACAAAATCCGGGTGAACGCCATCGCGCCGTCGATGACTCTGACGGCCAGGGTAAAAAAACAATTCGAGGACAGTGGTGTGTTCGGCGATGCGGTCCGAAAATTGGCGGAAGCCCATCTGCTCGGCCCCGGCCAGCCGGTTCATATCGCTAACATGGCACTGTATTTGGCCTCGGACGAGAGCGAGATCACCACAGGCCAGATCATGAGCGTGGACAGCGGCGTCACGATCTATTGAAACGGCGTCCTTTGGGGGGCCAATCACACCTTTCGGTCGGGGCAAGCGCGGTACGTGGCCGCGCGGCCGAAAATCACGGTCTGGAAACCGCTCGGCCTATGTGGCACCGTAAGATCGAAATCACCGGAGATGCACAATGAGCCGGCTCGACATCACCAACCAAAACGCCGCGGCGGAGTCGGAGAAAATCTGGGCGGCCTATGTGCCGCCGCTCCAGCGTACTGCGGGACAGCCGCCGCCGATCGCTGCGAATGACGGCCTGTCCTATATGGCGTTCACCCGGGACGGCGACGGGGGCACCGCGGCGGCGCTTGACGGTGCGCTTGCCCAGATCGCGGACGGCGAGGGTCAGCGCGTGACCGACATGATCCAGAGCGCCCTCCCAGGCGCGCCGATCAAGACAAAATGGGGGGTTGGGTTCCGGAAATACGACGAATGCATGGACCATATCCGCCGCAATAATTCTATCGAGGCCCCCCCGGGCGGCCTAGCACTGCCGATGCCTTATACGGTCTATGAGCGGCCGACCTACTCTGTGGTCCCGTCAAACTCCGTTTGGCGCGACCCGGCGCGTGCCGACGCGGCGAAGATCTTACGCAAGAACGAGGAAGATAGCCGTCGGCGTGATCTTTGGTTCCCACAGGTGATGCGCGATGCCCGGCGGATCGGCGAATATTATCCCGGCCTCTCGCCCAGCAGCCCCGAATGCATGGACAAGCTAGGTGTCTCGCTGGCGCACCTCGAGTCCAAATGCGAGAATTTCTATGATCCAGCAGCGGTAGAATGCGTATTCTACCCCGAGATCGAGAGTCTGCTCCTCGATTTCTTCCCGGGCGCGACTGATGCGCTGGTTTATAACCATGACGTCTTTGATAAGGATTACGCGGGTGACCGCACCGAAGATCAGGACAATAAGAACCCAGGTGTGAACGCCCGCTACGCCACGCTCGTGCATAACGATTTGAACGACAATAGCGGGCGTGTGCGCTGCCGCGAGCTGCTCACCCGGAACCTGCGTAATTTCGGCCGCGAGCAGCATTACACGGAGGAAGAGGCCGATCAGAAGATGACGCGGCGGTTCATGTCGATTAATCTTGCCAAGCCGATGGAGACGGTCGAACAGTTTCCCTTCGTGCTCTGCGCCTGGCCCTCCTTCGCGGATCAACCCTACATTACTAATTACCGGATCTATGACGACCGCGTTGGTGAGACCACCCGCTTTACCTACCGCCCCGACCATGAATGGTACTGGTTCCCCCGGCAGACACCCACCGAGGTTTCCATGCTGAAATGCTATGATTCGGTAACCGACGGCTCCGTCTCGCGCTGGTCTTTTCATACCGCTTGTATCGACCCGACCGTGCCGCTCGACGCCCGCTGCCGCAAAAATGTCGTGGTCCGAGCTTATGTGTTCTTCTAGAGCGTGATGACTGGAGGGGGAATCGCCGGGCGTCTAAATCACCCTCGCGCATCAAAGAGATGGACCGGGATGCATTTCCTTCTTAACGCATGTCTCTCTGATCCCCCGTGAGCAGCAGCTTGCCCGAGCACGACCAGTAGTGGACCGAATAGTCGGGCCCGAAAGTGGGATCAGGCGGATCTAAAGTATTCGTCGCTTACGCTGAGCGGCACAGATGTTCGCCCCAAGCAGCGCGCGGCGCTTTTTGCGCCACGCCATTACGATGCAGAACGGTTCAATATCGGTAATAGTAGCGGGGCCGGTAATAATAATGCGGCCGCGGCATCACATACACCGGTGCCGGCGCCACCGCGACCGGCGCGTAATAACCCGGGCCATAAGGACTGGGCGGCACATACACGCAGCCGCTTACCCCCAGCGCCGTCATCACCAGCCCGATCCAAAGCCCCATCCGCATCGCATGCTCCTTGCAAAAATCGGCCTTGCCAAAACAAGCTTCGCAAAATCCGGGCCAAGCGGACCACGCCCAGCCAATCGATCGCGTATCGTATGTTGTCAAACCGCGTCACGGATCAAGGGCACCCCTCCCCGGGCCAGTTACCGCCCCAGCACTACCCCCGTCCATACCCCCACCAGGCACAGCAGCACGGAGCCCGCCACATACGCCCCTGCCCACCCCATCGCCCCGGCACGCAGCAATTCCAACGTCTGCAGGCTGAACGCTGAGAAGGTGGTAAACCCGCCACACAGCCCCACCATCACGAACACCTGCCACTGCGCCGCCGCCTCCGCACGCGCGCCCACCTCCGTGATCGCCGCGAACCAGCCCATCACGAAGGAGCCCAGCACGTTGATCGCCAGGGTTCCCCACGGAAATCCTGGCCCCATCGCGCCGCCGATCACGCCGCCCAGCCAGGCCCGCCCCACGCTGCCCAGTGCGCCGCCCAGCGCCACCGCCCCGTACATGCCCCACCGTTCCAACTGCCCTCTTCCCCTTCCACTAGTCGTTGCCCACCGCTAGGCCTATGGTCATCCGAGATAAACTCGTCCTTTGCTGAGCCTCACGTGATGAGGCCGGAGATTGCCTAATGTCGCAAGCCACTACCGGCCCAACCACCGCACGGGCCGGAGACCCACCCAACCCGCGCGTTGCGGAAGCTGCCGCGCCCGGCCGCTCCCGCTCGCAGGCGCGACGGCGGCTGTTGCGTGCTGTGCTGATGCTAGGCGGGATTGCCGTTGTCGCGGTGGGCTCGCTCACGTTTTGGATGCTGGGCGGGCGGCATGTCTCCATCGACAACGCCTATGTCCGCGCCGCCAAGCTCTCACTCTCCACTGATGTCTCCGGCATCGTCATGGAGGTGGCGGTACGCGAGGGCCAGCGGGTCAAAAAAGGGGACGTGGTGCTCCGCCTCGATGCGCGCAAATTCCAGATTGCCCTCGATGGCGCGCTCGCCAACCAGGCGCAGGCTGTGCTCACCATCGAGTCCATGAAGCGCGACTATCACCGCATGCTGCGTGATATCGAGGTTCGCCAGGCTCAGCAGGCCAACAACCAATCCATCCTCGAGCGCGCCAGTACCCTGGTCGGCAGCGGCGCCAACAGTCGCGCGCAATACGATGCCGCGCGCTTCGCCGTGCAGGCCGATCTGGCAGCCGTAGAGGCACTGCGCACACAGGCCGACGTGCAGCTGGCAAAACTTAACAACAAGGCCGATCTCGATCCGCGCGAAAGCGCGCTCTATCGCCAGGCCCTGGCGCAAGTGGATGAAGCGCGCCGCCAGCTTGGTCAAAGCGTCATCACCGCCCCCTTCGAAGGTATCGTAACACACGTTGATAGCGTGCAACCCGGCATGTATCTCGCCGCCGCCACCGCCGCCTTCGGCATCATCTCCACCGAACGGGTCTGGATCGATGCCAGCCCGAAGGAAACCGAAATCACCCATGTCCGGCTGGACCATAAAGTAAAAGTCACGGTGGATACCTATCCCGGCCGCGTCTGGTTCGGCACGGTCTGTTCCATTAGCCCAAATAGCGGTTCGGAATTCTCTATCCTGCCGGCCCAAAATACGTCGGGAAACTGGGTCAAGGTCGTCCAGCGCATTCCGCTGCGTGTCTGCATCGACCGCAAACCGGACGACCCAGACTTGCGCGCTGGCATGAGCGTGATCGCCAAAATCGACACCACCCACAAACGCACACTTAACGACTTATGGCCGCAGTGACGGTTATCTACTTCTGGCGGACGATCAGCAATGATGCGCAAAGAGCAGAAAAAGAGTAAAATACGAAGCGTTTAACGTACAGATTTCCGATAAGCGGGTGTAGCTCAATGGTAGAGTCCCAGCCTTCCAAGCTGGCTATGGGGGTTCGATTCCCCCCACCCGCTCCCCCCTCTGCAGCGCCATAGACCCCAGGGCAACGAACCCCAGGGGGGGGGGGGTGCCGGCGTCGGGCGATTCCCAAGGACCTGTCAGCGGCACGTCAAAAAATGCACTGATTTAAATCCGCTTCTCAACTCTTGACCACTCCCGGCCTCCCGACCCGAAGCAGATATCGGCGCCAGCACGATGAGTCAGGTACAACGTCGGGGAATGGTAGGAGTTCGCCTTACTCGACTGGAACAGGTAATGGCTGATGTGCCGTTCAGCTTTCCCATTACTTCTTGAGAGCAAGCATGAAAGGGTGAGATTTACTAGATGGCCCGCTTATTTAAGCGCTGTCGAGCACAAGTCAGTGCAAGCCACTCACCGTCATTAACTTAGCCTCATCGGCCGTGACAATCGAACTATCTTCCAGGGCACTCCCGCCAAACGCGGTGGGGGTGCCCTGGATCATGTTCAGGCCATGCCCGCGGGCGCGTCACAGGCGACGGTACCGAACTGAGCCGGCGTGTTCACCTCAAGGATTTCTAGTTCGCTCGAGGTTCCGGTTTCATTGTGCCGGGTTCCGCCGGGGATCATCATCGAATCACCCTGCTTCAGCCGAAGCTTGCGGCCATCCTCGAACGACAGATCGACCCAGCCCTTGAGCACGTGAATGAACTGCTGTTCGCACACATGATAGTGCCAGCCGGTCGGCGAGGTTAGCCCCTGATCCGAGCGCATGATCTGCGCCTTCATCGCGCCGTTAGAGGCTTCGGCGACGCCCAGATCAGCATAGCTAAAGAATTCCCGACGACCCGGAATGACCGTTGGGTTGTCGGCCGTGGCGACAGCGATTTGCTGTTTCACTGTGGCGATGTCGTTCATGATTCTCTCCTGTCTTTCTTATATGCAGCTCCCGGGAGCGGTGGTTTGCCGCCCCTTGCAGGGATTTTCCAGGCGAACAACCGACCGGCTGACCTGGTCAGTAGCCTATGTACTAGCATAAATTACTCCAGAATTTTTTCAATGAAAAGTGGAATATCTTTTTCAAACCGCATATATTTTTTGATTTTTCGTATGCCTCGCGCGTCTGATGATTTGTAAGGGCTTGATGGAAATTCTGATCAACGAGCGATCGCGTTGTTCTTTGCTAGAAGGATGGGTTTGATCGGATTTTCTTGAGCTTTGATTGATTCCGTGACCTTTTGGGGCCTTAATCTTGTGCATTGACAGATTTCAGGGGCAGTTCGCCCGTCACACGTGACAGTGCCGCAACAGAATGCGGCGCTTGAGCTAAAGACTGGCGAGTGCACAGGCAACCTCGAAATGGGTCCTGTTTTTCGCCAACCCATGATAGCGGATATGGATAAACCCAAAGATCCGCTTGATAATTAGGAAGGGATGTTCACCGCGTGCACGTGCTCTCGATGCAGAGTATGCGCCGAACAGCCGATCTTCACCGACATCGACGAGACCGCAGTCCAGCGAGATGGGTGCTCGCTCTCGTGATCCAGAAACAGCCGCAACGCCCGGGCACGAACTGCAGGAGAATATTTGTTCGTCGTCCTGCTCATCATCGCTCCATTTTCTCAGGAGTTGGAGCCTCCGACAAACCGGGGGCGGTTCAAATATTAATCCTATGCCATACCTGTACGGTAGATTTTACCAAGCGATAGATTTTCTATCGCCGACGCGACAGGCCCGTGGGATCGTCCTCCTCCTGCGGGATGCCATCCTCGTTCACCTTGGCCCCCTGCCCGCCCACCGATGTGTTCCCCAGGCTAGGTGCCTGGCCTGGGCTGGCGGGGCCAGCGGCGACGGGTGTGGTGCGGAAAAGCGTGCGCGGCAGCCAGGTGGCGGTGGCCGGCAGAACCCAGACCAAGGTCAGCACGAGGAGTTGCATGATCACATAGGGAACGGCGCCGGCCCAAATCTGGCCCGTGGTGACGGATGCCGGCGCGATACTGCGCAGATAGAACAGCGTGTAGCCGAAGGGCGGGGTGAGGAAGCTGGTCTGCAAATTCACCCCGATCATCACGCCGATCCAGAGCGGATCGAGGCCGAGCATGATCAGTGGTGCACCGCAGATTGGTAGCATGATCAGGATGATCTCGAACGTATCGAGGAAAAAGCCGAGGACGAACATGATCGCCATCACCGCGAACATTGCGCCGAATGCCCCGCCCGGCATGCCCTTTAGCGCTTCCTCCACCAAATGCTCCCCACCGAGGCCGCGGAACACCAGCGAGAATAGGGAGGCCGCCAACAGGATGACGAAGATGATGGACGTGGTGACCATGGTGTTGCGCGCGGCGTAGCGCACTATGTCTATGTTCAGCTTGCCGTTCAGCGCGGCCAGAATCATCGCGCCAATGCCGCCGACCGAGGCGGATTCAGTGGGTGTGGCGAAGCCTGCCAGGATGGAGCCTAGCACCGCGATGATCAGCAACAGGGGTGGGACGAGCGCGGAGACTACGCGGCGTGGCAGGCCGGCGCGTTCCGCGGGGGTCATGTGTAGAGCGGGCACGCGCGCTGGATGGACAATAGCGTTCCAGGCAATGTAGGCCAGGAAGATACACACCATCATTAGACCCGGCAGCATGGCGCCGGCAAAGAGATCGCCCACCGATACCGGCTCTGGCGTGAAATTGCCCATCTTAAGCTGCGCCGCCTGGTTCACTCCGGCCATGATGTCGCCCACGAAGATAAGCACGGTAGAGGGCGGGATGAGCTGGGCGAGGGTTGAGGAGGCGGCGACGGTGCCGGTAGCGAGGCGCGGATCGTAGCCGGCGCGCAGCATCGCTGGCAGGCTGATCAGCCCCATGGTGACGACGGTCGCGCCGACCACGCCGGTGGAAGCGGCGAGCAGGGCGCCGACGATGATCACCGAATAGGCCAGCCCGCCACGCAGACGGCCAAAGAGCTGACCCATGGTGGTGAGGAGGGCCTCCGCGATGCCAGATTTTTGCAGCACGAAGCCCATGAAGATGAACAGGGGGACGGCGACAAGTACCTCGTTCGTCATAGCACCGAGATAGCGCGAGGGTAGTCCGTTCAGCATAGAGACATCGAACACGCCCAGAAAATGGCCAATGAACGCGAAGATTAGCGAAAGACCCGCGAGCGTGATGCCGATAGAATAGCCGATGAGGAGCGTGGCCAGTACTGCGCCGAACAAGAGGATGGCAAGTATGTCGCCGGTAGTTAGGATAGCCAACATGTTAGTCGCCCTATTCGCCTAGGCCCGCAATAACCGGCCGCGGCGCCAAATCGCCATGCCCGTTTAGCACCAGGATGGCGCGCGCGCACTCGCTCAGACCCTGCAAAGTCATCAACCCAGTAAAAATAAGGATGATAGTCTTGAGCACGAACAGACCCGGCATACCGCCAGACTGCGCGGATGTCTCGAGCATCGATACCGACGTCGCCACGTATGGCCAGCCGAACCATACCAGCACGCCAATCCAGGGAAATAAGAACACCAGAGTGGAAACGAGATCGAGCCAGGTCTGGGTGCGCGGGCTGGCCCGCGCGTAGAGCACATCCACGCGCACGTGCTTATTCGCCATCAGCGTGTAGCCGGCACCGAGCATGAAGGCGGCGGCGTGAGTCCAGACATAGAGTTCTTGCATCCAGACAAAGCCGATCTGCAAGGCGTAGCGGTTGAACACCACCGTGGCGCAGATCAGAACCGTAGCCAGGGTGAGCCACGACACTAGGCGGCCGACCTGTTCATTCACCGCTTCGGCACCGCGTATAAAGCGGGCAAGTCCTTGCATGGGCGAGAGGTTAGCCCGGGAACTTATAGTCGAGCAGGCGGGCGTTCATGTAGCCCTGCTCGGCGATGCGGTTCCAGGCCAGCAATTCCCGGCGCGCCTTGAGGTAGGAGAGCGCGGTTTCCTTGGTCAGCGGATCTCCGGTATCGAGCAGCTCCTGGATCACCTCGCCCGCGGCGGTGCCGTAAGCCTGCAGGAACTCGTTCGGCAGGCGGCGAAGCTGCACATTGTGCGTGCGCACCAAGGTTTCCAACGCCTGGCCATTACGAGCGTTGAACTCCGCCAGCAGCTTGTCGGACTCGGCGCGAGCGCATTCGGTAAAGATGCGCTGCAAATCGGCCGGCAGGGCGGTGAATTTTTTCTTGTCCACCGTGATTTCCAGCGTCGTGCCTGGCTCATGCATGCCCGGCCAGTAATAGTATTTCGCCACCTTGTAGAAGCCGAAGGCCAGGTCGTTATAGGGGCCAACCCATTCGGTGGCGTCGATCGCGCCGGATTGTAGAGCCGCGAAAATCTCCCCACCTGGCAGGTTGACGACGATCACGCCCAGTTTCTTCAACGCGTCCCCGCCCAGGCCCGGGATCCGCATTTTCAGGCCCTTCACGCTTTCGACGCTGGTGATTTCCTTGTTGAACCAGCCAGCCATTTGTACGCCGGTAGAGCCGCCGTGAAAGCCTTTCAGGCCGAACGGGTCGAGGATCTTATCCCAGATTTCCTGCCCACCACCGAACTGCATCCAGGCCTGGGTTTCGGTCGCGGTCATGCCGAAGGGGACGGCGGAGAAGAATTGCAGGCCCTTGTTCTTGTTCGGCCAGTAATAGGGGGCGGCATGCATCAGGTCGGCTGCGCCGCGGGTGACGGCATCGAAGCTTTCGAACGGGGGCACCAATTCGCCGGCGGCGAAGACCTTGATGGTGAGGCGACCGGCGGTGGCGGCAGTGACGGATTCTGCGAAGCGGTTGGCGCCAGTGCCGAGGCCAGGAAAGTTCTTGGGCCAGGTGGTCACCATCTTCCACTCGATCTTGCCCTGGGCGATGGCGGGGGTAGCGAGCGGCGCGGCAGCGGCGGCGACGGCCGCGGTGGCGAGGAAGCGACGGCGTTGCGTGGTGATCTGGCGTGTCATTGTGTGGGACCCCGATCTGATCATTTTGTTGCGTTCGTGCTTTTGCGTCGCCGGCTGCACACCGGCCGTATCACGCCCCTGTAGCGGAGGGTGGAGGGTAGAACAATAGGCAGTCGCGGTCGGCCCAGGCCAGAGCACGCATGGGGGTCGCGGCCGTCAAAACCAGCAAGCCCAGATGTAGCGAGGGCAGCGACGAGCGGAACCCGTCCACCAGGGCCAATACGGCGAAACCGCCGAGCACGCCGAACACCGGCCACAGCGCCTGCTAGGCAAGCTCGAACGCGATCGCCGATCGGGCGAGGGTAGGCTTCATCCCAAGCTGGCGCAGCAGGCGATCCGTCTTGTCACCCACGCGGTTCATGACAGGAAATTTGGCAGTGACTCCTGCGCCCAGAGGTCACGGTGGGATTGCCGCGGACGGATCACCGCCCAGCGCGCCCCATCCACCATCGCCACCGCCGCCAGGGGCCGCGCATTGTAGGTTGAGCTCATGACCGCACCATATGCCCCCGCGTCAAGCAAGGCCACGAAATCCCCCGCCGCCACCCCCGCCATAGCGCGGGAGCGCGCAAAGGTATCGCCCGTTTCGCAGACCGGGCCCACGATATCGACAGGGCTTGTCGGCCCCAGCGCGCTGACCGGCGACAGCGGCAGGATGGCATGCCAGGCGTCATACATCGCCGGGCGCACCAGATCGTTCATCGCCGCGTCCAGCACAACGAAGCGTGTGCCTTGTGCCTGCTTGACCAGCACCACGGTGGCCAGCAGCACGCCAGCCGGGCCCACCAGCCAGCGGCCTGGTTCCAGGATCAGCGTCACGCCGAGATCGCCGAAACTGGCCCGCAGCGCGCCGGCCAGGGCGGCCGGGTTCAGGCCAGGCTCATCGCGGTAGCAAATGCCCAGGCCACCGCCGCAATCGACGCTTTCGACCGTTTGCCCCGCCGCCCGCAACGCGCGGACGAGATCGGCCATCCGCGCATAGGCGGCGCGATACGGGGCAAGGGAAAGAATCTGGCTGCCGATATGGGTAGCGATGCCCACCGGGCGAATACCAGGCAAGCTCGCCGCGTGGGCGTATAGGGACGGGATATCCACATACGAAATACCGAATTTGTCTTGCGCGCGCCCGGTGCTGATCTTCGCATGCGTGCCGGCATCGACATCGGGGTTCACCCGCAGCGCCACGCGCGCCACCCGACCCATGCCGGCGGCGATCTCCGATAGCATGTCCAACTCCTCAGCGCTTTCGACATTGATCTGCGCGATGTCGTGTTCCAGCGCGAGGCGCAGTTCCGACGCACTTTTGCCGACGCCGGAAAAGACGATGTGATCGGCCGTAATTCCAGCCTCGCGGGCGCGCAGAAATTCACCGGCGCTGACCACATCGGCACCAGCGCCACCGACCGCCATCACGCGCAGCACAGCGAGATGGTCGTTGGCTTTCACCGCGTAATGCACCTGCGCGTCCAGAGCGGCGGCTTTCAGCGCGGCTTGCAAGGTGGCGAGGCGCATGCGGATGGTGCCGGCGCCATAGACCCAGGTCGGCGTGCCGAGCTCGCGCGCGATCTGCGCTAGCGGCACATCCTCCAGGCAAAGCCCGTCATGCGCATGCAGCGACAGATGCGCCCGCGCGGCGATCAGCGCGCTCGTATCGGGATCGGGTTGGTCGGAAACGGGCGTGGGTGTGGCCATGGGACGCGGCGCCTGTCAGCGCGCCGGATAGGTGCGCGGGTAGGAAATATTCTCAACCGGGCCGGCTGGGCTGGGCGCACCTTTCTTGCCGCAGGCCGACAGGCTCAGCACACTCAGCAGGGCCAGTGCGAGTAAGATTTTCATGTGCTGGACTCCTTCGCCAGAATCGCACGCCACCGCGCGGCCTGAGCGGCCACGCGTGCAGGCGCCGTGCCGCCGTAGCTGGTGCGTGAGGCGACGGAAGCATCGACCGTCAGGGCTGAAAAAATATCGGCCGTGATCCCCGCTTCCACCGCCTGCATTTCTGCCAGGCTCAGCCCGGCGAGATCAACGCCCTTGCCCTCCGCCAGCGCGACCAGCCGACCGGTCACGTGATGGGCGTCGCGGAACGGCAGTTTCAGCACCCGCACCAGCCAGTCGGCCAGATCCGTCGCGGTGGCAAAGCCGGCGCCGGCGCATTGGCGCATGCGTTCGGTATCGGGCATCATGTCGCGCACCATGCCGGCCATGGCGGCGAGAGAAAGTGCCCAGGCTTTCGTCGCGTCGAAGACCGGCTCCTTGTCCTCCTGCATATCCTTGGAATAGGCCATGGGCAGGCCTTTCATCACCATCAGCAAACCGACCAGCGCGCCTGTGATACGGCCGGTCTTGCCGCGCACCAGCTCCGCCGCATCCGGGTTTTTCTTTTGCGGCATGATGGAACTGCCGGTGGTGAAGGCATCGGAAAGACGGATAAAGCCGAACGGCGCACTGCACCAGATGATGATTTCTTCCGCCAAACGGGACAGGTGCATGGCCGAGATTGCCGTCGCCGAGAGATATTCCAGGGCAAAATCCCGATCCGACACCGCGTCCATCGAATTGGCGGTGGGACGGTCGAAGCCGAGCGCGGCGGCCGTCGCGTCGCGGTCGATCGGGAAAGAAGTACCGGCCAGCGCCGCCGAACCGAGCGGCGATTCATTCAGCCGCTTGCGGCAATCGGCAAGACGGGAGCGATCGCGGGCAAGCATTTCCACATAGGCGAGCAGGTGATGACCGAAAGTGACAGGCTGCGCCGTTTGCAGATGGGTAAAGCCGGGCATCGGGTCCGCCGTATGGGCCTCCGCGCGGGTTACCAGCGCATCCATCACATCGGTGATCTGCGCCGAAATTCCGTCGATCGCATCGCGTACCCAGAGACGAAAATCCACCGCCACCTGATCGTTGCGGCTGCGCGCGGTGTGTAAACGCTTGCCGGCCTCGCCAATGCGTTCCGACAGGCGCGCCTCGATATTCATGTGGATGTCCTCCAGCGCTTCCACGAAGGGAAAGCGCCCGGCCTCGATTTCCTCGGCAATCGCCCCTAGACCGGCGCGGATCGCACGCTCATCTTCCGGGGACAGCAACCCGATCTTTGCCAGCATCGCCGCATGGGCGAGGGAGCCGCGAATGTCCTGCCGCCACAGTTCCCGGTCGAAGCCGATGGAGGCGTTGATCTCCTGCATGATCGCCGCCGGCCCGGCAGCAAAGCGCCCGCCCCATTGGACGTTGGCGGCGACGTTTCGGCGTTCAGGAGCGTCGGTCACTGGAGAAAATCCGTTATGCGCGTGCTGACCCGCCGGGCGGCCCTGGCGGGTTGCGGAAGCCTAGCTTCACCGTTGATCGCGCGCAAACTTTTGGCCGCGGACGAACTGCCGGACGCGGACCTGACCCAGCTGATGCCGCCCGTTACCCCACCGGATATTGCCTTCACCCAGCAGAACGGCACGGAGCGCCGCCTGGGCGAATTCAAGGGCCGCGGCATGGTGCTGAATTTTTGGGCTACTTGGTGCGCGCCGTGCGTCGCCGAGATGCCGGCACTGGCCGCGTTGGCGCGCACGCTGGCGCCGCATGATGTCGCAGTGATGCCATTATCGTCCGATCGCGGCGGGATTGCGGCGGTGCGGCGGTTTTACGAGGGGCACGCGATCTCCGGCCTGCCTGTGTTGCTGGACCCGAAGGGGGCGGCAGCGCGGGCGTTCGATGTGAAGGGCATTCCGGCGACGGTGGTCATCGACAGGCAGGGCCGCCAATGCGCCCGGCTGGATGGCGCGGCGGACTGGTCCCGCCCAGCAGTAGCGCAACGGATTCTGCGGTTGGTGGGATGAGGGTGCCTCCTGGTTTCTGAGAGCCGGTTGGTTTTCGACTGGACTGCCCATCTGAATTCCGGCGTCGGATTTTTGGTCGGTCGCCTTACCCGTACGGAATTTCAGGATAAACACCGCGCCGTTCTTACCGTTGACCGCGCTGATGCTGCCACCGAAGGATTGCATGGCGCTGGGATCTCCTGAACGCCGATGGCAAGGCGGTGGGGCTGACCGCTGCGGCATACGGGGTCCTATTCCTGCTGATGAAAAATCCTGAGGAGCCCATGGATCGCAACGCCCTAGTCCTGCTCTGTGCTGCATCGTGACGGCGATCCGGCGGATCGGTCCCTGGACACTATGGTCTTTCGTATCCGTTTGAAAATCATCGCCTGTGGGGGACAGCCAAGTTGTGTCCGGTCCGTCATAAAGCGCGATTATTCATTTCTCGGGTAAGAGAGCGGGCCGGCGCCGTGACCGAGCATCAGCGACAAGGCCTCTATTCGTTAATGACGATACGGGGACCGAGCGCGGCGGTGCTGCGCTTACGTTCCACCTGCAACCATACATTGTCGGCCAGATCGGCGAAGGCGCGGGCGGCCTCGCCATCCGGGGCCGCGGCAACGACGGGAGTACCAGCGTCCGACGTGGCGCGGATCTCCAGCAGCAGCGGCACGGCACCGAGGAAGGGCGCGCCCATGCGATGCGCTTCCTGCCGTGCGCCGCCATGGCCGAACAATTCAACGCGATGGCCGCAATTGGGACAGCAATAGAACGACATGTTTTCCACCAGTCCGAGCGTGGGCACGTGGACTTTTTCAAACATTTTCACCGCCCGGCGGGCATCAATCAGAGCGATGTCCTGCGGCGTGGAGACGATCACCGCGCCGGTCAGTGCCACGCGCTGCGACATTGTCAATTGCGCGTCCCCGGTCCCGGGGGGCATGTCGACGATCAGAATGTCCAGCACACCCCAATCCACCTGACCAAGCATTTGTTCCAGCGCTCCCATCACCATCGGGCCGCGCCAGATCATCGGGGTTTCCTCCTCTACTAAAAAACCGATGGACATGGCCTTCAGCCCCCAGGCGGCGAGGGGGATCATTTTGCCGTCCTTGATCTGCGGCTTACGGTTCAGGCCCAGCATGCGGGGCAAGGACGGGCCGTATATATCGGCGTCCAGCAGCCCGACGCTGCGACCCTGGCGCGCCAGCGCGACGGCGAGATTGACCGCCACGGTGGATTTTCCGACGCCGCCCTTGCCCGAAGCGACAGCGACAATGGCGCGCACACCTTCCATTAACAGCGGGGCCTTCGGGGTGTGCGCGTGGCCCGGGGCATGCGCGTGCCCGGCCGCGGGGGCGTTGGGCTTCGTGGGGGCGGTCTTGTGCGCGGTCAGTACGGCGGTGGCATTGGTGACGCCGGGCACGCCGGCCAGCAGCAGCTCTACTTCCCTGCACACGGGCTCCATTGCCGCCGCCTGGGCGCGATCCGTTAGCAGCGCGACCTGCACGAGGCCATTGCGCAACTCGACCCCCTCGACCAGCCCGGCAGTGACGATATCCTGACCGGAAGCCGGATCGATGATCTTGCGCAGGGCGTCGCGCAGGATTTGCGTGGTAGGGGGGGGTGCATTGACCATGCGGTTGCAAACTTTCTAAAGACCGTGATGATGCGGCGCGCCTGGATATGGCGCATAAGCATGGCCACGCCAACCACTGCCCCGCTAACGCCGGGCTGACCATAGGAGCAATCTACCCAATGCCTTCGGATAATCATGGCGGTCACGGACCCTGGGGCACGCCCCCCGGCGGGCAGCAAGGTGGCGGCTCATCTGGTGGCGGCAATGGCGGCGGCCAGCGTCCCGGTGGACCTTCGGGCGGGCCGTGGGGCCAAGGCCCTGGCCCTGGCGGGTCCGGGCCGCGCGGCCCGGGTGGCCAGCAAATGCCCGATCTGGATCAGGTCATCGCCCAGGCACAGGCGTTCATTCGCCGCCTGCTACCGGGTGGTGCGGGTGGCGCGCGGGGGTTGGCGCTGCTCGGCATTGGCGCGGTCGTGCTGTGGCTGTCTTCAGGATTTTTTCGTGTCCAGCCGGATGAGTTGGGCATCGTGCTGCGCTTCGGGGCCTTCGACCGGCAGGTCGGCCCCGGCCTGAATTACCGTTTCCCCTGGCCAGTCGAAGATGTGCTGAAGCCACCCGTTACCCGCGTGAACCGCACCGAAGTCGGCTATCGCTCGGTTGGCGCCGACACACGTATCCAGCAAGCAGGCCGCGACATGGCAGATCGCAATGTGCCCGAAGAAAGCCTGATGCTGACCGGCGATGAGAACATCGTCGATATCGATTTCGCTGTGTTCTGGCGCATCCGCACCGCGCCCGAATATCTGTTCAACACGCGCAGTCCGGCCGGGCTGGTGAAGGCGGTGGCGGAAAGCGCCATGCGCGAAGTGATCGGGCGCACGCCCATCCAAAGCGCACTGACCGAATTACGCCAGCAGATTGAGACAGAAGTGTTGAAGGAAACTCAGCAGAATTTGGATCAGTACAAAACCGGCGTGGAAATCACCCAGGTGCAGCTGCAGAAAGTGGATCCGCCGGTTGCGGTGATCGACAGCTTCCGCGACGTGCAGCGCGCGAATACCGATTCCGAGCGGCTGCGCAACGAAGCCGAGTCTTACCGCAATGACATCATCCCGCGCGCGCGCGGCGATGTCGCGCGTATCATGGCCGAGGCCGAGGGATTCCGTCAGTCCACTGTTGCCCAGGCCACTGGCCAGGCGCAGCGTTTCACCAGTGTGCTGAAAGCCTATCAGGATGCGAAGGATCTGACCTTAAAACGGATGTATATCGAGACAATGCAGGACGTGCTGGCAAATTCGCAGACCGTGGTAGTGGATGATAATGTGCGCGGGCTGGTGCCCTTCCTGCCGCTGGGCGATGGTGCCCGCCCTGCCGCGCCGGCACGACAGCCGCCAGCGCAACCCCAACCGCAACAACAGCGCGGAGGCAACCGATGAACCGCGCCCTCGCCGCCCTGATCGTGTTGCTTGGCCTGGGGACCGCCACGCTCACCCAGAGCTTGTTCACCGTAGGTATGACCGAACAGGTTCTCATCGTACAGCTGGGCCGCCCCGTGCGTCCGATCGACCAGCCCGGCCTTCATACGAAAATTCCGTTCATCCAGAACGTGCTCAGCTTCGATCGCCGAGCCCTCACCATCGAATTGCCCGGCGAGGAAGTGATCCTGGGTGATCAGCGTCGGTTGATCGTCGATAGCTTCACCGTGTTCCGCATCACCAACCCGCTGCAATATTACCAGTCGGTGGGCGGCACGGAAGCCGGCATCCGGGCGCGGTTAAACTCCGTCGTCTCCTCCAGCCTACGCCGGGTGCTGGGCAATAGCGCCCTGCTCTCGGTGCTGTCGAACGATCGCACGCGCATCATGACGACGGTCCGCGCACAGGTAAACGAGGAGATGAAAGTCTTCGGCATCGTGGTGGACGATGTGCGCATCCGTCGCGCCGATCTGCCGGAAGGCAACACGCAGGCGATCCTGGCGCGCATGCAATCGGAACGCGAGCGTATTGCCCGCCAGGCGCGCGCAGAAGGGGCGGAGGGCGCGCAGCGCGTCCGCGCCGATGCTGAGCTTGATCGCACGATCCTGCTCGCCGAGGCCAATGCGAATGCCGAGCGGCTGCGCGGCGAGGGCGAGGGGGACGCGACGCGAATCTATAACAAAGCCTTCGGCGCGGACCAGAATTTCTTTGTCGCCTGGCGCACCATGCAGGCCTATCGGGAGGCGATGGGCAATGGCGCCACGCGCATGATCCTGAGTCCGGAGGCGGATTTCCTGAAATTCCTGCGCACGGCACCCACGGCGGAGACACGTTGAACGGCCGCGACCAAGGTTACCGCCCGGCGACTGAATCATGACCACGAATTAGTTTGCCGGCGGTAACCGCCATCCCCATATCGTCGACAAAGGCCGACTGCGTATCCCGCTCATGCCTTGCGTTTCAGGAGCCTAACCTAGATGCGCCTGCTTCCGTCCCGCACCCTGCGTGGCTCCCTGCTGGCTATCTCCACGGCTCTGGCCGCCGCGCTGGTCGTGCCGGGTCTTACGGCCATCGGCCCTGGCCCGGCCCTGGCGCGCGGCGCGCCGGAAAGCTTTGCCGACCTGGCGGCGAAATTGCTGCCCGCTGTGGTCAATATCTCGACCGCCACCAATGGCCAGGCGCGCGCCGGCGGGCCGGAGCTGCCGGGCCTGCCGCCCGGCTCCCCGTTTGAGCAATTCTTTAAGGAGTTCATGGAGCGCAATCGCCCGCCCGGCTCCCGGCCTGCGCCACGCGGGGAGTCTCCTGGGCGAGGGGAGCGTCCCGAAACCCCCGAACGGCGGTCACAAAGCCTCGGCTCCGGCTTCGTGATCGATACCGCCGGGCTGATCGTAACGAATAACCATGTTATCGATGGCGCCGACGAGATCACCGTGATCCTATCGGACAACACCAAGCTCAAGGCCAAATTAGTCGGTCGCGATGAGCGGCTGGATCTGGCGCTGCTGCGCGTGACCCCGGAAAAGCCGCTCACCGCCGTGGCATTCGCCGACAGCGCCACCGCGCGCGTCGGCGACTGGGTTCTGGCGATCGGCAATCCGTTCGGCCTGGGCGGCACCGTCACGGCGGGCATCGTCTCCGCCTTGCAGCGCGATATCCGCTCCGGCCCCTATGACGAGTTCATCCAGACCGATGCCCCCATCAACCAGGGGAACTCGGGCGGGCCCCTGTTCAACATGAAAGGCGAGGTGATCGGCATCAACACGGCAATTTATTCGCGCTCCGGCGGTTCCATCGGCATCGGCTTCGCGGTGCCCGCCAACTTGGCCAAGAATGTGATCGCGCAGCTGCGCGAATTCGGCCAGGCGCGACGCGGCTGGCTGGGTGTGCGTATCCAACAGGTGACGGCGGAAATCGCCGAAAGCGTCGGGCTAAAGGAAGCCATTGGCGCGATGATCGCCGGCACCAATGAGGGCGGCCCCGCCGACAAGGGTAAGATCCGTCCCGGCGACATCGTCATTCGGTTTAACAACCAGGATGTGAAGGAAATGCGCAACTTGCCCCGTGTCGTCGCCGAAACTGTGATCGGCCAGCAAGTGCCCGTCACCGTCTGGCGTGACGGCAAGGAGATCACGCTGCCGATCGTCATCGGTGAACTTCCCGTCGACCAGCAGTCCGCCGCGCCGAAAAAGCGCGAGGACGACACACGCGGCACCGAACTGACGGGCCTCGGGCTGCTGGTGGCGCCAATCAGCGCCGCCATGCGGGAGAAATTTCAGCTCGCCGACGACCTGAAAGGCGTGGTGATCACCGAGGTCACTGCCGGCTCCGCCGCCGCGGAGCGCGGGTTGAAGCCGGGTGACGTGATCATGGAAATGCAGCAGGAGGAGGTCAATTCGCCCGCCGACGCGCAGAAGCGGCTGGAGACGCTGCGAAAGCAGCAGAGCCGCCGGACCGTGCTGCTGCTGATCCAAAGCCGCGAAGCCCGCCACTGGGTGCCGTTGCCGCTGACGGCGGGGGCTGGCCCGCGACGCCAGCCCGGCTAACGCCCTTACCGCGATGAACCGCGGGGAACGTGGCTTTACGCACAATCCCAGCGGGGAGTGTGGCTTCGTGGCCCCTCCGACGAGGGTTTCCGGTGGACAGCGTATCGTCTGCTGCACCATCCGCTCTGGCTGCTGACGCTGCTGCTGGCGCTCGCGGTCGTGCTGAACGCGGTTTACGGCCAGACCGGGTTTCTATCCGGTGCGCTGATGCTTGCACCTTGATGCTGATGGAGCGGCAGTCTTTCTGGGGGGACTGACTGCACAAGATCACTGGCCATGCAGCACAGATCGCCGACAGCCAGCACCAGTTGCTACCCATCATGGCGCCGTCGCGGTGGGCGGGCGCTTGCTGGGGGGCGGATTCTGTTAGCGCAGTTGGAAAAATTGGGGGTCGCGCTGGCGGTCTGTGCCAGGATCTGGATCGCTTGCAGCCGGGCCGGTGCCGACTAAGCGTCAGCGATGAATGCTCTCGCACGCGCGGCGACGTTGGTTGGCACGTTTCTCGTCACGCCCTATGCGTTCCCCTACGATCTGCCGGCTGCGATGTGCGGCGCGCTGCTGTTTCTCTAATCGCACCAGGCGCTGGATGAGGGGCTTCCCGGCATCGAACTGGGGGGTCCTGCTGCCGCTGCTTGTGCCGCTATCCATATTCGCGGATAGCGCCAACCTGCTCGTGATTTCCGTCTCGTTGCTCGCCTGGTTCGCGGTGATGGCTCGTCAAGTCTGGGCACTACCGGGCAGGGTTGATATGGCCCAGTCCTTGCCTGCCAAAAAACGCCCCGATCCTACTTCACCGGCAAGCCCAGGGAGCGCAGCCAGCCAACCATCTGGTGGCGGCCGCTCATGCCCGCCAGTTTGGCGGCGCGACCTATCAGGCGCTCAGTCCACGTGCCGGCGGCCATTTCGTTGCGTTTTGAGAATTCGAGCAATACGGCGTCGTATTGCTCGCGGTTCTTCGTCTCATCACCCACGTTATAGATGTCGTGGCTGAGAATGACGGATTGAGGCAGTCGTGGTTTGACTTCCGTTTTCGCTTCTGGCTTCGCATAGCCGATGCAGTGGCCAAACACGCCCATCACGCCCTGCGGTAGTTTCAACAGCTCCGCCACGCGCTGCGGATTGTTGCGCAGTGCACCGATATAGACGTTCGCGAGGCCGAGCGATTCGGCGGCGACGGAGGCGTTCTGCGCCGCCAGGGCAGCGTCGATCGCGGCGACGAGGAAGGTTTCAAACCAGGGCAGGGCCTCGAATTCCATCTTTACGTCGGCGCTAATGCGTTGCAGGCGGGAAATATCGGCGCACCAGACCAGGAAGATCGGGCATTCGACGATATGCTGCTGATTGTTGGCGATCTGAGCGATTTCCGCCTTCACCGCCGGGTCCGTCACCGCCACTGCCGACCAGGTTTGCAGATTCGAACTGGTGGCGGCTGACTGTGCCGCCGCGATTAAGGTTTCTAGCGTGCCTTCCGGCAAGGCGTCACGCAAAAAACCGCGAGTGGAGCGATGATCGAGCAGGCAGGCAATTACGTCGTTCCATGGCCCGGCAGCGGGGATGAAATTTTCGCCATAGCGCTGCGCGAGCGCGTCGCGCTTGGTGTTGGCGGCTGTAGTGCTGACGTCCATGGCAGAAATCCTTTCCGAAGATCCGCTCGTACTTTAAGCGGACCTTGGTATCTCGTCCAACGTCTCTGCTCCGCTCTGCTGATTGCGTGCATGGACGGCGTAGTGGATTGCCGTTTTAAGAACATCGAGATCGGCGAACGTCCGATTCGCAAGATGATGTGGCTTGAGGTCGTGCCAGACCCGTTCGACGTTGTCCCGTTCGATGTTGTTCAGTTGCGGCGCATACTTTGCAACCACTAGACGGTGAGCCAGTAGGCACGTACCGCCGGCGCGGCCGCGCACCATGAAATTGGCGAGTGGAAATTATGTGGGCCGGAGCCAAGCGGCACTGCGAAAGCCCAGCCGTGCGGCGGGCGTGGCGCTGCGACGCTGGCCGGCCATGAACCCGAGGGTGCAGGCGGTCGAGCAAAGCCTTTGCTTGGCTGTATCTAGCCCATGCGCTCAAATCGCGGGATAGAGGTCCATTGCCACGTCCAGGATTCTCTGCCACTGCTTCCCAGCCGCACCAGCCGCGCTTTCGGCGCCCGGTCGAGAGAAGCGTGGAACGCTGCGCTGAGGCCCTGCGTGAAGGGGCCGGAGATGGCGATGTCTGCGCCGTTGGGCAGAATGTGGACTATGAATTTGCGCTCCTCCGCCCCGCCCCGGACACGTGGGAACGGAGTGAGGATCGCTAACAACGCCAGGATTATCATTCGCATGATGGCCTCGTGTCAGCCGCGAAGCATCAGTATATTATCGCCAGTGAAGGAGTATCGGATGCCCGCATTACCTGATCCACAGCCCTCCGGGGATCCGCCTGTAGCGGAACCGGCGGAGGCATCGCGCCGTTCAGTATTACTGCTGGGCCTGGGTGGGGCGATTGTGGCGCTCTGCTTGATGGGGGTAGGGGCGCTCTTCTGGCTGACGCAGAGGCCGAATGCGGCGCTGGGGGTTGGCGGCGCGTTCAACCTGGTGGACGGCGACGGCCGGCTGGTGACGGAGAAAACCTTCCACGGCAAATATATACTGGTTTTCTTCGGCTACACATTCTGCCCTGATGTCTGCCCGACGACGCTGAACCAGGTCGCCGAGGCGATGGAAAGCTTGGGCGGGCAGGCGGGTCGCATCGTGCCGGTTTTCATTACCGTCGATCCGAAGCGTGACACGCCGGAGGTGGTCAAGATATTCACCGCCGCGTTTTCCCCGCACCTAGTCGGGCTGACAGGAAATGCGGAGCAGATCGGCCAGGTGGCACGAGCGTTCCGGGTCTATTACGCAGAACGACGAACTGGCACCAACACCGACGATTACACGCTGGACCACAGCAGCATCCTTTACCTGATGGGCCCCGACGGCCGGTTCATCGCGCCGGTACGTGCCGATGGATCTGGCGAACAGATCGCCGACGATCTGCGGCGATTAACGCGATAGGAGTCTTGCTTTCTGCTCAGAACACCGTCGTCCTATTCACCGCACCGCCGTCGATGGTGATGATGGTGCCGCTGGTATATGCGGAGCGGTCCGATGCGAGGAATGCGACCATGTTTGCGATTTCCTCGGCCGTGGCGGCGCGGCCATAGGGCATGGGTTTGGTCAGTTCTTCCCAACGCGACGAATCGCCCAGCCGGTCCTGAGCGATTTTCCGCATCATCGTCACCAGCCGGTCGGTGGCGACGGGGCCGGGGTTGATGCCCACCACGCGCAGATTGTCATTGCTGGCCGAGCCACCCAGCGCACGGGTAAACGCCATCAGGCTGGCATTGCCGGCGGCCCCGGCGATATAAGCGCTATCGACCTTTTCCCCGCCAGTGCCGACGATATTGATGATCACGCCACGCCGGCGTGCGGCGAATTTTGCATAGAATGCGCGACACATATTGATGTAGCCGAACACTTTTAGATCCCACGCCTCGCGCCAGCGTGCTTCCTGGACTTCCTGCAAATTACCAGCCGGAATCGCCCCCGCATTGTTTACCAAAATATCGACATCGCCATGCAGCGCCGCCAGCGTGTCAATCGAGGCGGATTTCGACAGGTCCAGCGCGTACACCGTCACACCGACATTAAAACGGAAGAGGATTTTGCTGCGTGCCGCGTCCAGGTCGGCCTGGGTGCGGGAGACGAGGATAACGTTGCAGCCTTCCTCCGCCAGCAGTTCGGCCGATGCCAATCCAATCCCCTTCGATGCGCCGGTGATCAGCGCACTACGCCCACGCAGATTTAGGTCCATAGTTTTTCCCATTCATGGCAGTTGCATACGATAGAAAGCGATGGCGTTATCGGCGAATAATTTCTTCCGATCGGCGAGCGGCCGATCCGCGACGGCACGCTTAAAACTGGAAAAAATATGGTCCCAGCTCCCCTTTACGCCATCGACCGGAAAGTTGGAGGCGAACATGCAGCGCTCTACTCCAAAAATCGCAATCGTGTCGCGGATGATCGGCGCATTGGCCTCCAACGTCCAGGCGGCGCCATACACCGTCAGGCCGGAGATTTTGCAATGCACGTTCGGATGCACTGCGAGTTTTTCCATCCCTCGCCGCCACCCGGCCAAAGCTTCCGGCGTACGATGTAGTGGATACCCCGTGTGGTTCAGCACGATCCGCATGTTGGGATGTTCGGCGACAACGCCAGAGACTTCCTCCAGATGCCACCAGGGCACGCGTAAATCCCAGGAAAGATCATATTTCGTCAGCAATGCGAGTCCGGCACGCCATTTCGGATCTTGGATGGAGCGTGGCTGCCCAGCGACGCTTTGATCCGGCACGGACGCCGTCACCGGCTTGGTACGAATGCCGCGCATCAGCGAGAATTTCTTATGCTGGGCCAGCACTTCTTCCGCGTCCGGCGTATCGATCCACGCATGCCCCACGATCGCGTTCGGCATGCCATATTGCGCGGCGATTTCCGTCAGCCATGCCGTCTCCCCAACCTGCGCGACAGAATTGCGCTCGCACTCGGCCTCGATATGCACGGTGCCGATCACATTATGCAGCGCTGAATCACGGCGGAATTCGTCGGGCATATAGCTACGCGCCAGACGCGTATAATCGCCCAGATAGCCGTGCTCCGTACTAAGCAGCCAGGGGTATTTTAGCGCGCCGGAAAGATCCCACAGATGATGATGCGCATCGACGATGGGCAGATCATCATCCGGAAGCGGTTTAATTTTTGCCATCAGCGATTTCTCCACACTGGCTTGCGCTTTTCCACGAAGGCACGAATACCTTCCACCCGATCATCGCTTTCATATGGACTGATGCCCTCGTTCAGCCGCAAGGCGGTGGCAGTCGGCATACCCCAGGACTTGATCGCGGTCTCCTTCTGCCGGCGTACCGTCACCGGAGCGTTATCCAAAATCTTCGCCGCCAATTCCAGCGCTCCGGCCAGGGCCTGGCCCTTAGGCACCACGCGATTGACCAGCCCGAAGCGATGTGCCTGCTCCGCGCCAATATAATCGCCGGTATAGAGGATCTCCAGCGCAATCCCCATCGGCATCAGTCGCGGCAGCATCACGGTGCCAAAATGCGCCCCCATGCCGCGCTTCGCTTCCGGCAGGCCGAACACCGCATGGTCCGCCGCGATGCGGATGTCGCAGGCGAGTGACAGCTCGAACCCGCCCGCCACCGCCGGACCGTTGATCGCCGCAATGGTGGGTTTGAACGTCTCCAGCACTACCTCAAACAGGTTACGTTGCGTGCGTGCCATCACGCCCTGGAATGGCTTGCCAGCGTCGTCCTCATCCTTGCGCGCCTTCAGATCGGCGCCAGCGCAGAAGGCGGCATCGCCGGTGCCGGTGAGGATCACCAGCCGCACGGTGGGGTCGGCGTTCGCCTCCACGAACTGTTCCACCAGTGCTGTCTGCAATTCCGGATTTAGGGCATTGCGCCGCTCCGGGCGGTTGAGGGTAAGAATGCGCAGCCCGCCCTCGCGGTCCTCGCGCAGCAAAATCTGGTCCGTGGTCATCGCAGTTCCTCCGTGGTTGTGCTGATGATAGGGCGGACGGAGCGGCCGGCAACCCGCCCGCCTTGACCCTGCTTGCCCACGGCCGCTACACGCGCGGGGTAGCCGGAGAACGCACATGACCGATCCCACCGCTATCGACAACGCGACCGAACGAGCTAAGATTCTTGCTCAGGCCCTGCCCTATCTGCGCCGCTATGCCGGCGCCACCATCGTGGTGAAATATGGCGGCCACGCCATGGGCGAGGAATCCCTGGCCGCCGAATTCGGCCGCGATATTGCGCTGCTAAAGCAGGTAGGCGTGAACCCCGTGGTTGTGCATGGCGGCGGGCCGCAGATCAATGCCATGCTGAAGCGTCTCTCCATCCAGTCGAACTTCATCGACGGGCTGCGCGTGACTGACGCAGCGATGGTCGAGGTAGTGGAAATGGTCCTTGCTGGCACCGTCAACAAACAGGTCGCTAACCTGATCACCCAGGCCGGCGCGCTCGCGGTCGGCGTCTGCGGCAAGGATGGCGGCATGATCCGTGCCAAAAAACTCATCCGCACGAAAATAGATCCGGGCAGCCGTATCGAGCAGGTGCTCGATCTGGGCTTCGTGGGCGAGCCGGAGCATGTGGATGTGCGGGTGATCCATGCGTTGACCGGCGCCGGGCTGATCCCCGTCATTGCCCCGGTTGGCGTCGGCGCCGATGGCCAGACCTATAACATCAACGCCGACACGGTAGCCGGCGCGGTGGCCGGAGCCCTTGGCGCCGCGCGACTACTGATGCTGACCGATGTCCCCGGCGTACTGGATGCCAACAAAAACCTCATCCCCGAACTTTCCATCGCGGCGGTGCAAAAAGGCATCGCCGACGGCGTCATCACCGGCGGTATGATCCCGAAAGTCGAAAACTGTGTTGATGCCGTGCAACGCGGCGTCAAGGGCGCCGTCATCCTCGATGGCCGCGTTCCCCATGCGTGCCTGCTCGAATTGTTCGCCGAAGCCGGGTTCGGCACTTTGATCACGCGATAAGGGAGGCGTAAAGGAAGGCCAAGGGGCTCCGCCCTTGGTGGGGGTGCAGGAGGCAAAGCCGCGTGGCCTTTCTTGCGACCCACCCCATCACGCGGGCATCAATTCAATCGAATCCCGCGCGGTAAATTTTCCACCAACAATCACCTCGGCATGGATGCCCAGGTCGGCATGGCCATACAACGCACGCAGCTCCGCCACCGGGTTGATATCGCGCGTGGCCGTTTCCGGGTTCACTTCCGTTGCCGGGCAGCGCACCGTCCGTTTGGTCACCCGTAGGGTCGCGCCGCCGACCTGTATTTCCCGGCCCACCCAATCGAACTCCGCCCAAGGGGGGGCGCCCGAAAACCAGATATTGCTGCGAAACCGCCGCCGATGTCGTCGTCCGCCGGCCTTCGCTTCGTAGTCGGCTAGGCTCTCCAGGCTGATGAGGCTCACCACCTGGCTGCGCTGATCGCAGAAACTATGGCCGGGTACAAAATGGAATTCCGGCCGCCCGCGCACTTCCGCCCCGAGATATTCGATCAGGAACGCCGAAATCTTCCCCCGGCCTTCCGGGTAGAGCACGTTGGCCGACACGCCGATCCCACCCGGTGCCCGAATCGCCAGCAAGCCGGAGCGCGGATCGAAGGAGGAGCGCAGGGCGGCGATACGCGCGTTTTCCTTCAAACACATGAAATTAGATTTTTGCCGCCATTCCGGCTTTTCCGGATCGAACTCCGAATCGCCTTGCGCCAGGGCAAAGGCCCGGTCCCACGGAATACAGCCCCCCGGCGCCACCTCCGCCCATTCCAACGCCTCGGCCGTCAGGCCTTTTACTGGGTAGCGATACAGATATTCGATGCGCACGTTCGAAAGCCCCCTTGAAGCAGACCCCCCTACTTTACCATGTGGAATTGCGAAGGTCGCGTCTTTGTCGCCTCATGGAGGGGCTCAGGCGGGCAAGTCGCCCGAGTAGAGGGACAGAACATGGATTTCGAAAAACTAACCGAACGCGCCCGGGGATTCATCCAGGCCGCCAGCACCATCGCTATTCGCGAATTCCATCAGCGCATCACGCCAGAGCATCTGCTGAAGGCCCTGCTGGATGACGATCAAGGCTCCGCGTCCGGCTTGATCAGGGCCGCCGGGGGTAACCCGCAAGCTGCTAAATTGTCCGTCGATGCAGAGGTTGCACGCATCCCGAAAGTCCAGGGTTCCGGCGCCGGCCAGCCGCAAATAACATCGGAACTGGTGCGCGTGCTCGATGCCGCCGCGCAGGCTGCGCAGAAAGCCGGCGATGAATATGTAGCGCAGGACCGACTGCTGGTTGCCCTCGCCTCCTCCGATCAACCGGCCGGCCGCGCCCTGCAAAGCGCCGGCGCCAATACGCAGACACTGGAAAAAGCTGTCCTTGATGTACGCAAGGGCCGAAAAGTTACCAGCGAGAACGCCGAGGCCAGCTTCGACGCGCTGAAGAAATATGCCCGCGATGTCACGCAACTGGCGCGGGAGGGGAAACTCGATCCGGTGATCGGCCGCGACGAGGAGATTCGCCGCACCATCCAGGTGCTGGCGCGACGCACCAAGAACAACCCCGTCCTGATCGGTGAGCCCGGTGTCGGTAAGACTGCGATCGTTGAGGGCCTTGCGCTGCGCATCATCAATGGCGATGTGCCGGAGGCGCTAAAAAGTAAAAAACTCCTAGCCCTCGATCTCGGGGCTATGGTGGCGGGGGCAAAATATCGCGGTGAATTCGAGGAACGCCTAAAAGGCGTGCTCAAGGAAATCGAATCCGCCGCCGGTGAAATTATCCTCTTTATCGACGAAATGCACACCTTGGTCGGCGCGGGCAAGGCTGATGGCGCCATGGATGCATCCAACCTGATAAAACCCGAATTGGCGCGTGGCACCTTGCATTGCGTCGGTGCCACCACACTTGATGAATATCGAAAGCACGTCGAAAAAGACGCGGCTTTGGCGCGTCGTTTTCAATCTGTCTTCGTGGGGGAACCCAGTATCCAGGATACGATTTCCATCCTGCGTGGCATCAAGGAAAAATACGAACTGCATCATGGCGTTCGTATCACGGACAGCGCTCTGGTCGCCGCGGCCACTCTTTCGAGCCGCTATATCACCGATCGCTTCCTGCCCGACAAGGCGATTGATCTGATGGATGAAGCTTCGTCGCGCCTGCGCATGGAGGTCGATTCCAAGCCCGAGGAACTGGACGAAATCGACCGCGACCTCATGCGCCTAAAGATCGAGCGCGAGGCGCTGAAAAAGGAAGCCGATCCCGCGTCCAAGGACCGCCTCGCCAAACTGGAAATCGAACTAGCGTCCCTAGAAGAAAAATCCACGGCCATGACCGTAGCCTGGAGTGCGGAGAAGGAAAAAGTCGCGGAAACCCAGAAATACAAGGAGTTACTCGATCGTGCGCGCAGCGATGTGGAAATCGCGCAACGTCGCGGTGATCTCGGGCAGGCATCCGAACTGCTTTATGGCGTCATCCCAGCGCTGGAGAAAAAAATCACCGAGGAATCCGACGGTAAATTGGTCAGCGAAGCGGTCACGGAACAAAGCATTGCCGCCATCGTGTCACGCTGGACTGGCGTGCCGGTAGACAAGATGCTGGAAGGCGAGCGGACGAAACTTCTGCGCATGGAGGAGCAGTTACGCAGGCGCGTGATCGGCCAGGAAGACGCACTGAAAGCGGTTTCCAACGCCGTCCGCCGCGCCCGCGCCGGCCTGCAAGACCCGAACCGCCCAATCGGTTCGTTTCTCTTTCTCGGTCCAACGGGTGTCGGTAAGACGGAACTCACAAAAGCACTGGCCGAGTTCCTGTTCGACGACGAACGCGCTATGGTTCGCATCGACATGAGCGAGTTTATGGAAAAGCATTCTGTCTCACGTCTGATCGGGGCCCCGCCCGGCTATGTCGGCTACGATGAAGGCGGCGTACTTACCGAAGCCGTCCGCCGCCGCCCTTATCAGGTCATCCTGTTCGACGAGGTGGAGAAAGCCCACGAAGACATCTTCAATGTTTTATTGCAAGTTCTCGATGATGGCCGCCTCACCGATGGCCAGGGCCGCACCGTGGACTTTAAGAACACCATTATCGTCTTAACTTCTAACATGGGCAGCGACATCCTTGCCGCCCAGCCAGAAGGCGAGCCGGCGAGCGCCGTCTACGGCCCGGTGATGGCGGTGGTGCGCCAGCATTTCCGTCCGGAATTCCTCAACCGCCTAGACGAGACGATTCTGTTCCGCCGCCTGCAACGCGCCGACATGGCCTATATCGTCGACATCCAGCTTTTCCGTCTCCGCAAGTTACTGGACGACCGGAAGATCGTGCTCGATCTGGATGAAGCCGCGACGAAATGGCTGGCCGAAGAAGGCTACGATGCCACCTACGGCGCGCGCCCGCTGAAACGCGTCATCCAGCGCAGCCTGCAAAACACGCTAGCCGGCCTAATCCTGGAGGGCGCGGTGAAGGAAGGCGAAATCGTCCGCATCTCGGCCGATCGCACCGGCCTCACCATCAACGGCCGGTTGGCGGAAGCGGCGTAGCCGGGGAAAAAAGGCGGCGGGCTTCGCGCCCTGGCCTTTTTCTCCGTTACCCCGCCCGCCCTGTCAGCGCGGCCCCGGCGTCGCGCGGCAGCAGGCGAGCGAAGGGCGCGGCGGCGGCGCAGAAACCGGCGATCACGAGAAAGGCGATGGAGAAATCCATTGGCTCTGGCGAATCGTGGTGGGCGATGAGCATGGCGAGTTCGAGGGTGGTCGCGCCAATCGCCACGCCAGCGGTCAGCGCCACTTGTTGGATGGTGCTGTACATGCTGGTCGCGGCGCTGATGCGCGGGCGCGCGATATCGGCATAGGCCAGCGTGTTATAGGCGGTGAATTGCAGCGACCGGAAGAACCCGCCCACCAGCAGCACGGCAAAGATCGCGGCGGCTGGCCAGGTCGGCCGGAAACTTGCGCAGGCACCCAGCAGAATGGCGGACAGCAGCGCGTTCCAGAACAACGTGTCGCGGAACCCCCACCAGCGCAGCGCGCGCTGCGCGACGGGCTTCATCACCAGGGCACCGGCGGATGATGCAAAGGTAATAAGACCGCTCTGAACCGCGGTTTCACCGAAGGCCAGTTGCAGCATCAACGGCAGCAGGAACGGAATGGCGCCGATGCCGATGCGAAACAGGAACATAGCGTACATCGCGGTGGCATAGGTCTTGTCGCGCAGTAGGGAAAAATCCATCAGCGGCGCCGTATGGCAATTGGCGTGCCAGATGAACGCCCCGGTCGCCAACGCGCCCGATATCAGCAGCAAGGCGGTGATTTCCGGTGCGATCACACCCCGCCCGACCGTTTGCAGCCCGAACATCAATCCGGCGAGGCCGATGCCACAGAGGATCTGCCCACGCCAGTCCAGCGCCCCGCCTCCTGGCTCCTTCACGTTCTCCACGAACAGGCTGACCAGGATCATACCCAGCACACCAAACGGCACATTGATGTAGAAAATCCAGCGCCAGGAAAAATACGTCACGATGAAGCCACCAATGGGCGGGCCCAGCACCGGTCCTATCAAGGCCGGCGTGGTCAGCCAGGCCATGGCCGCGATCAGCTCATGCTTCGGCGTGGTGCGCAGAATAAGCATGCGTCCGACGGGCACCATCATTGCCCCGCCGGCCCCTTGCAGGATGCGCGCGCCCACCAAGGCCGGCAGGCTTTCTGACAAGCCGCACAAGATCGAGCCCAAGGTGAAGACCGCGATGGCGGCGCGAAAGATCACGCACGTGCCGAACCGGTCGGCCATCCAGCCCGACGAGGGAATGAACACGGCCAGGGACAGCAGATAGGCTGTGAGCGCGATATTCATGTGGATGGGATCGGAGCCAAACGCCTTCGCCATGGTGGGCAGGGCCGTGGCGATCACGGTACTGTCCAAATTCTGCATGAAAAACGCACAGGCAACGATGGAGGCCGTCAGCCTGGTATGCGCGCTGGTCCGGTGGGAATTTTCCGCCATGCGCGCAGCATCGACCCTGATCCGCGCCGGGGAAAGCCCCATCCCTGGATGTCTGATTTGTCAGACACCTTCTCGCTCCCCCTTGTCACGAGCAAGAATTCGACCAATGTAAGAACTAGACAGGACCCCGCCAGTCCTCATTCACCCTGTGGAGGCTGATATCATGTTCATTGAGACCGAAGGTACGCCCAATCCCGCGACCCTGAAATTCCTCCCGGGCCGCGAGGTCATGGCCGCTGGCACCGCCGATTTCGCAGCCGTATCCGCCGCCGCGCGTAGCCCGTTGGCGCGTGCCTTGTTCGATCTGCCCGGCGTCGCCCGCGTCTTTTTTGGCGGCGATTTCGTCACCATCACCAAAGGGGAAGAAATCGGCTGGCCGGCGCTGAAGCCGCAAATCCTCGCCGTGCTGATGGAGCATTTCGTCGCCGGCCTGCCGGTGATCGAAGGGACCGCCGATGCCGCACAGGACGAGGATGTTGATCCCGCCGACGCGGAAATCGTCGAACAGATCAAGGAGCTTCTGGACACCCGCGTCCGCCCGGCCGTAGCCGGCGACGGCGGCGACATCGTCTTCCGCGGTTTCCGCGACGGCGTGGTGCGTCTGCATATGCAGGGCGCCTGCTCCGGTTGCCCGTCCTCGAGCGCCACCCTCAAGCACGGCATCGAGAACATGCTGCGTCACTACGTGCCGGAAGTACAGGCCGTCGAGCAGGTCGATTTCTAAGGAAGCGCCGGTGCTGGCCTTCGCTCAGCCTGCGATCGACCAGATATTCGGAGCTGCGCGCGCGCACGACAAATGGACCGATACCCCGGTGCCCGACGATACCTTGCGGGCGTTATTCGAAGTCCTGAAATACGGTCCCACCTCGGCCAATTGCTCACCGGCGCGATTTCTCTTTTTACGCACTGACGACGCGAAGGAACGCCTCCGCCCGGCGCTGTCCAAAGCCAATACGGACAAAACGATTACCGCCCCGGTAGTAGTGATCGTCGCGCAGGATCCAAAATTTCACGACCATCTGCCGCGCCTGTTTCCACAGAACCCGAGTGCGAAATCCTGGTTCACCTCCGATTATAACCTCACTGAGACCACGATGGTGCGCAACGCCACCTTGCAAGGTGCCTATCTGATCATAGCGGCGCGCGCGCTGGGCCTCGATTGCGGGCCGATGTCTGGGTTTAACAATGCCTTGGTGGATGATATTTTTCTCACCGATCGCGGCTGGAAATCCAACTTCCTGCTGGCGCTCGGCGTGGGCGATCCCTCGATCCTAAAACCGCGCCCTCCACGCTTTGATTTCGACGACGTTTGTGTCTTGATGTAATAGATTATTTTACAAATCCGGCACCGGTCCACTTCCTACCCTGAAAGTTAACTTCCATGAGCGAAACCCTGAACGTTCTGGGCATCTCCGGCAGTTTACGCGCGGCCTCCTTCAACACCGCTGCCCTGCGCGCCGCGCGTGACCTAGCGCCTGCGGGCATGCAGATCACTATTTTTTCCATCGCCGATCTGCCGCTCTACAACGAAGACGTGAAGGCGCGGGGTTTGCCGCCATCCGTGCAGGCCCTGCGCGATGCGATCAAGATCGCCGACGCGGTGTTGATCGCCTCCCCTGAATATAATTTTTCTATCTCCGGCGTGCTCAAGAACGCCATCGACTGGGCCTCGCGCCCCCCCGAACAACCGTTCGATGACAAGCCGATTGCGATCATGGGCGTATCGGGCGGCCTGCTCGGGACGGCGCGTGCGCAATATCATCTGCGCCAATGCTTCCTGTTCCTGAACGGGCATGTGCTGAACAAGCCAGAAGTCATGATCGGCTCCGCAGCTGCGCGCTTCGATGCCAACGGCACCCTGACAGATGAGACCACACAAGGCATGATCCGCGCGCAGCTAGAAGCCCTGCGTAACTGGACCCTGCGCCTGCGCAGTTAAACCACGGTTGCAGACCCGATTCGCCCGCTCGCTACATCGCCAGCGATGCCGCTTAAGCGAGATCGGATCTGATGTCCCCCCCGGTCGATCGCATCGAATCGGACCCGGCTTTGCCAGCGGTCGCCGATGCGGTGGTGATCGGCGCCGGCATCGTCGGCTGCGCCGCCGCGCTCGAACTGGCGAAAAAAGGCCTCTCGGTCGCCCTCGTTGAAAAAGCTCATGTCGGCGCCGAGCAATCCAGCCGCAACTGGGGTTGGTGCCGCCAGCAAGGCCGCGACCGGGGTGAAATCCCGCTCATCAAACACGCCATGGGTTTGTGGGACGGCATGGCGGAGACCACGGGCATCGATGTCGGCTTCCGGCGCCGCGGAGTGCTGTTTGTCACAAACGATCCGACGGAGGTTGCGCGCTGGGAACGCTGGCTCGGCTTTGCGCGGGACTACCAGCTCGACAGCCGCATCCTCACCGCCGCGCAAACCATGGCTCTCACTCCCGGCAGTTCTGTCCGCTGGCTCGCCGGTCTGCACACTCCGAGCGACGGCCGGGCCGAACCTTCCCGAGTTGCCCCCGCCATCGCCCGGGCAGCGCACCAGGCGGGTGCGACCCTGCATCAGAACTGCGCCGCGCGCGGCCTGGAAACCCAGGCCGGAGCAATCAGCGCCGTCGTCACCGAGCGCGGCATGATCAGAACCCGCCTAGTCCTCTGCGCCGGCGGAGCCTGGTCTTCCCTATTCTGCCGCCGCCATGGCATCGACCTGCCGCAACTCTCCGTCCGCGCCTCTGTTCTGCGCACCGGCCCGGTGGAGGGGGTCACCGACGGCGCCATCGGCACCGACACGATCTGCCTGCGCCGGCGCGAGGATGGCGGCCTCACCATCGCATTTGCGGGCCGCGGCACGTTCCTCCTCACCCCGGATGCCTTCCGCTATCTCCGCCAGTTCTGGCCGACCTATCTGCAACGCCGTAAAAAACTGAAATTGCGCCTGGGCCGCGCCTTCCTCGATGCCTGGCGCACACCCACGGATTGGAAACTGGACGCGCCCTCGCCGTTCGAAAAAACCCGCATCCTGGATCCTGATCCCGACCCCGAATTGATCAACATCTCGCTGGCCAATCTGCGCGAGCGTTTTCCGGCCTTGCAAAACATCACCGCGACCGAAAGCTGGGGCGGCATGATTGACGCCACCCCCGACGCCGTTCCCGTTATTTCCTCGGTCGAAAAACTATCCGGTTTCTTCCTTGCTACCGGCTTTTCCGGCCACGGTTTCGGCATCGGCCCCGCCGCCGGCCGCCTTGTTGCCGACCTGATGACCGGCGCCACCCCCATCGTTGATCCGCACCCGTTCCGCTACAGCCGCATGGTGGACGGTACCCGGCTAGTTCCCGATTCGGGCCTGTAGCGTCGAATAGCTAACCAGGGCTTTTGCCCGGTCTGACCGGGGCCCCAAGTTCTCTCCAGTCAAAAGTAGAGTCTTGGGTTTCTATCACGCCCATCGTGCAGGCATTCGCGCGTAAAATCGTCCATCACCGCTCGCTTGCGCCCCCACAACAGCGTACCTGAAGCCGCTACAGCCCATACAGGCGGCGATGGGAAATGTGCATGGTCCGGCGATCTAACTCGCTGCCCGTCCTCTGTCCATGCAGATGGACATGCGGTAGTTTTTACTCTCGCCCCCAGTATGCCGAGTATCATGACCCGTCCCAAGCCAGGCACCCGCGCCGAATACCGCTATTTTCACCTAATCACCACACGTTGGATGGACAATGACGCGTTCCGCCATGTGAATAATGTGGTGTATTTTAGTTTTTTCGATACCGCCGTGACCTACTGGGAGTTGATGGAAGGCGGCGTTGATCTGGTGGATGGCGCAGTGCATTGCGTGGTCGCGGAGGTGCAGTGTCGCTATCACGCCTCGGTGGCGTTTCCAGACAAGATCACGGTGGGGCTGCGCGTTGCGCGGCTAGGTACAAGCTCGATCCGCTATGAGTTGGCGATTTTCCGTAATGGTGAAGATACCGCCTCCGCCGAGGGGTATTTCGTACATGTCTTTGTCCAACGCGGTAACCAGCGCCCGGTACCGATCCCCGCGATGACGCGGGCGCGATTGGAGGGATTGTCGGTTGGGTCAGGGGGCGCTGCCCCCTGACCGTTCCGAACGGCGGTCGATATCAGGTCGAGTAGTCGGAGAACGCCACGCCGCCATAGCGCGCGCGATAATCGGTACGCACATTTACCAGCGCGACCATGCCCTGGTCGACCTTCGCCTGCGCGCGTTCCAGCGCCGGACGGATATCCTCCGGCTTGTCGACATATTCGCCGTAGCCACCCAGCGCCTCGCAAATCTTATCATAGCGCGTGTAGCCGAGGTCGCGGCCGGGCTTTTCGCGCTTCGGATCGCCGGTCCAGCCGCCATTCAAGCTGATGACGATCAGGATGGGAATGTTGTGGCGGATGGCGGTATCTATTTCCATCGCGTTCAGTCCCATGGAGCCGTCGCCATGCACCACGATCACCTGCTTGTCCGGGCAGGCAACCTTGGCGCCGACGCCGAAGGGCATGCCGACACCCATGGTGCCGAACGGACCGGAATTCAGGCGATGGCCGGGCGCGAAGGTCGGTATAGTCTGTCGCCCGAAGTTTAGGGTTTCCTGACCGTCGACACACAGGATAGCGTCGCGCTTCATGAAGTTTTTTACTTCTTCCAGCATACGCACCGGATGGATATCGCCATCGCTGTCATATTTATTAGCACCGGCGGAAGCACGCTTGGCCATTTCCCCGGTGTGCAGCTTGTCGCGCCAATCCTTATAGTTATCCAGGCTGACTTTGCCCTTGATGCCGTTCAGTAACTGGTTCAGCACCGCCTTGCAATCACCCACGATGGGAATGTCCACGTGTCGTGCCGCGGTGGCAATCTCCGTTGCATCAACATCAATGCGCGCGATTTTCGCACTGCCGCCGAAGCGGGGCGGCGCCGCGTGGCCGATGATGTAATTCATCCGCGTGCCGAGCACGATGATCAGGTCGGAATCGGCGAACGCAGAATTACGCATTGTCAGGTAGGAGTAAGGATGATCGTCGGGCACCACGCCACGGCCTTGCGGAGTGGTGTAGAAAGGAATACCGGCGGCCTCGACAAAGGCCTGCATCTCGCCCCAGGCGCGAGACCAGATGACGCCGGAGCCGGAGACGATCAACGGCTTCTTAGCTGCCACCAGCGCCTTCACTAGTTCAGCCACTTGGTTAGGATCGCCCATCGAACGGCTTTCCATCATCGGGCGCTCGCACGGGCTCCAGTCGATCTGGCTCTCTTCGATCTTCTGATAGAGGATGTCACCGGGCATATCGACATAGACTGGGCCAGGCTTGCCGGACATCGCGCGTTGCAGGGCGAAGGCGACCTGCTGGGGAATGCGCCTTACGTTATAGACGCGATCCACCGCCTTACAGGCGCCGCGCAGCATTTCGAGCTGATCGATTTCCTGGAACACCTGCCGGCCGAACTGGCTGATCGGCGAGGACCCGCCAAATGCCACCACCGGGCAGCAATCGACCAGCGCATTGGCGAGGCCAGTAATCAGGTTGGTCACGCCAGGACCGGAGGCCGCCATGCAAACGCTTGGGGTCTGCCGCAGGCGCGAATAAGCCTGACAGGCAAACGCCGCTGCCTGTTCGTGGCGCACGTCGATCATACGGATGCCTTCCTTGATACAGCTGGATTCCGCCAGCAGCATCGGGCCGCCCATGATGTAGAAAACATCCTCGATGCCCGCCAGTTTCAGGCAGCGCGCCAGGATTTCCGAGCCGGTGAGTTCCGCCATTTTTGTATTCCTTACTTTGTCTGAAAATTAAACGACGCGCGCCTGCTTCAGGCTGTCCGTGGTGGCCGCATCTAGCCCCAGCCAGTCTTGCAACACATCCTGCGTGTGCTGGCCCAGCAACGGCGCGGGTGTTACGGTCGGCGGCTTACCGCCGAAACGCACTGGCCAGGACGGCATACGGAATTCGCCCACGACGGGATGCTGGATGGTTTGGAAGATGCCGCGATCCTCAAAGGTGCGGTCGTTTGTTAGTTCCATCGTATCCAGCACCGCGCCGGCCGGAATACCGGCGGCGCCGATGATTTCCATCGCTTCATGCTTGGTGTGCCGACGCGTCCAGGCGGATACCATCTCATTCACTTCGTCGGCGCGCTCGGCGCGCGCGCTGGGGCTGCTGAAGCGCTCATCACCGATCAGGTCTTCCCGTCCGATGACGCGCAGTAAGCGATTCCAATGTTCGGGATTGGTGCGGCTGGTGAAAACATAGACGTAATCATTCAGCCCGCCGCCCTTGCATGGGAACGTTCCCATCGGCGGGTTGGCACCGCTGACTGAACTGTCCGCAGCGCGTTGCGCCGGCTTGCCGGTGCGGTACTGCGCGGCGAAGGCAATGCGGATGTAATGCAGCATCGCATCCTGCATCGCTACTTGTAGGTGTTCACCTGTGCCGGTATTGGCCCGGCGCAGCAGTGCGCCCAGGATGGAAACCGCCAGCAGCATGCCAGTGCCGGTATCTCCGAGCGACGGGCCAGGCTTCAAAGGACGCCCGTCACGCTCTCCGGTAATGGACATCGTACCGCCGCAGGCCTGAGCGATCATGTCAAAAGCAAGATTCTTCTCATACGGGCTGCCTTCGCCGAAACCCTTTACCTGGCAGTAGATGATTTTGGGGTTGATGGCGCGGATCACATCGGCGCCGAGGCCAAGACGCTCAATGGCGCCGGGTGCAAAATTCTCCACAAACACATCGGCTTTCACCGCCATGTCCTTTACCAGTTGCAATCCTTTTGGGTCTTTCAGATTGATGGTGATGGAGCGCTTGTTGGCGTTAAACAACAGGAAATACGGATCATCTACCCCCTTCTGCCCACCCAGCGCGCGGCCGGGGTCGCCTACACCGGGGTTTTCTACCTTAACCACATCGGCACCCAGCCAGCCGAGTGCCTCGGTGCAGGAGGGTCCAGCCTCGAACTGTGTCAGGTCCAGAATACGGATACCGGTCAGACAGGCGGGATTAGCGCTGGTCGCAGCTGGGTTGGCATCCATTTTTTTGTTTCCTCCGATAAAGTCCGCAGCAAGGCGGGGATGCTAGGACAGCACGGCCCGGCCGCCTAGACCGCTCGTTGCTTTCGCTCAGTCGGTACCGGCGACCAGCCGCGGTGTCAGTGGTTTCAACACGCGGATGCCCTTCTGGCCGATCATACGCATGGCGGAAGATGATTGACCCGTCACTGCCACTACGCGCCGGGGCGGATCCCGATCCAACCCGACGGAGCGCAGGTCACGCGGTGTCGCATCTGGGGGAAAATCCCCCTCGGCACCCGCTTCGGCGATCAATAGGAAGGCATTCATCGGCACGTCCGGTGTCTGGTCCATGCCGTCATAGACGTTGCGCACCCAATGTTTGTGCAGAGTCCGCCATTCTCCGGTGCTGGCCGGACCGGCCTTAGCCTTGTAGGCGTCGGAGGTTAATACATCCGGTCCCGTCACTTCATGCAGGGCGACGAAGGGCTGGATGTGATCGTGCAAAGCCTCGAACCGTTGCGTGGCATGGATGCCCGGGATGGTGATTAGCATCTTCATGTGAGAGAGGTACCATTCGTCCCATTTTTTCCGCAGACCGAGTGCGGAAAAGCCCATTTCGACCATGTAGATCATGCTTTCTCTCCCTCGCGCGGAAGATGCCCACTTGGTGCGGCATCGGACACGCCTACGGCAAAAATAGTCACGTCGTTGGTGCCGACGATCCTGGTTGAATGACCGGCACCCGATGGGTCTTCCACGAATAACACGCTGCTCCGGCGCCTCTAAGTCCATCGGAAATTACCGATCCTCAAGGCCGCCTCGACCGCTCATACCGCCAGGCACCCAGTCAGGCCAGATCTTAATCGGAATCTTAATTGGGATCTTAGTCGCAAACTCGTCACAGCATAACTTCCCGTCGCGGTGCCGCCAGTCTGGTTAACTCCAACTAAAACCTGGACATCCCCGCATCACGTCATATGCCCCTGTTTCACCGAATCCGCCGCGTGCTCGGCCGCGCGGAAGCCGAAAGTTGCAGCCTTGCTTAGTCCGCCGATATAGCCCGCCAGAGGGCCGCCTTCGATCCCGCCCGTGGCGGAACCCGCCGCATACAGCCCCTCAACCACGCCGCCAGCGCGGTGCTTCACCCGCGCATGGCCGTCGATCGCGATGCCGCCCATGGTGTAGGTGATGCCGGCGCAGACCGGAATAGCCAGGAAGGGTGCGCGTAAGATAGGCATTGGCTGGTGTTTCTTATCCGTTCGCCCCGGCACCAGCTCCGCCAAACGCTGTTCCGCGCAGGCCATGTTATAGGCGGCTACAGTCTGTTCCAAGGCCGGCGCCGACAGCCCGGCTTTGGTGGCAAGGTCGGAAATTGTGTCCGCGCGGTGGATGGTGCCCCCGCCGCGCTCCACTTGCGGATTGGCGGGGATGCGCGCCGATTTTCCGGGTCCGTCCCAGATCGTGCTGTCGCAGATAATGGCCGCACCCAAAGGGTTGTCGGCGCGCGCCAGTGCGTTCGCCATGGCAACTCCGCCTAACCCTTCATTGGTAAAACGTATCCCGGATTCATTGACGAGGATCCCGGCCGTGGCGACGCCGTCCAGCTCCGGATAGGGCCAGACCTTGTCGTTACCGGTCATCGCGTCGCGCGAAAGCAGGTGGCCGTAGAATTTATCCAGTTCCGTTACCGCGGCGCCCGCCGCCAGCGCCATGGCAAGGCCATCGCCCATCCCGGTCGCGGCACCGCGTTGTTTGATTTTTTCCGGCCACGCGGTGATATGCTGGCGCAAAAGGGAAAAATTGGATTGGAAGCCGCCATCGGCGATGACCACCGCGCGCGCGGCCAAAAATTCGCCGCCTTCCAGCTCCACGCCGGTGCAGCGCGCGCCATCCATGCGCAAGGCCACCGCGCGCGCGCCGAGGCGCAAGGTCGCACCGCACGCCGCCAGTTTTTCGCCCAGCAATCGGAGTAGGACATCCGGCCCGCGGCCCTGCCAGTCGATGCCGCCCACCAGCGGGCGTGGCGGCGCCAGCATCCAGTTCTGCCAGGTGGCGAGGCCGGCGCGGATGAAGCGCGCGCCCTGATCGCGCAGCCAGTCAATGGTGGGGGAGACGTGCTGCACCAGCACCTCGGCCAATTCCGGGTCCGTGGCGCCTTCGGTATTGCGCGCGATGGCGGCACGCAGGGTTTCGGCAGCGTCCTTTGGATCGGCATAGGCGATGTGCAGAATGCCACCGGACCAGCGGGCGTTGCAGGGGTAGCGGGTGCCGGCGCCTTTCTCCAGCACCGTCACGCGCAAGCCACGCTCGGCGGCGCGCAGCCCAGCCACCAGGCCGGCGATGCCGCCGCCAACGCAGATCAGATCGGCGCGTGGAGAAATCATTGGGCGGGACTGGGTTCTTGTTCTTTTTGCATCATCCAGGGCGGACGATAGCCGGCGCGGAAATCGGGCGGCACCTGGCAGGGCGTGGTGTCAAAACTAGCGAACAGAGCCGGCTTACCGCGCACGATATCGCCCTGATGCGGGCTGGGGATGGCGTTGGTGGTGTAGGGAAAAGAATCGGCGGAGGAGTATACTGGCAGCAATAGCGGCCGTGCCTTTGTCGAACGATTTTCCACCGAGCCATGCACGGTGCGGCAGTTCAGCAGGACCACCGTGCCCGGCCCGCCGATGGCCGGCACGATTTCCTTGCCTTGCAACGATTCTAGATCGCGGTCGGACACGCAGACGACGAATTTTCCGGTATCGTCGTACATGGAAAAGAGTGGACCCTCATGAGTGCCGCGCATGAAGGCGATCGGGCCCTGATCGGCGTCGCAGCCATCGATATAGATGCCGAAGGTTACCGGGGAAAAATCCGTATGCGGCCAGCCCTGGATATCCTGGTGCCATTTGAAACCACGCGTGCCCATCTCCGACTTCACGTTCAGCTTGGCGTGATGGAATTTCACGTCGGGGCCGACCACATCGGCCGCCAGCTCCGTCATCACCGGATCAGTGAAAAACTCCCAGAAGGTCGGGTGGCGGTCCTGTGGGCTCGTGATCCGGTGCAGCCGCGGCATGGCAGCCGAATGGCCGTCTTCAAGAATGAAAATTTCATCGGTCTGGGTGACAGCGCGACTACGTTCCATCAATTCCGCCAAGGCCGCCTTCTGGCGCGCAATCCAGGCCCCAGGCACGTAATCCGGCAGGATGAGGAAACCATCCCGGAAATATTGCAACCGCTGCGCCTCAGTCAGCACGTTAGTCGGGTATTGCCGCACTTTTTCTGCCAGCATCGGAACTCCCCTTCCGTAGGTGTACGATCATGGCCGCGAACCGGGCATGGCTGCAACCAATTGTGAAAGCTTGCGTCGCCATGGCGCAGCCGTGATGATCCGCCCTGCCGCGACCCCTCTTTGGCCATCCGGAGCGCCTGACCATGCTGGAACCCATTCCGTATACCGACGCAAAAATCCGCCGTATCCTGTCTACGGTGCAAACCATCGCCCTCGTCGGCGCGTCCAGCAACTGGAACCGGCCCAGCTATTTCGTGATGAAATATCTGCAAGGCAAAGGCTATCGCGTGATCCCGGTGAATCCGGGAAATGCCGGCAAAGACATGCTGGGCGAGCGCGTCTATGCTCGCCTGACCGATATTCCTAACAAGATCGACATGGTGCAGATTTTTCGCGCGTCCGACCAGGTGGGGCCGGTGGTGGACGACGCCATCGCCATCGCCGCGAAGGTCGTGTGGATGCAATTGGGCGTGCGCAACGACATTGCCGCCGCCAAGGCCACGGGCGCGGGTATCGAAGTGATCATGAATCGCTGTCCGAAAATTGAATATGGCCGGCTGGGCGGTGAACTTTCTTGGAGTGGCGTCAATTCGGGGATCATTCGCAACACCCCGCCCGAGGCGCCGACGCAACGCAACACCAAGCCGCGCAGCCTGCCGCAGCAGAATATCGAATACGGGTTTGAAACGCGTGCCGTACACGCTGGTGCTGCGCCGGATCCGACCACTGGGGCACGTACGACGCCAATCTATCAAACCACATCCTATGTATTCCAGGACGCGGATCATGCGGCATCTTTGTTTAACCTGCATAATTTCGGCTATATTTATTCGCGCCTGACCAACCCCACGGTTTCCGTGCTAGAAGAAAGGGTCGCGACATTGGAGAACGGCCGGGCCGCTGTCGCGACCGCATCCGGCCATGCTGCGCAGTTTCTGGTGTTCCAGACCTTGATGGAACCCGGTGATGAATTTCTAGCATCGCGTGCGTTGTATGGTGGATCTCTGACGCAGTTTGGGTTGTCATTCAAGAAATTGGGCTGGCATTGCCATTTTGTCGATCCGAACGATCCCGAGAATTTTCGCCGTGCGCTGACGCCGAAATGCAAAGCGATCTTTATCGAAAGCCTAGCCAATCCGGGCGGCGTGGTGATGGATATCGAAGCGATTGCCAAGATCGCACACGAAGCCGGCATTCCATTGATTGTCGATAACACATTGGCGACCCCGTACCTCTGCCGACCATTCGAGTGGGGCGCAGACCTGATCACCCATTCGACGACGAAATTCCTCGACGGACACGGCAATTCGGTTGGCGGTATCATCGTTGAGTCAGGAAAATTCGATTGGGCGAACGGAGGAAAATTTCCGTCTATGACGGAGCCGGAACCAGCCTATCACGGCCTAAAATTCTATGAGAATTTTGGTGACTTCGCGTTCACGACCAAGGCGCGCGCGGTCGGCCTACGCGATTTCGGTCCGACCATGGCACCGATGAATGCGTTCCTCACCATTACCGGCATCGAGACCCTGCATGTGCGTATGGACCGGCATGTGGCCAATGCACAGAAAGTGGCGGAATTTTTGGCTGGCGATCCTCAGGTGGCATGGGTGTCCTATGCCGGTCTGCCGGAAAATAAATATTACGCACTGGCGAAAAAATATCTTCCAAAAGGTGCCGGTGCCGTTTTTACTTTTGGCGTTAAGGGAGGATATGAAGCAGGATTGAGATTGGTAGAAAATGTACGGCTCTTCTCCCATCTAGCTAATATTGGGGATACGCGCAGCCTGATTTTACATCCGGCCTCCACGACGCATCGGCAATTGACCGATGAACAGCGCATCGCCGCTGGCGCGGGACCGGAAGTGATTCGCCTATCGATCGGATTGGAAAGTGCAGTCGATCTGATCCGGGACTTAAAGCAGGCATTGAGCACACGTGGCGTAGAAAGTTAAACTGCACCCAACGCTCGCAATTCAACCACACGCGCCGCATCGATCCCTAGATGGCGCTCGAGAATCTCCGCCGTATGCTCGCCCAGCTCTGGCGCCGCCGGGCCGATCGCACCGGGTGTCGCGGACATCTGGAAAGGCAGCCCTAGCACGCGGCGTTTGGTGCCGTCGGACGATTGCGTCTCCATCACCAGGTCATTGGCCAGCACCTGCTCATGCGTCAGCGCCTGGCCCACGTCCTGCACTGGGCTGTTGGCGAGGCCGGCCCGGTCAAGGATGGCTGCGACCTCGCGCACCGTATGAGCTGATAGCACTTTCTCGAACGCGCCGCGGAACTCGGTCTCGTTATTCACCCGTGCCTCATTGTTGGCAAAGCGCGGATCGCTGGCCATCCATTGCATGTTCAGCACCTCGCATAGTCGCTGCCAGGCGGGCACCGACGGCGTGGCGATCATCAGATCCCCGTCCTTGGCACGGTAGCGGCCATACGGAACGAGGCCGGGAAAATCCGCCCCTGCGCGTCCACCCACCACACCGGCCATGAGATAGTTCAGCCCGTGATAGCCGAGCAGGGATACCGCCGTTTGCAACAACGAAAGATCGACCCGTTGACCCTTCGCCCCGCCGGTAGCACGCGCATACAGCGCCGTCATCGCCGCGCCGAATGCGAGCATACCAGTGGACATATCGATGCCCGATATACCCGGCCGCACGGGCGGACGGTCCTTCTCGCCGGTCAGCGACATGATGCCGGCAAACGCCGTCAGCATCACGTCGAACCCCGGCTTTGCCGCCAGGGGGCCGCGCGCGCCATAGCCACTCACCACCACCTGGATCAGGTTTTCGTTCAGTGTATCCAGCATTTTCTGGCCGACACCGAGTTTTTCTGCTGTGTCCGGTAGATAGTTGTGGATCAGCACATCGGCTTTGCGAATCAAGGCGTGCAGGATGTCACGCGCCTCGGGCTTGTGCAGATTGAGCGTGATGCACTTCTTGCCACGATTGACGGAGTGGTAATTTGCGCTGGCACCATCCGTCACCACCGGCCAGGCGCGGTTGATATCGCCCTCCGGCGGCTCGATCTTGATGACCTCCGCGCCATGATCGGCAAAAAACTGTCCACAGTAAGGCCCGGCTAGGATGCGACTCGTGTCGATCACCAGCAGTTTTTCCAATGGCCTCATAATGGTGTCTCCCCGTCTATTGTTGGGGACAGTATGCACGCTTGAACCGAGCGGCCAATCGGGGCGTGGGTTTGAATTGCGGCCTCGCTGGCCTATCCTTTCGTGCGACACAAAGGAGACATGCGAGGCATGAAGAATATCCGCATCGGCGCCGGGGCCGCCTATTCCGGGGACCGGGTAGAGCCGGCGGTGGAATTGGCCCGTGATGGAAAGCTGGACTATTTGGTTTTCGAATGCTTGGCCGAGCGCACCATCGCCCTGGCCCAGCAAGCGCGCCGGCGCGATCCCATGGGCGGCTACGACCCGCTGCTGGAGAAGCGGATGCGGGCCGTGCTGGCGCTGTGTGCAGGCCAGAAGATCCGCATCATCACCAACATGGGCGCCGCCAATCCGGAAAGCGCGGCCGAAAAAACCCGCCAAATTGCCTGCGCCATGGGGCTGCCCGGCCTCAAGATCGCTGCCATCACGGGCGATGATGTGCTGGATCAGGTGAAGGGTAGCGGCCATCGCAGCCTGGATACAGATGAGCCAGTGAAATCATTCGACAACCGCATGGTCTCTGCCAACGCCTATCTGGGGGCGAAGCCGATCGTGGAGGCGCTGGCCGCTGGTGCCGATGTGGTGATCGCCGGGCGCATCGCCGATCCGGCACTATTCCTGGCGCCGCTAATCCACGAATTCAACTGGTCAATGGATGACTGGACACGATTGGGGCGCGGCACCGCGGTGGGGCATTTGCTGGAATGCGGCGGACAGATCACCGGTGGTTATTTCGCCGAACCGGGAGTGAAGGATGTGCCGGACATGGCCCGCCTCGGCTTCCCGCTGGCGGAGGTGCGTGAGGATGGCACGGCCATCATCACCAAGGTGGTGGGATCGGGTGGGCGGGTCAGTGCTGAGACCTGCAAGGAGCAATTGCTCTACGAAGTGCACGATCCGCGGAAATATTTTCAGCCCGATGTGGTGGCGGATTTTTCCCGGATTGTCGTGACCGAGGTTGGGCCGGATCGGGTACTGATCGAGGGTGGGGATGGGCATCCGCGTACCGATACGCTGAAAGTGACGGTGGGTTACATGGATGGTTTTATTGGTGAGGGTGAAATCTCCTATGCCGGCACTAACGCCCTGACGCGCGGCCAACTGGCGCGTGAGATCGTGCGCGAACGCCTACGCCTCACTGGCGCGCAATACGATGAAATCCGCTTTGACCTGATCGGCGTCGATAGTCTGCACGGCGAAAAAATTTCGGCCCAGGCGCCAGAACCGCGCGAGGTCCGCCTGCGCGTCGCCGCGCGCACGTCCAGCATGGCGGATGCGCAGGTGATCGGCGAGGAAGTCGAGACATTATGGGTCAACGGGCCGGCCGGTGGCAGCGGCGCGCGCAAATATGCCCGCGAGATTCTCGCCGTTCTGTCGGTTCTGCTGCCACGTGATCAGGTGCGCCACACGGTGCGCATGATGGAGAGCTGAGATGAAACTTTCCGCTGTTGCCCATGCCCGCGCCGGCGACAAGGGCGATATCTCCTGCATTTCCGTCATCGCCTATAGGCGGGACGATTTCCCCGTTCTGCTACGCGAGGTGACCGCCGAACGGGTGAAAGCGCATTTTTCCGGCATCGTGCATGGCGCGGTAGAACGCTACGAACTGCCCAATATCCACGCGCTCAACTTTGTCATGCATGCCGCGCTCGGCGGCGGTGTCACGCGCTCTCTGGCGATGGATGCGCATGGAAAATCCCTAAGCTATGCGTTGCTCGATCTCGAAATCACGCCCTAAGCTTTCCGGAGAGTATCATGTCCGAAAAATTCGATGTCATTGTCGTCGGCGCCGGGAATGCCGCGCTTTGCGCCGCCATTTCCGCGCACGAACGAGGCGCCCGCGTGCTAGTGCTAGAAAAGGCTGATTATGAGGAGCGGGGTGGCAACTCACTGTTCACCGCCGGTGGTTTTCGCTTCGTACATGACGGGCTAGACGATCTGCGCCAGGACGTGCTCGCTGATCTTTCGGAAAGCGAAGCCGATCAGACCGTGCTGCCGGTGCAACGCTTCGATACCTTCATGAGCGATCTGATGCGCGTCACGGAAGGCGAAACCTGCGAGGAACTCGCTAATATCCTGATCGGCAATTCGCGCGACACGATGCGCTGGATGAAAAACCATGGCGTACGTTTCATCCCAATGTTTGGTAGGCAATCTTATGTACTGAACGGCAAGCACCATTTCTATGGTGGAGTAAATATCGAGGCCGTCGGCGGCGGCTTCGGGCTGGTGGATTTTCACCTGAAGGAATGCGCCCGTCTCGGCATCAAGGTCCAGTATGAAACGGGCCTACGCCGCCTGCTGCAGGACCAAAAAGGCAATGTCACTGGGGTACATGTGAAAGGCCCGGATGGCTATGCCGATATCTACGCCAAATCGGTAGTGCTTGCCTGCGGCGGCTTTGAAGCTAATCCGGAAATGCGCGTGCGCTATCTCGGCCCGGGTTGGGAGCTCTGCCGTGTGCGCGGCACACGGCACAACACCGGCGATGGTATCCGCGCGGCACTCGATATCGGCGCACAGCCCTTCGGCGGCTGGTCCACGTGCCATGCAGTGCAGTGGGATATCTCTGCACCGCCCTATGGCGACCGGGTAGTACTGGATAATTTCCAGAAGCATTCCTATCCGATCGGCATTATTGTTAACTTAAATGGCGAGCGTTTTGTCGACGAGGGCGCTGATATTCGCAACCACACCTATGCCAAATACGGCCGTGAGGTGATGAAGCAGCCATCGCGCACGGCAATTCAGATCTTCGACAATAAGACTATCGCCATGGTACGCGATGAGTACCGCATCCGTCAGGTGACCAAAGCCACCGCCAACACGCTAGCGGAACTGGCCCGGCAACTGGATATCAACCCGGTGGGCCTCGCGAAGACAGTGGCCGAATTCAACGCAGCCTGTCGGCCAGGCGAATACAACCCCTCCATCCTGGATGGCGTGCACACCGACGGCATTATGCCACCGAAATCCAACTGGGCGCTTCCGATCAACGAGCCGCCTTACTCCGGCTTCGTCGTTACCTGCGGTATTACCTTCACCTTCGGCGGCCTGCGCATCAACACCAAGGGGGAGGTGCAGGATATCACGGAAAAAACTATCCCTGGCCTTTATGCCGCTGGAGAACTGGTCGGGGGCATCTTCTATGGTAACTATCTGGGTGGATCGGGCCTGATGTCAGGCTCTGTCTTCGGACGGCTTTCGGGCGGCGCCGCGGGGATTTACGCTCGGGGATAGGTGGAAGAAAGCAAGGCCAGGGCTCTGCCCTGGACTCGCCAAGGGGTGAGGCCCCTTAGAGCTATTCATGCAGGCAGAAGGAAGCAGGAGCCCACACGGCCGTTGTACGGTCGTTGTACAGCCTTGATAGGCTCCTGCTTCCTTCTGCCCAAACGGACCGGTTCCAGGGACCCTGGCCTTGGCGAAGTTCAGGGGCAGAGCTCCCGATCGTGATTGCTTCCCACTTATCCCCCGGCGTAGGCACTTGACCGCGCGCGTGGTTCGGCGGAATGACAGCACGCTTCAATCATACCGGGTTCCCATGCAGCGCATTTTTTCTGGCATCCAGCCTTCAGGCATTCCCACGCTCGGCAATTACCTGGGCGCGATCCGCAATTGGGTGGATTTGCAGGTTACTCATGAATGCATTTGGTGCGTGGTCGATTTGCACGCCATCACGGTCTGGCAGAATCCGGCGGAGCTGGCGCAGCAAACGCGGGAGATGGCGGCGGTTCTGCTGGCCTGCGGGGTGGATGCGCGTAAGCATATTCTGTTCCTGCAATCGCAGGTGCGCGCTCACGCACAGCTGGCCTGGGTCTTCAATTGTGTGGCCCGCTTGGGCTGGCTGAACCGGATGACGCAGTTCAAGGACAAGGCCGGTAAGGACCGGGAGGCCGCGTCCACGGGTCTCTATGTCTATCCGAACCTGATGGCCGCGGACATCCATGCCTATCACGCGACCCGCGTGCCGGTGGGGGACGACCAGAAGCAGCATTTGGAACTCGCCAACGACATCGCGCAAAAATTTAACCACGATTACGGGGTGAATTTCTTCCCCAATATCGAGCCGCTGATCCTAGGCCCGGGGGCGCGGGTGATGAGCTTGCGAGACGGGACGAAGAAAATGTCGAAATCCGACCCGTCGGAGCAGAGCCGGATCAATCTGAACGACGATGCCGACACCATCGCCCTGAAGATCCGTCGGGCGAAGACGGATCCTAACCCGTTACCCTCGGAACTGCCCGGTTTGGAGGGGCGAGCGGAGGCGCGCAATCTGGTGGGGATCTATGCCGCTCTCGCGGGGACCGACCATCAGGGCGTGCTGGCCGAGCACGGGGGTAAGGGCTTTGGCGCCTTCAAGCAGGTACTGGCCGATCTGATGGTGGCGAAGCTGGCGCCGATCGCAGAGGAGACCCGCAGATTGCTGGCTGATCCTGCGGCGATCGATGCGGTACTACGCGACGGTGCCCACCGGGCCGCCGCCATCGCCGATCCCATCGTCGCGGAAGCCGAGCGCCTGGTCGGGTTCCTGCGCACGTAGGGCGAAATCCTAAAATGCGAAATTTTACACAAAATATAGTGGCCTATGACGATGCCACGACTTTAAATGCATTTAGGCTTTCTAAACCGCCAGACCGACAGTATCAGAGTTGAACCACTGCACAGCACGAGCTGCCATCATGTCTCACTCTTTTCCGCCGGCCCTGGTCAAAGCCAGGGCGGTTAGCCCCCAATCAAGTGCGTAGTAATTAATGAAAAAATTATATGCATCCATAATTTACTTTCATTATAGATGGAACAAACTAAAAATCCGTTTAGTTCTCTAAAGACTCTCGAAGATAATCTCTAACTCGACGAACAGCATGATTTCTTTCTGATTATCGCTAGTTCGTGAGATTGGCGACGATGCCATCGGTTTGGCCAAGAATTGTCTTAGATATATTTTGTATAAAAATGTATGAAATTCATATTTCAGCCTATCGGTTCACTCTGCTCAGTCTTATCAGGATATCGACACCAGGCTGCGGCGACGCAGCGAAAACAGGCAGGGCGACGCGCGGTACAAGTATAGCGGCCATGCAGGATCAGCCAGTGATGCGCATCGCCCATCGTTGCCGCCGGCAGGCGCGCCACAAGCCCATCCTCCACCGCGCGCGGTGTTTTACCGGGTGCCAGGCCGGTGCGGTTGCCGATGCGAAAGATATGCGTATCCACCGCCATAGTTGGCTCGCCAAAAGCGACATTCAGCACGACATTGGCCGTCTTGCGCCCGACGCCGGGTAATGCCTCCAGCGCGGCGCGGTCATGCGGAACCTCTCCGCCATGCTGCTCCAGTAGGATGTGTGATAATGCGACCACATTGCGGGCTTTGCCCTGCCACAGCCCGATGGAACGGATATGCCGCGCAACCCCCTTCACACCGAGGGCCAGCATAGCTTCCGGCGTAGCGGCTTCAGCATACAGGGTGCGTGTCGCCTTATTAACCGAGACATCGGTCGCCTGTGCCGACAACACCACCGCCACCAGCAAGGTGAAGGGTGTTTCGTATATCAACTCGGTTTGCGGATTGGGATTGACCGCCGCCAGGGCGGCAATAAATTTTTTCACATCCGCCGCCGGCATTTTGCTTGGATGCCGGGGTTTTCGTGGTGGTTTGCAATCTGCCGAGACTACCATGACGCCTTTGTCCTCCAGCCATGGTCCCGGCCGCAAGCCCCGTTTCCGCTGGACAATGCCAGTACTTGCGCGTTCCATTTCCGCCATGCACGCGGAAGCCACGGAAGAAAATCTATTCGAGGCGTTGATTGTGCCGCATCGTAACCTCACCGCGCGCGGTTGGTGCTGGCTGGTGCTCGGCCTGCTGGGGGCGACCGGGTTGACGGTGTTGCGCTTCTGGCTCTTGGGCGACTGGCCGGTGGCGATCTTTGCGGCGCTGGAAATCGGGCCTTTTCTCATTCTGTTCGCCGTGCATCTGCGCGGCATGCGGCACAGCGAGTTGCTGGCTCTCTCCCCCTCCAGGCTCAGCATCGTGCAGATGGGCCCGAATGGGAAATGCACCGCGCGGCACCTGCAACCCGGTTGGCTGAATGTCGTGCTGCAGGAACGTACTGCCCGTGTTTCCGCCTTGCTGTTCACCATCCGCGTTCGCCGCCAGGAAATCGCCCGCGCGTTAGGTGAGGCCGAAAAACGGGATCTGGCCTGGGCACCGCAAACCGCCCTGTATCAGCCGCGCAATCCCCGCTTTGACAATCTGCAACTGCGCGCGCCCCACACCACTCACCCCGCCTGACAGGCTGCTGCTGAAAGTCCCGCGATGCCCCAGTTTTCCGTTTCCGGCTACATGCTAAATTATGACATCGTCGATCTTACCCCGCCCTGGCGTTCTCCACCCTGGGCGCCGGTACCGGAGACAATCCTGTTCCACCATGGCCTCGGCTCGACCCAGGAAATCTGGCGTGGCTGGTTACCTGCCCTGTTGAGCCGCTACCGCATTGTCACCTTCGATATGCGCGGGCATGGCGCGTCTTCCCATCCCGGCCCCAATAGCCGACTGGATCTCGACACGCTGACCGATGACGTCTTTGCCGTGCTGGATGCGACCGGGACCGAGCGGGCACATCTGGTGGGCGAGTCCATCGGTGGCACCATCGCGCTGCATGTCGCCCTGCGCGCCCCGGAACGTTTCCACAGCCTAACAGTCAGCAATGGCGCCCATGTCGGGGCTAGCATTCAAGCGGTAGAGAGCTGGCAGCCGCTCCTGAGCACGGACAGCGCCGCCGCTTGGTCCGCCCATATGATGGACCAGCGTTTTCATCGCGGCGCCATCAGCGAGGCGGCCTGGCACTGGTACGAAAGTCAGCAAGCCGCCTGCGCCCCGGATGTGCTGTTGCGCGGCATGCGTGCCCTGGTTGGCGCCGACACGCGTCCGCGCTTGGCCGGCCTCGAGATCCCGGTTCTGCTACTGCACCCAGATGCTTCGCCGTTTATCCCAGTCTCCCTGATGGCGGATTTCCGCAATGCCTTGCCCCATGCTCGACTGCACGTGGTCGGCAACGCCAAGCACGGCTTACCCTTCTCCCACGCCACGACTTGTGCTGCGTTGCTGGCTGCTTTCCTGGCTGAGACCGCAATCGGACGTTGATCCCTTGCGGGTCACGTAACCCGCACCGCCGCCACCCGGGCGCCGGTCAGCCTTAGCGTCTCCGCGCAGCTGGTGCGAAAGACGTGATGCGGCGATCCGGTGGCGGCCAAGATCGGGTCCAGCGCCAACAGGTCTTCGTGCAGTAGCGTCATCGTCGTGGTGCGCAGGCGGACAGGGGAAACGCCGCTAGTGGCGAAGCTAGTCACATCGCACACCCAGTCGGCATCCCGGCGTTCAACGGGGGCACCGATCGCGGCGGCAACGTGCGCGTCCACCTAGTTGGCGTCCGAGGTCAGCGCCAGGACCAGGCGCGACGGATCTGTATCGCGCGTAGGGAAAACCATTGATTGGGCGATCTGTGCAACATTGCAGCCCACCGCGGCGGCGGCACCGGCAGAAGTGCGGGTGCCATTGGGAAACGCCAGGATCGTTCCCCGATGGCTGGCCGCCAGCAATGCTGCGCGCACGCGTCCGGTGGAGTTGCTCCCTGATATAGCGTTACCCTCTGATTTAGGCGTCATGTGGTGTATCCCTGGGCAATGGAGTCCCTGGCGCTTTATATCCACTGGCCGTTTTGTCTAGCCAAGTGTCCGTATTGCGATTTCAACTCGCATGTGCGCGCGCGCATCCCGCAAGCGCGGTTTCGCGCTGCGTTGCGGCGCGAACTGGCCTGGGAGGCAGCACGAAGCAATGCCCTCTCGGGCCGGCGCCGCCTCACCTCGATTTTCTTCGGCGGCGGCACGCCCAGCCTGATGGAACCGGAGACGGTGGCGGCTCTGATTGACGACGCGACAAAATTATTCGACCCGGTGCCGGCGCTCGAAATCACCCTGGAAGCCAACCCGACCAGCGTGGAGGCCGGGCGGTTCATGGCATTTCGCGAAGCCGGGGTGAATCGCGTTTCCATCGGCGTGCAAAGTCTGGATGACGCGGCTTTGGTCGGGCTGGGCCGCGAACATTCGGCGGCGCAGGCGATCAAGGCGCTGGAGACGGGCCGAAAAATTTTCCCCCGTCTGTCCTTCGACCTTATCTATGCCCGGCCCGGGCATACGCTCGCCAATTGGCGAGCGGAACTGCATCAGGCGCTGACGCTGGCGGCCGATCATCTTTCGCTCTACCAACTGACCATCGAACCGGGTACGGCCTATGCGGCGTTGCAGCGCCGTGGCGACCTTGTACTCCCTGATCCAGAGATGGCAGCGGGTTTGTATGAAGCAACCGGTGAAGAAGCGGAAAAATTTGGTTTGCTTCCGTATGAAGTGTCGAACTACGCACGGGTCGGCGCGGAAAGCCGGCACAATCTCGCCTATTGGCGGTACGTCGATTATGCCGGCATCGGCCCCGGTGCGCATGGGCGTTTGAGCCTGGATGGCAAGCTGATCGCCACGCGCCGCCATCGCGCGCCAGAACCCTGGGCAGATCTTGTGGAACGCCAGGGCCATGGTAGCACGGCTGAGGAAAACCTGTCGCCCGAGGACCGGGCGCGGGAAATGCTGCTGATGGGCCTGCGCCTGACCGAGGGGATTGACCTTGCCCGGCTTGCCACGCGGACGGGCCTCTCTCTCGCCGCCACATTGGACGCGGATATTTTAGCCCGCGCGATAGCGGAGGGATATCTCATTCACACCGAGGAAATTTTACGGGCCACGCCGGAAGGCAGATTGCGGCTGGATGCCTTGCTGGGGGCCTTGGTCCGGTGACCAAACGTGACGATGCGGTACGGCTTACCGTGGAGCGGACGACGAAAAAAAGCCCGCGTCGCCGGGTAGCGTGGGCGGTCGGCTCGGCAAGCGGCGCCTCGGCGGCTCAGCCTTGCGTGGCCAGGCAGGCCTCGAAGCCGCGGCGTAACTGCGGCCGGTTGAGGCTGCGCCCGATGAAAACCAGCTTAGACCGCCTCGGCGCCCCGTCGCGCCACGGGCCGACGAAGTCGCCATCGGCGATCATGTGCACTGCCTGAAACACGAAGCGCTCATTTTCGCCGGCGAAATCGAGGATACCCTTCGTGCGCAGCAGGTCGCCGCCCTTGGTCATCAGCAGTTCGCCGATCCACTCCTGGAACCGCTGCTGGTCGAGCGGCCGCTCCGCCTCCAGGCTCACCGAATGGATCGCGTCGTCATGCTCGTGCTCATTCCCACCGGAGAGAAAGGCGGGCTCCATCTCCAGCACCCGGTTGAGGTCGAAGGCGCCGCGGTCGAGCAGTTCCGTGATCGGGACCGCGCCGTGCTGCGCGAGGTGGACGGTTGCATGCGGATTGATGGACCGGATGCGGCGCTCGACGGCGGCGAGTTCATCGGCGCTGACGAGATCGGTCTTGTTCAGCACGATCACGTCGGCGAAGGCCACTTGCTCCTCCGCCTCGTGGCTGTCCTCCAGCCGGGCCAACAGGTGCTTGGCATCGACCACGGTGATGATGGCGTCGAGCCTCGTGCGTTCGCGCACCGTCTCGTCGACGAAGAAGGTCTGCGCCACCGGGGCGGGATCGGCCAGGCCGGTGGTCTCGATGATGATGCCGTCCAGCCCCCGGCGCTTGATTAGGCTGCCGACGATGCGGATCAGGTCGCCGCGTACGGTGCAGCAGATGCAGCCGTTGTTCATCTCGAACACCTCCTCGTCGACATCGACGACGAGGTCGTTGTCCACGCCGAGTTCGCCGAACTCGTTGATCACCACGGCATACTTGCGGCCATGGTTACCAGTCAGGATGCGGTTCAGCAGCGTGGTCTTACCGGCGCCAAGATAGCCGGTGAGCACCGTGACGGGGATCGGGGCGGGTGCGTCCATGGGCGTGTCTCCTCAGGTGGAAATGGGGTGGAAAGCTGCAGCGGCATCGAGACCGGCCGCCAGGAAGGCAGTGAGGCTGTCTTCGATCGCGCTACGCGGCAGGTCACGCACGATGAAGACAATGCGCGAGCGGCGATCGTCACCCTCGGGCCAAGCCGCCAACTGCACGGTGGGGTGGAACACGTGCTGCACGGCATGCAGCACCACCGGGCGGTCCTCGCCGATGAGGTTGAGCAGACCCTTGACCCGCAGCAGGGAGTCGCCGCGGGTGGACGTGATCATGTCGAGCCATGTGGCCAGCGCCGTCAGTGGCAACGGTTGGTCGAAGGTGAGGCAGAACGAATGTATCCGGGCGTCATGCCGGTTGGAGTCGTGCGCGTGCTGGTGGTGGCCATGATGGTCGTGGGCATGACCGTCATGGTGGCGGTGCGTGTGACCCAGGAGATGCGCTGCGCCGTTAAGCCATTGTAGCACCGCCTCGGGCCGCGCCGAGGGATCATAGGGCCCGGCCGACAGCACCAAGGCCGGGTCCACGCAGCCTTGGTGGGCTCGGTGGAGCGGTGCACCCGGGTTCAGGGCCCGCAACCGCGCCTCGAGCGCTCCGACGATTTCGGGCGGGGCGATGTCGGTTTTGGTGACGAACAGCCGGTCCGCCACTGCCGCCTGGCGCACCGCCTCGAACTGGGCATCCAGCGTCGCTATGCCATTGACGGCATCGACGGTTGCCACCACGCCATCCAGCAAGAACTGGCCCAATACCAGGGTGTCTGCCATCAGTGTCTGTAGAATGGGCGCTGGGTCGGCCAGCCCGGTCGTTTCGATCACCACGCGGGCGATCGAATGACCTTGCGCCATTCGGTCCTGTAACCCAGCCAGCGCACGCACCAGATCGCCGCGGATGGTGCAACATAGGCATCCCGCGTTCAGTAGCACGGTGTCGTCGTCCAGGTGCTCGACCAGCAGGTGGTCGAGCCCGACCTCGCCGAACTCGTTGATCAGGATCGCGGTATGCGACGCTAGCGGGTGCTTTAGTAGCCGGCTCAACAGCGTTGTCTTGCCAGAGCCGAGAAACCCGGTGAGCACCGTGACAGGAATGCGCTCCGGCATTGCGGTCACGACCCGTATAGCGTCGCAGGGTCCACGCGCGGGGTGGCGATCTCGCGCCAGGTGTCGTCGCGGGCTTCCCAGGAGAAGCACGACCACCGCCCGGTGTGGCAGGCAACCCCGCGCTGGTCGACCAGTGCCAGCAGCGCGTCGCCGTCGCAATCCAGGCGCAGCGCCACCAGGTTCTGCTGCTGGCCTGAGGTTTCTCCCTTGCGCCACAAGCCCTTGCGGCTGCGCGAATAGTAGCAGACACGACCGGTCGCCAGAGTCTCCAGCACGGCGGCGCGGCTCATCCAAGCCATCATCAGAATCTCGCCGGTGTCGTGCTGCTGGGCGACGCAGGGCACCAGGTCCGCATCGTCCCAGACGATCGCGGCGAGAAGGGCGGTCGGCTTTTCATCGTGTTCCATAATGTGATGTTATATTATAACATTTATCGATACCAGTTTCTTTCCTGCTCCCTGGTGAGCTGGAATGCGTTCGCCCTACCAGGCAGCGCGATAGAGCACCTCGAAATCCGCCAGCATGAGGTACGCGATCCTTGGCTCGGCCTGGCGGCGGCGCATTGGCGATTGGGAGGGTGCGGTGACGGCGATGGAGATCGTGCTGTCGCGCTACACGGCGCCAGGGGATCTCAGCTGGGCGGGCCTCGCCGACACGATCGCGCCGGAGGGCTGGTGCGCCCTGACCGGCTGTAGGGCCGGCGCTGGATTTTTTCTCGCTTGCCCTGCCGGGCGGATGGCGCTGGCTGGGCGGCGTGGTGGACTGGGATGGTAAGGCCTTGATCGGCTGGGCCTGGCACCCAACCAATTCGGGGCACAATCCGGTTCTTGCTATTTATCTGGCGCGAGCACAGCCCGTCCCGCTACGCGGCCTTCCATAACCAAATGTGCGCCTGCCGGTGGTTCCCGCCAATGATCGCCATCCGTAGCGCTGGCCACGCCATACACATCGATCAGTCGGACCTGTTTTACACCGCTACTCGACGCTTTCTGCTTAATACCGATAGAGGTCGTGCTTGAACGGCCCAGTTGGATCGACCCCGATATACTCCGCCTGCTTGCTGGAAAGCCGCGTCAGGGTCGCACCCACCTTCGCCAGATGCAGCGCCGCAACTTTCTCATCCAATGCCTTCGGTAGGGTGTAGACCTCGCGTCCGTACTGACCCGCCGGCGCGTTCCATAGCTCGATCTGCGCCAGCACCTGGTTGGTGAAGGACGCGCTCATCACGAAGCTCGGATGGCCGGTGGCGTTGCCGAGGTTAACAAGGCGGCCTTCGGACAGGACAATCAACCGCTTGCCATCGGGGAATATCACCTCGTCCACCTGCGGCTTCACATTGTCCCACGTAAAATTCCGTAGCGCTTCCATCTGAATCTCGGAATCGAAATGGCCGATATTGCAGACGATGGCGCGATGTTTCATCGCTCGCATGTGGTCGATGGTGACGACATCGATATTGCCGGTGGCGGTGACGAAGATATCACCGCGCGGTGCGGCCTGCTCCATGGTGACAACTTCATAACCTTCCATCGCCGCCTGTAAGGCATTGATCGGGTCGATCTCGGTCACCAGCACGCGGCAGCCGGCGTTGCGCAGGGAGGCCGCTGAACCCTTGCCGACATCGCCATAGCCGGCCACGACGGCAATCTTGCCGGACATCATTACGTCGGTGCCGCGGCGGATGCCGTCGGCCAGAGATTCGCGACAACCATAAAGGTTATCGAATTTCGACTTCGTCACGCTGTCGTTTACATTGATCGCGGGGACCAGTAGCTTGCCGTCGCGCGCCATTTCGCGCAGGCGATGCACGCCGGTGGTAGTTTCTTCCGAGATGCCGCGTACATCGGCCAGCATTGCCGGGTATTTCTGGTGCATCAGCAACGTCACGTCGCCGCCATCGTCGAGAATCATGTTGGGTGTCCAGCCATCCGGGCCTTTTACCGTCTGTTCGATACACCACCAGAACTCCTCCTCGTTCATGCCTTTCCAGGCGAACACCGGCGTTCCGGCGGCGGCCACGGCGGCGGCGGCATGATCTTGGGTGGAGAAAATGTTGCAAGACGACCAGCGCACGGTGGCGCCCAGCGCCGTGAGGGTCTCGATCAACACTGCCGTCTGGATGGTCATATGTAGGCAACCGACGATGCGCGCGCCCTTCAGTGGCTGGGCCGCACCATATTCGGCGCGCACCGCCATCAGGCCGGGCATTTCATCCTCGGCCATCGATATTTCCTTGCGGCCCCAGACGGCAAGGGATTCGTCTTTAACCTTGTAGTCATGCATAGGTTGTGTGGTCCTGGAAAGAAGGGAGGCTTGGATGCCCGCCAGTGCGGGCATGACGGTAAAGGGGCGGCGTGCGATCAAGTATTCATCGCATCGAAGAAATCCTGGTTGGACTTGCTGTATTTTAATTTGTCCAACAGGAACTCCATCGCGTCCATCGTCCCCATCGGGTTCAGGATACGGCGCAGCACCCACATCTTGGACAACGTGCCTTTATCAACCAACAGTTCTTCCTTACGCGTACCGGATTTAGTGATGTCGATCGCAGGAAAGGTGCGCTTATCCGATAGTTTGCGGTCGAGGATGATTTCCGAATTACCTGTGCCTTTGAATTCCTCGAAGATCACTTCATCCATGCGGCTGCCAGTATCGATCAGGGCGGTAGCGATGATCGTCAGCGAACCACCTTCCTCGATATTGCGCGCCGCGCCGAAGAAGCGCTTCGGGCGCTGCAATGCATTAGCGTCCACGCCGCCGGTCAACACCTTGCCCGAGGATGGCACGACAGTATTGTAAGCACGCGCCAAACGGGTGATAGAATCCAACAGGATTACCACGTCGCGCTTGTGCTCAACCAGCCGTTTGGCCTTTTCCAGCACCATTTCCGTGACCGCCACATGGCGCGTCGCCGGTTCGTCGAAGGTGGAGGCGACAACCTCGCCCTTCACGGTGCGCGACATATCAGTGACTTCCTCCGGCCGTTCATCGATGAGCAGAACGATGAGGAAAACTTCCGGATGGTTGCTAGAAATCGCCGTGGCAATGTTTTGCAGCATCACCGTCTTGCCGGTGCGCGGCGGCGCCACGATCAAAGCGCGCTGCCCCATGCCGATCGGCGCGATCAGATCGATCACGCGCGGAGTAAAATCCTTGGCCGCCATCTTAGCAACGGATTGGAAATTCTCTAACTCCATCTTCAGCCGCTGTTCTGGATAAAGCGGGGTAAGGTTGTCGAAATTGATCCGGTGCTTTACCGCATCGGGTGGTTCGAAATTGATCGTGTTAACCTTCAGCATGGCGAAATAGCGCTCGCCATCCTTGGGGGCGCGGATCTGGCCTTCCACCGTATCGCCGGTGCGCAGGCCGAAGCGGCGGACCTGGGTGGGGCTGATATAGATATCGTCGGGACCCGGCAGATAGTTGGCCTGGGCGCTGCGCAGGAAACCGAAGCCGTCGGGCAGGATTTCCAGAGTGCCTTCGCCATAGATCGCCTGATCGCTGTCGGCCAGGTTCTTCAGGATGGCGAACATCATGTCCTGCTTGCGCAGGGAGGAAGCATTTTCGACCTGGAGCGATTCGGCAAGGCTCAGCAGATCGGCCGGCGCCTTTGCCTTCAGTTCGGCGAGATGCATGTTCTTGAGTGCCTCAATAGGGTCTATGCCGGGGACGATCGTGAGGAGGGGACGCGGCACAACTATGGCGAACAGATTGTTCTGTGCGGTTCTGTGCGGAGGGGGTTACAAGGCGACTGCGCCGGGTAAAACCGGGCGCGCGTAAAGTTGGGAGAGCAGAATCTAAGCGCCCTCTGGTTCCGCGTCAACTGGGTGTATCTGTTGGGTGCCGGCCGGTGGCGTGCGGGCAGCTCAGCCCGCGCCTGTTGCCGCGCTTCGGCGCGTGGTGCACATCGGCTCCACCAGCATGATGGCGGCCGGCGCGTGCTAGCTGGCTGTCGGCGCGCTGTCGCGCCATGCCACGCATGCCCTGGCGGCGTCGGCGTTGATGGGCATGTTTAAGTTCACCATGGGTGCGATCACCCGCCTGCTCAGCAGCCTGTTGACCGATGGCACGCTGAGCGGCATGGCAGCGCTGATACTGGCTACGGCGCTCGGGGTCGCGGTCACGGACCGGCTGCGGTGGAAAATATGTATGATAGAGTGATTTTACCTCATTTCACATGGAGCCTGTCACAATGCCCTTGTCACAATGGCCCTGATCGTCGGAATACCGGCCTGCAATGTTGATGTGCGCGGCCACCCGCAACACGCCACCCCGGCCCGCTATGGCGCCGCGCTGTTGCGAAGTGCCGGCGCCATCCCGATCCTTATCCCGCCCGTCGGCGAGGCGCAGCTATCGGTGCTGGATCGACTGGACGGAATATTGCTTTCGGGCAGCCCGTCCAATGTCCATCCCAGCGCCTATAAAGGCGGGGAGAGCGCCACGCCCGACTGGCACGACCCGGATCGCGACGCTACCACCCTACCGATGATCCGCGCCGCGTTGGAACGTGGACTGCCGCTGCTGGCTATCTGCCGCGGTATCCAGGAACTCAATGTCGCCCTCGGAGGCACCTTGCATCAGCAAGTCCACGCCTTGCCCGGGCTCATGGACCATCGCGCCGGCGAAGGTTCACAGGAGCACCGCTATCGTCACAAGCACAAGGTTACGCTGACCGGGCGACTGGCGCGAATCATTGGCGCCGCGGAAATCATGGTGAACTCCCTGCATGGCCAGGCCATCGACACCCTCGCCCCTGGCCTGATCGTGGAAGGCACGGCCCCTGATGGCATCATGGAGGCCGTCCGGGTTGAAAGCGCCCCCGGATTTGCACTAGGCGTGCAATGGCATCCGGAATGGCGCACCGCCGAAGATCTGCCCAGTCGCGCGATCTTCGCGGCCTTCGGTGCGGCGTGCCAGATATGGCATGACGACCAGGGATTCTGGCCTGACATCGAAGGACGGCCTGCTGCCGGTCCGTCCGTCGATGTCGCGCGCGTGTTGCGGTAGTCGAAATAGCGTCTTGTTGCGGAATGCGTCGCGCAGACCCTAACGCAATCGCGGCCCGGCTTCGAGCAAGAAAAGGTTCTGCTGCGCCAGGTCGGCGATGGCGGTATCGGGGGCCAGTTCGATGGCCCGTTGCCAGTCCGCGCGCGCGCCATCCAAGTCGCCTCGGCGCTGGTGCAGGATGCCGCGTTCCAGCATGGCTTCTGGGAAACCAGGGTCCACCGCCAACGCGCGGTTCACGTCGTCATTGGCCAGTCCTATCTGGCCTTCATGACGCCACGCGGCAGCGCGGAAGACCAGCGCATCGGTCCGCCACTGATCGCGAGACAGCACCAGGTTGAGGTCATCGATCGCGTCCAGATAGCGTGCCATGGTGGCGGCGGCGATGGAGCGATCGATCAGCAGGTCGATATCGTCCGGCGCCAGTGCCAGTGCCATGGTCGCGGTACCGTAGGCGCGCGCGGCGTCGCCCGCCATCAACCAGGCCTGCGTCGCCTGGCCAAAGACGAAGGCCCGCGTCAGTGCCGCCGCCTTACTGGCCTTGGCGAGATTTTCCAGTATGCGCGCCCCGGTCTCCGTGTTGCCCAGGGCGAGCTGCGCCGCCGCTTGGCAATGCGTCGCGCCATCGCCGCCGCCGGTGGCTTCCCAGGCATAGGCCAGCGCATTCGCACCCGCCGGATCGCCTGGCACCATACGCAGGCAGCGTTCATATTCAGCGCCCTGCCCGATGCGCGGCGGCATCGGCAGCCCGGCGCTGTTGGACGCGGAATGGGCCGGCAATGCCGACCTGGCGGCGGCCAACGGCGCGCCGGGCACAGTGGACGGCGCGGTCGGTGTGGCGACCGGGACAGACCCCGGAACCGCTGGCGCTGTACGGGCCGGCTCACTGACATCCAGCTGCCACCAGACATCGAAGCCGACGGCCAGCACCAGTATCGCCAAAAAGCCGAACACCAGGACACGACCGTTCATGAAGATTAGTCTAACATTCCTTCCGTCGCACCGACAAACGAGCCACGCGAGAACAAAACCGAACAATGCCGGATCGATTGCTGATTTTTGGCCTTGGCTACAGCGGCGCCGCTATTGCCAATGAGGCTCGCCGTGCCGGCTGGCCGGTCGCGGCCACTTACCGCGGCGCTCCGCCCGACTGGACGGGAATCATCCCGATCGCTTTCGCCACTGCCGCCTCCGCCATCGCCACCGCCACCCATATCCTGTCCACAGTTCCACCCGGTATGGATGGGGATCCAGTCCTGCGCGTACACGCCGCCGCGATCCGCGCCGCACCCGCCTTGCGCTGGATCGGCTATTTGTCGACGACAGGTGTGTATGGCGACCGCGCTGGCCAGTGGGTAGATGAAACCACGGCCGCCGCCCCGCTGGCCGACAGATCGTGCCGCCGGCTCGTTGCGGAGATAGCATGGACGAATGTCAGCCAGGGCCGCGCCATGGACATTTTTCGCTGCGCCGGCATTTACGGTCCCGGCCGCTCCGCCTTCGACGATCTGCGTGCCGGCCGCGCCCGTCGCGTGATCCGTCCCGGGCATGCGTTTGGGCGCATCCACCGGGATGACATCGCCGGCGCGATCCTCGCTGCGCTGGCACAAAATTCGCCTCCCGGACCGCGCATTCTCCACCTCGCCGACGACGAGCCCGCCGAACCCGCCACCATCGTCGCCGAAGCCGCCGCCCTGCTCGGCATCGCCCCGCCCAGAGAAACGCTCTTCGCCGAAGCCTGGAAAACCATGAGCCCAATGGCCCGCAGCTTCTGGGCCGAAAACCGCAAGGTTTCGGCCCATCGAACCCAGGCCGCGCTTCATTATCGCTGGCGCTACCCCAGCTACCGCGAAGGCCTACGCACCATACTCATCGAGGAGCGCGCCAAGGGTCTGCTCCAGTAATAAAAGATCCTCCGGCCGTGACAGCCGGTGATCGCCATCCTTCACCAGACACAGCCTCACGTCGCCCCCGCGCAGACGCCTGGCGATCCGCAGGCTCGTCTCCCAAGGCACGTCCCGATCCGTAAGGCCATGCAGCAACCTCACCGGGCATTCGAGAGCGATCTCGTCGCGCAGCAATAAATGTTGCCGTCCCTCCTCAATCAAGGCGCGAGCCACAGGATATGGCGCACCATATGGGTTCGGCACCAAAATATGCCCCTCGTTCAGCAGTTTTTTCCGCTCCGCCGGTGCCATCGCCTCCCACATCAGATCCTCGGTGAAATCCGGTGCCGGCGCGATCCCAACGATGGCCGCCGCAGATTCCTGCCGCGCCAACGCCACCAGTAGCGCGATCCACCCACCCATCGAGGAGCCAACCAACAAGACCCTCCCCGTCGTCAACCGATCAATCACCGCCAGCGCATCCTTGCGCCACCGGCCGATCGTCCCATCAGCAAATGCCCCGCCGCTGCGCCCATGGCCCGAATAATCGAACCGCACATAGGCCCGCCCGCGCGCGGCGCAGAATGCTGCCAGCAAACTAGCCTTCGACCCCGCCATGTCGGAATTAAACCCGGGGAAAAACACGATTGTCGGCCCTCGCCCGGCCAACCGGGCCCAGGCCAATCCCACGCCATCGCCCCGGTTTAACATCCCAGTTTCTTCCGCCATGCACTCTCTCCCGCCCGCCGCGCACGTGATATAGCCACCCCATGTCGCATGCCAGAACTGATAAGGCTCCTCCCAAACCCCCTACAGTGCTACAAGTCCTCCCCGCTCTCGGCACCGGCGGGGTAGAGCGCGGTACGGTGGAAATGACCCAGGCCATCACCGCGGCCGGCTGGTGCGCCCTGGTCGCTAGCGCCGGCGGCCCGCGCGCGGCGCAGGTGGAGCGCGCCGGCGGCCGCCATATCACCCTGCCGCTCGACAGCCGCAATCCGCTCACCACCTGGCGCAATATTTTTCGCCTCGCCGCCCTGATCCGCGCGGAAGGAGTGGACATTGTGCATGCCCGTTCCCGCGCCCCCGCATGGTCCGCCTGGCTGGCGGCACGGCGGACCGGACGAAAATTCGCCACCACCTATCACGGAGCTTATGGCGAGGATTTTCCCTTTAAACGCCGCTACAACGCCATCATGGCGCGCGGCGATCGGGTGATCGCTATCAGCCGCTACATCGCCGAGTTGATCGGCCAGCGCCACGGCGTGGGGGCGGCGCGCATCCGGGTCATCCCGCGTGGCGTCGATACCGCCTTGTTCGATCCCGCAGCCGTCACGGGCGATCGCATTGCCCGCCTCGCCCGCGCCTGGAGGTTGCCCGATGGCGCCCCCGTGATCATGCTGCCCGGCCGCCTCACCGGCTGGAAAGGCCAGGCCGTGCTGCTCGACGCTATGGCGAGGCTGGACCGCCAGGACGCCGTCTGTGTCCTGCTTGGCGGCGGCAAGCCCGCCGCGATTAAGGCCCTGACCGCGCAGGCCCAGCGCCTCGGTATCGCGGGGCGCGTCCGCCTGCCCGGCGATTGCGAGGACATGCCCGCCGCCCTGATGCTTGCCGATGTGGTGGTCAGCGCCTCAACCGCGCCAGAAGCCTTCGGTCGCGTAGTGATCGAGGCGCAGGCCATGGCGCGGCCAACCATCGCCACCGATCATGGCGGCGCGGTGGAAACCATCAACCATGATGAAACCGGCTGGCGCATCCGTCCCAACGACCCGGCCGCCCTGGCTGAGGCTATCGCCTATGTCCTCGCCTTGACCCCCGCAGATCGCCGCATGCTGGGTGCGCGGGCCCGCAACTGGGTCAGCCTCTATTACACCACCGCCCAAATGCAGGCGGCGACCATGGGTGTGTATCGCGAATTGCTGGCGACATAAGAGCATTCCTCCCTTCAGTCCGCACTGCCATGGCAACAGCCCGGCATCTATGCCCATTGACCGGTCCACGCGCGGACCTGTATCCCGCCGCTCCCCTGTTGTCCCGGAGAGATGAAGATGGCCGTTGCCGCCCAGAAGACCGATGAGACCCAGGTGGGTGGTATTGCCGCCGATCGGCTACGCAGCCTAGTGGACCGGATTGAGCGGTTGGAGGAAGAACGCAAGGCACTCGGTAACGACATCAAGGATATTTATGCTGAGGCGAAATCAGCCGGATTCGACGTAAAAGTACTGCGCCATCTCATCCGCATGCGCAAACAAGAAGCCGCCGAGATCGAGGAACAGGAAACCTTGCTGGATCTGTACCGCCGCGCCCTCGGAATGTAGCCCTGATACCGCGTCTTGATGAGCGGGACCTGCCGAAAGTAAGATTGGGGCGCTGTCCCGAACCCCGCTAAAGGGCGAGGCGCCTTAGGGCGTGATGTTTTTACGTTGGGGCATAACCAGAGTTCTGGAGATAATTATGGCATTCGTCTGGGGTGAAGGCTCTGAGTAATTGGCT
>CAMBMS010000010.1 GCA_945868845.1 Asaia bogorensis | reverse complement strand
GGGCGCTTGTTGGCAAGCTGGAACCCTCATCCACGCGGCGCGGCAGGACGACCCACATTCGTGATCGTGCATGGCGGCCATGGCCTGGTGACGACCAACTTCGCGACGGCACTGTGGCTCCGTGACACGCTCGGCGGCAACACGTTGATTCTGGACAGCTACTGGAGCCGCGGGCGCGAGGAAAACTGGCGCACTTACACCGAGTTCGGGGCGAACATGCGCGCCCTCGATGCGATCGCCGCCGGTCAATGGCTGCGCGATGTGCAAAGGACAGATCCGGACCGCACTTTCCTGTTCGGGGACAGTCAGGGCGGCTGGACGGTGCTGCGTACCTTCACCGACGAACTTTTTCTACGCATGCACGCACCGGCCCTCTATCGGGGCGGCATCGCCCTCTATCCAAACTGCCAAACGAACGGCACGCCGGAACAGCCGCGACTTGGCCCCTACACGCGGCCGGTCGTCATCTTCACTGGAGGGCTCGACGACGCCACTCCGATATCCCAATGCGCCACATCGATCTTTCGCCAGGCCAGCGCCTGGACGCACTATCCGGACCAGACACATGGCTGGGACACTGCCAACCGCGGGGCACACACGCCGGCTGTGGATGGCGAATGCAATCGGGCGATGAACATCTACAATAGATTCCCGGTCTGCCGCAGCGACCGCACGACAGCAGATATGCGAGCGCGCATCGCCGCGTTCATCAACGCACCCAGCGCCTCACCCGCCGACTAGAGGAAAGAAGTGTTCAAGCACTTGATGTTGCAGGCCTTCAAGCATCTGCTTGTTCCGATCATCATTATATTCAGCACTGGCTGCAACGGAGCAGGCCATGTCTCGGGGCAGACTTCGTCGGCGATGACACCCGCTCCGCAAGGCGCGCCAAAGCTGGTGGAAGTCTCTCCGGGGGTCCACACTGTCGAAGGCCGACTTGCCGGTTTCGATCCGGGTAATTCTTCAGTGGAATTCCATCTGCCAGCGGGCTCGCCAGGACCACTGGTTCTGCTGATCCACGGCGGCGGCTGAGCGTGAGCGACGCCAGCGCGTGAAAGAAGAAATGCTCGAAGCAATCCGCCGACACAGGCGGGAGAACCCCCAATGAAGGTGAGTTTGTCGCAAATGTCGCTACGCGCGTGTGAGACATTAAAACCATTCGCGCTCCCTCTTTCTATATCCCCCGTCCTTTTCCCGAACGCTCCATGCGCGCGTAGCGACAATTGCGACAATCGCCCGCCCTGCGGCGGGCGTTGGCCGCGCTGCGCCGGGCGGCCCGCGGCAGCATCGAGCGGTCAAGCTAGGCCGCAAGCAGGCGCTGGGCATCTTGGCGCCGATGGTGCTGCCGCAGGGCCCGAAGGAGCGGTGGTACACAGTTCGTCCCCCCTTTTCGAACCGCCTCGGGTGTGTCCAGACCGACGGAATGCCCCGGCACGCTGTACCTTCGCTATCGGCGTCTACGCCAATCTCTCGTCGATCTGGGGGTAGAAATGGGGGTGGGCCACGCAGATATTACAAAATTATCATTGAAATCAACAGGTTGTCTGGAGATATTGGCGGAGAGAGTGGGATTCGAACCCACGGTACGCTTTCACGCACACACGCTTTCCAAGCGTGCGCCTTAAGCCGCTCGGCCATCTCTCCAGCTTGAGGCAAAATAACAGCGGTTCGGGCGGTGGCAAGCGTGGAAACCGTGCCAGCTACGCGGATTAGGCATCCATCTTCAGGGCGGCCAGGAAGGCCGATTGCGGGATTTCCACTTTCCCGAACTGGCGCATACGCTTTTTGCCTTCTTTCTGCTTTTCCAGCAGCTTGCGCTTGCGTGAAATATCCCCGCCATAGCATTTAGCAGTAACATCCTTGCTTAGCGCGCCGATCGTCTCACGCGCGATCACTCGGCCACCAATGGCAGCTTGCACGGCGATCTTGAACAGCTGGCGGGGGATCAGATCCTTCAGCTTCGTACAGATGGACCGCCCGCGCGTCTCGGCCTGGCTTCGGTGTGAGATGAAGCTCAACGCATCCACCGGATCGGCGTTCACAAGGATCGAAATGCGCACGAGGTCAGCTTCGGCATAGCCGTCCATCTGGTAGTCGAAGCTGGCATAACCACGAGAGACGGATTTCAGCCGGTCGTAGAAATCGAACACCACTTCGTTCAGTGGCAGGCGGTAGACGGCCATGGCGCGGTTGCCGACATAAGTCAGATCCGCCTGCTGGCCGCGGCGCTCGGCGCACAAGGCAAGAATATTGCCAAGATATTCGTCCGGCACCATGATTGTGGCCTTGATCCAGGGTTCCTGGATATGGTCGATCTGGGTCGGATCGGGCATGTCGGTGGGGTTATGTAATTCGTCCACCGCGCCGTTGCTGCGGTGGATGTGATAGACGACCGAGGGTGCGGTCGCGATCAGATCGAGGTCGAATTCGCGGATCAGCCGTTCCTGGATGATTTCCAGATGCAGCAGGCCGAGAAAGCCACACCGAAAGCCGAAACCCAGCGCGGCGGAGGTTTCCGCCTCATAATGGAAACTGGCATCGTTCAGCCGTAATTTGCCCAAGCTTTCGCGCAGCTTTTCGAAATCATCGGCATCGACGGGATAGAGGCCACACCACACCACGGGAACCGACGGCTTGAAGCCCGGCAGCGCTTTCGTCGCCGGGTTGCGGTCGTCGGTAATCGTGTCCCCGACATTGCAATCAGCGACGGTTTTGATGGCGGCGGTGATAAAACCCATCTCGCCCGGGCCGAGATCATCCGTGGGAACCATCTTTGGTGTGAACACGCCTACCTGCTCAACCTGATAGGCGGTGGTGGTGGACATCATCCGAATGCGCTGGCCGCGTTTCAACCGCCCATCCTTCACCCGAACTAGGATCACCACGCCGAGATACTGGTCGTACCAGCTATCGACCAGCAGGGCTGTGAGCGGCGCGCTGGCATCGCCCGTGGGCGGGGGCAGACGGGTGACGAGGGCTTCCAGCACCGCGCCTATATTCAGGCCCGTTTTGGCGCTGATTTCCACGGCATCGGACGCATCCAGGCCGATCACGTCCTCGATCTGCTGTTTGACCCGCTCGGGCTCGGCGGCTGGCAGATCGACCTTGTTCAGGATGGGGACGATTTCGTGGCTGGCCTCGATCGCCTGATACACATTCGCCAATGTCTGCGCTTCGACGCCCTGGGAGGCATCGACAACGAGCAAGGAACCTTCGCAGGCGGCCAAACTCCGAGAAACTTCGTAGGCGAAATCGACGTGGCCGGGCGTATCCATCAGGTTGAGTTCGTAGGTCTCGCCATCCTTGGCCTTGTAGGATAGGCGAACGGTCTGCGCCTTGATGGTGATGCCGCGTTCCTTCTCCAGATCCATGGTGTCGAGCACCTGGGACGTCATTTCGCGATCCGTCAGCCCGCCACAGGCCTGGATCAGCCGATCCGCCAGGGTGGATTTCCCGTGGTCGATATGGGCGATTATGGAAAAATTACGGATATGGGAGAGGGGTGTGTCGGTCATGTTGGCCTGAAGGACGCTCCGCCGCGCGGACAAAGCCGGGCGGTGCAAAACAGATAGGGAAAAATCGGCGCCGTGTCAGCCGCGCAAAGTGGCACCAGTAACTTTTGTGACAGCAGCGACAAGTTTTTGGCTGGCAACCTCAATCTCCGCCTCCGCCAGGGTGCGTTCGCGGGGTTGGAAAACCACCTCAATGGCGATGGATTTTTTGCCATCCGGCAGTTTTTCACCGGCATAGAGGTCGAACAGCGACACGGCGGTGATCAGCGTCCGTTCCGCGCCGCGGGCGGCGCGCAAGACGGCATCGGCGGCGACCGTGCTATCCACCAGAAAGGCAAAGTCGCGGCGCAGCGGCTGGAAGGCTGGCAGATCGGGGGCCGATTTCTTCCGTCGCTTCGGCTCGGAAATAGCATCGAGAAAAATCTCGAACGCGACCGCCGGGCCGGGAATATCCAGCACCGCCAACACGCCAGGGTGCAACTCGCCGAAATGGCCGATCACCGTCTTCGGCCCCTGGCGCACCACACCAGAGCGGCCGGGGTGGTAGAAGCCGGGCGCGTCGGTAGTGATTGTCAGCGCCTCCAGCGGCACGGCGAGGGCCGCAAGCGTGGTCCAGAGATCGGCCTTGGCGTCCATCGCATCTACCGCGCGGGCCGGATCAAGCCAGTGGCGCGGTGAGGCGCCCACGCGCAACCCGGCGGCTAGCTTATGCTGACCGTCCGGTGTGTCCGCAGTGAAGGCGGGGCCGACTTCGAACAATGCCACATCCGCATAGCCGCGCGCGCCGTTGCGAGCCGCGGCCAGTGCCAGGGTGGCGATGGGGGTGGGGCGCAGCTGGTCCAGGTCGGCGGCAATGGGGTTTTGTAACCGCAGCGCATCCGCCGTGGCGCCGAATTTTTCCGCTACCGCCCTTGGCATAAAGCTGAAGGTGACGCATTCGGCGAGCCCCCGGCTGGCCAAAGTACGCCGGGCGAGCGCCGTACGGTTCTGTTTCGCCGTCAGCGCCGCCACGGGCACCGGAGCGGCGCGCGGCAGAGACACAGGCGCGATGGCATCCAGGCCGCGTAGGCGCAGCACCTCCTCGATCAAATCGCATTCGGGCTCGATCTCGGCGCAGCCCTCGGCCGCCAAGGCGGCGCGGGCAATGGCGAGCCCGGAGGCCTGCTCCAGCGCGATCGGCGCGGCAACGTCGTTGCGCCAGGACGGCACACTGACGGTGACTTTTTCCGCATCGCGTGCCTGCACGCTGAAACCGAGGCGTTGCAGGGCCGAGACTACTTCATCGGCGGGCACATCCGCCCCGCCCAGTTCAACGAGGCGACGGAAGCGCAGGGTGGCAACGCGATTCCAGGCGGGACGCGCGCCGGCTGCGTCGACGATGCTCGGTTCGCCGCCGCACAAATCAAGAATCATTTGCGTCGCGGCTTCCATCGCGTCCGGCATTAGTCCCGCGTCGATGCCGCGCTCAAACCGCTGACGGGCGTCAGACACGATCTGGTGGCGACGGCCGGACAGCGCGATACGCACAGGGTCAAACAGGGCGCATTCGACAAAGACACTCGTGGTCGTTTCGTCGCAGCCGGTGCTTTCGCCGCCGACAATGCCGGCCACAGAGACGACGCCATTGGCGTCAGCAATGACGCAATCTTCCGGATCGACGGTAATCTCTTTGCCATGTAGACCGACAAAAATTTCGCCCGCGCCACGCCGCATAGTGAGGAAACGGCCGGCCACCTTGTCGGTATCGAAGACATGCAGCGGGCGGCCGAGATCGATGGTGAAGAAATTCGTCACATCGACCAACGCATTGATCGGGCGCAACCCGATGGCGCGCAACCGGTCCTGCAGCCAGCCCGGGCTAGGGCCGTTTTTCACATTACGGATGGTGCGGCCGAGCACGAAGGGGCAGGCTTCCGGCCAGTCGATCTTCCAGGCTAAGCTAGCATCGAAGCGACCCTCGATTTTAACCGGCGCAAACGGTTTTAATTTTCCAATTCCGGCAGCCGCTAGATCACGCGCAATGCCGCGCACGGAAAACGCGTCTCCCCGGTTGGGGGTGACGGAGATTTCTATCAGCGGATCTTCGAGGCCAGCCCATTGTGCATAGGATTTACCGACCGGTGCATCGTCGGGCAGTTCGATGATACCATCATGATCGCCGCCCAGGCCGATTTCATCGGCGGACAACAACATTCCGGCGCTTTGCACACCGCGAATTTCGCTAACTTTCAAGGTCATGTTTTTGCCGGGAATAAAATTCCCGGGCGCGGCGAATACCGCCTTCATCCCGGTGCGCGCATTCGGTGCGCCACAGACGACCGAGACAATACCCTCACCCGCATCCACCTTGCAGGCGCGCAGCCGGTCGGCATTCGGATGTTGCACGGCCTCTACCACATAGGCGATGCGGAACGGCGCTAGTGCAGCGCCAGGATCGGTCACGGATTCCAGTTCCAGGCCGATATTAGTCAAGGTATCGGTGATGGTTTGCAGCGCCGCGTCGGTGTCAAGATGCGTCTTCAGCCAGGCGAGGGAAAACTTCATCGCGCTAAATCCCCTCGTGCAGCATGGTGGGGGCGAGGGCGGAAAAACCGTAATGGCGCAGCCAGCGGATATCGGATTCGTAAAACGGGCGCAGATCGGGGATACCATGTTTCAGCATAGTCAACCGCTCGATCCCCATGCCAAAGGCAAAACCCTGCCATTCCCGCGGGTCGAGGCCGCAATTAGCCAGCACGCGCGGATGCACCATGCCGCTACCGAGCACTTCCAGCCAGTCCGTGCCGCCACCGATTTCTCCAGTTTTCCGGCTCCAGCCGATATCCACTTCCATGGAGGGCTCGGTGAAGGGAAAGTAAGAGGAGCGGAACCGTACCGGGAGATTGGCGATGCCGAAAAAGATGCGCAGAAAATCGATCAGGCAGCCTTTGAGATGCGCAAGCGAAATATCACGGTCGATAACGATACCTTCGCATTGGTGAAACATTGGCGAGTGCGTCGCGTCGTGATCGGCGCGGTAGGTACGGCCCGGCGCGATCACGCGCAGAGGCGGTTCTTGCGCCAGCATGGTGATGATCTGCACATCCGATGTCTGCGTGCGCATCACCAGAGGGCGGCCATCGCGTTCGCCAGGGAGGTAAAAAGTATCATGGTCCGCTCGCGCCGGATGATGCGCAGGGATGTTTAACGCACCGAAATTAAACCAGTCGGTCTCAATATCAAAGCCTTCGTTGATGGCGAACCCCATGGCACCAAAAATCGCAGCCATTTCCTCCATAGCGCGGCTGATCGGATGGATACTGCCCACCGTCGTGGGGCGCGGCGGCAACGTCACATCCAGACGTTCCGAGGCGAGCCGCGCATCCAGCCCAGCGGAATCCAGCGTAGCCCGGCGCGCCTCAATGGCGGTGGTGAGAGAATCTTTTAGGCGGTTCAACGCAGCGCCACGTTCGCGGCGCTGTTCGGGAGCGGTCTTGCCAAGATCCTTCAACAGCACGGTCAGCCTTCCATTGCGCCCCAGCACAGCAACGCGCACTGCGTCCCAGGCGCGCAGGTCCGCTGCGGCGGCTAGGGCGGTTTCGGTTTCAGCTTGAACGGCACTCAGGTCGTTTATCATGTCTGCGGGTATCACCTCTCACAATGGAAAAGGGCCACCCGAATGCGGGCGGCCCTTTGCTTACGAAATTCGGCATCGCTGTTAGAAAACCGAACTCAAGCCAGGGCGGCCCGCACCTTCTTGACGACGGCCTCGAACGCCGGCGCGTCATCATAGGCGATGGCCGCGAGAACCTTGCGATCCATCTCGACCCCCGCCAGCTTCAACCCAGCGATGAAGCGCGAATAGGTCAGGCCGTGCTCGCGCACCGCGGCATTGATGCGCTGAATCCACAGGCCACGAAAGTCCCGCTTCTTGTTACGCCGATCGCGGTAGGCATACTGGAGGGATTTCTCTAACCGCTCAATTGCGATGCGGTAATTGGTGGAGGAACGGCCGACGAAACCCTTCGATTGCTCCAAAACTTTCTTGTGACGGGCGTGGGTAGTAGTGCCCCGTTTGACGCGTGCCATTGTTCTGGGCGCTCCTTACACGAGACCGTAGGGGGCCCACTGCTTCACAGTGAGGCCATCGGCATGCGTCAGGGTCTGGCTGCCGCGATTAGTGCGCTTGGCCTTCTGGCTGCGCGCGGAAAGGTTGTGGCGCTTCTTGCCGGGACCGGCTAGCACCTTGCCGGTCGCGGTGATCTTGAACCGCTTCTTGACCGACGACTTGGTCTTCATCTTGGGCATTTTTGTCTCCTTATACTGGTCCGGCCCAATCGCCACGGAAGGTGGGGGGCCGAGGTCGCGGTCGGGCATGCCCATCTCAGGCCCAACGCGCTGACAGAGGCGGGGCGTATAGCGGAGGCTCTTGCCGGGCGCAACCCGGCATGAGATTTGCCAACAACGGGTAATCCTGAGCGTAGAAACCACGCACGAATACCACGATCTCCGGGCTGCCCAGGGCGTGCCAATTAGCGCCCCGGGTATGGTTTCCCGCGCGCGATGGCGCCGGGGGTAGGCCTAGCAGGGGAAAGGCTTGTCCAAAACCCTGCCGACCCGAAAGGATCGGCAGCAGATGGCGCACGATCTGGCGTTCCCCGAAATGGGTAAACTTGGGTTTGCCAAAAAAAGCTCGAATTCGGGATCCCAGCGCACCCATACCTGGATGGCGACGGATCGGATCAACCGGTGGATCAGTAGGCGCATGTCACGCGGACCACAGCGGTGAAAGCGCGTCCGAGGGCGAAAATTATGGAAATGCTCGGCGCTGGCGCGGAGAAAACGCGACCGCGGATCACGCAAAAGGGCTAGGTTCGCGTGGCTCTCCAGCGCGGCGAACGCGCCTGGCGCCACCATCGGCAATTCTCAGGCCTGCAGATGCGCCAGATCGACCAGGGCCTGGAAATAGGCATTCCACGTAATGCCCGAGAATTCCGCCGAATGGTCATGCAGTGGCACGATGGCCCTCCGAAACGCGGTGCCCGCCGCTTTAGGATTATGTGTGAAAACGAAACGATGAGCCGAAACCACAACGAGAGTGTGCATTCATAATAAAACGGAAATTAAAACGAGAATTTAGAGCCCTAGCGCAAGACTGAGCCAGCTGGTTATGTTGGCGTCCACAAGATTGAGGAGATGCGTATGGAACTCGGTGTCGGCCTGAATTTCACCGATTATTCCATGCCCGCCGCGGAGCTATCACATGCGCTGGAGGTGCGCGGCTTCGAATCCGTCTGGGCGACGGAGCATTCGCATATCCCCACCTCCCGCAAGACACCCTTCCCGCCGGGCGGCGAACTGCCGAAAAACTATGCCGAATGTATGGATCCGTTCGTGGTGCTCTCCGTCGCCGCGGCCATTACCCAGCGGCTGAAGCTGGGCACGGGTGTGTGCCTGGTGACGCAGCGCGATCCGATCCAACTGGCAAAACTGGTAGCCTCGCTCGATCAGGTCTCCGGCGGGCGTTTCCTATTCGGAGTCGGTAATGGCTGGAACGCGGAGGAGATGGCCGATCACGGCACCACCGATTTTCCGGGCCGGCACAAATTGGCGCGTGAGCGGATTGCGGCAATGAAGGCAATCTGGACGCAGGAGAAGGCCAGCTACAATGGCGATCTGGTAAGGCTGCCGGAAATGTGGGCTTGGCCGAAACCGGCGCAAAAACCGCATCCGCCCATCATCGTCGGTGGTGCGTTTCCGTTCGCCGCGCGCCGGGCGATCGCCTATGGCGATGGCTGGATCCCGCACGCGACGCGCCAGCACTATGGCGACGTCACCGATTTCCTGCCCGAGTTCCACAAAATGGCCCGCGAAGCCGGGCGCGACCCGGCGGCGCTACCGGTCACGGTCTGGGCGCAGGCCACGGTGGGGGCGGACCGGTTGAAGCATCTACGCGACCGCGGGGTGGCTCGGGTGGTTCTGCATCTGCATTCGGACGCAGCAGACAAAATGCTACCGGTGCTGGACCGGTTCACGCCGCTGATCAGTGAACTGAAAGGATAAGGCGATGGGTCCGCAAATCCGCCCGATCCGCCCCGGTTTCGTGGCCGAGGTCAGCGGGATCGATATCTCCAAGCCGTTGGAGGCAGCGGCGGTGGACTTGCGCGCAGCGGCGGACGAATATGGCGTGCTGGTGTTTCGCGGCCAGCGCCTGACGGACGCGCAACAGATCGCGTTTGCGGAAAATTTTGGGGTGCCGGAACGCTACGTCTTGTCCTACCGCAACAACGTTAAGCTGCGCCTAGGCAAGCCGGAGATGGTCGATGTCTCCAACCTGGACGCGGAGAGCGGCAAGCCACAGACCGGCGCGGCACGGCACCGGATGGTCAATCTGGGCAACCGGCTGTGGCATACCGACAGTTCCTTCCGCCTGCCGGCGGGCGGTTTCTCCCTGCTTTATGCGCATGCCGTGCCGCCACCCAGCGATCTCGGAAATGGCGAGACCGAATTCGCCGACACGCGCGCCGCCTATGAAAACCTTTCCCCGGCGCGACGCGCCATGCTGGAGGGCAGGGAGGCTGAGCATTCGTTGATGCATTCGCGCGCCATAATGGGGTTTACCGATTTCTCCCCGGAGGAACGCGCCGCCCTGCCGCCAGTGTGCCAACCTTTGGTACGAACCCATCCGCGCACCGGGCGCAAGGCGCTCTATGTGGCGTCGCACGCGGCGCACATCATCGACATGGAGGTGCCGGAGGGCCGCCTGCTCCTAGCCGAACTGGCCGAGCACATCACAAGGCGGGAAAATGTGTATCGCCACGCATGGCGGGTGGACGATCTGGTGATGTGGGACAACCGCGCCACCTTGCATCGCGGTATGCCATTCGACGAAACGCATGCCCGCGACCTCCGCCGAGTGACGACGCAGGACGGCACCAACCAGATGTCGCCGGCGGTGGAGTAGTGTTTGGCGTCGGCTGCGTTTGGGAGTAGTGGAACGGCCATGACCCGCAACACCAGCATTTCCCGTAAGACCGCGGAAACCGATATCTCCCTCACCCTGAACCTTGACGGTTCAGGCCAGGCAGATATCGCCACCGGCATCGGCTTTCTGGACCATATGCTGACCGCACTGGCCCGGCACGGCCTGTTCGACCTGACGGTACGCGCGAAGGGCGATCTGCATATCGATTTCCACCACACGACGGAGGATGTGGGCATTGTACTCGGCCGCGCCTTCGCACAGGCATTGGGCGACAAGCGTGGCATCACCCGATTCGGCCAGGCGCTGATCCCGATGGATGAAGCGCTGGCAGAGGCGGCGGTGGATATTTCCGGCCGCCCCTACCTCGCCTGGAACGTAGCGTTCGCGCGCCCGAAGATCGGTGAGATGGATACCGAATTGTTTGAGGAATTTTTCCGGGCGCTGGCCTTCAACGCCCTGATCACCCTGCATGTGAACGCACGGGCCGGGGTGAATGCGCATCACGTCATCGAATCATGCTTTAAGGCCACCGCGCGCGCGCTGCGCGTCGCCTGTGCCCTCGATCCGCGGGCGGGTAGCGAAATCCCGTCGACTAAAGGGTCATTGTGAAAAGCTGGACCGTACATCTGCATGACACGCGCCCGCCCGTGCTGGTGCGCGAGGGCTTCGCCCTGGGCGCGCTGGTCATCGGTCCGTTCTGGTTCGCGCTACACGGTGCCTGGATGCTGGTCGCTTTGGCCCTGGCGGGGGATGCGCTGATCGTGGCGCTGAGCGATGACCTGACCACCATCGCCCCGCTGGCGGCGGCGCATTGGTGCCTGGGCCTGTGGGGCAACGATCTGCGCCGCTGGGCGCTGCGCCTGCGCGGCTACTCGCTTGCCCATGTGGTGGCTGCGCGTGACGCCGATGAGGCCTTCGCGCGGCTACTCGCGGTCAGGTCGGATTTAGCGGATTTGTTTATGCCCCATCAACGCGTCCCGGCGGGCGAGGCCTGATGCGTGTCGCCGTCGTCGATTATGGCAGTGGCAATCTTGCCTCCGCCTCGCGCGCCCTTGCGTTGGCGGCGGAGCGTGATGGCTTAACGGCTGAGGTGAAGGTGACCGCCGATCCGGACTGGGTGGCGCGCGCCGATCGCATCGTCCTGCCCGGCCAGGGTGCCTTTGCCGATTGCGCGCGCGGGCTGGCCGCGATGGATGGTATGCGGAACGCCATCACCAGCGCGACCGACGCAGGCAAGCCGTTCCTGGGCATTTGCGTCGGCATGCAGCTGATGGCTGAGCGCGGGCTGGAGCATGAGGTGACCGAAGGCTTCGGCTGGATCGCGGGTGAAATTACCAAAATGCCCGCCCCCGGCCTGCGCCTACCGCAAATGGGTTGGAATGGCCTGGATTTTACGCCCGGCAGTCATCCGTTACTGGATGGTTTACAACCCAGCGACCATGCCTATTTCGTCCATAGCTATTCCCTCATCGGCGGGCGCGCGGAGGAAGTCATCGCCACTACTGATTATGGTGGCCCCGTGGTGGCCATGGTGGCGGCAGGAAATCGAGCCGGCACGCAGTTTCATGTCGAGAAGAGCCAGGAGGTCGGTATTCGCATCCTAATGAATTTTTTGCGTTGGACCCCATGAGCGAAGCGCCCCGGACCCGTGCCGCAAAACCCCGCCCCGCCGTGCTGACGGTGGAGCGCGCGACTGAATTCACCGTCGACGACCTCAATGCGTTGTGCGAGGCGACTGCCGCCGCGATCCTGGAAGGCGGCGGCTTTGGCTGGGTCAACGCGCCGGAACGCCAGGTGCTGGAACGCTATTTTCGCGGCCTCCTCCTCGTTCCGGAACGCGAATTATTCATCGGGCGGCTGGACGGCGTCATCGTTGGCTCCGTCCAACTTGCGCGCCCGCCACGCAACAATGAGGCGCAATCTTTTGCCGCCAACATGATGCATCTGTTCATCGCCCCCTTCGCGCGTGGGCACGGCGTCGGGCGGATGATGGTCCAGCGGGTGGAGGATGGCGCGCGTGCCCTCGGCTACCAGGTGCTAAACCTGGATGTGCGCGAAACGCAGACGGCGGCGATCCGTATGTATGAATCGCTCGCCTATACCCGCTGGGGCGAGCATCCGGCCTATGCGCGCGTAAGCGGGCAGATCGTACGCGGTTTTTACTATTACAAGCAGCTGCGCCCGCTGGCGTCGAAGCGCGAGACGCATAAATCCTGATGTCCCATCTGACACTTTATCCCGCCATCGACCTGAAGGATGGCACCTGCGTGCGCCTGAAACGCGGGGAGATGGATCAGACGACGGTCTATTCGGCGGACCCCGCGGGGCAGGCACGCGCCTGGCAAGATGCCGGTTGCACATGGTTGCATGTGGTGGATTTAAATGGCGCCTTCGCCGGGCGACCGGAAAATGCCGGTGCGGTCGCGGCGATTCTGTCAGCGGTCGACGTGCCCGTACAATTGGGCGGCGGCATTCGCGACATGGATGCCATCGCATCCTGGCTGGAGGCGGGGGTACGGCGGGTGATTTTGGGGAGCATCGCGTTGAAGAACCCGGCTTTGGTGAAAGACGCCTGCCGCGCTTTTCCTACCCGGATCGCGGTCGGCATCGACGCGCGCGACGGCTTTGTCGCCACCGAGGGCTGGGCGGAAACCTCCTCGGTCGCCGCGCTCGATCTAGCGCTGTCCTATGAGGATGCCGGGGTGGCGGCAATCATCTACACCGATATTGGCCGTGACGGCATGCTGACGGGGCTGAATCTCGACCAGACGCTTGCCCTCGCCCGCCGGCTGTCGACGCCGGTGATTGCGTCCGGCGGGGTGGGTTCGATGGACGATTTGCGGGCGCTGAAAGCCATCGCACCCAGCGCCGCGCCCGGTCACATCAACGGGGTAATCGTCGGGCGGGCGCTCTATGATGGCCGGGTGGCGCCTGCCGTCGCCCTATCATTGCTGCGCGGTTGACCGGCGCGGTACCAATAGCTTCGGGCTGAACACCTGCACCACCTCATGGCGCTGGTTGCGCGTCTCCACCCGGATCACCACCATGCCGCGCTCGGGGCGGGAGCGCGAGGGGGTCAGCTCGAGGATTTTCACCTCCACCCGCAGTACGTCTTCCGCTCGCACCGGTTGCGACCAGGTGAGCTGGCCGCCACTACCGATGATGCCGGCGGCGAAGGGCGGGCCCGAGGAGACCAGCAGACGCATAGTAATCGCGGCAGTGTGCCAGCCGCTAGCGGCGAGGCCGCCGAACAGGGTTTCCCGCGCCGCCACCGCGTCCGTATGGAAGGGCTGCGGATCGAAGACGCGGGCGAATTCCACAATCTGTGCGGCGTCCAGCGTGTGGCTGTCGGTGACGAAGCGCTGGCCAACATGTAAATCCTCGAACCAGAGGCGCGGCGCGGTGGTGGGCAGGATGGGTGGCAGCATAGGTGGACCCTTGAGGCACATAAAGTGCCATCATATCAGGATTTTCCTTTATTCGCTTGCCTTACCCACGATCGTGCTCGCAAAAGAGATTCTGGAGGTTATCGTCCCATGCTGAAGCTGCGCGTGATCCCCTGTCTGGACGTGAAGGATGGCCGCGTCGTCAAGGGCGTGAATTTTCTGCAGCTGCGCGACGCCGGCGATCCGGTGGAGCAGGCGATCGTCTATGACGCGGCCGGGGCTGATGAGCTAACCTTCCTCGATATCACCGCCAGTCATGAAAACCGGGACACCATCCTTGATGTTGTTTCCCGCACCGCCGCGCGGGTGTTTTTGCCATTGACCGTGGGCGGTGGCATCCGCGCGGTGGAGGATATGCGCCGGCTGCTGCTGGCCGGGGCCGATAAATGCTCCATCAACTCCGCCGCAATAGCGCGCCCGGAACTGGTGGCGGAGGCGGCGCGTAAATTCGGCAGCCAATGCGTGGTGGTGGCGATCGATGCAAAAAAGGTGGGCGATGCCAAGCAGAGCGCACCGGGAAAATGGCAGATCTTTACCCATGGGGGGCGGCGCGGTACCGGGATCGATGCAATCGACTGGGCGCGGCAGGTAACATCGCTAGGCGCCGGGGAAATTCTTCTGACCTCCATGGACCGTGATGGAACGGGAAAAGGGTTCGATCTCGATCTGCTACGCGCTGTGTGCGGCGCCGTGCGAGTACCGGTGATCGCCTCCGGCGGGGTGGGTGCTTTGCAGCATTTTGTCGAAGGCGCCAAGGCCGGCGCGACCGGGTTGCTGGCCGCCAGCGTGTTCCATTTTGGCACGTTCACCATCGCGTTGGCGAAGGCCGCGCTGGCCGAGGCGGGCCTGCCGGTGCGCCTGTTGCCAGTGCCTCTGCCGCGCCAGGCTGCCTGAGGAGGTCGCATGACCCAGATTCCAACACCCGATAGCGAGCCTCCCGACGCATCCGCCGTCGTGCTGGATCGGCTTTGGGCCATCGTGATGGACCGGCGCGGCGCCGATCCATCCATCAGCCATTCCGCCCGCCTGCTGTCGCGCGGGACCGCCAGGGTCGCGCAGAAATTTGGCGAGGAAGCGGTAGAATGCGTGATCGAAGCAGTATCGAACAACCAGGAGGCGCTGGTCGCGGAAAGCGCCGACCTGCTCTACCACCTGATCGTCATGTGGGTGTCCGCTGGCTTGCGTCCCGCTGAAATCTGGGCGGAACTGCAACGGCGTGAGGGCATTAGTGGCACCGCGGAAAAAGCCGGCCGCACCGGGACTAAGAAAATCCCGTAGAGCAGCATCGCTGAAGCTCAACCGGCACAGCCGTCGTCCACCGAACCCAACGTATATAGGCTGCGGCAGGGCCAAGAAGCATATCCCGTAACTCCGCTTTCCAAGCAAGGCAAGCTTGCGCAAACTGCATCACGCGATAGCAACAGGAGACAGGAATGGCCGGACTATGGTTCGAGGAATTCTTCGTGGGACAGACTTTCGAACACGCCCTCACCCGCACAGTCACGGAGATGGACAATGTCCTGTTCACCGCGCTGACCCATAATCCACAGCCGCTGCACCTCGACGCCGAATTCGCCAAGGGGACGGAATTCGGCAAGCCGTTGGTTAATTCTATCTTCACCCTCGGCTTGGTCATCGGCGTCTCGGTAGGCGACACGACTCTGGGCACCACCATCGCCAATCTGGGCATGACCGACGTGACCTTCCCGAAGCCCGTCTTCCACGGCGATACCGTGCGCTCCCGCACGGAAGTGAAATCAGTGCGCGAATCCCGTTCTCGCCCCGATTGCGGCGTGGTGGAGTTCATCCATGAAGGCCACAACCAGCGCGGTGAACTGGTGGCACGTTGCCTCCGCCAGGCTCTCATGCGCCGCCGGCCCAACAGCGCTTAGCGGCGGGGGGCTGCCGCCAACTCTATGCGATGCTGTGGCTGACCGTGATCTTCGGCGGATGGGTCAGGGTCTGAGCGATCACGCAGTAGCGTTCGGCCATTTGCACCATGCGGGCGATCTTGTCGGGTTCTGCATCGGAGTCGATTTCAAATTTTAGGGTGATATCGGTAATGCCGACCGGGGCATTACGATCGACGCCCAAGGTGCCGCGCGCGTCCCAGACGCCCTCGGCGATAACCTTACCGCCGCGGATCGGGATGCTCATCGCCGTGGCGACGGCGGCGAGTGTCACGCCGGCACAGCCCACCAGGGCTTCCAGCAGCATGTCGGCCGAGCAGGCCTCCTTGCCGGAGCCGCCACCCGCCGAATGCAGTCCGGCCATGGTTTGGCCCTTCCAGACCTTGACGTTGCAGGCGATGCCGTCGATTTCCAACAGGCCTTCGGCGCGCGCCGGGATCAGGGCGGTGGAGGCATCGTCGCGGTAGCGCTGCTTGATCGGCGCCTGGGTGGCGCGCAGTTCCTCGGCCTTCATATCGGTCTCCGTGCGATTATTGTCTGCTCTTTGAGGAGAAAACCCTTCAGCAGGGTGACCTTGCCCCCGAAGAGCGTCTCCCAACGCTGAAAGTGTATCATCAGTTTTGGAGGAATGGATATGACCCCCATTTCCCATATGACCGTGGATTTGGTTTTACATTCCGGCTGAATATGTAATAAATATCAGAATGTTGCGTTCGTCTTGGAAATGTCGGCGAACGACGAACTGGTGCTCGCTGTCGCAAAGAAGATCGACAATGACCTATCCTCGTGAAGGCGGCTGCCAGTGCGGGGCTATCCGATACACGATCGATAAACGGCCAAGGGTCACCTTTGCTTGCCATTGCACCGACTGCCAAAGGCGAAGCGGGAGTGCGGTCGTTGTCTCATTGTTGATTCCTGAAGGTTGGTTTCGCATCACGCGGGGCAATCCGACACCGCAAACGAGAACGAACGACAAGGGCCGTGTTCTGAAACATTGGTTCTGCAGCGAATGCGGCACACCGATACTCGGAATGGTGCGCGGGACTGCCCCCGAGCTTTACCAGACGGTCCGCATCGGGACCCTGGACAATTCCCGTGGGTTGCCGCCGCCCGTCCACGTTTGGACCCGAAGCGCCCAGGACTGGTTCGTCTTTCCGCCCGGTGCGAAGTGCTTCGAAGAGAGCCCACCCGTGCCCTTGCTGCAGCTTGTGGATTGACCGGCGGGCTCGGCGAGGCGCCCAGCGCCGACGGGAAGTCCGGCATCTTCCCTCTCCCTCACCTAGCCACCCACCGAAATATAGCCTTCCGGAAACGTACCCTTATTGGGTGGCTAAGTGAGGGAGAAGGAAGATGCCGGACTTCTCAAACAGACTTTCTGCGATAGCGGGAAGCCGGATGATTGTCACCCAGCCGGGCACGACCGGGGCCGTAGAATTTCTCCCGCAAGGTACCGGGCGCATAATCGCGTTTGTAGGCACCCCGCTCCTGCAACACCGGCACGATCCCGTCCGCAATGTCGGAAAAGGATTCGGGGGTAACAGCATAGGCGAGGTTAAATCCATCCAGATCGGTGTTGGCGATCCAGTCCTGCAAGGCGTCCGCGACCTCGAGATGCGAGCCGACGATGACGGGGCCACGCCCGCCGATGGCGGCATGCCGGGCAATTTCGCGCGGCGTCCAGACGCGGCCGGGATCGGCGTTGGTAGTGAAAGCTTCCAGCGCTGAGGTCATCGCCCCCGTATCCCCCGCAGGCACCGGTTTGTCCGGGTCGAGCCCGGAGAAATCCACCCCGGTCCAGCCGGACATTAGCGCCAGCGCCGCTTCCTCGCTGACATGGGACTGGTACTCCGCCAGTTTCTCCCGCGCTTCTTGCGTGGTCCGCCCGGTAATCACCGTCATCATGGTGAAGATATTTATTTCGCGCGGGTCGCGGCCAACATTCTCGGTACGGCGGCGGATATCGGCGACAATGCCTGCGACCACACGCTGCGAGGGGCCGTTGATGAACACGCATTCAGCATGTTCAGCGGCAAATTGCCGCCCGCGCGCCGACGCACCGGCCTGGTATAAGAGCGGCGTGCGTTGCGGCGACGGCTCACTCAGATGAATGGCATCGGTGCGGAAATATTTACTCGCATGCGTGACGCGATGGATTTTCGACACATCTGCGAAGCGACGATTGGCACGATCGCGCAGCACCGCACCATCTTCCCAACTACCTTCCCATAATTTATAGACAACCTGCATATAGTCATCGGCGATGTCATAGCGAGTATCGTGTTCCTCCTGCGCCACCATTCCCATGCCCTGGGCGGCGCTGTTCAGATACCCCGTCACGATATTCCAGCCTATTCTTCCCCGGGTCAGGTGATCCAACGTGCTCATCCTGCGCGCGAACGGATATGGATGTTCATATGACAACCCACAGGTGACGCCGAAGCCGAGATGGCGCGTCACATAGGCCATGGCTGGAATGACCATTAGTGGATCGTTCACCGGCACCTGCACTGCCTGTTCGAGCGCGGTTTCCGGCCCGCCGCGATAGACATCGTAAATGCCCAGCACGTCGGCGAGGAACAGCGCATCAAATTTTCCTCGCTCCAGGATGCGGGCGAGGTCCACCCAATATTCCAGCGTATTGTAGCTGTCCGCGCGATCACGCGGATGCGTCCATAATCCTGGAGATTGATGGACGATGCAGTTCATATCAAAGGCGTTGAGACGGATTTGTTTGTGGGGACCGGGGACCATGGCCCGATTATGTAGCCAAAGTCATCCTCCGGAAAGAACTCGCTGTTAGCTGCTGGGCACTGGCACGATCCGCAACATTGCCCGAACCCAGGTGGAATGCACCGGACATGACGGTGCCGACCTCATGCGCAGGATGAATATATGGCGAAATCGCATAGCCCTTTGGGCACTTCAGCCGCAGCACGAACGATCCCGGCTTGTTGGGGTCGCCATAGAGCTAGCTGGCTTCCGCACCCCGGGGGGGGCGAGGCCGGGGCTCAAGGTCTTTAACCCTGATCTCCGGAATGAACTCGGATTGTCTTGTACCTGAGTGCCGAATCTGGTTATGAATTTCAGTATGCTGTCGGCAGACGGCCCACGTGGTCATTGAACACCCAGCGGGTGAAGCAGATGACGGCTTGTTGTAGGTGCAATTCGACCGCCGCCTGCGGCTGGAATTCCAATGCACCCGCATCACCTCCGACGCCGGGTTGTTGGCATATCGTGAACTTGGTGACGTGCTCGGCCTGACCGATCTGACTGGTGATCTTCTGTCGGATGGGCCCCGGGGGAAGAACACACCGCACCTGCTGGCGGGATTGCCTCGGCAGCCCGTGTGCGGTCGCCTCGCCGGCCATGAGGACGCGAACGACGCGGCTCGGCCGACACATGACCCGACGATGCGCGCCGCAATAGGTCGTGATGGGCTGGATCATCCCGCCTCCTCGACAAGCCAGATGGGCCGCTTCGGGACATCATGGCTGGCGAGCGAGGCCAACCTCGCCAGCCCGAGCGATCTGTCCGGCGCCTGGTTCGATTGGGTGCGCGCGCGTAAGCCGGTTACGACCATGGTGCTAGATATCGACAGCAGCGTGAGCGAGACGCACGGCGCACAGGAAGGCAGCTCCTATAACGTCCATTTAGCCTGCACCTGCTACCATCCGCTGTTCATGTTCAACCAGTTCGGTGATCTGGAGCACTGCGCCCTGCGGCCCGGCAATGTGCATTCCACCGATGGCTGGTGCGATATCCTGGTCAGGATTACCGCCGCTGGAGCACCCCTCGACCGTTCGGCAAGGCTCCAGCAAAATTGCCGTACAGCCTCGGTTTGCCACGCGCGCCGTTCTCTGGATAAATTGCCTTTGTGGCAGCCGACTTAGGCGGCCATCCGGAAAATCCCGGTTAAAAAGACAAAGAATAGGGAGCAACACATGAAGGGTTTGAAAAGGCTTGCTGTCGCGGTCGCGGCGGCTGCCACTTTGCTGTTCGGCGCGACGACAGTCGATGCCCAGACGGTGCAGAAGATGCGCATACAGGCGAGCTTTCCGCAGAGCTCCTTGGCCATGGTCGGCTTTCACCTTTGGGCAGAGCGGGTGAAGACAATGTCGGGCGGCCGCCTCGAAATCGAAGGCCTGCCGGCGGGCACCGTCCTTCCGGCCTTCGAAGTGCTCGATGGGGCACACAAGAAGGTAATCGATGGCGCATACTCGGCGGCAGCCTACTGGGTGGGCAAACACAAAGCAGCAGCGCTATTCGGACCGGCGCCTGGTGGCCCGTTCGGCATGGACGAGGTGGACTTCATGGGCTGGCTCTACACGGCCGGCGGTATCGATCTCTACAACGAACTCTATCAGGTCGAGCTCAAGCGCAACGTCACGGTCATTCCGGTCGCCTGGGTCGGTAACCAACCGTTCGGCTGGTTTGCCAAGCCGGTTACCAGCTGGGCGGATCTCAAGGGTCGCAAGTGCCGCCAGACCGGCATCAACGCCGAGGTGTTTGCAAAGGCTGGCATGAGCGTCGTCAACATGCCCGGCGGCGAGATCGTGCCAGCCGCCCAGCGTGGCGTCATCGAGTGCGCAGAGTGGGCGAGCCCGGCTGACGACATGAAGATCGGCTTCCACACTGTCTGGAAACATTACTACATGCCGTCGGTGCACGAGCCTGCTCCAATACTCGAGATCCTGCTCAACAACGACGTGTGGAAGGCGCTGACCCCCGCCCTGCAGCAGATCATGAAGACGGCGGCGTGGGAGGCGTCAGTCATGCAGCGGCTCATCACCAACGTGCAGAACGTGGAGGCCCTCGAGGAGATGCAGTCGAAGCACGGCGTCACCGTCCATCGCACGCCCGACGATATCCTAAAGAAAATCCTCGAGACGTGGGACGAGATCGCCAAGGTGGAATCCGAGAAGAGCCCGTTCTTCAAGAAGGTCTACGAGAGCCAGCGCGCCTACGCCTCGAAGATTGTGCCTATGCGCCGTATGGTCTTTCCCGACTACAATTTCACCGCCGAGTACTATTGGCCAGCCAAGAAGTAAGCCAGGGAACGCCTCCTTTACGAACTCGCAGGAAAGCCCCGGCAACGGGGGCTTTCCTTTTTTACGAGCACGCGCCTCAGATCGTCCTAGGGCTACTTGGGAAATGTCGGCTTAAGATTGTCCTCCTGTTTTGGGTTCGTCGTACAATTGCCCGACGTTCCATGAAGAACCCGACGCAGCCTATGCCTTGAGCGTTCTTTGTAGCACATCGCATTACCATCATGTTATCCTGAATCACCCTTCATGGAGGACTGCGATGAGCCATCGTCCGACTGTCTATGGGTCCCGACACGCAATCTCTGCTGGCCATTACCTAGCTACAGCCGCGGGTTTCGCTATCCTGGAAGCGGGCGGCAACGCAGTGGATGCCGGCTGCGCCGCCGGCATCGCGCTGGGCGTGTTGCAACCCGACCTGGTCAATATCGCCGGCGTCGCGCCGATCATGATCCGTCGGGCCGATGGGCGGGTCGAAACCATTGCCGGGCTTGGCCATTGGCCCGCTGCGCTTCCGCCCGATCTCTTCATGCGCGAACATGGGGGGGAAATCCCTGAAGGCGTTTTACGCACCGTAGTGCCCGCTGCGCCGGATGCCTGGATTTCCGCCCTGCGCCGGCATGGTACGATGCGCTTTCATGAAGTTACCGCCGCCGCCATTCGATTCGCCGGCGAGGGGTTCGCGGTGAACGCGCTACTCGCCCATTCCATTGCGTCGCGCGCGGCCGACTATCGGCGCTGGCCACAGAATGCCGCGATCTTCCTACCTGATAACCGTGCGCCGGCGATTGGCGAAAAATTCGTCCAGTCCGATCTCTCCCGCACAATGCAATACATGGCGGACCAGGATCGCGCGGCGCCGGACCGCGAAAGCGGGCTGCAAGCCGCGCATGATGCGTTCTATTGCGGCGACATCGCGCGCGAGATTGCCGCGTTTCAGCGCCGCGAGGGTGGCTACCTTAGTATGGCCGATCTTGCCAACTATGAATCCCGGATCGAACCCGCTGTGATGCGGAACTGGCGCGGTCATCAGGTGATCACCTGCGGCCCATGGTGCCAGGGCCCGGCGCTGTTGCAGGCGCTGCTGCTGCTCGAACATGTCGGTATCGAGGGCCTCACCCATAACAGCCCGCTTTATCTGCACCGGTTGGTGGAGTGTCTGAATTTGGCGCTGGCGGATCGCGAATATTTCTTTGGCGACCCTGCCTTCATCAATGTGCCGATCGATCATTTACTGGCGCCATCCACCATCGCGCGCCGCGCTAGCGCCGTGCGCGACGATCTCGCCTTCGGCGCCATGCCGCCGAGGCTGAACGCACCTGCAGAAACATTCGCCGCCAGCGCGCGCGCGCTGCCACGTGTCGAGGCCGATACCTCCTATTGCTGCGTCATTGACCAATGGGGCAATGCATTTAGCGCCACACCCTCCGACGGATCGTCCAATGGCCCGGTCGTACCTGGCCTCGGCATTATTCCGTCTGGCCGCGGTTCGCAAAGCCGGCCGGACCCCAGCCATCCGGCTGGCGTCGCGCCGGGAAAGCGCCCACGATTGACCCCTAATCCGGCCATGATTGTAACCCGTGACGGCGGGGTGATGCCCTTTGGCACACCGGGCGGGGATGTGCAGATTCAGGCCATGCTCCAAGTCATGCTGAATATTTTTCATTTCGGCATGGAAGTGCAGGACGCGATAGAGGCGCCGCGTGTGGCCAGCTATTCGTTCCCCTCGTCCTTTGCGCCGTTCGAGTATTTCCCTGGCCGATTGGCGCTGGAAGGCCGCATCGACGCAAAGACAAAACAAGCCCTCGCCGCGCGCGGCCACCAGATCCAGGACTGGCCGGACTGGACCATGCTGGCAGGTTCCGTCGAGGCGATCCTCAGCGATCCGAAAACCGCTATGATGGGGGCTGGCGCCGACCCACGCCGCCCGGCCTACGCCATAGCCATCTGATGCCGCGCGGCAATGCCGCCCGGCGTGGCGCGCCGGAGCTGGCGGCGAAGATTCGCGCCATAGGCGGCGCGTGGCGGGCTCCATGGTCACAGAGTTGCCTTTCGGCCACCAGAAACTGATTGGCATCGCCCAAACCTTGATGAATGACGGTGCGCTGTAATTGCTTCATGAGCCGATGGCCGGTGTCAAAAGCACGGCGTACGAAACTATGCAGCGCGTGGTGCACGAGGAGGCCGCCGTGTTCGACGGCACCAGCCGCGAACTAGCCAATAAGGATGATCTCTGGCATGGTTTTACTATAGGGGAATACCATCATGGCAATGCGCATCTGGCACCAAAGTTTCACGGTTCTTGAAGATCTGCCATCTTACGCCGATGCGATGAGAAGCCACGCGAAGAAAATCCTTCGTCCTGATACTGAACTGGTGCTGCACGGCCAAATGCGCGGCACCTATCCCGGCAATTACCCTGGCGACGATATCGGTTATGGCTACACTTACTGGATCCACGGTAATCAATGGATCGCCGCTGCCCGTCAGGCGGAGCGCGAAAATTTTGATGCCTACGCCATGTGCACCCTGCCCAACCCAATGCTGCGCGAGGCCCGCGCAATGGTCGATATTCCGGTGATCGGCCTGGGCGAGACTGTCTTTCACACCGCGACCATGTATGGCCAGAATTTTGGCGTATTTGTCTTTATCGACCGCATGATACCTCTCTACAAGGAACAGATGCGCAACTACGGTCTGGACAGTCGTTGCGCTGCAATCCGCCCTTCCGGCCTGGTTTTCAAGGACGTGCTGGCCGGTTTTGCCGAGCCTGGCCCGGTGATCGATCGCTTCATGGAAGCGGCAAGGAAGATGATTCGCGAGGATGGCGCGGATGTGATTATTGCCGGCGAAGTGCCGATGAACATGTTACTGGCATGCGCTGGCATCACGCGGGTGGATGACGTGCCGATCATGGATAGTTTCGCCATTACGCTGAAAATGGCGGAACTGATGGTGGATCTGAAACGTACTACGGGGCTCCTACCTTCGCGGCATGGTTGGATGAACTCTGTCCCGTCCCGGGAACGTCTTGATCAGGTCACCGCGTTCTATGGGATTGATCGTCTGAGATTTTGACATGCACGAAAGTCGTCCCAACAATCCGATGTTCGGCCCCAACCGGTTTAAGTTGGGGGTATTCAGCGCCAATTGTGATGGCGGGTTGACCATGTCGCTTGCCCCGGAACGTTGGCGGGCGAACTGGGACGATATCGTCGCCATGTCCCAGATGGCCGACGCGGCCGGCATGGAATTCATTCTTCCTGTTGCCAAATGGCGTGGTTACCAGGGTAAGGCCAATGTGTACGGCAAATCCTATGAAACCATGACACATGGCTCGGCGATCGGCGCGCTGACCAAACGTATTTGCATTTTCTCCACCATCCATGTGCCGCTGGTCACACCGACCTTCGCTGCAAAAGCCATGGCCACGATTGATCATATTACGCATGGCCGCGCTGGGCTGAACATCGTTTGCGGCTGGAACCAGGAGGAGTTCGATCTGCATGGCGTGACCATCGCGCAGGACACCCGGTACGAGCACGGCCTAGAATGGTGGAGAATTTGGGCGAAGCTGTTGGAAGGGGGGCCAGAATTCGATTGGGATGGTAAATATTTCCACCTGAAGCGGCTGCAGACCGATCCTGTCTCCGTCCAGCGCCCACGGCCGATGGTCATGTCGGCTGGGTTCTCACCAGCGGGCCGGGACTTCGCCGCGCAAGCTGCCGATGCTTTATTCACGAACCTGACGGAACTAGATCAGGCGCCTTCCATGCTCGCTGATGTGGCGCAATACACTTCTCCTCGCGGCCGCATCTTGCCGGTTTACGCCATGTCGCACGTGGTTTGCCGACCGACACGGCGAGAGGCGGAGGAATTTTTTCATTATTTTGCCGAAGAAATGGCCGATGAGGACGGCCAGAAATATTACCGCCGCAACCGTGGCGCGACGGTGGGCAGCGGTAATGCCATGATTGCGCGGCCGTTCGAAAACCGATTTACCCGCGCGACAGGAAAGAAATTCGACGGTGCCTACCCGGGCTCCTATCCATTTGTCGGCACGCCTGATGAAATTGCGGTGGAAATGGCGCGGATGAGCGCGGCGGGACTCGCGGGAACCTCTGTCGCTTTTCTCGACTATCTGAAGGAAATTCCTTACTTCATTCAGGAAGTGTTGCCTCGACTGGAACGACTGGGCCTGCGTGGCCCGGACAGCGCGATCGCCGCCTTGGGAGAGAATAAATGAAATTCGGAATTTTCTATGAATTACAAATCCCCCGACCCTGGGGCCCCGATACCGAACGTAAACTGCACCATGACGCGCTGGATCAGCTCGAGTTCGCCGATAAGCTCGGCTACGACTATGCCTGGGAGGTCGAACATCACTTCCTAGAAGAATACTCCCACTCGCCCGCCCCGGAGGTCTTCCTCGGCGCAGCCAGCCAGAGAACTAAAAATATTCGGCTCGGCCATGGCATTATTCAGCTAACGACCAATCACCCCGCGCGCGTGGCAGAGAAGGTTTCCGTCCTGGATCTGCTATCGAATGGCCGCGTGGAATTCGGAATGGGCGAAAGCGCGTCCGTCACCGAGCTTGAACCGTTCGGCATCTCGATGGATCAGAAACGAGAAATCTGGGAAGAAGCCGTGCGCTGCGTAATACCGATGTTCAAGGATGGCGGCTTCGAATTCTCCGGAAAGCATTTTAACTTTCCACTCCGGAACGTGCTGCCGAAACCGATCCAGCGTCCCCACCCGCCGCTCTGGGTTGCCTGCTCACAACTAGATACCATCGAAATGGCTGGCCGTCGTGGTCTCGGCGCGTTGGGCTTTCAGTTTCTCAGCGCGGACGCAGCCAATGCCTGGGTGCATGCCTATTACAACTCCATCACCAAGCGACTGGACAAGCTGACGGATTACCAGATCAATCCGAACATGGCGCTGGTGAGTTATTTTATGTGCGCCAAGACCGACGATGAAGCTCGACGTCGCGCTGATGGCGCCACGTTCTTTCAGTTTGCCCTGCGCTTCTATGGTGCCAATCCCGGCCGATCTCGCCCGAAACCTGGAACGGTGAATGTGTGGGAGGAATATGAAGCTTATAAGCGCGCCAACCCCGACATGATGGCCCGCGCGCTGCGTGGCGGTCTGATCGGCTCGCCAGAGACTATTCGTAACAAGTTACGGAAATTCAGCACATCGCATGTCGATCAAATCATTCTTCTCAACCAGGCGGGAAAGAATTCGCACGAACATATCTGTGAAAGCCTGGAATTGTTCGCCAAGGAAGTGATGCCAGAATTCCATGGCGAGGAGCCCGCGCATCAGGCTTGGAAGCAAAGCGTCATCGCGGGCGAAATACAACTGGAGGAGATCGACACTACGGCGTTCAAGGATCGCTTCGGTCCTAATTCCGTGCAATATATTTCTCAAAATCAGCAAGCGGCGGAATAACTATGGCCACGCGCATTTATTTGATCGTTCGCGCCGTTATCCCCGATCCGGAGGACCGCGCGCCGTTCGACCTTTGGTACCAACAGGAACATTTGCAGGATGCCATGCGTGCCTTCAAGGTCACGCATGCTTTTCGGGCGTGGAACCGTACGGATCCATCCGTACATAGTGCCCATTACGAATTTCCGTCCATTGCCGCAGCTCAGGCACTCGACGGCACTGACACGATCAAGGCCTTAGTCGCGGAATTCGATCGCCATTGGCTGGGCCGCGTTACGCGCTCCCGCGAAATCTTCGAGGTCGTGGACGAACGGCTCTGACCCTGGACAGGAGCCCAGGCAAGGCGAGAACGAGGTAAGAATGTCCGCGGTCGCCCTGATCGTGGTCGTGGGAATTTTTGCTGCCGGCCTGCTGCGTGGCTTTACCGGCTTTGGCCTGGCCATGGCCGCGGCGCCCGTTCTTTCGCTCGCCATGCCGCCGCAGCAGTTCGTGCCGGTCATCGTCACCCTGCAATTACTAACCGGCGCGGTCGACCTGCCGCTGTTATGGCGACAGGCGGACTGGCGCCCGATCCTCTGGCTGGTCGTAGCCATGGTTGTCTGTACCCCGCTCGGCCTACTGGCGCTGGCTTACATGAGCGCGGACGCTGCACGCTTGGCAATCGGCCTGCTGATCTTCGCCGCCATTGCGCTGCTGGGGCGCGGACTGGTCCTGCCGGAACATCCAGCGCGTTGGATCACCCTGCTCGTCGGCGCCATTTCCGGCGTGATGAACGGCGTCGCCGCCATGGCCGGGCCACCGGCCGTGGTGTATTTCCTTGCCCTGCGTTGCCCGACGGAGGTGATGCGGGCCTCTACCATTTCCTATTTCTTCCTCACTGCCGCCGCCGCCATGGTCCCGATGGCCTGGCGTGGCCTGGCGAGCTGGGAGACAACGCTATGGGCCTTGATCGCCCTACCCGCGCTCCTGCTGGGACAATGGCTCGGCACGCTTGGATTTCGCCGTACCAATCCCGACACGCATCGCCGCGTGGCTCTAGTCACCCTCACAGTGCTGGCCAGCCTATTGACCGGGCAAGCGCTGCTGGCCCTGGCCAATGGGCCCTGATACCGAGTCTCGATGAGCATGGCCTGCCGGAAGCAAGGCCTCGACAAAGCGCTAACCTTGTTTTCGGTAAGTCATTCTCGACGGCAAATGGTGAAACATCCTTCGCCGTCGGCCCGCGCACTGCTAGAAAGGCGGACATGATCGTCGTCCGAACACTCGCCGAACTCGATGCAGCCTGCGACGGCCTGCGCGCCCGATACGGAAAGCTCGCCCTAGTCCCCACCATGGGTGCGTTGCACGCCGGCCATCGAGCATTGGTGGATGCAGCGGTAACGTCGGGCGCCGCGACCGCCACCTCTATCTTCGTCAACCCGCTGCAATTCGCGGCCAACGAGGATCTGGCCAACTATCCGCGCGACGAGGCCGGCGATCTCGCCAGCCTGCGCGCAGCCGGCAACCACCTGGTTTGGATTCCGGATGTCGCCACGATGTATCCTTCCGACAATGTTACGCTCGTCGATGTCTCCGGCCCGCCCGCCGAACGCTGGGAGGCCGAGCACCGACCCGGCCATTTCCGCGGCATGGCAACCGTGGTGACGAAACTGTTTGGCCAAGTCCGCCCGGATGCCGCCTATTTCGGCGAGAAGGACTGGCAGCAATTGCAGGTCGTGCGCCGCTTCGTCGCCGACCTGCATCTACGGCTGGAGATCGTCGGTATCGCGACGGTGCGCGAGGCAGACGGCCTTGCCCTGTCCTCCCGCAATCGCTTTCTAACACCGCAAGACCGCCCGACTGCCGCCCAGCTCAACCGCACCATACGCGCAGCCGCCGCTGCACCGGACGTTCCGCTCGCCCTGGCGTGGGCCCGCCAGCAACTGACAGCGGCGCGATTCAACGTGGACTATCTTGCTTTGGTGGACGGCCCCACCCTGGCGCCGTTAGATCGCATCGTATCGGGGGCCCGCATCATCGCCGCCGCCCAGCTGGGCAGGGTGCGCCTGATCGACAATATCGCTGCTTGATCCAGTGTCTGCCGCCGGCTGCCTAGAACGCCAATATCAACATGCCACCGAAGGGCGCCGTGCCAGTGTTCTGAAATATCTCCATGAGCTGAGAAACCCACCTTGGCAATGCGCGCCGGGGCTACCCATGTCAGGTTACGCCTATGTCACACTGACAGATAGCGCTGCTTGATCGCGTCGTTCGCCTTCAGCGCGGCGATGGTGTCGCGATAGACGATCGTTCCTTTATCGATCACTGCCGCGTGGCTGGCGACGCCGAGGCAAAAATGCATATTCTGCTCCGCCAGGATCAAGGTGACACCCATCTGGCCGAGGCGGCGGATCAGCGCGCCGATCTGCGCGACAATGACGGGCGCCAGACCTTCGGAAGGTTCATCGAGCAACAGAACCTCCGGGTTACCCATCAGCGTGCGCGCGATCGTCAGCATCTGCTGCTCGCCGCCCGAAAGCCGCCCGGCCATGCGGGTTTTCATGCCTTCCAGGACCGGAAATACCTCATAGACACGCGCGAGGGTCCAGTAATCCTGCCCGCTCGGGCCCTTTTTGACGGCGATAAGGAGATTGTCCTCCACCGAATGTTCCGGAAATACTTGGCGGTCTTCCGGGACAAAACCAATGCCGGCGCGAGCAATATCATAGGCTGGATGGCCCCGCACATCCCGGCCCCTGATGCGCACGCTGCCCGTGCGTGGCGGGGCGAGGCCGATGATGGACTTGAACGTGGTGCTTTTTCCGGCACCATTGCGGCCCAGTAGGGCGAGCGTCTGGCCCTTCTCCACATCTAGGCTGAGGCCGAACAGGATCTGACTGGCGCCATAGAAGACGTCGATCCCCTCGACCTGCAAAACGGTCTCAGTCATCAGGTATGCTCCTCGGCACGGCCCAGATAGGCGTCGATCACCGCTTCGTTGGCGCGGATTTCGTCTGGTGTACCTTCCGCTAGCACAGCGCCATAGCGGAGCACGCGCACGGTCTGCGCGATCTTGAAAACGACATCCATGTCATGCTCGATGAAGACCAGGGTCATGCCGCCGAGGCGCCAAAGGGCCTGCACTTTCTCGATCATCGCCCAACGTTCTTCCGGCCCCATACCAGCAGTGGGTTCATCGAGCAGCAGAACCTTCGGTTCCAAAGTTAACGCCAGGCCGATGTCCAGCAGCTTCTGATCGCCATGCGAGAGGTTGCGTGACAGCAGGCCGCCAGCATCGGCCAAACCTAGAAGATCCAGATGTTCCAGCGCGCGCGTGCGGGCAGCATCGGTGGGAAAGCGGCGCCACATATTGCCGCTGCCGCCGCGATGGGAAATGACGGCGGCGGTCATTGCTTCCAGCACGGTCAGGGACGGAAAGATGCTGGCAACCTGAAAAGCACGACCCAGGCCGCGATGCACGACCTGCGCCGGCGACAGACCAACAATATCTTCCCCATTCAGCAGAATCTTCCCGGAATCCGGTTTCAGATGGCCGGTGATCAGATTGAACAGGGTTGTCTTGCCGGCCCCGTTCGGGCCGATGACGGCGGATAGGGAGCCATCGGGAAAATCCAAGGTCACGTCACGCGCAGCCGCGACACCACCAAAGGATTTGCTGAGATTTTCGACCTTGAGCATCAGGTCCGCGCCTTCTTGCGCTCGGCGCTAAGCGCGCCTTGTGCGCGCGACTGCCGCCGTTCAAACACGAAATCCAGCAGGCCCCGGCGAAAGCCGAGCACGATTAGCAGAATCAGCAGGCCCAGAAATAGACCATAATGGCTGGTGTAATGCGTCACCACGTCATTCAGTGCCTGCAGGATCACCGCGCCCAGCACGGGCCCGAGGAAGACATTCAGGCCACCCAGCATGATCATGAAAATCGCATCGCCGGAATTAGTCCAGAAGGCAAAGGTAGGGTACGCGCCGGCCGAGAACAGTGCCATGATGACACCTCCCAGACTGGCAAAAATACCGGCCAGGACGAAGCAGATCAGCTTCATCCGCACTACATTCACGCCGAGGAAGGTGGCGCGCTGCGCGTTGTCGCGGATCAGGCGCAAAGTGTAGCCGAAGGGCGACATGACGATGATGCGCATGATCACGATGGCAACGACGAAGACCGTGCAGACGAAGGCATAGAAGGTGCCGCTATCGGCCAGATTGATACCAAGGAAGGGTGGTCGGGGAATGCCACTGAGGCCGTTATCGCCACCGGTATACTCGATCATATTCATCATCAGGCTGTAGATCAGCATCTGAAAGGCGAGGGTAAGGAAGGCGAAATAGATCTCCGTCAGCCGCACGCAGATCGCTCCGATCAACAGCGCCAACACGGCGGCGAAGCCGAGCGTAAGCACGATGCCTGCAGGGATCGACAGCGACAGGTTCTGCATCAACAACACGAAGGGATAGGCCCCCGCAGCGCCGAAGAACATCGCATGGCCGAAGGAGACGAGCCCGGTATAGCCGACCAGAAGATTAAGCGACATCGCCAGCAAGCCATTGGCACTGACATAGATGATGAAATTGGTGGTGGCCTTGCTGCCGGTAAACGTGGGCACCGAGAGCAACAGGGCCAACGCGATGGCGGCGGCGATCAAATCGCGCGCGAGGGCATTCTTCTGCATGGGACTACCGGGCCGAACGGCCGAACAGGCCGGCGGGCTTGAAAATGAGAACTAGGCCCATGATGAGGAACATCAGCCCGTCCACGAACAATGGAAACCCGACGCTGCCGAAGGAGCGGGCGAAGCCGAGAAGGATGGCCGCGGCAAAGGCACCACCGATAGAACCCATGCCGCCGATCACCGTGACGATGAAACTTTCAATGACAATGGAAAAACCCATCCCTGGCGTGAGAGCGCGGACTGGCGCGGCCAGCGCACCCGCTGCGCCGGCGAGCATCGCACCGAGGCCGAAGACGGACATGAACAGCAACGGCGTACGGATACCAAGGGCCGAGACCATGGCAGGATTGACGGCGGCGGCACGAATCATCTTACCGTAGCGGGTTCTGGTAATCACATACCAAAGCACGAGTCCGATAATCATCGAGATGACGATGAGGAATAGATAGAACGGCGGAATCAGGCCGCCACCAAGACGAATAGGCGGCAAGCGGAACGCCGCCGGCATGCCCATCTTCATGAAGTCCACGCCCCAGACGATCTTCACCACGTCGTCCATCACCAGAACAACGCCGTAGCAGACCAGCAGCTGCATCAGTACATCCTGGCCATAGACTTTACTGATCAGCAATCGCTCGAACAGCACACCGAAGACACCCACGCCCACCGCCCCAGCCACCACCGCGAGAAAATAGCTCTCGGTCGGTAGATAGACCGTGTAGGCGATATAGGCGCCCAGCATGTAAAGCGTGCCATGGGCGAAATTCACCACATTAAGCACGCCGAAAATCAAGGTGACGCCGGAAGCCACCAGGAACAGCAACATGCCAATGATCAAGGCGCTAGTGGATTGTGTCACCACGCAGCTCATCTGGCCGAAGCAGGCGAATAATGCCTCTAGCTTCACGAAAATTCTTCCCTCTGGAAAGCGGACGTGACGGGGGGCAGGCCCCCGCCGACTTGCAACGCCCTAACCTGTGTTCATGCGTAGCCGTTGCGCTTCTTCCAATCCGCTTCATGCTCCAGGATCGAACCCCAGTTGGCGGTGAACACATCCTTGATAAACGGGTCCTTCGGCAGAGTCACACCGTAGCCGACCACATAGTTGATCACCGTGTGATCGGATGCCCGCATGGTCAACGTCCCATCCACCCCAAACGGGCTGTCGATCTTCATGCCCTTGATGAGTTCAGCAAGCTTCTTGCCATCGGTATTGCCTTCGGCCTTTTTCAGCGCCTCAATCATGAATTTTGCGCCGGTGGCGTTTTCCCATGACCAATTCCCGATCTTATGATCCGTGTTCTTCTTGGTGTATTCCTGATAGAATGCCTCGTTTGCTGGGGTATTTGGCACGGTGCGGTTGTAGCGGGTGCCGGAATGCAGGCCCGCCGGCAGCTGCTTCACCTGGGTCAGAACGGAGTAATCACCGAGATTGACCGAGAAAGTTTCAAGCTTGTCGAACAACCCATAGAGCAACCCCTGGTCGATCAGCGCCACGAGGTCGCCGGCGAACAGCGTAGTGTAGAGTGCTTGCGGTTTCGCCTGCAGGATCTTGGTCACAACCTCCGTGAAATCCGGCTGGAACAGCTTCGGCCAAGCCTGGTCGATCACCTCGATCCGCGGCTCGAACAGCTTGGCGTATTCGATGAACGATGCGGTAATTTCACGGCCATAGGCATAATCCGGCGCGGCAGTGACAAATTTGAATAGATTTTTCTTGGCGACGATCCCAGCCGCGTATTGTCCGCCGCCGATCGAATCGTGAATACCCTGTCGCGCGGAACGAAAGCAGGTGGGGGCATAAATTTTCGGGTTCGCAGTGAGCGAAGAGACCTCCGAATTAGTGTGGATGCACAGCACCCCCAGCTCACGAATGAGTTCTTGCACGGCGAAGGAGCTGGCGGATGTTTCGGCACTCAGAATAATCTCGCAGCCATCGCTACTGACGAGATCGCGGACTACCTTGGTAGCTTCGTCCGGCTTGCCCTTGGAATCGCGGGTCACCAGTTCCAGCTTGCGCCCGTTGATACCGCCGGCGGCGTTGACCTTGTCGATCTCCATCCGCGCCCCGGCGGCGGAGGATTGGCCGAGGAGGGCAAAAATACCGGAAAATACGCTGGGCATGCCGATCTTGATCGGGGCCTTATTCTGTGCCGCAACGATGTTGGGCATGGCAAGGCTGGATGTGCCAAGTGCGGCCGCGCCGGCCATAAAACCACGCCGCCGGATTGCACGCGGTCCTGAAGTTTCGCCAAACTGCATTAAATATCCCTCCTGTTGGGTCCAGCCCAGCACAACGCAATATGTGGTGGCCCGCTAGCTGTCAACCGGGCACCGAATAGGCGAAAGAATGCACTCTATCTAAATCCAACACCGACTGGATAGTTACCCGAACGCCGGATAGTTACCCGAACGACTGGCGCTTCGGGCTAAGATTAACGCAAGAGACGGCCATCGGCATACTCGAGCCTCCCCGTGATCGGACAACGCGTCCAACAGCTAGAACCACGACCTCGGCCACCTGGAAGACGGCGTAGCGAGCGTGCTGTACTAACTTGGCCGTGCTTTTCACCAGTTTCTCCCACAGGCTGGTCAGCGACCACCGCGCGCTGGCCTCGGGCAACGCCCGGGTGCGCAAGAAGTCGCCGCGATTATAGGCGAACGCGTGCAACTGAAGACGCACCGCATTGGCGGCGAACGAGCAGCATGATAGTCGCGTCTGCTTGATCGCGTTCTAGCATTCTTTGATCCATTGTGCGTATGTGCCGCGCTTGTTGTAGAAGGCGACGGCCCGTTCGGCGAGGTGCTCGCTGTAGCCGCAGCCGCCCGCCACTATGAGCATGCCCGCCGCGCGCGATCGTAATTTCGGTTCTGGATTGCCCGACCATCGCTGCGTGATCGGGGTGGCCGCCGGCGGCGTCAATCGTGCACCAGGGATTTCCGGGTCACTCTCATTTCCCTGATCTACAACCTCGCCCGCCTTAGCGCTCGCTTGGTCTTCAATGCTAGATCAATGGAGTGGATTCGATCCCAGCGCCGTTCGCCATCCGGCGAAAAGCTCTAATCCTGCAGAAAGCCAAATTTGTGACCCGCTAACAAATCGACTAAAAGTAACTAGTCTGGAAATCTAGCTATTCTAAAAAAGTTACCCTACCGGGAATGCAGCTGGTGGGTTCTGTCAGGTCAACCCGGACTGGCCGGGCGACCCTTTTCCCACCTCATCGGTCAGCCCGCCAGCCGCCGTTTGCCTGCCTCCAGAAACTCCTTCGATCAGCTGGAGTTGAGCCCCTCGGCTATGCCTTCTCGACGGCATAGCTCTAAAATGCTGCGGCTCCTCCCGAAGCCCGTCCAGGACCATGCAAACCTTCTCCTCGGCCGAGCGATGTCGCCGCGTCGCACGGCGGATGTTCTTCATCCCGCCGCTCGGACAGCGAACTAGGGGCAACCGATTTCTGGCTCATCTGCGTTCTTCGTGGAATTACGATGAGCCAGAAATACTCTCGTCCTCAACCCCATAAATCTGCCTCACCGGTGCTAACCCCGGACAAGCTGCGCTACTCCGGCTACACCTTGGGTAATTACACGGCGCGTCGCTATTTCTGGACCTCGCGGCAAGAGCGCGCGTGGTTCGGTGGCCGACCGACCGGGCGTTTCAGAAAATCTTCGATCTGGTCCTGTGAGGGTAAAGCTCCCAGACGGAAACATTAGGGGCGATTATAATTTAGAATCACCATTATGCTCCCAACCGAGCGCATGCGTCACTTCCCCCAGTAGTGCTGCACGGCGCTTTCCAGCGGCGGGCGCATGGCGGCGGCGTGAGGGACGACGCGTTTGGCAAACTCGCGCTGGGAGGCGAGCACCTTGGCGAAGAACGGGTTCTTCTTGGCCTCGATCTCGTACATCCGATCGGCGGCCTCCATCTGCGCCTTGAACACGTCGTCTGGCGTCCGCTTGATGGTGACGCCGTGCTTGGTGCGTAGATCCTCGGCGGCCACGCCGTCGACAGCGATCGTGTCGTTGTTCGTGCGCATAATCTCGGCCAACAGCGCCGTCTTGATGATGAGTTGCATATCAGGCGACAGCGCATCCCACTTGGACTTGTTGATCATGAACTCTTGCACGGCGGGCGGCTGGCGCATATCCGGCATGTAGTAGAATTTGGTGACGCCGTGGAAGCCCATGAGGATGTCGTGGCTGGGGATGCCCCACTCGGCGCCATCGATGAGGCCACGCTCGAGCGCCGGGATGACCTCGCCACCGGGCATCTGAACGCCCGTGATGCCCATCTGGCGTAGCAGATCGAGCCCGAGGCCGGAGGTACGGAACTTAAGGCGCTTCAACTCATCGAGGCTCTCGAACGGCTTGCGAAACCAACCGAAGGCCTCCCAGTAGGGCAACGTCGTCGTCATGAAGGAGATGACGTTGAGCTTCAGTTCCTTCTGCAGCAGCTCGTTGTAGAGTTCCAAACCACCGCCGCTGTGGAGCCAAGATAGGAACTCGTCGCGACCCATGCCGTAGGGACCGGCCGGTGGCGGACCAAATAAGCCCGCTGCCGTATTCTTGCCTGTCCAGTAGCCGGGCCAGGTGTGGGCAGCGTCAATGACCCCTTTGTGTACGGCATCGAGCACCTCAAAGGCGGGAACGATCATTCCGGCTGGCAAGACTTCTATCTTGAGGCGGCCGCCCGAAATCGTCTCGATTGTCTTGGCGATGTGCTCCGGTGATCGCTGAAGCAGATTTGCTTGCGGCCACGAGGTCTGCAGCTTCCAGCTCGTAGTCTGAGCCAACGCCTCCCCACTCGGCGAGAGCAGGCTGGCCAAGCTGAGCCCGGTTCCCGCCAGGATCGACGCCATACGTCCAATGTTCATGTTTCTTTCCCTGGTTTATTTTGTTTTCTTGAGCCCGAGTTTCCCCGGATCCCTAGGCCAGCACACCCTATAGCCATTGGTTCAGCCAGTCTGCACAGCACCGTCAGTAGTATCAAGAAATTACTGGACGCCGTGAGCCACTTCGTCTCGAAGCGGCCCATCTGGCTCGGGGAGGCCGCGCCATTCTGGGTGAAATTCCTCTGCAGCCTGGCCACGTCGCACAGGCAACCAGGGCGACAAGGGGCGCGTATGCCGGCATGGTTCAGTTCTCCAGAAGGGAAGGACCGATGCCGACGGGTCTCGATCGATCACGCTCCAGATAGGCGAGGTGATGGTCTTGCGCGACCTGTTCTAGCAGATACTCAACGCCATCGCGGCGTTGTGTCTATCCGCGCTGACAGCCCGATGTTGAGTGGCGCTGGCTGAGTATTAATCAACCGAATCGCCGCCGCCGCTGTCCCCGCCGCCGCCACCTCCATCATCCCAGCCACCGCCACCCGATTGATCGGCCCAGCCGCCGCCAGCCGCCGGATCGGCCCAGCCACCGCCCGCGGCGGATTGGTCGCCGCCCCATGCGGAACCCGAAGCCGCAGTGCCATCATCCTGCCCCCAGCCACCTTGCTCCACACCGCCGCCCGCGGCAGCGCCACCAGCGCCCGCGCCGGCCCCGCTGCCTAAGCCCGATCCCAAGCCCGATCCATGGCCGGACATCATGTTCATCAGCATGTTGCCTACGACCAGCCCACCGGCCACCCCGGCCGCCGTGGTCAGGGCGGAGCCCAGAAAGCCAGAACCACTGCGTTGCGGCGCCATCATGCCCTGCTGATAGCCAGGCGGATACTGCGGGGGCGGGGGGCCACCCCATTGTTGCCCGCCCTGTTGCGGATAGGTTTGCGGCGGCTGCCCCATGCCCGGTCCACCCATGCCGGGCCGTCCCGGTGGCGGCGCGCCCCGCTGGGAACCCCCACCAAACAGGCCAGAAAAGAACCCGCCCGATTTCTGCGGCGCCATCTGGGGGGACTGCTGCATTTGCGCCATTGCTTGGCGCATCTGGTTCATTTCCCATTCCATGCGCTGCATGCGGTTCTGCGCCTCCACCAGCGCATGCTCCTGCACGAACGCGGTCTGGGTCAGCCGATAGCGCGCTTCCGGATGGCGGATGAACAGATCGCCGATCAGTCGGTCCGCATCGGGATCGACCGGCGGCAGCGGCTGGATGGTCGCGGGCACCGACCCACCAGGGGTAGGCTGCCCGGCGCGTCCGCTCACCCGTTCAATATATTGGGTGATGATATCCTGTTCTTCGCGTGTCATGGGCACCGCAAGGGTCCTCCTGTTGGCTCGCCGGTTTCGGCGTTGTCCTTTGATGTAGCCTAGCCCGACGTAACTTCAAGCTGGCGCAACTTCAAGCATGACGCGATATACTGAGCCGGCCAAACTCGATCACCGGGCAGCGATCCATCACTACGACGATCCCCACCGCCCGCGCCGCCGCATCCCGCTGGATCACGCCCAGCTGCATCCATACCACATCCGCGCCCGGCCGGATTGATGCATCCACTGCCGGCCCGACGCGGGCCGAAGCCTGCCCACGCTAGCCTGGCGGTGGCTGAACCGCCCGGCGGCCCGGATTAAGCCCTCCGCCCCGCCCCAGTCAGTCGCCGTTGAGCGGCTATTTTCTGACCGCAGCCGAGGTTGATGCCGACCTAGCCTTGCGGACACCGATCACCCGCGCCATCCGCACCCACGCTGCCAGCGCAGGGTGATTACAATATACCAGCCGTCGCCGTGCGGCGCGCGACAAAAGTCTAGCTCGGGCTGCGGCTTGGCGCGGACCGGGCGCGGAATACGCACGAAATAGCCCCCCGCCTGCGCCGCCGCATCGGCAGACGGCGTGATCGTCGGCAACGAGGTATTGCTCCGCCGCGATCTTCCGGAGGCGGAATCCATCATCGCGATCAACCAGGTGAGCCCCGCGGTGCAGCAGCCCGTCACCTATGCCGATGAACGCCCACAGTGCTAACCCGCCCCACAGATGAGGATGCGGAGCCAGAGAATCCCAGCACGCGGCGCGATTGACACGCCCCGATAGGCCAGCAGCGCCATGATGCTCGCTACGACAGCCACAATGCCCAGCACGTCTCGCAGCCGCGTCCTTGCCCAACTTGGTCCGGGTGCTTAAGGGTGCACCGCATCACGACCGCCGCTAAGCGAGATCCCTATGGCCCTGCCCCGCCCAAACAGCTTGCAAGATTTGATCCTGACCCTGCACCGTTTCTGGTCGCGCCAGGGCTGCGTCATTTTGCAGCCCTATGACGTGGAAATGGGTGCCGGCACGTTTCATCCCGCCACCACGCTCCGCGCACTAGGCCCGAAGCCGTGGAAGGCCGCCTATGTGCAACCCTCTCGCCGCCCCACCGATGGCCGCTATGGCGAAAACCCGAACCGGTTACAGCACTACTACCAATACCAGGTCATCATAAAGCCCAGCCCGGCCGACGCGCAGGCCCTGCTACTGGAAAGCTATCGCGAAATCGGCCTCGATCCGCTGCTGCACGATTTCCGCTTCGTGGAAGATGACTGGGAATCGCCGACGCTCGGTGCCTGGGGCCTCGGCTGGGAAGTCTGGTGCGACGGCATGGAGGTCGGACAGTTCACCTATTTCCAGCAGGTCGGCGGCATTCCGGTAGCGCTGCCCAGCTTTGAGATGACCTACGGCCTGGAACGGCTGGCCATGTATGTGCAGAGCGTGGAGAATGTTTACGACCTCGACTTCAACGGGGCCGGCGTCACGTATGGCGACGTCTTTCTCCGCGCTGAACGCGAGTACAGCGCTCATAACTTCGAATTCTCAAACCCGGACATGCTGTCGCGCCATTTCAAGGATGCAGAAGGCGAAGGCGAATCGCTGCTGGAAAAGAAACTTGCTCTGCCCGCCTATGACCAATGCATCAAGGCCAGCCATCTCTTTAACCTGTTGGACGCGCGTGGCGTGATCAGCGTGACGGAACGCGCCAGCTACATCGCCCGCGTGCGCGCCCTGGCCAAGGGCTGCTGCGAGACCTGGTTGGCCGGCGAGGAAGCGTCCGGTGGCTGAGTTCTTCCTCGAACTATTCAGCGAAGAAATTCCGGCCCGCATGCAAGCCCGTGCGGCGGAAGATCTGTCCCGGCTGCTGACCGAGGCGCTGGCGCCACTGATACCGGTACAAACGCAAACCTTCTACGGCCCGCGCCGTTTGGCGTTTACCGGGAATGTCTCCGACGGCACGCCAGAGGCGAAAATTTCTGAACGCGGCCCGCGCGCCAATGCGTCAGAACAAGCGCTTGCGGGCTTCCTGCGTAAGCACAATGCTGCCCGCGAAGATATGCGCCAGGACGGCGATTACTGGCTGCTGGAAAAAACCTCTCCCGCCCTCACTGCCGCCACCCTGATCGCAGAGAAGATGCCCAATCTATTACGCCGGTTCCCGTGGCCAAAATCCATGCGTTGGGGCGGCACGAGCAATTTTACCTGGGTGCGTCCCCTGCGTCGCATCACCTGCCTGCTGGATGGCACGGTGGTGCCCTTTACCTTGCGCGACGGCACGGACGATGGCCACGGTCTCGTCAGTGCCAACATCACCGAGGGCCACCGCTTCCACACCCCCACTCCAATCACTATTTCGTCCGTCGCGCAATGGCACCAGGCGTTGCGCGAGGCCCGTGTGATCATCGATGCCCAGGACAGAAAATTCCTGATCGGCACCGGCATCGCTAAACTCGCCGGCGAGAAGGGACTGAACGTGGTGGACGATGCCGGCCTGCTCGATGAAGTCGCCGGGCTGGTCGAATGGCCGGTACCCCTGCTCGGGCGCATCGATGACACGTATATGGATTTACCGACCGAAGTCCTGCAGGTCTCCATGCGCGTCAACCAGCGCTACTTCGCGCTCCGTAACCCCGATGGCAGCGCCGCGCCTTACTTCGCCTTCGTCGCTAATGTCGAGGCGACGGACGGCGGCGCCACCATCATCGCCGGCAACGAACGCGTGCTCCGCGCCCGCTTCGCCGATGCACGGCATTTCTGGGATTTTGACCGCAAGACCCGCCTGGAATCACTGACGCCGAAACTGGATCACGTCACCTTCCACGCCAAGCTCGGCAGTCAGGGCGAGCGCGTGCGCCGCATCGAAAACCTCGCCGCCCACATCGCGCCCCATGTCGGAGCCGCCCCGGAAATGGCCCGCGCCGCCGCACGCCTATGCAAGGCAGATCTCCTCTCCGGCATGGTCGGCGAGTTCCCCGAACTACAAGGCGTCATGGGCCGCTACTACGCGCTGCATGACGGTGAGAACTCCTCCATTGCCGCAGCCATCCGCGACCATTACGCGCCCAAAGGTCCGGGCGACGCGGTACCAACGGAACCAGTTGCGATCGCGATCGCATTAGCGGATAAAATTTTCCAATTAGCGGGATTTTTTGCCATTAATGAAAAGCCCACCGGGGCTGGTGATCCCTATGCTCTGCGTCGGGCCGCATTGGGAGTCATTCGAGTTATTAGGGAGAATCAGATTCGACTGCCGTTGTCGGATATCCTGGACTCGGCGATGAATGAGGTTAGGCATGCGATTGCAATGTCTCGTCCGCAGGGTGGTTCTAGTGGGGTCGGTGCATCGACGATACGTCGAAGGATGGCCTCGGGGTCCGAAGCGGAACATGATAACTTTGCGTTTGAAATTCTCGATTTCCTCGCTGAACGCCTGCGCGTTCAGCTTCGCACCGAAGGTGCCCGCCACGACGTCCTCAGTGCTGTCTTCGCCGCCGGTGCCGATGACGACATCGTCCGCCTGCTCGCTCGCACGGATGCCGTCGCCGCCCTGCTGGGCACAGACACGGGCAAAAGTCTGCTGGCCGCCTACAAGCGCGCCGCCAACATCCTGCGCATCGAAGACCGCAAGGACGGCCCGCATCAGGGCGTGCCCGACGAAGCCCTATTCCAGAAACCCGAGGAAAAATCCCTCGCCCTCGCTTTGGCTGTCGCCACGCCCACCATTGCTGCCGATCTGCGCGCAGAGAACTTTGCCGCTGCCATACAAACCATGGCTGGATTGCGCGGCGCACTGGACGCGTTCTTCGAAAAAGTCACCGTCAATGATCCGCTGCCCGAATTCCGCCGAAATCGTCTCCGACTACTGCGCGCGATCGTAAACACCTTAGATGCGGTCGCAAGTTTCTCCCGGATCGAAGGCTGACCAAAATGTTGCCGATTTTCTCTCGACTATCATGTGTCATGGTCCGCGTCGATGGACCATCCACGCCTTTATGGACGGACGAACAAGGCGTGGATCCTCGGGCCAAACCAGAGCATTACGGCAAGAATAATGTGCTATTCCTAGAAGGTGTCTTGCCATGACTAAATGGGTATACAGCTTCGGCGCCGGCCATAACGAAGGTCGTGCGGACATGCGCAACCTTCTCGGAGGTAAGGGTGCCAATCTCGCAGAAATGGCCAGCATCGGCCTGCCCGTACCCCCGGGCCTCACCATTACCACGGAGGTTTGCACCGCCTATTACGACAACAACAAAAACTACCCTGACACACTGATTGTACAGGTCAAAAGCGCCCTCGCCCGCGTCGAGGACGCCGTCGGCCTGCAATTCGGAAATCCGGCAAAACCCCTCCTCGTCTCCGTCCGCTCCGGAGCCCGCGTCTCCATGCCCGGCATGATGGACACGGTACTCAATCTCGGCCTGAACGACACCACCGTCGCCGGCCTCGCCGCAGCCGCCGGCGACGCGCGCTTCGCCTGGGATTCCTATCGCCGTTTCGTGCAAATGTACGGCGCCGTGGTACTCGATGTCGATCATCACCGCTTCGAGGAAGTCATCGAGCAAGTCAAACTCGAAACCGGCCAATTCGAGGACACGGCGCTGACCGCTGAAGACTGGCAGCGCGTGGTGGATGGCTACCAGCAGATGATTGAAGCCGAGACGGGAAAACCCTTCCCACAGGATCCAGAAGAGCAACTCTGGGGCGCCATTGGCGCGGTGTTCGGGTCCTGGATGAACCCGCGCGCCATCACCTATCGGCGCCTGCACGATATTCCTGTGGAATGGGGTACGGCCGTGAACGCACAGGCTATGGTGTTCGGCAATATGGGCGAGGACTGCGCCACCGGCGTCTGCTTCACCCGCGACCCCTCCACCGGCGAGAATTTTTTCTATGGCGAATATCTGATGAACGCCCAGGGAGAGGATGTCGTTGCCGGCATCCGCACGCCGCAGCCGCTATCACAATCCGCCGCGAAGCCGGGCGAGGTTTCCTTGGAAGCGGCCATGCCAGCCGCCTACGCCGAACTCATGGCCGTGCGCTCGAAGCTGGAAGCGCATTACGCGGATATGCAGGACATCGAATTTACCGTGCAGCAGAACAAGCTCTACATGCTGCAAACACGCAACGGCAAGCGCACCGCAGCGGCCTCCCTGCGCATCGCCGTGGAGATGGCGAACGAGGGGTTGATCGACCGGCGCGAGGCAATCAGGCGCGTCAATCCCGCCTCGCTCGATCAGTTGCTGCATCCCGCGCTCGATCCAAACGCGCGACGCAATCTCCTGGCGAAGGGCTTGCCCGCCAGCCCTGGTGCCGCCAGCGGTATCGCTGTGTTCAATGCTGATGAGGCCGAAGCGCGTGCGGCAAAGGGCGAATCCGTTATTCTGGTCCGCATCGAAACCAGCCCGGAAGACATTCATGGTATGCACGCCGCGAAAGGCATCCTCACCACGCGTGGCGGCATGACCAGCCATGCGGCGGTGGTTGCCCGCGGCATGGGCCGCCCTTGCGTGGCCGGAGCCGGTGGCGTCAGCGTCGATTACGGCGCGCAAACCCTCCGTGCCGGCGCGCATATCATCCATGCGGGCGAAACCCTGACCATCGACGGCGCCACGGGCGAAATTTTTATCGGCTCCGTCACCATGATCGAACCGGCGATGTCGGGCGATTTCGGTATCCTCATGGCCTGGGCCGACGATGTACGCCGCCTGCGCATACGCGCCAACGCGGAAACCCCGCTGGATGCCGAAACAGCGCGCAAATTCGGTGCCGAGGGGATCGGCCTCTGCCGCACTGAACATATGTTCTTCGATCCCGCCCGCATCGGCGTCGTCCGCCAGATGATCATGGCCAGCGACGAACGCGGCCGCCGGGCCGCGCTGGAAAAACTTTTACCATTCCAGCGCGTGGATTTCGTGCAGCTATTCAGCATCATGGCAGGCCAGCCCGTCACGATCCGCCTGCTCGACCCGCCCTTGCATGAATTTCTGCCACATTCGGACGAAGAACTATCCGATATCGCGCAGGCGCTCGGCACCGACATGGATACGATGCGCCGCCGTGCTGATGAACTTTCGGAAGCCAACCCGATGCTGGGCCACCGGGGCTGCCGCCTCGGCGTGACCTATCCGGAAATCTATGAAATGCAGGTCCGTGCGATTTTTGAGGGCGCGCTGGCGGTGGCAGCCGAAACCGGTAAGGCACCACATCCTGAAATTATGATCCCCCTGGTTGCCACGCGCCGCGAACTGGAAATCACCCGCGCACAGGTCGAGAAAATCGCGGACCAGGTTTTTGCCGAAGCTGGCCGCAAAATCGAATTTTCGGTCGGCACCATGATCGAGCTTCCCCGCGCGGCACTCACCGCCGATAAGATCGCCGGGGTGGCGGATTTCTTTAGTTTCGGTACCAACGATCTCACCCAAACCGTGTTCGGCCTGTCGCGAGACGATGCTGGGAAATTCCTGCCCAGTTATGTCGATCAGGGCATCCTGAAAAAGGACCCATTTGTTTCGCTCGATATCGAAGGTGTGGGGGAAATGGTGCGCATCGCGGTGGAGAGGGGCCGCGCTACGAAGCCGGGTTTAAAACTCGGAATTTGCGGCGAGCATGGCGCCGATCCGGCCTCGATCGCGTTCTTCGAGCAGGTCGGGCTGGATTATGTCTCCTGCTCGCCCTATCGCGTGCCCGCGGCGCGACTTGCGGCGGCGCAGGCGGCGCTGGGCGCGGTGGGGGGCGACCGGACGGCGTAACTACCCGGCCGGTCTAGGGACACAGTGCGACCATGCAAGCGCACTAGGCCGGCGAAGGGCGCATCTTCCCATACGCTGCGGCGCGGTGATAGGCGCTTGCATGCAGGCCTCCGGATACCGGGTGGCAGTTTATCGTGCCGGCATGTCCGGCATTAACCGGAACCGGGCGGCAAGCAAAGAATCCGCGGCCAGGGCATCGCGGATCGCTGCAGCCCCCGCGGCGTCAAACGGCAGAGCCAGAACATCATGAAAGAACGCCACCTCGCCACGCGCGCGGGCCAGGAAAAGGCGCGACAGCGCTTCCGCCACCGGCCCCCGCGGAACGCAGCAAACGCAACCGGCGGGATGGCCCGCGCCGGCCACCGGCAGGCGAAACCGGGCTACCGGCCCCGGCCCCGGGGCCGGCGCATCACCCTGGACCAACCAAGCAACAACCCCCGCCGCCGAGGCGGAGCTCATTAATCGAACCGGGACGAAGCGAACCGGAATACGGCTGCCTGGGTCTGACGACATACGCTAGACATAAAGATACCTTTATGTCATTTGCAAGCCCATGGACGCTCTTCTCCTCGCTTTACGCGCCGCCGCGGAACCGACGCGGCTGCGCCTGCTGGCGCTGGCCGCCGGTGGGGCGTTCTGCGTCAGCGAGTTTTCCGAAATTCTCGGCCAGTCCCAGCCGCGGATTTCCCGCCATCTGCGCCTGTTGCATGAGGCAGGGCTGTTGGAACGGCTGCCTGAAGGCGTGAATACGTGGTTCGTTCTCGCCGGAGGGGCGCAAAGGGGAGCGCAAGCGGGGCTGGCACGCGATCTGTTGGCCCGGGTGGCGGCGGATGACACCACCCTGGCGGCGGATCGGCGGCTGGCGGCGCGGGTGCTGGCGGAACGCGCGCGGGTGGCATCCGACAGTTTTCGCCGCCAGGGCGCGGACTGGGATGAAATGCGGGCCCTGGATTTACCCGCGGCGGCGGTGGAGGAGGCGTTGCTCGCCTTACTCCCCGAACACGGTATCGGGCGATTGCTGGATATCGGCACCGGCACCGGGCGGTTGCTGGAGGTGCTGGCCGCGCGCGTGGACACCGCGCTAGGCGTAGATGCATCAAAAGCGATGCTGGCTCTAGCGCGCGCCCGGCTGGCACGCGCGGGCCTGGCGCATTGCGCGGTGCGACTAGCGGATATGTATAGGCTGCCTTTCGCCAATGGCGCGTTCGATGTCGCGGTGTTGCAAATGGTGCTGCACCATGCCGACGACCCCGCCCTGGTGCTGGGCGAGGCCACACGCGTGTTGCGCCCGGGCGGGCGTTTGGTGGTGGTGGATCTGGTACGGCACGATCGCACCGATATCGTGGTGCGCCTGGCGCATCGCTGCCCGGGTTTCGACGATACCGAAATGTCAAGAATGTTGCGCGATACAGGGCTCCGAGCCACTCCGGCCATCCGGGTGGCGGGCGCGCTGGAAATCCGCCTGTGGTCGGCCTACCTGCCCGCCGGCCTGCCCCGGCGTGCCGAAACCCGCCCCGCCTTCTCCATCGTCTGATCGTAAGTAAAATCATGCCCCGCCCGCATCTGCTCGATGCTCTGAACGACCAGGTGCTACTCTGCGATGGTGGCATGGGCAGCCGTGTGCAGGCGTTAACCCTCGATATCGAAAAAGATTTCTGGGACCGAGAAAACTGCACGGAAGTATTAACTTTATCGCGCCCCGACTTGATACGTGAAATTCACCACGGCTATTTTGAATCCGGCGCCGATATGGTGGAAACTAACACGTTCGGCGGCTCCCCCATCACCCTGGGGGAATTCGATCTTGCCGACCGCGCCTTCGAAATTAATAAAGTTTCGGCCGAACTCGCGCGTGAAGCAGCGGAAAAATTTTCCGATGGGCGGCATCGCTGGGTCATCGGCAGCGTTGGGCCAGGCACGAAACTCCCCACGCTCGGAAATATCGCCTACGACCCTCTGGAGGCCGCGCTGGCCGAACAATGCCGCGGCCTGATAGCCGGTGGGGTCGATGCGATTTTGATCGAGACCTGCCAGGACCCGTTGCAGATCAAGGCCGCGGTGAATGGCGCTAAGATCGCCCGCGCTGCTGCTGGCACCGATACGCCGATCTTTGTGCAGGTCACGGTGGAAACCACCGGCACCTTGCTGGTCGGCCCCGACATCGCCGCCGCCGCCACCGTAGCGCACGCGCTGGACGTCCCGTTACTAGGACTCAATTGCGCCACCGGTCCTCAGGAAATGGCTGAGCACGTGCGCTGGCTCGCCACCAACTGGCCAGGATTTTTATCAGTGCAACCGAATGCCGGCCTGCCGGAACTGGTGGATGGGCATACGCTTTACCCTTTGGGCGCCGCCGAAATGGCGAGCTGGATTGAACGCTTCGTCGCCGAGGATGGCGTGAACCTGATCGGCGGCTGTTGCGGCACGTCGACGCCGCATATCCAGGCGCTGGACGCGATGCTGCGCGCGCGAGGAAAATTCCGACCCGCCCCGGTGGCGCGTAAGCCGATGTGGGTACCCGCCGTCGCCAGCCTATACGGCCAGGTCAGCCTGCGGCAGGAAAACAGTTATTTTTCCATCGGCGAACGCTGCAACGCCAACGGCTCCAAGAAATGGCGCGAGTTGCAGGCGACCCATGACTGGGATGGCTGCGTCGACATGGGCCGGGAACAGATTGGCGAAGGCTCTAACAGCCTCGATATTTGCACCGCCTTCGTCGGCCGCGATGAAATGATGGAAATGACCGAAGTGGTGCGCCGCTTCACCGCTTCGGTGAATTCCCCCCTTGTAATAGATTCTACCGAAACCCCGGTCATCGAGGCCGCACTAAAATTGCATGGCGGAAAGCCAATTATCAATTCTATTAACTTTGAAGATGGCGAGGGCGCGGCCGAAGACCGGTTACGTCTGGCGAAGAAATTCGGTGCCGCCGTGATCGCGCTCACCATCGATGAAAAGGGCATGGCGAAGACGGCGGATGAAAAACTCACTATCGCGCGACGGCTGGTCGATTTTGCCTGCCGAACGCATGGACTCGCCCAGTCCGACCTGATGATCGACCCGCTCACCTTCACCATCGCAACCGGCAACGAGGATGACCGCAAGCTAGGCCTCTGGACCCTGGAAGGCATCCGTATGATCCACGATGCGTTTCCCGATATCCAGATCATTCTCGGCCTATCTAATATCAGCTTCGGCCTCAATCCGGCAGCACGCGCAGTACTGAATTCCGTGTTCTTGCAACACGCACTGGACGCCGGCATGACCGGCGCCATCGTGCATGTCTCCAAAATTCGCCCACTGCATCTAATCTCCCTGGAGGAAGTAAAAGTTGCCGAGGATTTGATTTTTGATCGCCGCGCCGAAGGTTATGATCCGCTGCAACGCATCTTGGAAATATTCGCCGACCGCAAGACGGCGGATGCCACCAAGAAGGAGCGCGCCGAAACCTTGGAAGGCCGCCTGAAGGACCGCATCGTCGATGGCGACCGGAAGGGCTTGTCGGAAGAGCTGGACGAGGCGATGCGGCACCACAGGCCGCTCGACATTATAAACAATATCCTGCTTGACGGTATGAAAGTCGTCGGGGAATTGTTCGGGGCCGGAAAGATGCAGCTTCCCTTCGTGCTGCAAAGCGCCGAGACGATGAAGGCCGCCGTCGCGCATCTGGAACCGCATATGGAGCGTGTGGCCGGACAGGAAAAAGGCACCATTATCCTCGCCACGGTAAAAGGCGATGTGCATGATATCGGCAAGAACCTGGTCGATATCATTCTGACGAACAACGGCTATCGCGTGGTTAATCTCGGAATTAAGATTCCACTAGGTGACATGCTACACGCCGCCGCGGAACACCGTGCGCATGCCATCGGCATGTCGGGCCTGCTGGTGAAGTCCACGGTCGTGATGCGGGAGAACCTGGAGGAAATGTCGCGCCAGGGCCTAGATATTCCCGTGCTGCTCGGGGGCGCCGCGCTCACCCGAAATTATGTGGAGGACGCCTGCGTTACGGCGTATGCGCCCCAAGGTAAAATTGGTGGCCGCGTCGCCTATGCGCGCGATGCGTTCGATGGCCTGCATCTGATGGACAAGATAGCTGGTAACGGGTTCGACGATTATCTCGCCGCCTTGCAAGCGAGGCGCGTCGGCAAATCCCGCAACACCGCGCGCACGTTAGGGCAGGCGGATGCTCGTGCCTTCCAGCCCGTAGATGTAGCGACCGTGCAGGCGCGGAGGCGACAGCTCACACGGGATATTCCTGTCCCCGCCCCACCTTTCTGGGGCGCGCAGGTGATCGAGGCATCGGCGAAAGCCGTGGTGCCCTTCGTCAACGAACGCAGCCTTTATCAATTCCAATGGGGTTTCCGTAAACAGGGCCGCAGCCTGCAGGATTTCCTGGGATGGGCGCGCCAGGGACTTCGGCCGGTTATGCGCCGCATGCTCGCGCTGTGCGAGGAGCAGAATATCTTGCGCCCACAAGCCGCCTACGGCTATTGGAAAGCCGCCGGGCAGGGCAACAACCTAATCATCTTCGATCAGGATGGAACCACCGAACGCGCGCGCTTTACCCTCCCACGCCAACCGAAGGACAATGGCGAGTGCATCGCCGATTTCTTCCGCGACGTGGACGATGCCGAACGCGACGTGATCGGCCTGCAAATCGTCACTGTCGGCCAGAAAGCTTCTGACACTGCGCGGGAGTGGTTCGAGGATAATCGTTATCAGGACTATCTTTACCTGCACGGACTTTCGGTCGAGATGGCGGAGGCCATGGCCGAATACACCCACAGACGTATCCGCGCCGAATGCGGTTTTTCTAGCGAAGACGACCGCGACATGGAGAAAATGCTATCGCAGTCCTATCGCGGCTCCCGCTATTCCTTTGGCTACCCTGCCTGCCCGCGGCTGGAGGACCAAGCGCCACTCCTCGCACTACTCAACGCGGAGCGGATTGGTGTGTCACTCTCCGACGAATGGCAATTGCATCCCGAACAGTCCACCAGCGCCATCGTAGTCCTGAACCCCAGGGCAAAATATTTTTCAGTGTAATGTCTGTTCAGCTATAAATAACGGATCAAGTGGTTCCAGATTGAGCTGTCCCACTTATGTTCTAACTGTTTCTTTTAGTCGTCGTTGGTAACAGCGGCGCTCCCTGGCCCGCCGTGGCAGAGGCGAGGTGCGCCCCATCACCCGTGCGGCAATATTTGATCTGCTTTCCCAAGGCCGCGCACGTAGTCAACACTTCCCCGATGGCGAAGGATGCTGCTCGACGCTAGGTTCGATGGTCTCGGCCACGCAGGATTTCAGCGCTGCCAGTGTGTCCGTCTTGTCCTCGGCCAGCATCGCACTTTAGCCGGCAATATCGGCGGCCAGAATTGCGGCCAGATACGCGGCATGCGCGCACGCCTTGCGTCGCTCCCAGGTTGAAGCGGCGACGCTGGCCCCTCCCCCTTCTCTCTGCTACAGCGCCAGAACACAGGGCACGAGGGAGCAGGGTGATCCGGGCCGAACGTATCGCCATCGTCAGTATATTCTTGGGCGTTGTGGTGCTGGCGCTGAAGACGGTGGCGTGGTGGATCACCGGGTCCGTCGCGCTCTACTCAGATGCGCTGGAAAGCATCGTAAACGTGGTCGCCTCGATCGTCGCGCTAGTTGCCATCCGGGTGGCGATGCTGCCGGCCGATGCCAATCACCCCTATGGCCACGCGAAGGCCGAATTCTTCGCGGCTGTGATTGAGGGTGGGCTGATCCTGCTCGCCGCCGTCGCCATCCTACGCGAAGCCTGGCTCGCCTATCAGGCGCCACGCGCGCCGGACATGATCTGGATCGGCCTGGCGGTGAATGCGGGCGCTACGGCGCTGAACGCTGGCTGGGGGCTGGTGCTGATCCGGCGCGGCCGGCACCTGCGCTCCGCCGCACTAATGGCCGATGGACGGCATCTGATGGCCGATGTCGCCACGTCCGTCGGCGTCGCCGCGGGTATTGGCCTGGCGAGCGTGACTGGCTACTGGGTGCTCGATCCGCTGCTGGCGGCGGTCACGGCGGTGCAGGTGCTGTGGTCCGGCATGCGGCTGATCCAGGAATCGGTCGGCGGGTTGATGGACGCGGCGCCCGATGATGCCACCGTGACGCGCGTGCGCGCCCTGGTCGCCGAACACGCGGTCGGCGCGCTGGAAGCGCATGACCTGCGCATGCGCCATGCCGGCAGGCTCACCTTCCTCGATTTCCACCTGGTGGTGCCGGGTACCATGACCGTAGCCGACAGCCACGCCATCTGCGATCGCATCGAGGCGGCCCTAGCGGAAGAGATGGAATTCCTAAAAGTCACTATCCATGTGGAGCCGGAGGGCAAGGCCAAACACCAGGGTGTGCTGGTGCTGTGAAACGGCTCACCCTCGCGGGGGCGATCCTTGCATCGCTGCTGTTGCACGCGGTGGCGGTGTTGGGATTTTTGGCCGTCAGCCAGTATCGGCAGGCGGCGTTGCCAACGCCAACCGAGCCCAACAGTACGGCGAACGAAATGCCCACGCTCGAGGTTGAAGTGCTGGCCGATCCGCGCGCGGGCACCCAGGAGAGCGCAGAGGCCACGGAGGCGGAGCCCGCTCCAGATTCGTCCGCCGAACAGGCCGCTCTACCCCCAGACCTGATCCTGCCCATGGACCCAACCCCGCCTGTCCTCGCGCCGCCGCCACCCGCCGAACAGGCCGCGTTACCACCTCCATCTCCACACGCCCCTCCGCCGCACCCGACCGTTGCACCGACGCGCCTACCGCCAGCCCAGCCCCGTGCCGGAGCAACCGCGGAAGGGCGCGTGGACGGCATCACCGATATCATCCTTGGCGAAAATACCGTGCCGCCCAGCGAGGACCCTACGGCGCAAAACATCCCGCCACGTTATCCGCCGGAAGCGGCGCGCCGGGGCCAGCAGGGCACGGTCGAATTGCAGGTCGTGGTGGGAACAGATGGCGGCGCGCTGACAGTGAGTGTGGCGGTCAGCTCGGGTTTCCCATTATTGGACCGCGCGGCGCGCGACGCCGTGGCAAAATGGCGATTCCGGCCGGGCCGTGCGGAAGGCATTGCCATACCCCTCACGATTCCACTGGCCTTACAATTCATTCTCGTCGGTTCGTAATGAAGGAGGATTTCCCATGGTGCGCATAGACCGGGTAACCACGCGCGGCGGCGATGGCGGGGAAACATCGCTGGGTGACGGCACCCGGCTGGGGAAGGATGCGCCCCGCGTAGCCGCCATTGGCGAGGTGGACGAAGCCAATGCCGCCATTGGCGTGCTGCGGCTCCATACCGGCGATCACATCGCCATCGATGCGACCTTGGCTCGAATCCAAAATGACCTATTCGATCTCGGCGCCGATCTTTGTGTACCTTGCATAGGCGGCGATCGGCTGCGCCTGGCCGACGCACCACTAACCCGACTGGAGGCGGACGCCGCAGCCCTGAACGCGCCCCTGCCGCCCCTGAAAAGCTTTGTCCTGCCCGGCGGCATCGCCGCCGCCGCGCACGGCCATATGGCCCGTACCATCACTCGCCGCGCCGAACGCGCGCTGGTGCAGCTGAACCGGCGGGAGAAGCTGAATCCCAATCTGATCCGCTATCTCAACCGCTTGTCCGACTACCTCTTCATCCTCGCCCGCGCCCTCAACGCCCCCAACGGAGCCGATGTGACATGGCGCCCCGGGGGGCTCTAGAGCATTCGCCATCTAAGTCGGCACCGGTCCCCAACGTCCCAACCGAAAGGTCAGCCGTGACAGATCCACATCTCCATGCCCTTGCCGCAATGCTCACCGATCGGGGCCAGGGCCGCTATGGCTTGCATGATGTGCTGCAAATCCAGCATGCCTTGCAGACGGCCTGGTTGGCGGAACGCGATGGCCGGCAGCCCGCGCTGATCGCCGCCGCGTTACTGCACGATATTGGGCACATGATCCATGATCTGGGTGAAGACCCGGCCGGTCAGGGGATCGATGATCGCCACGAAGAGGTCGGCCAGCGATATCTCGCCCGGCTATTCGGCCAGGAGGTCACCGAGCCCGTTCTCCTGCATGTCGCCGCCAAGCGCTATCTCTGCGCGGCGGAGGCGGATTACTTCGCCCAGCTCTCCCCCGACAGCGTGCGCAGCCTGGGCCTGCAAGGTGGCCCCATGTCGCGCATCGAGATGGAAGCGTTCCTCGATAATCCGCACGCGCAGGCGGCGATCCAGCTACGCCGTTATGACGAGGTAGCCAAGGCCAAGAATCTGGAGACCCCGCCGGTCGCGCATTTTCTGCCCTATCTGGCGCAGCGTCTGCGGCCTTGACGCTAGCGCGGGATGCCAGCCCGGGATGCTGACCCGGCGATACCGCCTCGCCTCCAGCCTTCCCAAACCACTACCGCCGGATTAACCCCGTCAGCGGGCTGGACGGATCGGCGCCCATGCGGCGCGGCATGCGCCCGGCGAGGTAGGCGAGGCGGCCGGCCTGGACGGCGTGCTTCATCGCCTTGGCCATAGTGATCGGATCCCTGGCATGGGCGATGGCGGAGTTCAGCAGCACCGCATCGCAGCCCAGCTCCATCGCGATCGCGGCGTCGGATGCCGTGCCAACACCCGCATCCACCAGCAGCGGCACCTTGGTCTGTTCGATCAGCATCGAAAGCATGGCTGGGTTCTGCAAGCCCATGCCGGAGCCGATCGGCGCGCCCAGCGGCATGATGGCGACGCAGCCCATATCCTCCAGCTTCTTGGCCGCGATCGGGTCGTCGGCGCAGTAGACCATCACCTCGAACCCGTCCTTGATTAACGCCGCGGCAGCTTCCAGGGTGCCCTGCATATCTGGATAAAGCGTTGGCGGCGGACCGAGTACTTCTAGCTTCACCAGATTCCAGCCCCCCGCCTCGCGCGCCAGGCGCAGGGTCCGCACCGCGTCCTGCGCGGTATGGCAGCCGGCGGTGTTCGGCAGATAGGTAATTTTCTTTGGGTCGACGTAATCCTGCAGCATCGGCGCTTTTGGATCGGAGAGGTTTACCCGGCGCACCGCGACGGTGACGATCTCAGCCCCCGATGCCACGATAGCAGCGGCGGTTTCCTCCAGATCCTTGTAGCGGCCGGTACCCACGATCAGGCGCGAGTAAAAACTGCGGCCGGCGACCGTCCAGATATCGTCCACTTGGGCGTCGTCTGCCGGTATAGTCTGATCCAAGATCAGCCTCCTCCAATGAAGTGCACGATCTCCAACTCGTCGCCCTCGGTGAGCCAGATGTCGGCATAGGTCGAGCGCGGCACGATTTCCATGTTCCGCTCCACCGCCACCTTGCGGGTATCCAGGCCAAGCAGGCCGATCAACCCGGCCACACTGACGGGCGTATCGAGCGCGCGGCTTTCGCCGTTCAGAGTCACGATAACGCGGCTTTGCATACCTGCGAGTATGGGGCGGGCTGGACGGGCCTGCAAGGATGAGACCGCAGGAAGGCGCCGGACTTACCCTGACCCACTGTCGGAAATTTCAGATGAAGAAATTTCCGACAGTGGGTTGTGGCAAGCGCAGAAACCTAGTTAGCTTCGGCCCATCGGGTGAAGGGGCCCCATATTTAGGACGCAAACCGCAACCATCACAGCCTCCAAAGGGGCCCACCTGATCCACTGCGAAATTAGGGAGTAAAATGTCACAGATCAAGCAAGCTCTACTCGGATTCGGCGTGCTAGCCATATCGGCAGCTCTCTCGGTCCCAGCCCTTGCACAGACTAAAGTTCTCAAGATGCAGGCGAGTTGGCCCGCCTCCGGAACGGTGTATGAAGGGTTCGTGCATTTCACCAAGCGCGTCGAACAAATGTCCGGCGGGCGGCTGAAGATCGAGCCAATGCCTGGCGGAACGGTCGTGCCGCCGTTCGAGGTGCTGGACGCGACGCACAAGAAGGTTATCGACGGCGCGCATACCTGGGCTGGCTACTGGGTCGGGAAAAATAAAGCCGCCGTGCTGTTTACCGGCGGGCCTGGCGGGCCGTTCGGCCTAGACCACATCGATTTCATGAGCTGGATGTGGCAAGGCGGCGGCTTCGAGATGTACCAGAAATTCTACCGCGAAACCCTAAAGATGAACGTGGTGGCACTCCCGATGCACACCACTAGCCCACAGGCGCTGGGCTGGTTCAAGCGTAAGATCGAGAGCGTCGCCGACTTCAAGGGCATGCGCTGCCGCCAAACCGGCATCGCCCAAGAGGTGTTTAACGAAATGGGCATGCGCACGGTCAACCTGCCGGGCGGCGAAATCATGCCGGCGGCCGAACGCGGCGTAATCGACTGCGCCGAATGGGTGGGCGGCATCGAAGATCTGCGCTTCGGCTTTCACACCGTGTGGAAGTTCCATTACGCGCCGTCGCTGCATGAACCTGTCTCCATCGGCGAATTGCTGATCAACGGCGATGTCTGGCAGGAGCTAGCCCCGGATCTGCGGGAAATCGTCAAGGGCGCGGCCTACGAGACGCTGTTCTGGAATTGGGCGAAATGGCAGCGGATGAATGCCGAAGCGGTGCTTGAGTTTAAAGAAAAGCACAACGTGCAGGTGCTAGATACTCCGGTTGAGATCCATAAGGAGTTCCTGCAGGCATGGGACCGGGTGGCGGCACGTGAATCCGACCGCAACCCGCTGTTCAAGGAAGTCTACGAATCGCTGCGAAAGTGGGCCTCGATCAGCGTACCAGCGAAACGCCAGTACTTCCCCAACTACAGTGTAGCCGCTGATTATTACTGGCCGAAGAAGTAACTGATTACCATGTTATTTACGGGCGGCGTCGCTATAGGCGCCGCCCGTAAACTAATACCAGCGCCTAAAACAGAGAGGGAAACATGTCCGACACTTCGGCCCCGACTGCCGGCTATCTACCCATAATCCGGGTGATTGATAAATTCACTGAATATACCGGTTATCTGTTCGCGCTGGTCGTTTTGCCGCTGATCATTTCCAATACTTATGAGGTGGTCTCCCGCTATGTTTTGAACGAACCAACGGAATGGGCGCTGGATGTCACCACCCAGTCCTTTGGCTCGCTGTTCATGCTGGGGGCGCCTTATGCGCTGCTGATGGGCGCGCATGTGCGCACCGACATGTTGTGGGATAAATTCTCGGACCGGAAGAAAGCCGCGATCGATATGATCGCCTTCCTCCTCCTATTCATGCCGACGATGGTCGTGCTGACCTATATCAGCATCGACGATTTCTTTTATTCAATGAGCATCAACGAACGTTCCAACATCACGTCCTGGCAGCCAATCGTCTGGCCATTACGCGGCGTGATCCCGCTGTCCTGCGTGCTGATGTTCATCCAGGGCATCTCCGAGATACTGAAATGCTGGTATGCCGTCCAAACTGGGAAGTTCCTGGTCCAACATGAGAAGATCGAAATATGAGCGGTCAGGAAATTCTCGGTGTGGTCATGCTGTTGGGCATGATCACGACCATCTTCATCGGCTTCCCCATCGCCTTCACCCTGCTGTTTCTCGGCCTTGTCTTTGGCGGGCTGGGGCTAGGCTGGGAACAAACCTTCAACCTTAGCTACCTACAAATCTGGGGGCTGATGAAGGACGAGGTGTTCCCTGCGGTTCCGCTGTTCATCTTCATGGGCTTCATGACCGAGCAGGCGGGGTTGATGGAGCGGCTGTTCGGCGCGCTGCGGAATCTGCTGGCGCCGGTGCGTGGCTCGCTTTACCTCGCTGTCATCCTCACCGCCACCATCTTCGCCATGGCGACCGGCATCGTCGGCGCGGCGGTGACGGTGCTGGGCATCATGGCGGCACCGATGATGATCAAGGCGGGCTATGACGCGCGGCTTTCCGCCGGCGCCATCGCCGCGGGCGGTACATTGGGCGTGCTGATCCCGCCCAGCGTCATGCTGGTGGTGATGGGCCCGACCATGGGCGTGCCCGTAAACCTTCTTTATTCGGCTGCCTTTGCGCCGGGCTTCCTGCTGGCCGCCTGCTACATCATCTATTGCCTGGGGCGCAGCTTCATCAATCCGCAGCTTGGCCCGCCGGTGCCAAAGGAAGACCGGATCAAGGATCCTTGGATCATCATCAAGGAAGTCCTCGTTGGCATCGTCCCGCTGGCGGCGCTGATCGGCTTCACCCTGGGCACCATCCTGGGTGGGTTGGCGACGCCGTCGGAAGCCGCGGCCTGCGGCGCGACCGGCGCCACCCTCCTGGCGATCTGCTACCGCAAGCTGACTTGGAAGGCGCTAAAAAATGCCGGCGTCAACACGATGATGACCTCCGGTATGGTGATGTACCTCGCCCTCGGCTCGGTGGTGTTTGGCGCGGTGTTTACCAAACTCGGTACTGCCACGGTCCTCACCCAGGCCCTGATCGATATTCCGATCGGTGATTTCGCTAAAATTGTCCTGCTGATGGTGGTGATCTTCATCCTCGGCTGGCCGTTCGAGTGGCCGGCGATCGTGTTAGTCTTCCTGCCGATCGTGCAGCCGGTAGTGGAGAAAATGCAGCTCGGGATGAACCGGCTTGACCTGATGATCTGGTTCGGCGCGCTGATCGCGGTGAATTTGCAAACTGCCTTCCTTAGTCCACCGGTGGCGATGTCGGCCTATTACCTGCGCAACGTCGTGCCACAATGGACCTTGGCGAACATCTATCGCGGTATGGGCCACTTCATGGTGATCCAGTGCATCGTGCTGGGTCTCGTGCTGTTCTTCCCGGAAATTGTGCTGTGGCTGCCGCGGGCGCTCAAATAGCGTGGCGTCAAGGGATTGGAGCAAAAACAGGGGGCGGTTGCCCCCTGTTTTTTTGTGCGGGAGACTACCCGCGCGCCGAGGGGCGCGGCGCGGCGAGCAGGATGGTGAGGAGCGCCTCGATCTCGCTCGGTTCCCGCCATTCCAGATCGACACCAGTGATCAGCACCTTCTGGCGCAGTTCGGCGGGCAGCCGCACGGCATCCTTCGGCGTGGTGGCGACCACGGCGCTGACCTTGGTCGCCTGTTCGAGCAGATCATTCACCTCGGCCTCGGTGAACGGGTGGTGGTCGGCGAAGCCGGCACGACCAACGAGCTGCGCGCCCGCCTCGGTCAGCGAAGTAAAGAAATTATCGGGCGAGGCAATGCCGGCGAAAGCCAGCACGCGCCGGCCCGCGAGTGTCAACATCTCCGGCCCGGGGCGCAGCCGGGCGCGCAGGACCGGCAGTTCGGCCGGCAGTCGGGCGAGGGCACCCGTCGCATCCTCGCCGATCAGCACCACGGCATGGCAACGTGCGGCGGCGGCTTCCACCGGTTCGCGCAACGGACCGGCGGGCATCACCTGGCCATTACCGAAACCGGTGGCGCCATTTACGACGAGCAGGGTCAGGTCGCGTTCTAGGCTCGGGTTTTGCAAACCGTCATCCATCACCAGCACCCGCGCGCCCTGGGCAATGGCTAGGCGGGCGCTGGCGGCGCGGTCGCCACTGACCCAGGTAGGGGCAACCTCATTCAACAACAGCGCCTCGTCGCCCACCAACGCAGCGGTATCACCGGGCACGACGCGACGGGCGGCCTTCGCCTTGCCCCCATAGCCTCGGATCAGGAAATGCAATGCCACGTCCCTCGCACCAAGCCTCCGGCCGAGATCCAGCGCCAATGTGGTCTTACCGGCTCCCCCCACTGTGGCGTTGCCACAGCAGATGACAGGTACGGACGCGCGCCAGCCCGGCTGCGCCGCGCGTCGCTCCGCCAAAGCCGTGAACAGGCGCGCAAGCGGACCGAGGAGGCGCGGCATGGCGCCACCTTCCTTGTTCCAGAAAGCCGGCGCGCGCATCAGGTATCTCTCCCCGGCGGCAATTCGACCCCTGGTCCTGGTTCCGCGAGGCGCAACAGTGTCCGCGCGATCTGCGCGGGTAAATCGGCTTGGCGGGCACAGGCCAATGCACCGGCCCGGCCCATGACGGCACGGCTTGCAGGGTCACGCAGCATCGCATCCACCCAGGCAACCAGCGCCGACAGGTTCGCCACGCGCGCCAGCGCGCCCGTATGCTCAAGCGTCGCTACTAAATCTGGAAAATTGTCGGTATGCGGCCCAACAGCCACCGCGCAGCCCAGCCGCGCCGGTTCTAGAGGATTCTGTCCGCCCCCCGGCGCGATCAGGCTACGCCCGACGAAGGTGATGGGGGCCAGGCGGTAGAACAATCCCAGTTCCCCAAGCGTATCGGCGATCCAAATACCTTCCGCCGGCGGTAGCTGCCCGGCGGAGCGCGTGGTGACGGCAAGCCCGGCCTGCCGCGCGGCAGCGGCAAGGCTGCCGCCACGCTCCGGATGGCGGGGGGCCAGGATGGTGAGCAAACCCGGATGGCGCCGTGCGAGATCGCGGTGGGCGGTAAAGACGAGATCGTCCTCGCCCGGATGGGTGCTGGCGGCGATCCAGGTGGGGCGGCCGGCGAGAAGGGCGCCCAGCCGTGCGAGATCCCCCGCATCCGCCGGCAAGGCCTGGGCGGCGAATTTCAGGTTGCCAGGGGTACTGACACGCGCCGCACCCAGCGCGCGGAAGCGATGCGCGTCTACCTGGCTCTGGGCCAGCGTTTGCGTCACGCCGGCAAGAATCGCATGACTCAGACGGGGAAGACGACGCCAGCGCGCAAAGCTGCGCGCCGACAGGCGGGCATTGATCAGAACCACCCTAATGCCCCTTGTCCGACACCCTGCCAGAAGATTGGGCCATAGCTCACTCTCCACAAAACCGGCGACATCGGGTTGCCAGTGATCCAGGAAACCTGCCGCCCATTGCGGCACATCCAATGGGGCAAATCGTTGCCTCACGTGTTCGTGAAGTCCAAGGGCAGGCAGGCGATCCTCCAGCAGGCGGGCGGCGGTGGTCGTTCCGGTGGTCAGCAGCACCTGGACATCGGCGGCGGCCAGTTCTGCGAGCACCGGCAGGATCGACATCGTCTCCCCGACGCTGGCCGCGTGAATCCAGATTAGCGTGCCACTTGGGCGGGGCGTAGGGTCGATGCCGGCGCGTTCATCCAACCGGCCCGCGATTTCCTTGCCGCGCGCGGCGCGCCGGCGCAACCACCAGCGCGCCGCTGGGGCGCCGATGCGCGCAATGCCGGACCAGGCCAGGGCGAGAATGCTCATTGGCAGGCCGCATCCGCCCGCGCGGCGGCCGCGTCGAGCGCTGCATTGATAACAGGCAGGCTGGCTTCCCAGCCGGCGCGCGGCACGCGGATGGCGGGCTCACAGATAATGACGCCGCGCCCGAACGGCCAGGGCACGATCATCCGATCCCAAGTACCGATGCGCCAATGCCGCGTGGTCTGCGCCGCGCAGGGCAGCACCACCGCATCGGCCAACGCGGCAAGCTGCGCCACACCCGGAGACGATTGTCGCGCCGGGCCTCGCGGGCCATCGGGGGTAATGGCGACAAAGCAGCCATCCTTGAGTAGACGCGCCATCCCGCGCAATGCCCCTGGCCCACCGGCGGAGCTGGAGCCAAGCACCACATCCACGTTGAAGCGGCGAATGATCGCGCCCACGAACTGCCCATCGCGATGGCGGCTGACCAGCACGTACACAGCGCGTGGGCGGGTCACCTTGTCGGGCAACATACTCGCCATCGCCCAGGCCATCGGCATCAGCGCTAGGCGCTCATGCCAGAAAGTGATGATCAGCGGCACACCGATGATATGCGGCGAAAAATGCTCCTGCCCCTCCATCCGCCAACGCGTGGTACGAAACACAAAATACAGGTACAACCCGATCATCCAGGCAATGACGGCAAGAACCCGCGGGTGACGGAGCAAACGCTTCAGCATGACGCGCCGGTAGCATGGGCACGACAAAGAAGAAACATCGCCGGAACCGGCCACGGCCAGTTAACCGCGCGCCGCTTGGGTTTGAAGAGCGCAACGACGTTTGGGGGTAAAGCCCCCGACCTTACCTCAGCTTCCCCGCACCCAGGCGGCGCGCGATTAACTAGCCGTGGCCGGTTCCGGCGTGAATTTCGGCCTCACGCGGAGACGGCGGATGCGGCGCGGGTCGGAATCGAGCACGCGAAACTCTATGCCGCCCGGATGGCCGATCACCTCACCGCGCGCCGGCACCCGCCCGGCGAGGGTAAAGACCAGGCCACCGATGGTATCAATATCGGCGGCGCGCTCGTCCTCGGTCAGGGTGGGGCCGAAACGTTGTTCGAATGCTTCCACCAATAGGCGTGCGTCGACATCGACGTCGCCGTCGGGGCGTTCCGTCAGCATCGGGCCGACGATTTCGTCATGCTCGTCGGAGATATCACCGGTTATGGTTTCCACCAGGTCCTCGATGGTGACGAGGCCGTCGATACCGCCATATTCATCCACCACCAGCGCGAGGTGCATGCGCGCCTGGCGCATTTGCAGCAGCAGGTCGAGTACCGGGATTTGCGGCGCGATCATCAGCGGGCGGCGCAGGATGGTTTCCAAATCAAAGGTTTCGGGCCGGCTCGCATGCGCGAACACGTCCTTGATGTGCACCATGCCGACAATGTCATCGAGCTGCTCGCGATAGACGGGCAGCCGCGAATGGCCTTCCTTGCGGATCTGCTCCAACGCCTGCTCTAGGGTAACATCGACACGGATGGCGACGATATCAGCGCGCGGGATCATCACGTCGTCGGCGGTGGTCTCGCGCAGGCGCAGCACATTGGCGATCAGCGCGCGTTCCTGGCGGTCCAGCTCCTGGAAATCCTCCGGGCCTTGCGGCGCGTCGGCAGCCTCTGCAACCAGTTCGGCGATGGATTCGCGCACACTCGGTTCATGTGCGCGCCGCCAGAGCCGCGCGCGCAGCTTATGCAGAAATGGATTCTTGCCGGCGCCGCTCATACGCTCCGCCACGGGTTGGGCACACGCATACGGTGCAGCAGGCGGGACTCCGCGCGTTCCATGCGGCGCGCATCGCCAGGATGGTGATGATCGTGCCCGGCCAGATGCAGCGCGCCATGCACGATCAGGTGCGCCAGATGATGCGCCGGGCTGCGGCCGGCGGCGATGGCCTCGCGCCGCACGGTGCCCAGCGCGAGCACGATTTCCCCGCGCTCGCCAAACCCGGAAGGGGGATAGGTCAGCACATTGGTCGGCTTGTTCCGGCCGCGATGAGAAAAATTCAGCTTTTGCACCGCCTGGTCGGAGGCGAGGATGATGGCGGCATCGGTGTGGGCGACCTTAGCGGCGCGGCGCGCCACGGTTTCCGCGTTCCTGATCACGCGTCGCCACGCCGGCTCAGTGATGGTGATCGCGGCTGGTGCGGAACCGCTAATATGAAACCCTGCCTGCGCAGGGCCAAAACTATGACTGGGGTCCATGTATCCGTTAGTTACCTGTCGGCCGGTCCTGCGCGAGCGTCGCGCGTTTCGCGCCGCTGCTCTCCGACGGCCGTATCGCGCTGATCGTAGGCATCGACAATCCGAGCCACCAACGAATGCCGCACCACGTCGCGCTTGTCAAATCGCGCCACCGCGATCCCGGGCACGCCCTCGACAGTTTCTAGCGCGTCCCGCAGTCCGGAACCGGTGCCAGCGGGCAGATCCACCTGAGTTAGGTCGCCGGTAATCACCATGCGCGTTCCCTCGCCCATGCGGGTCAGAAACATCTTCATCTGCATCGGCGTCGTGTTCTGCGCCTCGTCTAGGATGGCATAAGCATGCGCCAGGGTGCGCCCGCGCATGAAGGCAAGCGGGGCAACCTCGATCTCTCCACTGGTGATCCGGCGCAGCACCTGGTCGGCCGGCATCATGTCGTGCAGCGCGTCATACAAGGGTCGCAGATAGGGATCGACTTTTTCCTTCATGTCGCCGGGCAGAAAACCTAGGCGTTCACCGGCCTCTACGGCGGGCCGCGACAAAACGATGCGATCGACCTTGCCCGCTTGCAACATTGCCACGGCCTGGGCAACGGCCAGATAGGTCTTTCCCGTTCCGGCGGGGCCGACGGCAAACACCATCTCGTGGCGCGCCAGCGCCTCTATATAGGCCGCCTGGCCTTGGCTGCGCGGCCCGACCGCGCCGCGGCGTGTGCGGATGGCAGGCAGGTCGGATAGCGGCAGGCGCGGATCGATCTGTTCGTTGGCGAGGCGGATGGCCGTCTCAATGTCGGGCCGGGCGATGACCTCGCCCTGTTCCAACTTGCGCCAAAGACCCTGGAGCAGGACTTGCGTTGCCTCCACCTTGACGCCGTCCCCAGCGATGGCGATGCGGTTGCCGCGGCAGGACAGGCGAACCCCCAGCGCCTGCTCGATGCGCACCAGATGGCGGTCATGATCGCCTAGCAGCAGGGGCAGCAGCGTGTTGTCGTTGAATTCCAGCGTTCTCGACGTGCCGGTAGGGGCCTTGGTCGCGTCAGTGGGCGAGATGGCGGGGAAAATTTGGGTCAAGCGCAGGCAACCTCCTGTGCAAGTATGGCGGAAAGGGAATTTGGATATGCCGCGGCGATTTTTACTTCTGTCACCGTGCCAATCAGCGCGACGGGGCCGGCAACATGGACCGGTTGCATATAGGACGAACGCCCGGCGATCTGGCCGGGATGGCGGCCAGGGCCAGTGAACAGCACCCCTATCCACCGCCCGACGCAACCCGCGTTAAAGACGTTTTGCTGTTCGCGCAGCAGCGCCTGCAATTCTTGCAAGCGGCGATCCTTCACCGCTTCCGCCACTTGCATGGGCGCGCCGGCGGCGGGCGTGCCGGGGCGCGGCGAATATTTAAAACTATAGGCCATGGCAAAGCCGGTTTCGCGGACAAGATCCATCGTCGCCTGGAAATCGGCCTCGGTCTCGCTGGGATGGCCAACGATGAAATCGGACGAAAGCGCGATATCCGGCCGCACCGCGCGCAGTTTTTCCACGATGCGGCGAAAATCATCGGCTTTGTGCTGGCGGTTCATGGCATGGAGAATGCGATCGGAGCCGGATTGCACCGGCAGATGCAGAGAGGGCATCAGCGCCGGGATTTCACCATGCGCGACGATCAGGTCGTCACTCATATCACGTGGATGCGACGTGGTGTAGCGCAACCGCCAGAGCCCTGGGATCTCCGCCAGTTCACGCAGCAATCGCGCTAAACCCCAGATGGAACCATCCGGCGCGGCGCCGTGCCAGGCATTGACGTTCTGGCCGAGAAGCGAAATTTCCCGCGAGCCTTGTGCGACCAGCCGTTTCGCTTCCGCGACGATCGCGGCCACGTCGCGAGAAAACTCCGTGCCCCGCGTATAGGGCACGACGCAGAAGGAACAGAATTTGTCGCAGCCCTCCTGAATGGTGAGGAACGCCGTCAGCCCCTGCGGCGCTGCGGCCTCCGGTAAAAAATCGAATTTCTGCTCGGCCGGGAAATCCGTGTCGATCACCGCGCCGCCCGCCCGCGCTGCCCGGGCCACCAATTCAGGCAGCCTGTGATAGGTTTGCGGCCCGAGTACGATGTCCACATAGGGCGCGCGCGCAAAAATCTCCTTACCCTCCGCCTGCGCCACGCAGCCGGCAACCGCCAGCACCATCTTGCCACCCGCCTCGGCCTTCGCCTGTTGCAGCAGGCGTAGCCGGCCAAGTTCGGAAAACACTTTTTCCGCTGCCTTGTCGCGGATATGGCAGGTATTAAGGATCACCATGTCGGCGCCCTCCGGCGTTCCCACCGGGGCATAGCCTAACGGGGCCAGGACATCTTCCATCCGCGCGCTGTCATACACGTTCATCTGGCAACCCCAGGTGATAACGTGCAAGCGGCGCTTTTCCGCCGATGGGGGAGAAAAATTCGTGGGCGCGTTCATGCCAGTCGCCGCCATGCTATTCGCTCCGCCAGGTCCGGCCCCGCAGAGACGGAAGGAAAGGCGGGACGCATGATCGTCCAACGGGCGAAGGTCAAGCACAAGGCTGGGATGCGGCCTCCCTTGCAGGGCGCCACTCTGACAGAATAACGCGCCATCGTGTCAATCATTTGGTGATGATCATTCCGTGGCAGGACGGTTTTGCCGCAGCCGCGCAGCCCCGTCCGCGACAATCCGCCAGACTTCCTGCGCCAACATCTTGCGATCCGGAAAATCGCGCGGATCGAGCGGCGTGTGCAGCAATACGCTGACCCGCATGCCCCGTAACTGGCCGAAATTGGCATAATGCGAGGCAATCTCCATATCGCCGAACCAGGAAAACGCGGTGCGGCTGGCCCGTCCGAGCGGCAATCCCCCCAGCCGATCATAGACGATCGACACCGGCTGGATGATCGGCGCCGGGTTATGGCTGGCGATGGCGAAAAACGGCGTGCGGAAAGGTAGCACGCGCGCGCCGTCCGATGTGGTGCCCTCGGGAAACAGGATGATCCCGTCGCCGGCGGCCAGCCGCGCCTGCATGTCGTCGCGCTCGCGCGCCGTGCTGGCGCGCTGGCGGGAGACAAAGATCGTGCGCCCCAACCGCGCGATGATACGGATGATGGGCCAGCGCGCCACATCCTCCTTCGCCACGAAACAACCTTCCAGCCGACCCCCGAGGACGGCGATATCGACCCAAGAGGAATGATTGGAGACGAAAATCACGGCCCGGCCATAGTGCGGGCGCGCCATCTCGCCCAACAGGCGCACGCGCACACCCAGGATAGCGGTGAACACCGCCCAAAATTGCCGCGCGAACACAATTTTGCCCCGGCCCGGCACCGTCAGGAACAACGCCTGGACCGGCATGCAGAGAACTGTCCAGCCCACTACCATCGTTAGCCGGCGAAACATCCGTACGCGCCCGCCCAAGGTCGAATGGCCGCGCGCGTCATCCGGCCAAACCGGCCGCACGACCGGGGCGGAACGCGATGCGAGGAGCGAGAACCGGCGTAGCGGTTGCTGCGCGGTCACAGCGAACGACTGCCCGATAATGACATGGCGATGGTTCTACAGGCCGCGCTTCGCCTCGATGGTATCCCAAATGGATTTTTCCAGATGGATGCCGTCGAAGCGGGCAATCTCTTGCAAACCCGTGGGAGAGGTGACGTTGATCTCCGTCAGGTAATCACCAATCACGTCGATACCGACGAAGATTAATCCTTGTTCGTGCAAGGTGGGCCCGATGCGCTCGCAAATCTCCTGCTCGCGCTTGGTCAGTGTGGTCTTTTCCGGCCGGCCGCCAACATGCATGTTCGACCGCGCCTCGCCCTCCGCCGGCACGCGGTTGATACCACCCATTGCGACCCCATCCACCAGAATGATGCGCTTATCGCCACGCCGCACCGCCGCCTCATAGCGCTGGATCATCAAGGGTTCACGCGAGCGGGCAAAATGCATCTCCAGTAATGACGCAAGATTTTCGTCATCGGGCTTGATACGAAACACCCCCGCGCCGCCATTGCCGAACAGTGGCTTGACGATGATGTCCTTGTATTTGGCGCGGAAATCGCGAATGGCGAGAATGTCCCAGGTAATCATGGTGGGCGGCATCAAGTCCGGGAAATGCGTGACCAAAAGCTTTTCCGGCGCGTTGCGCACCGCGGCCGGATCGTTCACCACCAAGGTCTTCGGGTGGATATGCTCCAGCATATGCGTGGCGGTGATGTAGCCCATGTCGAAGGGTGGATCCTGGCGCATCAGGACCACATCCATCGTGCCAAGATCGATATTTTCCTCCGCACCAAACTTAAAATGATCGCCCTGAACGCGCTGGACGCGGACCGGACGGGCTCGGGCGAATAGTTTTTCGGCCCGCGCGCCGCCTGGTGTCAGCGGGCTTGCGCGCAGGGTCATGTGACGCACCTCGTAATGGAGCAGCGTATGGCCGCGCGCCTGCGCTTCCAGCATTAGGGCAAAACTGGAATCGCCCTCGATACCGATGCTTTCCATGGGGTCCATCTGGACCGCGACGTTTAACTTCTGCGCCATGTCTTGTTCCGCCTGCTAGGCCGCCATACGCCCCCCGGACGGGTTGCGGTTGACATTCTAGCTGAAGCTAGAATTTCCGTGAAACGGGGGTGGAGTGTCGGCTCGATGTCCGGCTCCCGCCCAGCATAGGAATTTTCCGCCATGCCTTCTTTCGCCGCGTCGCCCGACCTCGGTCCCCGGCAGGCAGTTGGCGGCTGGCCCTCACCTATAATCTCGGAAATTTTCTACGCACCCTGGCGTTGCCCGGGGCCGGCGCGCAGTGGTCGCTGACCAGCCTACGGGAGAAACTGGTGAAGATCGGGGCCAAGGTCGGGCGGCACGCAGGCGGCCGAAGTCGTGGTTCCGGTTGTCCGTTAGGAGTGGACCAGCTCCAGATTTCGATCATCGCCGGCTTCTTATTTGATGGAGCGGGTTACGCAACCGCCCGCGCGTTACCCGCTAAAAACTCCAGCGCCGCCTGCACACCACCCGGTTTGTGCGGCACGCCGGCCACGGCCATGCCCATCTCCACACCCCCCAGGGTGCCAACCAGGGTGAGATCGTTCAGATACCCCAGATGGCCGATACGGAATGCCTTATCGCTCAGTACGCCCAGGCCGGTACCCAGGCTCATATTGAATTTTTCCAGTATCACGGCGCGCAGATTATTGGCGCTATGGCCCTCAGGCGTACGCAAAGTTGTGACGGAGGACGAAAACTCCCGCGCGTCCAGGCAATTATTGTCCAGCCCCCACGCGGCGGCGGCGCGGCGGCAGGCCTCACCGAAGCGATCATGCCGGGCATAGACGTTCTCCAGCCCTTCTTCCAGCATCATCTTGATCGCCTCGTTCAGCCCATAGAGCAGGCTGATCGCCGGGGTGTAAGGGAAGTAACCGGTGCTGTTGATTTCCAGCATCGCGTCCCAATCGAAATAGGCATGCGGCAGCTTTGCCGTCTGCGCCGCCGCCAGAGCCCTCTCCGAAACCGCGTTGAAGGACAGGCCCGGCGGCATCATCATCGCCTTCTGCGAGCCAGCAATCGTCACGTCCACCCCCCATGCATCGTGCCTCACCTCCATCGCCGCCAACGAGGAAATCGCATCGACGATCAGCAGCGCCGGGTGCTTCGCCGCGTCCATCGCCGCGCGCACTTCCTCGATGCGGGTGATGCAGCCGGTGGAGGTTTCGCAATGCACCACGCAAACCGCCTGGATCCGGTGCGTCTTGTCCTTTTCCAGTTCCGCCGCGATCAATTGTGGATCCGCGCCATGGCGCCAGTCAGTGTCCAGCATGATCGGCTGCAGCCCCAGCCGGCGCGCCATATCCTCCCAAAGCACTGCGAACTGCCCGGTGCGCGCCATCAGCACGGTATCGCCGGGCGACAGCGTGTTAGTCAGCGCCGCCTCCCACGCCCCGGTGCCGGAGGAGGGGAAAATCAGCACTGGCCCTATGGTCTGGAAGATTTTTGGTAGATTTTGCAGAATTTCTGTTCCCATCTTGCCGAAATCCGGGCCGCGATGGTCCATGGTGGCGTTGCCGATCGCCCGCAGCACCCGATCCGGCACGTTGGACGGGCCGGGGATTTGCAGAAAATGCCGCCCGGACAGGGCGCGGGACTGGTAATACGACATAGGCTCTTGCTTCCTTCCAGGCTGGACACGCACGCGTGGCCGGGTCTGTAACCAAGTTGCCGCACGCTGAACAGGGGGAAGACCACCCCCAGGCCGAGAGATAAACGCATGAGTGCCCCGCTTGCCATGAAGAGGTCCGTCACGCCCGACGACCACGTGCCCATTGATCCCAGGTTGGCCACCCGCCTGCACCGGGAGATCGCTGGCGAGGTGCTGTTCAGCGCGGCCGATCGTGGCCGCTACGCCACCGATGCATCCATCTACCAGATGGACCCGATCGGGGTGGTCATACCGAAGACGATGGACGATGTGTCGGCAACGTTAGCAATCGCGCGGGAGGCCGGGGTGCCAGTGCTGCCCCGCGGCGGTGGCACCAGCCAATGCGGGCAGACAGTGAATACCGCCCTGGTCATCGATTGTTCCAAGCATCTGCGCCGGGTGCTGTCGGTGGACGCCGATGCGCGCCGCGCCTGGGTCGAACCCGGCTTGGTGCTGGCGCAGTTGAACGCCGAATTGCGGCCGGCGAAACTATTCTTCCCCGTGGATCCATCCACCCATGCGCGCTGTACAATCGGCGGCATGGCCGGCAACAATTCCTGCGGGTCAAAATCGATCCGCTACGGATTGATGGCGGACAATGTCTCCGCCATCGACGCATTGCTGGCGGATGGGTCACGGCACCGGTTTGGCGCGGCGGCGGATAATCTGGGCGCGGACGTGCCGGTGCATATCGCCGATCTGATCCAGCGACTGCGCGTGCTAGGGATGAACGAAGCGGACGAGATCGCCGCGCGCTTTCCCAGGCAGTTGCGCCGGGTTGGCGGTTATAACATCGACGCGCTGACGCCGGCGGCGCGTGCCGCTGGCCGCGACAATCTGGCGCGCCTACTGGTGGGATCAGAAGGCACCCTGGCGTTTTCGGCGGCGCTGGAGTTGGTGCTGCATCCGATCAAGCCGCGCAAGGTCGTCGGCATCTGCCAGTTCCCCACCTTCCGCGCCGCGATGGAGGCCGCGCAGCACATCGTCAGGTTGGACCCGGAAGCGGTGGAGCTGGTGGACCGCACCATGATCGATCTGGGGCGGGGGATCGAAATTTACCGCGCCACCATCGACGAAATGCTGATTGGCGAACCCGCCTCTCTCCTGTTGGTGGAATTTCACGGTCATGAGGACGCGCCACTGCTGGCAAAGCTGGCGGAGTTGGAAGAACTGATGGGCGATCTTGGTCACGGCAGAAAGATCGTGCGCGCGACGGAAGAGAGATTCCAGGCCCGCATCGCCGCCGTGCGTGAGGCCGGCCTCAACATCATGATGTCCATGAAAGGCGACGGAAAACCAATCTCCTTCATCGAGGATTGCGCCGTCAACCTGGAAGACCTGGCCGACTACACCGAACGGCTAAACGCAGTCTTCACGAAACACGACAGCAAGGGCACCTGGTATGCCCACGCCTCCGTCGGCTGCCTGCATGTCCGCCCGGTGCTGAACATGAAGGACGGCGCCGACGTAGCGAAGATACGCGCAGTGGCCGAGGAATGTTTTGCGCTGGTACGCGAATACAAGGGCTCGCATTCTGGCGAGCATGGCGACGGCATCGCGCGCAGCGAGTTCAACGAAACCATGTTCGGCGCACGTATCGCGCGTGCGTTCGAAACCGTAAAAGATGCCTTCGATCCGGGTGCCCTGCTGAACCCCGGCCGCGTGGTGCGCCCGCCGAGCATGGATGACCGATCTTTGTTCCGCTACAAGCCGGATTACGCGCCGGTCACCGACTTCACCCCGCGCCTCGATTGGTCCGATCATCCCGGCCCGCTCGGCGGCCTGCTGGGCGCGGTGGAGATGTGCAATAATAACGGCACCTGCCGTGCCTTCGACGCGAATGTCATGTGCCCATCCTTCCGCGCCACCCGCGACGAACAGCATGTAACGCGCGGGCGCGCAAACATCCTGCGCCTAGCGCTCTCCGGCCAACTCGGTCCCGCCGCCATGGCATCCGACGCGGTGGCCGACGCCATGTCGCTGTGCGTTTCCTGCAAGGCCTGCCGACGCGAATGCCCCACCGGCATCGATATGGCAAAAATGAAGATCGAGGTTTCCGCCGCGCGCGTGGCAGCCCGTGGCGTTAAGTTCCGCGATAAATTAGTGGCGCATCTGCCCCGTTACGCAGCCATTGCCCGCGCTTTCGCACCACTGCTCAATCTGTGCAACCGCCAGCCCGCGCTGCGCCGACTGGGAGAACGCCTCACGGGCCTGGCCGCCGAGCGCGCGCTGCCGGAGTTTCGCCAGGATGCCTTCCGCGACAGCGAGGCCGATGCCTTCAGCCCGGCCACGCAACGCGGCGAGGTGTACCTGCTCGCCGATTGCTTCAACCGCAATTTTGAGCCGGAAAATTTACGCGCTGCGCTGAAAATTCTGACGACCGCCGGCTATAAGGTCCGCATGCCACAGGCACAGGGCCGCCCGATATGCTGCGGGCGCACTTACCTGAGCGCAGGGATGCTGGATACGGCGCGTGCGGAAATGCGCCGCACGCTCGCCGCGCTACCCAGCGACATCCCGGTCATCGGGCTGGAACCGTCCTGCCTGCTTACCCTGCGCGATGAGTTCCTTTCCGCCCTACCCGGCGCGGCGACGAAGAGACTGGCATCGCGCGCCCTGCTGATCGGCGAATTCCTGGCACGGGAAAAACTCGATTTTAACTTCACGGTGCTATCCGCCACTGCACATGTGCACGGCCATTGCCATCAGAAATCCTTCGGCGCCTTCCCCGATGCGCTTGCCCTGCTGGGGCGTGTGCCGGGACTGGATGTACGCCCCATTACGTCCTCCTGCTGCGGCATGGCCGGCGCCTTTGGCTACCAGGCGGAAACGCAGGAGGTCTCACGCGCCATGGCCGAAGCCAGCCTGCTGCCTTACGTGCGCCAGGCGGCAGCGGAAGATGTCATTGTCGCTGACGGTACGTCCTGCCGGCATCAGATCAGGGATCTTTCGGGACGCACCGCCATCCACTCCGTACAGCTTCTGGCGAAGGCCCTGCCGTGACAGAATCACAGGCCATTCTAGATTGCTGGTTCGCTGAGACCGCGAATGTGAAGCGGCTGATTTGATAACGGGCACATGCAGGGTTCGATGCGGCATGCCGGGCTTTATGCGCAACGCTGCTGGAGCCGGAGTGCGCCGGCGCGTAAGATGACTGGGTGGTGACGGCGGATGGCACCTACGAAGCACCGCAGCCAGGGAACCAACCCACCAAACGCTGATCAATCAAGCAGTTTTTGCTTAGCGTGTTTGCCGGTGCTGACCGAGCGGCGGCGACAAAGGTTTTATCACGCGATACCGAGCAGTCGGGCGGCGTTGCCGCCAAGGATAGCAATCCGGTCGACGTCGTTCAGGCCCGGCGTGTTGAGAACGAGATCAACCTCGGTGCTGGTCCACGGAAACGGATAATCGGTGCCTATCATGACCTGTCCCGCTCCGACTTCGGCGATCAGGTGGCGCAACGCCTCCGGCGTAAAGACAATCGTATCGAAAAATAATTGTCCGTCCCGCAGATAGGCGGTTGGGTTCTTTTTTGGCAATGGTCCAACGCGATCGGGAAAGGTACGGATCACCGCATCGGAACGATGGGCGTACGAGGGCAAAAAGCCGCCACCATGTGCGGCACAAATCCGCAACCCTGGAAACCGGTCCAACGTGCCCTCGAAAATCAGATGCGACAGCGCAATGGTGGTTTCCAGTGGATTGCCGATCGTATTTGTGAGCAAGCCGCTACCACCAAGCCGTCCGCTCAATTCCAATTCACGCGTGCCGAGCGGGTGCATGAATACCAGAACGCCGAGTTCCTCGCATTTCGCCCAGAACGGATGGAATTTCGGATCGGCCAGTTCCTGTCCGGCAACGCTGCCGCCGACGCCGACGCCTCGCAGGCCTAGCGTTTTGACCGCATATTCCACCTGCCGCGCAGCAAGGTCGGGGAATTGCAACGCCGCCGTTGCAAACGCTACGAAGCGTTCGGGGTTGGCGGCGCAAAATTCCACCAGGGTTTCATTCTGGATTCTTATCAGCTCCGTCGCTTCATCGCGCCCGGCGCGGTACCAGTAAGGGTTGATGCTGAGCACCTCAACATCGATACCTTGTGCGTCCATCGCGGCAATCCGCATGCTGATATCGTCCATCAGCAGGCCGGGGGCTTCCAGCGGATGGTTGATCACCGCCATTGCCTTGGGCACGCAGCAATGGGCGTGGATGTCGATCGTCCTGATCCGCTGGCCGGCGACGATAGTTTCGCGTCGGCGGGATGCCGCCTGGCCGTCGCTCTGCGGCGCATGCGCCACACGCGCTGTCATCCAGCAGCCGCAAAAATGGATGGTCATTTTCTCCCCCCCCTGGTCCGCAACCAGTGGCCGGAGAAAACCTATCACATTCGCGCCGGGATTGCCTCGCGGGCGCAGATTTGGTGCAATGTCCCTATATTATAAAATGCGGGAACCATGCTGATCGATCTTTCCGGGCGTACGGCGCTGATTACCGGAGGCAGCAAGGGGCTAGGCCTAGCGATGGCGCGACGCATGTCGGCCTCCGGGGCCGATGTGGCCATCTTTGCTCGCAGTCCGGACGTAATCGCGGAGGCCGTGGCCGATTTGCGGAAAAGTGCCGCGGGTAAGGTCCTCGGCGTGACCTGCGATGTCAGCCAAGCTGACGACATCAAGCGCGATTTCGCGAAGGTGATCGCCGTGTTGGGCAAAGTGGACATCCTGGTCAACAATGCCGGACAATCCCAGGCCGCGCCGTTTACGGACATCACCGACGAAATCTGGCAGGCGGATCTTGATCTGAAGCTGTTCGCATCCATTCGCCTGTGCCGGCTGACAATGCCGGGAATGATTGAACGGCGCTGGGGACGGATCATCAATGTGCTTAACCTGGGCGCAAAGGCGCCGAAGGCTGGTGGCGTGCCGACGGCAGTCTCACGCGCGGCTGGGATGGCGCTGACCAAGGTACTCGCTAGTGAGGGTGCGCCGCATAATGTCCTGGTCAATGGCATGCTGGTGGGTACGATCCGGTCCGACCAGTCAGTGCGCCGCCATACGCGGCTGGTTGCCGAAGGACTAAATGAAACTTATGACGATTATGTGAAGCGGCTGGGCGCTCGTATCCCGCTCGGCCGGATCGGCAAGGCGGAGGAATTCGCCGCGCTGGCGTGTTTCCTTGCGTCCGATCAGGGCGGATACATTACCGGGACCGCGATCAACGTGGATGGCGGGGCCAGCCCGGTAGTTTGAATTTTCCCCTTCACCTTCCGGCGATCATCATGGCCAGACTTCCATCCATTAACGGCATGAGTTAGGTGGCGCTTAAAGATCATGCGATCGTCGCCAGCCGTGGCACATTACGCGGCCCATTCTAAATGTTTCTGCACAGCCTGGAACTGACCGGACGGCTCGCGCATCTCGGCACGCATGTAGAATTCTAGGGCAGCCACAACATACGCGTGCAGGTGCTGACCGCGCTGACCATCGCGCGAGAGTTCGAGGCGCTGTATGTCTGGGGGACGCAAAGCCCCATTGCGCGGACTCGCGCCGTGCTGGAGATAACCATTAGGCGATCCACGAAAATCTTTCGCGCAGGATACCGCCCGACGATGAGATCATCGTCGATTTGACCCGCCAATTTCTGTGCCGGCATCAGGTAGATGAGGCAACGGCCCAAACCGTTCTGGCGCAGTTTGGAAATGGTGAATGCATCCAATTCACCGGCGCGATCGGTTACTACAGTCTGCTGGCGATGACGGTAAATGCCTGCGAACTCGACGCAACCGGATCGGCAGCCTCCGTGACCAGGCCAGCATAGCGAGCACACGGGCGGGAGAGGATTTGTCCTGGGGCCAGGACTGGTGCCCCCCCCGGGGCGCTGGATGATTTAGAGGCTGGATTCGATCCACGCCTTCAGCGCACTTTTCGGCATCGCGCCAACTTTCTGCGCCACCTGCTTGCCGTCCTTGAACAGGATCAGGGTGGGAATGCCACGCACGCCGAATTTGTTCGGCGTCATCGGGTTGTCGTCGATATCCACTTTCGCCACGGTCAGCTTGCCCGCCAGTTCGCCGGCAATTTCCTCCAACGCCGGGCCGATCACTTTGCACGGACCACACCATTCCGCCCAGAAATCCACCAGCACCGGTCCGCTGGCCTTCAGCACATCGGTATCAAAACTGGCATCGGTGACGAGTTTGGTATTGGCACTCATGGGGGAAAGACCTTTCCTGGTAATCGCCGACGCAAATGGGGGCGCGGGCGAAGAGATCAAGCGGGCGGGAGATCAAGCTAGCGCCGTCCATGCATGCGGGGCATGCAAGTCCAGCAACGCGGGCGGCAGAATGACCGCCCGCACGGTCCGGGTCCAGACCAGGGCACAGACAATTTCCCGCCCAGGAAACACCTCGGTCACTACGGCCCGATAGGCGGCCATCTGACGCAGATACAAGACCGGCGTTGCGTCCGCCAACGCCGGCGGATCGCGGTTGGTCTTGTAATCGGCCAATATTACCCGATCGGGAAACACCGCCAGCCGATCGACCAACCCACCCAGGATTTTCCCTGCCACCAACCCAGTCAGCGGCACTTCCGCTAGGCTTTCAGGGCCGAACAAATCTCCCAGGTCCGGATGCTCCAAAGTGGCGATCACCTCCGCCGCCAGGGTGCGCGCAGTCTCGCCGCGCAATCCCAATCCCGGTCGTGCCAGCCACGCCAGCGCGGCCGATATGCGCGCATCTGGCGCCAGGCTGGGCAAATGCTGCAATAGCGCATGCACCACCTTGCCGCGCGCGAACCGCGCCCCGGCTACATCGCGCTCCGCCAACGGCGAGGCCGGTGGCGGCACCGTACCCAGCGCCACCCCTTCCGGCCGGCTGGGCGCCAGGGGTTGGGGCAACGCCGGCTCGTCAGGCAGCGACGCGGGGCGCCAGTCCGGCGCGGCGCCGAGCCAGGCGGGCGGGGTGGCGCGCGTCACCGCCGGCGCCCGCGCTGCCGGATCCGCATCCACGACCTGCGCCGAGGCATGGCGCAGCACCTCGCCCGCCCACTGATCAAACGGCGCCCTCTCCGGCGCCAGCCGCGCGAAACCACGCGCGATCAGGTGATACCAGCACGTCTCCTTCGGCGCGCTCCGGCCTTGCCAGCCACAGACCACCAGCCGGTCCTCCGCACGCGTGAGTGCGACATAAAGTTGACGGTTATATTCCTCCAACCGGCGTTGCGCGGCCTGGGCGCGCAATCCCTCGCCGACTGCGCCGCGATAGTCCTTGTTGGGGATGAAGACGGGCAGCGCAATCCGGTCATCACCGGCCCAAAACAGCACCTCATCATCGGGGGGCTGCCCGGTGGTGTCAGGTAGAATAACTAGCGGCGCCTGCAATCCCTTCGCGCCATGCACCGTCATGATACGCACCGCGCCGCCCGCTTCCTCCTGCTCGCGCTTAATCTGCGCGCCGGAGCGGCGCAGCCATTGCAGAAAGCCCTGCAAGGACGGTGGGTGCAGTCGCGTATAGGACAGGGTCGCATTGAGAAATTCGTCGATCGGTTCTTCCGCCTCCGCCCCCAGCCGCGCCAGGATGCGTGCCCGCCCACCTTGCGCGCCCAGGGCTTCGGTAAACAACGCATGCGGACTGATAAAATCGGCACGCGCCGCCAGCGCCGCGAAACGTTGCCACGCCGCCCGCCAATGCGGTGCTTCATCCGCACGCGCGCGTAGTGCCTGCATCAGGCTGCCCGCTCGCCCCACGGCCAGAGTTTCAAGGTCGTCATGCGACAGTCCGCCCAATGGCGAAACCAGCAGGCTAGCAAAAGTTAAATCATCCTCCGGCAGCAACAGCGCATCACCCAGCGCCATCAGATCCTGCACCGCGGACTGATCGGTCAGCACCATGCGATCCAGCCCGCCCACCGGTACAGCGCGTGCCTTCAACGCCCGCACTAGAGCAGTGACCAGGGCATCCCGACGACGGACGAGAATAAGAATATCACCCGCCGCCAACAGGCGGTCTTTACTTTCCAGCCTCGCGCGTTCAGCAAATTGCCGCGCGATCCAGCTGGCAATGCCTTGGGCCAGACGTTGCCGCGCCGAGGGCTGGGCGCAGTTTTCCCGGCTCACTGCCCAAGGTTCCGGCGGCTCGGGCGCATCGGCGGCAACCAGCGGCCAAAGCTCTACGCAGCCCGCATGACCAGCGCGATGCGCGAAATGGCGCAGAACTGCTCCCGATTCTAGCACGCCAGCCCGCGCATCCGCATCGTCAAACACCGCATCGACCAGTCGTAATACCGGCGCAGTGGAACGAAAGGATACATCCAGGGTTACATCGCGCCAGTCGATATCGGCATGGCGCACCCTATCCGCCAGCACACCCCGCCAATGATCGAATTTTTCTGGATCGGCGCCCTGGAACGAATAGATCGATTGCTTCCGATCGCCCACCGCGAACACCGTGCGCCGCGCATCGCGCGCGCTCGCGCCAGTGAAAAACTCCGACGTTAACGCCCCTGCGATGGCCCATTGCGCGGGCGCGGTGTCCTGCACCTCATCAAGCAGAAGATGATCCAGCCCGCCATCCAGCTTGTACAGCACCCATGCGGCATCAGGACCGCCCAGAAGCTGCGCGGTGTGGCCGATCAGATCGTCGTAATCCATCACTGCGTCACGCGTTTTGCCATCCGAATAGGCGGCAAGTAACGGGCGCGCGAGCTCTGTCAATGCTTCTGACGCCTCGACTGCGTACAGATCACGCCGCGCGGCTTCCACCTCCAGCAAGCGCGTTTGTTCGCGCTCCAGCAACGCCCCAAAATCCGGGCGCGCGTCGGACAGTTTCTTGTTAATCAACGCAGCCATGCCGCGCGCCGTCGTGCCATCGCGCAGGAATAACGTACGCCAATCATTCCAATGCGCCGCGCGCGCTGTCGTTTCCCGTTCCAGCCAGGTCAGCATCTCTCTCGCGCGATTTTGAATCGTGGGCGATCCCTGATTGGCCAACGCCACTGCCGCCGCATGCAGCACAGCTTCCTCTCGCCAAAACACCCGCTGGGCGATCAACTCTTCGTCCGTTCGCGCCGTCACGCCCAAGGCGCGGCGGATAGCAAGCGCGAACGCGTCCGGTGACAAACGCAGGCTGGCTTCGAGCTTCGGCCGCTGCTTCTGTAGGGCTGTGACAATATCGGCCAAGCGCGCCGCCGAAAGAATGCCCGCTAGCCGTTCCACCGGCATCCGCCACGCGCTATCGCGTGCAAGCGCCAAGGTGGCCTCAGTCGCGGCCGCCAGCGCGGCCGCCGTGTCCGCATCCTCCACCAGTCGGAAATGTGGGGAGATCGCTGCCTCCAGGGGAAAGCGCCGCAAGACCGACTGGCAGAACGCATGAATGGTGCCGATCCGCATCCCGCCCGGCAGATCGAGCACACGAGCGAATAAATTTCTGGCTTGTGCCCGCACCGCGTCCGTCGGCGTGACGCCGCGCGCTTTCAGCGCCTGGTCCAACGATGCGGCATCCAGCCGTACCCATTCCGCCAGGACCGTCTGCAAGCGCAGTGCCATCTCCGCCGCCGCCGCCTTGGTGAATGTCAGACACTGAATCCGTTCCGGCGCCGCCCCGTCTAGCATCAGCCGCAGCAGCCGGTCCGTCAGCAACTTCGTCTTGCCCGATCCCGCCGACGCCGCGACGAACGCTGAGACAGCGGGATCGGAGGCCGCAATCTGTGCTGCGACGGCGCGTTCCTGGGGTCGCTCCTGGGGCCGCTCCTGGGGCGAAGCAATCGTCATTCCGCGTCCCCTTCCTCAGAATCCCCGCCGCCAGACCACTCCCCCACCCGCGCCAATTGCACATAGTCGGAAAAGCGCGGCGCAGCGCCGGGCCAAGGCTGTGCCAGATAGGGTTGCGCTGGATCGTCATAGGCGGCGATCAGCCGGCGCAGTCCGTCCGCCGTGTCGCGCACCAGTTCCGCTGTCCGCGCCGCGTCGCCCCTGCACAATAGCCGCGCCGTCCCCGGGACTTGCCCTCCGGCTAAATGCCAATAGGTCAGTTCCGTCACGGTCGCCGAAAATGCCTGCCCGAACGCACCGGCCTGCGCCATCGCCGCCTCCAGCGGTAATTGCGGCGCCAGCCCAGTATCCACCGCCGTCTGGCTTGGTGGTGTGCCGGTCTTGTAGTCTAGGATGGCGAGCATGCCATCGGCCCGATGTTCGATCCGGTCGGCACGGCCACGCAGCCGGAAATTCGTCCCCGGAATGTCCCACACACCGCTCACCTCGGCCTGGATGTGCCGCAGCTGCGGCCGCGCGCGTTCGGTCTCCGCGATCCACGCGGCGACACGGCTCAGCCGCGGCGTCCACCAGGCAAGCAGCGCCTCACGCAGCCCGGCCTTGGTCAGGGTCTGGTGCATCGCCTCGCGCAGCCGATCCGCCATGTCCGGCGGCCTCGCCGTCCCGTTCAGGTCCAAATAGCGACGCAGGCCGGCATGCACTAGAGAGCCATATTCCATCACATCGGTGACCTGATCGAGCGGATCGAGCGCGCGCAGGCGCAAAATTTCCCGCGCATAGATCGCGAACGGATCGCGCAGCCAGGTTTCTATTTGTGTCACCCTCAATCCGCGTGGCCGCAGGGCCAGAGCCGGGCAAGGTCGTGGCGGCGTGATCGGACGCGCGGGGCCATCGGGCCGGTCCAGAATCCGCGCCCATCCTACCGCCGGATGCGCGGGAAGCGGAATATCACGCGTGGCCAGATAAGCATCCAGCCGTGCCAGCCAGCGCGCCGGTACCGCAGGGGCATTATCGCGCCGGCGTGGGGCCGACAGCACCACTATCGGCGCAGCGCAGGCAGCGCCGACAAAATCATGCGCTGCCTGACCAACCGCTTCCTCCGGCGACGGCAAACCCACACGCGCGCGCATCGGACGCGACAACCACGGCCCCGGATCGGTCGCCGGCGGCCAGACGCCTTCCAGCAAACCGCCCAGAACCAGGACATCCACTGTTTGCAGTCGGGCTTCCAGCAGGCCCCAGATAAAAATTCTCGGATGCTGGAAGACAACATCCGCGATTCGAGCTTCGTTGCCGCGCCCGCGCAAAGCGCGCCGGCCGCGCACCACCGCGCCATCCAACAGCGCATCCAACAACCCCGGCAGCACCCAAGGCCCCTGCTCTGGCAGCACCGCCACCGGTCCCTGCACGCCGCCAAGCAATTCAGCTAGCGCCTCGCCTTCCTCCCCGGACCAAAGCACCGCCGGGCCGGTGGTTTCGTCGGTGCGCGCCAAGGCTTCCCCAGCTTCCACCAGTGCAGCCAGCAAGGAGGCAGGCGCGACGGGTATGACAGCGCCGCGCGCTTGATCGAATAGTCGGGACAGAAGAGCCAGACAGTTTTCCAGCCGTTCCAGAAGATCATGCGCGGCGCCGGGTGGGTTCGCCGCTAATTGCCGGCGTAGCCCGGTCAGCCCTACTGGCGGGCGCGGTCCGCGCAGCACCAAAAGCTCCAGCTCACGCGCCGCCGCTCGGCAGGCGGCAGGCGCAAGCCCGGCGGCAGCCAGCGGGTGTTTCAGCAATGCCAGCAACGCCACCGGCGCCAATTGCTCCGCCACGGCGCGGGCCAGCAGACGCAAGAACACAGCGGGCGGCGTTTCAGCGAGCGGTTCGCCCGCCGAATCATCGGCAATAATACCGAACCGGCCCAGCTCCGCCGCCACCCGCCCCGCTAGTTCCCGGTCCGGAGTGACCAAGGCCGCGCGCGCGCCTTGCTTCTCCAGCGCATCGCGCAGGATTAGGGCGATGGCCACCGCCTCCTCTTGCTGATCCGCCGGACTAAGGCGAGAGAGGTTGGCAAGATCGGGCGCGGGCGCGTCGCGCCATTCCGTCAAGACAGCGGCTGGTAGCAACGCCTGTGACAGCAGCCTTGCGCGTCCCCACGTGCCACCCTCCGTCCCCGGCCATGCCACGACATCCCCACGCAACGCCCCCATTCCGATCAGCAACCGCCGAAACCCGGCCTGCGGATGCGATGCCTCGACGGCATCCCACGCATCGTCGGAAAGATCCTGGTCCAGCCCGGGCAGAATCACGCGGCCTTCGGGCAAACGGACAATAACCCGCAGCAGTCGCGCCACCGCTGGAATGCCGCCCGTCGCGCCCACGGCCCAGACGGGCATCTCCGGCGCCTGTTCCGCCCAGGCTTTTGCCTGCGCATCTAGCAACGCCACCTGCCGCGCCGCCGGGTTCATCAATCCTTCCTCTGCCAGCCAGTCCGGCCAAGCGCGCGTCACAATAGACAGAAATTCCAGGGTCTGCTGCCAGTGCGCGGCAAAATCCGCGTCCACCGCGCCGGGCAGTTGCCCCGCTAGATCGAGATCAGCGCGCTCCGCCTCGTCCATCAGCCGCGCCAATTCGACCGCCAGCCGCCACGCCGCATCCGCCGTGTGCGGCGCCCCGCCTTTCCCGCCCATCGCCAGGATGAGCCGGCAAAGTTCGGCCAACCGGCGCGCCGGCTCCACCGCGGGCGGGATGCCCAGGGCGCCAACCAGCGCGAGTGGCGCTTCGTCAAGCGCGCCGAGCGCAACAATCCGCGGCAGGAGCATCGGTTTTCCCCCGCCCGCCCGCAGGAACGCATCCGCCAGGGCTCGCGCCGAACGTCGCGTGGGCAACAGCAGCAAGCCGCGTGCCGTGCGCAGGGGATCGTTATTGCCCGCCATACGTAGCCAGCCCACGGCAATGGCATCCAGAAATCCAATCTCGGGCGGGATGGAGAAAAGGTTCATCGTGCGGGGAGCGCGTGGGGTCTCATCTTCCCCGCAACAGTGCCTCCGCCTCCGCCAGATCCTGCGGGGTGGAGAGATGGAACCACAGCCCATCATGCACGATCGCACGCAGCCGTCCGGCCGCCAAAGCGCGGTCCCAGGCCAGGTTCATGCTAAATTTGCCCGCTGGCGTGCCCACCAGAAGGGCCGGGGAAATCAGCTGCGCGCCGGCGTAAATATACGGCACCACCTCGCGTTCACCGCGCCGGCGTGGCAGGCCGAGCTTATCGAGCGCGAAATCCCCCAGCCCCACATCGCCCTGCACCTGAAAGCCGCGATGCAGCAGCAGCACGCCATCCATGAGCGCCGGATCGAACATCTCAGTCAGTCGCGCCAGTGCCGGATGCGGCCCATTAGTCCAGAACGCATCGCCGTTGATGACGTAGAACGGGTCCGGCCCCAACACGTCCAGCGCCGCGCGCACCCCGCCGCCGGTTTCAAGAAGGTTTTCTTCCCGCCGCAAGATGGTGCGCGGCGGCACCGTACGGGCAGCCAGATGCGCCGCCATCTGGTCCGCGTGCCAATGCGCGTTCACCACCGCGCGCTCCACCCCCACCTCCGCCAGTCGGTCCAGCGCATGGTCCAGCAGTCTGCGCCCGGCCAGCTCCAGCAACGGCTTGGCAGTGGCATCCGTCAGCGGGCGCATCCGTGTCGCCAGACCAGCGGCCAGCACCATGCCCACGCAGGGAAGAAGACTCATGGCATCACCTCCGGCGGGTTGGCACGCTGCCCGGGCGCGATCCAGCAATCCATCCAGCGGGCCAGCGGCGCAGTTTCGGGCTCGCGCAGCGCCGCCTGCAACAGGGCCCAGGTGCGCGGGCCATGCGCCAGGTAATGTGTCTTGCCATCGCGCCGCGCGAGACGAACCCATTGACCCGCCACCCGCAAATGCCGCTGCGCCGCGCATATTTTTATGGCAGCACGAAATTCTTCCGGCTCTAACTCGGGCCGAGCCGCAAGATAGCGGGCAATAGCACGCTCGGCCAGCCGCGGCGAGAAATCGCGCCGCACATCCTCGATCAGGGAGGCCAGGTCATAGGCGAGATGGCCTAGCGACGCGCTCTGGAAATCCAGGATGCCGACGCGCCGCAACCCGTCACGTTCCGGCAGCCAAAGCAGGTTGCCGGCAAAGAAGTCCCGATGCGTGAAGCCCGTCGGACCTGTGGACAAGGGCGCGAGCATGGCGGCTAGCGCTGCCTCTAATCCGCGTCGCGCGGAAGCTGGCGCGGCTGCGGAAAACATCGCCGGCCACCACCAATCCAGCATCGTTGCCACCGCGGTCGTCGCCATGGCCTCGCCATCCCAGGCCGGCAGGCCATCGGGTGGCGGCGCGCGATGCATCACCGCCAGCGCATCCACCGCCGCATCGAATAATTCCTCCGCATTTCGTGCCGTCAGCACTTGAGCGTAGAGCGCATCACCGAGATCTTCCTCAAGCAAAAACCCCGCCCCCACATCCACCGCCCAAATGGTGGGCACCGACAGCCCCAACCCGGCCAGATGCCGTGCGATACGGAGAAAGGAAGAGACGTCCTCGGGCGGTGGCGCATCCATCAGCACCGCCCGCCACGGCCCGTCCAGCAGCCGCCAATAGCGCCGATAGCTGGCATCCTGCGCCAGCGAGAGACACCGCGCCGCGCCAAACCCGTGTTGTGTCAGGAACCCCGCCATTGCCGCTTCCCGGCTCACGCCAACCCCGCCAGTCGGCCCGCCCAGCCGCTGAGCCGTGCCACCCGCGCATCCCCCTCGCCGAGCGATAATTGTATTACCAGCGCATCGGTCGGGCGCAAAACCCCCAGTCGGTCCGCCCATTCCACAAGCACAATACCATCGCGCGCCTCCTCCCAGCCCAGTTCCGCCAGCGCGGCGGGGCCATCGAGCCGCCACAGGTCAAAATGCGTTATTTTCTTACGCGCCGTGGCGTATTCCTGAACCAGGGTAAAGCTTGGGCTCGGCACCTCCAGCGCCGGATTTTCGTCCATCACCCGCAGAAACGCCCGCGCAAACGCCGTTTTTCCCGCGCCCAAAGGTCCTTCCAACAGGATTGCATCGCCGGCGCCCGCCCGCGCGGCCACGCGGCCGGCCAAGGCTTCAGTCGCGGTGAGGTCGGATAATGCCACCAGCAAAAATTCCACCCTCCCATCCTGCCCGATGCGGACGAATCTGGTCTAGGTTGGATCGATGACAGTGACAGACACCGATATCGCCATTATTGGCGCCGGCCCTGTGGGGCTGTTCGCCGTGTTCGAATGCGGCATGCTGAAGATGCGCAGTATGCTGATCGACGCCCTGGGCGAGACCGGCGGGCAATGCAGCGCGCTCTATCCGGAAAAGCCGATCTACGACATTCCCGCACATCCTGCGATCGAGGCTGGCGCCCTAATCGCGCGGCTCGAACAGCAAATTGCTCCGTTCGCTGCCCCCCGCCTGTTGGGCCAGCGCGTGGAAAGCCTAACCGGCACGACGGGGAGTTTTTCGCTCACCACCGATACCGGCGCGACGGTGCGTACAAAAGCCGTACTAATCGCCGCCGGCGGCGGCGCGTTCGGACCCAACCGCCCGCCCGTCGCAGGTCTCGCCGCCTACGAGGCAACCCACGCCGTCCAGTATTATGTCCGCCGGCGTGAAGATTTCCGCGGTAAGCGCGTCGTGATCGCCGGTGGCGGCGATTCCGCCGTCGATTGGGCACTCGCGCTGAAGGATATTGCCCGCGTTTCCGTCATCCACCGCCGGCCAAAATTCCGCGCAGCCCCGGAAACCACCGCATTACTGGGCGCAGCCGCCGCGCGCGGCGAGATCGAAATGGTCATTCCCTACCAGCTGCACGGCCTGCACGGCGCGGGCGGCGTACTGAGCGGAGTGGAGGTCGTCACATTGCAAGGCGAGACGCGCATGCTCCCCGCCGATATTCTTCTCCCCTTCTTCGGCCTGTCGATGGATCTCGGCCCGATCGCTGCCTGGGGTCTTGCGCTCGAACGCAATCACCTAACTATCGACCCCGCCACCTGCCAGACCAGCATCCCGGGGATCTTCGCCATCGGCGATGTCGTCACCTATCCGGGCAAACTGAAACTTATCCTACAAGGATTTTCCGAAGCCGCCGTCGCCGCGCACGCCATCCACCCGATCGTCCATCCGGGCGAAGCCCTGCATTTTGAGTATTCGACGACCAAGGGTGTGCCTAACTCATAATCAAACCGGAGAAACATAATGAAAACCGAACTCATCCTGCTCGCCTGCGCGGCGGCCCTCGCTTTTACGCAGACCCTCATCGCCGTGCTGCTCGCCATCCCGCAGGCTGGACTGCCCACCCTAATGGGCAACCGGGAGGACATGCCTGCGCTCACCGGCGCCGCTGACCGCGCCCAGCGCGCCTACCGCAACATGCTGGAAAGTTTTGTGCTGTTCGCGGCCTTGGTCCTGATCGCCACCACGGCGGGGCGCAGCAACGCCACCACCGTGCTCGGCGCGCAACTCTTCCTCTGGGCGCGGCTTGCCTATGCAATCCTCTACGTCATCGGCATTCCGGTCCTGCGCACCTTATCCTGGCTCATCGCCGCAATCGGAATGATTCTCATCTTCTGGCAAGTGATCTGAGGCGCTCTGGCAGGGCGGGACAAATCGCCCTAGGTTCCGCCCATGCGCTACATCTCCACCCGCGGTCAGGCCAGCGCGCCTGACTTCGCCGCTGTACTCCTCGCTGGCCTCGCCGAGGATGGCGGGTTGTTTATGCCCGAATCCTGGCCTCATTTTTCGCCCGCCGATTTTCGCGCGATGCGCGGCCTGCCCTACGCCGAGGTGGCCGCGCGGGTGATGCACCCCTTCATCGGAGCCGTCATCCCGTTCGAGACCCTACGCAGCCTCTGCCAAGAATCCTACGCCGGTTTTGGCCATCCCGCCGTCGCGCCGCTGGTGCAGCTGGATACCAATCTCTGGGTGCAGGAGCTTTTCCACGGCCCCACCCTCGCCTTCAAAGATATGGCGATGCAACTTCTGGGTCGACTGTTCGACCATGTGCTGGCCGCGCGCGGCGAACAGGTCACCATCGTCGGCGCGACATCGGGCGATACCGGGCCGGCCGCCATCGAGGCCTGCGCCAACCGCGACCGCATTAACATCGTCATCCTGCATCCGCACAACCGCACATCCGAAGTGCAACGTCGGCAGATGACCACGGTCAACGCACCCAACGTCGCCAATATCGCCATCGCGGGAAATTTCGACGACTGCCAGGATCTGGTGAAGACGATGTTCGCCGACGCGCCGTTTCGCCAGGAGATGCATCTCTCGGCGGTGAATTCCATCAACTGGGCGCGCATCACGGCGCAGATTCCCTATTATGTCGCCGCCGCGCTGGCGTTGGGCGCGCCGGACCGGGAAATGACATTCAGTGTACCAACCGGCAATTTTGGTAATGTGCTGGCCGCCTGGGCAGCACGGCGGATCGGGCTGCCCGTCGCGGGCCTAATCGTCGGCGCCAACCGCAACGATATTCTGGCGCGTTTCCTCGACGCCAACGATATGTCGATGCGTCCGGTGGAACCCAGCCTTTCTCCCAGCATGGATATCCAAGTCAGTTCGAATTTCGAGCGGTTGTTATTCGAATTTTTGCACCGCAACCCCGCTGCCACCGCCACCGCGATGCAGACCTTTCGTGCCACCGGAAAAATGCCTGTTCCCGACGCGACGTGGCAAAATGCTCGCGCCTTGTTCCATGGCTTTCGCCTCGACGACGACAGCACATTGACCGAAATCCGCGCCCTGCATGGCCGCACCGGCTATCTGGCTGACCCACACAGTATCATCGGAATCGCCGCCGCGCGCGCCCATGGCGGGGCACCGGAAATTCCCATCATCGCGATGGCCACCGCGCATGCGGCAAAATTTCCTGACGCCATGCGCCAGGCCATCGGCATCGCCCCCGCATTGCCACCGCGTCTGGCAGACTTATATCAACGCGACGAACACTACACCGTCTTGCCCAACAATCTGGCCGCGGTGCAATCCCACACCCGCACTTTTGCGCGAAGGAACACCGCATGAGCGACAACACCGCCATCCAACTCACTACCCTACCGTCGGGCCTACACGTGGTTACCGAGCGCATGGACCGCGTCGAGACCGTCTCCATCGGCGCCTATGTCGCCACCGGCACGCGCCATGAGACCGAGGTCGAAAACGGCGCCTCGCATTTTCTCGAACACATGGCCTTCAAGGGTACCGAACGGCGCAACTCTACGCAGATCGCCGAGGAAGTGGAGGCCGTGGGCGGACATATCAACGCCTATACTGCGCGCGAACAGACAGCTTATTATGTTAAGTTGTTAAAGGATGACCTCGCCCTCGGCGCCGACATTATCGGCGACATTCTAACCCATTCTACTTTCGAGCCCGAGGAGATGGAACGCGAACGCGGCGTGATCCTGCAAGAAATCGGCCAGGCCAATGACACCCCCGACGATATTATTTTCGACCGCTTCCAGGAAGTCGCCTTTCCAAATCAGCCGATGGGCCGCCCAGTGCTCGGCACGGAAGAAAACATCCGCGAAATGCCGCGCAGCATCCTGATGAACTATATGCGCAGCCGTTACGCCCCCACCAATACCGTTTTGGCGGCTGCCGGCAATCTGCGTCACGACGACGTCGTCGCCCTGGCGCACAAGCATTTTGGCGATCTACCCAACGCCGCGCCGCCTTCCCCCGTGCCCAGTCTTTATCAAGGCGGCGAATTCCGCGAGGCGCGCGATCTCGACCAGGTGCATATCGTGCTGGGCTTTCCCGGCATCGGCTTCACCGATCCGGATTATTATCCGACCCTGTTGCTGTCCACCCTGTTCGGTGGCGGCATGTCCTCGCGCCTGTTCCAGGAAGTGCGAGAACGCCGCGGCCTTGTCTACTCGGTTTATTCCTTCGCCCAGCCCTATACCGATACTGGAATCTTTGGCATCTATGCTGGCACTGGCGAAAGCGAAGTGGAAGAATTGATTCCCGTCACTTTGGAAGAAATCCGCAAGGTACAGGGCGTCGTGGGCGAGGAAGAGCTTGCCCGCGCCCGCGCGCAAGTAAAGGCATCGATCCTCATGTCGCTGGAGAGCACCGGCTCGCGCTGTGAGCAATTGGCACGGCAGGTGCAGCTTTTCGGCCGCGTCATCCCCGCTGCCGAAACCGTGGCGAAAATTACTGCCGTGACGTTGGAAGATATTTCCCGCGCGGCGCGGCGAATTTTCCGCGCTACCCCAACATTGGCAGCCCTCGGTCCGGCCGAACGCGTACCCAGTGTTGGCGCCATCGCCGACACATTGGCGGCGTGAGGGAGAAAATGGACGGCCTGAACTTACTGCAAGACCTCATCATCCATGCCCGCAAGGCCGGGGCGGACGCGGCGGACGCAATGTTGGTAGGCGGCGCCACGCTTTCCGTGCAGCGTCGGCTGGGCAAGACGGAGCATGTGGAACGATCCGAGGCCCGCGATCTCGGCCTACGCGTGTTTGTAGGCCAGCGGATTGCCACGGTCTCCGCCACCACCGTCGATCAAGCCGGCTTCGCGGAACTCGCCGCACGCGCCGTCGCGATGGCCCGCGTGGTACCGGAAGATCCTTTCTCCAGCCTCGCCGATCCACAAGCCCCCGACGATGCGAGCCCGCTTGATCTGCAAGACCCCACCGAGCCCGGCGCCGCCACACTCGTTGACCGTGCCGCAACGGCTGAGGATTCGATGCGCGCCATGCCAGGCATCACCAATTCCGAAGGTGCCGAGGCCGGCTATGGCCGCAGCGAGGTCACCCTCGTCACCTCCGCCGGTTTTGCGGGGCGGGCAATTCGAACCAGCCATTCGATCTCCGCCGTCGCCCTGGCCGGCGCGGGCACCAGCATGCAGCGCGACTACGACTACCATTCCGCCGTGCATCTAGCCGATCTGGACGATCCGGCCGCGATCGGCCGCCAAGCCGGAGAGCGCGCCCTGCGCCGGCTGAACCCGGCGCGGCCGAAAACCGCAAAAATGCCCGTGCTTTACGATCCGCGTATTTCCGGCGGGCTGCTCGGCCATCTGGTCGGCGCCATCAACGGGGCCGCCATCGCACGCGGCACCAGCTTCCTGAAGGACAAGCTCCACACACGCATCTTCGCCCCTAGCATTATGGTACGCGACGATCCCCGTCGGCATCGTGGCCTGCGTTCGCGCGTATTCGATGGCGAGGGCGTGCCAACCCGTGCAATGACCCTAATCGAGAATGGGGTGCTGACGACCTGGCTGCTCGATCTGCGCTCCGCCCGACAGCTTGGCCTGCGTTCCACCGGCCATGCCGGGCGCGGCACCTCCGGCCCCCCCTCGCCCGGATCGACCAATCTCTATCTCGCCGCCGGCGCGATCAGCCCGGCCGCGCTGATGGCCGATATCAGGGAAGGCCTCTACATCACCGAACTGATCGGCTCGGCGGTGAACGGCTTAACCGGAGATTATAGCCGCGGCGCCGCGGGTTTCATGATCCGCGACGGCCGGCTGGCGGAGCCGGTAGCGGAAATCACCGTCGCAGGGAATTTGTTGGAGATGTTCCTTCACATGACCCCCGCCAATGACCTGACGTTTCGCCGGGGCACCGACGCGCCTACCGTGCGGATCGAAGGCATGACCCTGGCGGGCGCCTAATTTGACCGGCTTGTCGCAACTCGGCTAGCCTAAAACCATACGAAAACTTGGTGAGTTTGCGCCGCTTTCGGGTGCCCCGCACGATCCCTCTATAAATCACGCCACGGTTCGACTATATAATCCACTAACGACAAACCTATTGGAGGATCTTCAATGCGCCGGTCTGGATTGTTCCTAGCTGTGGCGGCCGTTACGGCGCTGGCCCTGGTGCCTGCCGTCGCGGATGCGCGCGCGGGCAAGGGCGACTCGTCGGGCAGCCGTGGCAGCCATACCTACTCCGCGCCGCCCACCACCAAAACCGCGCCCGGCGGCGCGCAGCAGATGCAGCGCTCCGCCACCCCCGCGCCCGCCGCTGCCACGACCGCGGCGGCCCCGAGCCGAGGTGGGTTCATGAGCGGCCTCGCCGGCGGCCTGCTGATGGGCGGTCTGTTCGGCCTAATGCTGGGCGGATCCATGTTCGGCGCCGGTTTCGCCGGCCTCCTCGGCGTGCTGCTGCAAGTCGCCCTGATTGGCGGTCTGATCTATCTGGCCATGCGCCTGTTCCGCCGCCCGCGTCTGGCCACCCCCAGCGGCCCGGCGATGTTCACTGGCGATGCCCAGGCGATGGGCGCGCCAGTGCCGGCGCCGCTAAACCGCGGCGGCGGCAGCGCGCCCGCTGGCCCGCCGGTGCAGATCACCCCGGCCGATTTCTCGTCGTTCGACCAATCGCTGAAAGCCATCCAGGCCGCCTACAGCACGCAAAGCCTGCCTGAAATGCAACGCCTCGCTACCTTGGAAATGCTCACCTATTTCGAGAGCGAATTCGCCCAGCAAGCCAGCCGGGGCGTGCGCAACTCGGTCTCCGACGTGAAACTCCTGCAAGGCGATCTGTCGGAATCCTGGTCGGAACCGGGGCGCGAATACGCCACCGTGGCCATGCGTTTCAGCTTGGTCGACGTCACGCGCGACATGACCGGGCGCGTGGTGGAGGGCGATCCGGCGCAGCCGATGGAAGCGACAGAGCTCTGGACCTTCGTCCGCACCCCCGGCGCCAACTGGATGCTCTCGGCGATCCAACAGGCGCAGTAAACGGATCTAACTCGCGCCCACGATTAGGAATAGATCGGTGTCGCCTGGGTCATGGCCACACGCCGTCAGCGCGGCGTGTGCCTGCCCGCGGTGATGGGTCTGGTGATTGAAGAAATGCACCATCAGCATCTGCCGCGGCGCCACCATGTCGCGGCCGGCGGCGCCTGAATACCAGTTTTGGTCCCGCCCCAGCCAGGCATCTGACACCTGCGCCGCCCAGTCGGTGAGGCGCCGGTCCATCGCCTCCCGCGCAGAGCGTAGCGCCGAGAAATCATCGAACAGGGCAGCGCTCTGCTTGCCGCCGACGGCCGGTTTCTCCCAATCAGCGAAACGCGACATCCATTGCGTATCGCCCCAGATCAGATGATTGAGCGTGCCGTGCAGGGATTTCCAGAACAGTCCCCGATCCTGCTTACGCTGTTCGTCGGTCATCAGCGCAGCGGCGGCGTAGATGCGGCGATTCATCTCCATGCCGTATGCGGTCATCATGCAGATATAGGCTGGGGTAATCATCAGGGTGATCTCCTTCCTTGCTGCGCACGCATGGTGCGGCGCCCATCGAGCCGGATCATGCCGGACAGATCAAGTCGGGTAGGGGAGCGGGCCAGTGCCGTCTTATACTAAGTCTCGCTGGGCGCGACCTGCGGGCAGGAGGATTGGGGGCTTTGCCCTAAACTCGGCTAGAGCGTGATCACATCTGATTGAATCGCGGGAGCTTCCG
>CAMBMS010000009.1 GCA_945868845.1 Asaia bogorensis | reverse complement strand
GCACGCAGGCCTGCGTCGGGACGCACGTCTCCAGCCGCCAGCCAGATGGGCCCAGTCTGGCGCTGATCCTCTAACATCGGGCGGGCGGCAACGGCCGCAGCGCCGCGATGGCGGCAAGGATTTTCTGGAACAGAGCACGAGGCACCATCACCTCGGCCATCTGGAACATGATCGAACGTCCGTGCCGGACGATCTTGCGCCGATCTTCACCAGCCGGTCACGCAGGGTGCTGAGCGACCACTGCGCCACCTCCGCCGGCAGCGCCAGTGTGCGCAGGAAATTGGCAAGGTTGTAGGCCAATGGGGGATATCCCCATTAAAATCTCGCCGTTAAAGCGGCCGCATCTCTATCTGAAAGATTATTTGAGCGGAATTGTATGTCAGGCTACCCGGGTGTTGCTTCCCCACAAGGGGGGTACGGGTAGGGTGGGGGTTCGTGGATCGGGGTTTTTAGGCCCCCTGGGGAGGGCACTGGGGTGCCCCGTGGGTGGGGGTCGGATTGGCAGGGTTTGGCTTGGGGGGTGAGGCTGCGCCGAATTTAATCGGGTGCTAGATGACGCGGGGATGCGTAGCGAGTCTTGAACCCTCGGGGGTGAACAATCCCAAGTTGTTCGTGGCGTTCGGGACGATCAGGCAGTCGAATCAATCAAATGTTTATGGATATGCTTTTGGATATGTAAATTATTTATATTTTATATTTATTATACTATTCAATGACTTATAGATATTATTGGCGGATGGGGTGGGATTCGAACCCACGAGGGGCGTGAACCCCTGGCGGTTTTCAAGACCGCTGCCTTCAACCGCTCGGCCACCCATCCGTATTGCGATGAGGGCTATACCGCGCCACGCAGCCTAGGGTCTAGAACGTCGCGGATTCCGTCGCCCAGCAGGTTGAACGCAAGCACCGTGATGGTAATCGCCACGCCGGGGAAGAAAACCAGCCACCAGGGCGGAACCAGCCCGGCGTTCAGCGCGTCCGACAGCATGTTACCCCAGGTCGGCGTCGGCGGTGGTATACCGACGCCCAGAAAGCCGAGCGAGGCCTCGATGATGATCGCCACCCCCAGATGTGTGGTTGCCAGGATCAGATAGGGTGCGATGCATTGCGGCAGAATGTGCCGCGCCATGATGCGCAGTCTGGACGCGCCGAGGCTGCGCGCGGACTCAACAAACTGCATTTCCTTCACGGAAAGCACGACAGAGCGAATTACCCGGCCGCCGAAGGGTATTCGTGTGATGGCGATGGCGATGATGACGGTACCGGTGCCCGCCCCCAGCGCCATCGCGATGGCCATTGCGAGAATCAAATCCGGGAAGGATTGCAGGAACTCGATCATACGCTGGCTGTAGATATCAAACCGTCCGCCCAGGTAGCCACAAGCCAAACCCCAGATGGCGCCCAGGGTAGTACCGAACAGCACGGCAGAGAACGCCACTGCCAGGGAGGCGCGGCTACCATGGATCACCCGGCTGAGCGTATCGCGTCCGATCTGGTCCGTACCGAACAGATGTGCCTCGCTGGGCGGCTTGGTCATAACACGGAAATTTGAGCGCAGCGGCTCGTACGGTGCGATCACTGGGGCGCTGATCGCCATCACCAGGATGATGGCGGCGATGCAACCCCAGAAGAACGACATGGGGGAGCGGCGGGCGAAATAACGCAACGCACCGAACACGCGCCGGGGTATGGAGGCCGGTGCTTGTAAGGCGACCGGTGGTTCAGCGGTCAGATCGGAGGCTGTGTTGCTCATCGGTAACGAATCCTCGGGTCGAGCCAGGCGATGATCAAATCCACCCCGATGTTCAGCCCGACGAACACCACTGCGTAGAGGAAGACGAGGTTTTGCATGACAAAGATGTCGCGTTCATTCACCGCGGTGAACATCGCGTAGCCAAGGCCCGGCGTGCCAAAGGCGCGCTCCACCGGGATCGAGCCCGCCAGCACGAAGCCGAGCAGAATACCAGAGAGGGTGATCACCGGCAGCAGCGCGTTGGGGAGGGCATGCAGGCGGATCACCCTCCGCCCGCTCAGCCCCTTAGCGCGCGCCGTGCGAACATAATCCTCTCGCACGACCTCCATCAGGCTCGATCGCGCCATGCGCGCAATGTAGGCCGCCTGACTCAGGCCCAGAACTATGGAGGGGCCGATGATGAGCTGCAGATTGGACCATGGGTCCACGAACAACGATGCCCCAGTGAGCGGCGCGCGATAGCCGAACCAAAACAACGAGGCGAGCATGATCAGCATGCCCAGCCAGAAGCCAGGAATCGCCAGGAACAGGATGCTGATGAAACGCGAGACATTATCCGCAATACTGTTTGGGCGCAGCGCGCTGACGATGGCGACGGGAATGCCGATGAGCCAGGAAAACACGACGGACAGCAGCGCGATTTCCGCCGTCAGCGGCCCGCGGCGCAGCAGCATGTCGGCGACGCTTTCGGAACGGAAGAAGGAACGGCCGAAATTGCCCGCAAACACATCCTTCATCCAGCCTAAATATTGTACGACTAGAGGATCGCTCAGCCCGAGCTCCTTCATGTAGCCGGCGCGTTCCGCTTCGCTCAGTTTGGTGAAGCCATCGGCGCCAAAGATCGCCACCAGCGGGTCGCCGGGCAGCACGCGCATAACCACGAAGACCAGGATCGAGACTCCGAAAATCGTGATAGCACCGAAGAGCAAGCGCCGAACGATGTAACTATACATGAGCCATCAAACCGTTATTTTCTTTGTCCGTACCTGTGGTCTCGCCACCATCCCAGACTGTGGTGTCGTTGGGTCGGAAGTCAAGCCAGTAGGCCACCTCGTGCCAGATTGCGCGTTTCCGGCGTTGTGTTGTTTAGGATGGCAGTGACGCTGCCAAGAATGGGGCCGGTGGTGACGCGCAGGGTGACATCGTCGGGTGGAGCCGGATGCAGGGCGACGTGGAGTGGGCTCATACGGGCTTAGACTCTAGGGTTGGATAAGGGCCATCCTTCAGGGTGTATTCTGCCAGTAACGCGTCACGGATCAGTCGGCGCATGATCTTGCCCTGATGGTTGCGCGGCAGTTCCGCCATCGACAGGAAGGCACGCGGGTGTTTGTAGCGGGCGATCTCCGCCAGAGCGGTCTTGGCGCGGGCTTCCCAGCTTTCATCGGCGCCTTCGGCGACGGCGACGATGACCTCGCCCCAGTATTCGCTGGGCAGGGTGACAATGCTGATCGTCGGCGCGGTCGGGGCGAGAACGCGCTCGATTTCGTCGGGATGGATCTTGTAGCCCCCGGACTTAATGACATCGGCGACGCGGCCGACCAGGTGCAGGCTGCCCTTTGGATCGATGCGCCCGAGATCGCCGGTGGCGTGGAAGCCGTCCGGCGGCAAGGGCTGGAAGCCATTGGCATCGATATGGCCATGCGACATGTGCCGCCCGCGCAGATGCACTTCGCCGATCTCACCGCGAGTCAGAGCCTGGTTAGTATCGTTACGGATTTCGATCTCCACGCCGCTGCCAGGGTAGCCGACGCAAACCCCATCACCGTCCGCCGGTTCGGCATAATAAAGCTCGCATTCGGGCGGGCTGAGCACGGTGATCGGATTGGTGATTTCCGACTTGCCATAGGTCACGCGAATCACCGGGCCAAACATTTTCCGCGCCTTGTGGTAAAGCGGCGCGGTTAGTGGCGCGGTGCCGGTAAAGATGGTACGGATAGTGGAGAAATGCTCGCCTTCGAAGGCCGCGACGATCTTCGCTAGCACGGTGGGCGGAGCGAAGATATAATCGACCTTTCCGCCACGCAGCGCGATGGCGATCTTGTCCATCTCCATGCCATCGAGAAGCATGGCGGTGGCGCCACGATCGTTGAAGCCGTGCGCCAAAATGCCAGCGCCATGCACGAAGGGGGTCATCAGCAGTATGGCGCTGCCAGGATTCGGCATGGTGTAGAAATGCGCGCGTTGCAGGATATTCGCGATCCAGCGCGCGCCATGCGTGGTGACGATTGCCTTCGGCTTTCCGGTAGTACCCGACGTAAATCCAATGCGGCCCCAGGCTACCGTCGGAACGGGCGGCAGATCCAGGGTGCCGGCGGCCTCGGGCATATCCTCCAGTACGATGGTATCGCAGCCAAGGGCGCGGAATTGATCCGCCTGCGCCGCATTGGTGATGGCGCGCTTCACACCCACCAGATCGACGCAGTATTTCCGTTCGGCATCCGTGAGCGAGGCGTTCAGCGCGACCTCCGCTGCGCCGGCGATACGCAGTCCAACAGACGTCCACACCGAGGGAATGGAGTTGCGCAGTGAGGAGACCACCGGCTCGCCCGGCTTCATGCCGCGCGACAGCAACTGCAACGCCACCTGACCGGCGCGATCGGCCATGGCACGGAAAGTTATTCCCGTTGTGCCGTCATGCACGGCGGTGGAGGCGGGATAGGCCTCCACCATACCGCGCAGTTCGGACGCCCAGGGAACGCTATCGAAGATCACACTTCATCCACGATCGTGTTGGTCAGCACGCCAACACCGGTCACCTCGATCTCGATCGTATCCCCCGGCTTCATCCATACCGGCGGCGTGCGCGCGAAGCCGACGCCACCCGTCGTACCGGTGACGATCGCATCCCCCGGCTCTAACTGGGTGAAGGTGGAGCAGTAGTTGATCAGCGTGGGGATATCGAACAACAAGTCGTTGATCGGCGCGTGCTGCATCACCTCGCCGTTCAGCCGGGTGATCAATTCCTTGGTCGTCACGTCACCCACCTCGTCCGGCGTGATCATGTAGGGGCCAAAGGCGCCGGAGTGATAGAAATTCTTGCCCGGCGCGAATTGCGTGGTATGGCGCTGGAAATCGCGAATAGAGCCATCATTAAAGCAGGTATATCCTGCCACCACGTTCTGCCAGTCCGCCTTCGCCACATGCCGGCAGGTCTTGCCGATGATCACTACCAGCTCGCCCTCGAAATCGAATTTATCCGAGGCTTTCGGCCGCACCAGCGCCTGCTGATGCCCCACCACAGAGTTGTTGAAACGTACGAAGATCATCGGCTGCTTCGGCGGCTCCCGCCCGCCTTCCGCCACGTGCGTCGCGTAGTTCAATCCGACGCAGAGCAGCTTATTGGCATCCGGTACAACCGGGACGTACTGGATAGCCTCGTATTGGTAGGTGGCCGGCGTCCTGGCGGCATCGGTCAACCTCGCGGTCTGCCCCAGCCCGTGCTTCAGGCTGGGCGCGATGCCCGCGCAATCGATCACCCCATCGGCGGTCCCAATGCCCCAGCTTACGGTACCGTCAGGACGGCGGAAACTCATCAGCTTCATGGTATCTCTCTCCTCCCTTGCCCGCCCCACGGCGGCTTCCCATCGCCGGACCTCTTAAGCGGGCATGTGCGACCCGGCAAGTGGAGGGAACGATGAACGAACCGGGCCTGCTGGTTCTACCCGGCGATGGTAGGGCGGAAGTGGTCGCACAATCCGGCAGGTGCAGAGTTAGTTTCTGTCCTGTCACGAACGTGGTGTCCACATGACCGCACCGTCGATCTGATCTACGGTTGCGCTTACCACTTATGCGGTCCAGGCTGCACGTGTTAGGGTTGATGTCTGCCATGGTCACCGCTGTGCATGAGCCCGGAGGCAAATATGAGCACCGAGAGCCATTTTCGCGAGATCCACGAAAGCTGCCATCGCGGGAATATCTGCATCACCTTCGACTGGTCCGAGATCGGCTGCAGTATCCCGGTGCGTGCATACAGATGTGACCTGTGTTCAAAGCACATGGCCGTCTGGACATCGTATCCAAGAGGATATTTCAAATTGACGAACGAACAAATCGGTGATGTGTCACGTTATCGATTTGGCACAAAAATAACCGATTACCTGATATGCGGTGTCATGCCGACTGTCACTTGCTTGATTGAAGCCACGCGCTATCGCGCTGTCAACGTGAACACGTTCGATAACGTGAACCCGCCCGGACTCGCCGAGGCCGCGACGGACTTTGAAAGTGAGGCAGTCGATACTCACCTATCCATTAGAAAACGCAACTGTAGACCGAAAATCGTCGACATCGCTGCGTAGGACTTATCGATTATCCACCTGCGCAACATAAAAACGTTTCCTGACGTCAACCCCGGGAGGCCCTCATGCCCAACCATGCTACCACCTTGCGCCGCCTACTCGCTGGCCCCGACATGATCGTCGCTCCCGGCGCCTATGATGGGATTACCGCCCGCTTGATTGACCAGGCGGGATTTCTAGCTGCCTACATGACCGGCGCCGGCACCGCTGCCACGTTTGGATATCCCGATTACGGCCTGCTGACGATGAGCGAGATGGCGGACAACGCCGAGCGCATCGTCCGCGCGGTGAAAATTCCGGTCATCGCCGATGCCGATACCGGCTACGGCAACGAGCTGAACGTAGTACGCACTGTGCGCGAATATGAACGCCGCGGTGTCGCCGGCCTGCATCTGGAGGACCAGGGTTTTCCGAAGAAATGCGGCCACCTGGACGACAAGGAAATCGTCCCGCGCGAGGATTGGCTGGCGAAGATCCGTGCCGCCGCATCCGCTCGCGAAAACCCAGATTTTCTCATCATCGCCCGCACAGATGCCCGCGCCGTGCTCGGCTTCGAGGAAGCAATCGCGCGAGCCAATGCCGCGCTCACCGCCGGCGCCGACATGGCCTTCGTCGAAGCGCCACAAACAATGGACGAAGTAGCGGCGGTGCCGAGGCTGGTGCAAGGCCCCTGCCTGCTGAACGTGGTGTGGGGCGGCAAAACTCCCGATCTCGGCCTAAACGAAGCGCAGGCTATGGGATACAGGCTCGCCATCGTCCCCGGCCTCCTGTTCAAGGCAGCGATGACTTCGTGCGACGCGGCGCTGGCGCAATTAAAGGCGGAACAGCGCCATCCAATACCGACAAACCGTATCACCGTGCGCGAAGCCTTTGCCCGCGTCGGTGCTGCCGAATGGGACGATATGCGTACCCGATTCCGCGAAAAATCGTCAGCTAAAGCTGCCGAGTAATAAATAGACTGAAGGGAAGAAAACACCATGAGAACCATCGTGGGCAGCGGTGAATATACATACGAGGTTGTCGAGGACTGGGCGAAACTGCCACCCGGGTGGTCATTCAAGGAAGTCGGATCGGTCGGCACCGACAGGAACGACAACGTCTATGTCTTCAATCGCGGTGAGCATCCGATGATGGTGTTCGATCGCGACGGCAATTTCTTACGCTCCTGGGGCGAGGGCATCTTTCCGCGCGCGCATGGCGTTTTCATGGCGCCGGACGACACTATCTGGCTAACTGACGATGGCGATCACACCGTCCGCCAATGCACGCTGGAGGGCAAGATCCTGCTCACGCTCGGCATTTCGGGCAAGCCCGCTCCGTTCATGTCCGGCGAGCCGTTTCATCGCTGCACGCACACGGCGATGACACCGAATGGGGATATCCTGGTCAGCGATGGTTACGGAAACGCCTGCGTACACAAATATTCGCCGGACGGAAAGTTACTCAAGAGCTGGGGTACGCCGGGAACAGACCCGGGAGAATTCAACATCGTGCACAATATCTCTTGCGACGCTGATGGCTGGGTCTACGTGGCGGACCGTGAAAATCACCGTATTCAGGTATTCAACTGCGATGGGGTCTATGAAACGCAGTGGAACAATCTGCACCGACCCAGCGCGTTGTTTATCACGCCCGGAAAATGCCCAGTTTGCTATGTGGGCGAAATCGGTCCGGCCATGCCGGTGAACAAGAACGTGCCCAACCTGGGTGCGCGGGTTTCCATCCTGGACCATACCGGCAAGCGCATCGGCCGCTTCGGCGGGCTACGTGCCGGCATCAATCCCGGCGAATTCCTATCCCCGCACGGGATCGCGGTTGACAGCCATGGGGACGTCTATGTGGGGGAGGTGTCCTGGACCAACTGGGGGGGAACATTCCCGGACGTGCCCCGGCCGGCCAATCTGCGATCTCTGCAGAAATTCCGTCGAACCGGTTGATCCGCGGCGCGTACCGAACCCCGCTGATCGAAGCCACGCGGCAATGGTACCCACCCGGTGACAATCCAAAGAGAGGCGGATAGATGGCAGAGAATCGGCTGGTTTCGTTGCCGCTGGCGGCATTGACCCGGCTGCTCACCACCCTCTTGCAAGCTCTACATGCGCTGGAATTTGCTGCCCGGCATCTGGATCCAGAACGGTTCGACGAGCTGCTTGCCGCCATTGGCACGCCAGATGCAGCGCTGCGCCAGGCGATGGCCGATAGCGATGGCGAGGCCGGTTTCCCGGATGATCTGGTCGCTATGCGCGGCCAGATCATGCAGACGGGCGAGGCGGTCCTGGCCGGCTATGACGGATTGCGCGTCAGTGCCACCGCACGGGACATACGCAGCGCCTATCGCGCGTTGCGGCGCGAGGCTGTGGCGCTGGAGGCGCTGTTTCCCCTCACCGCCGTCCTGCCGCCCGTGCATGCTTTCTTCCTGGAGCCCGATGCTCGCGCGGCCATAGCGCCGGTGGTACCAGCCACGGGGCAAACCGGGATCATGCATGCGGGCAACGATACCGGCATGCGGGGCGGTTTTTCGCTGGTCGTGCCGGAAACCTATCGCGACGACGTCGCCTGTCCGCTGGTGGTGGCGCTGCATGGTGGTAGCGGACATGGGCGGCCGTTTTTATGGAACTGGGTCAAGACGGCGCGCACGCGCGGGCTGATCGTCGCCTGCCCAACGGCCACGGGGCAGACCTGGGCGCTTGGCGGGCCGGATATGGACAGCCCTAATCTTGCTCGTATCGTCGCGTTCGTGCGCGGGCGTTGGAACATCGATGCGAGCCGCTTGCTACTGAGCGGCATGAGCGATGGTGGCACATTTACGTTATTGAGCGGTTTACAAGCGGGATCGCCGTTCTCACACTTGGCACCGATCGCGAGCGGATTCCATCCGCTGCTGGCAGAAATGGCGGACCCGGTGCGGGTGCACGGCCTGCCGATCTATCTGGTGCATGGCGCGCGGGACTGGATGTTCCCGGTGGAGCTGGCGCAGACCGGGCAGCGCATGTTGCGCCATGTCGGTGCCGCGGTGACGTATCGCGAAATTTCAGACCTCGCCCATGTCTATCCGCGTGATGAGAACTCTTCCATAGTTGATTGGCTTACGGCGGCGCCCAGTTAAGACAAAGGCCACACGTTCAATTCGTCGAATATATATCAAATATTTTAAACATTTCCTTTGGTTCTATCGTAAGTCGTTGAAATCATTGATCCGACAACATGGACGGACTCAGGTTGCCCAGACCGAACCAAAGAAAACACAATTAAGCACTGCTTTTATGTGATTTCGGAGGAACAGCTCATGGGCAAAGCAAAAACGCTTACAGCGCAGGAATTGCGCCGGGTGCAGGACTACATAGCGAGCCGCGCGCACGCAGCGCGTAACAGGGCATGACATATGACCAGGGCCGAGATATGGCGATGCACAAGGAGTTGAGTCAACGCACAGGTATCGCGGTGTACTTTTGTGATCCCCATAGCCCTTGGCAGAGGGGCTCAAACGAGAACATGAATGGCTTGGTGCGGCAGTACCTGCCCAAGGGTACGGATTTGTCTGTTTACAGCCAAGAAGAACTGGATGCGATTGCCGATGAAATCAACAACCGCCCGCGCCCACCTGTCAGCCGAAATGATGAGCGAACGCCGAGCTTCCAGAACAAGCGAGGGCCGCATATGAGGCGGAGCGGCATGAGCATATTATCGACGACCCCACCGAGGAAAAGCTGACAATGACGTTTGAGACCATGACGTTCGAGGTTGCCGACACGGTCGCGACCATCACCCTCAATCGCCCGAACGACGCCAACGCCTTGAACGCAAGAATGGCCGCGGAGCTTTTGGACGTTGGCATATCCTGCGCGACGAATAGTGCAATTCGCGCCGTCATCGTCACGGGTACTGGTCGCCTATTTTGCGCGGGCGGAGACCTGAAGGAAATGCACGCGCAAGGTGACAACAAACAAGCGCATCTCACGCGCATGGCAACGGACCTGCACGCCGCGCTGGCGCGTTTTGCCCACATGGATGCGCCGGTTGTGATGGCGGTGAATGGCACGGCCGCGGGCGCAGGCTTCTCCCTGGCATTGTCCGGGGACTACGTGATCGCTTCGGACAAGGCGAAATTCGTTTCCGCCTACACCGCTTCCGGCCTAACCCCCGATGGGTCATCGACGTATTATTTGGCCAAGCATGTCGGGTTGCTGCGGGCGAAGGAGCTGCTGTTCACCAACCGCCTGCTATCGGCCGAGGAAGCCTGCAACTGGGGTATCGTCAATCGCGTTGTCGCCGACGCCGATCTTATGGCCGAAGCAAGAACCATGGCCAGGAAATTCGCGACCGGACCGACGAAAGCCTTCGGCGGCTTGAAGCAATTGTTGCAAACGGCCTATGTGGAGACATTCGAGACGCAGTTGGACCGGGAGACCCGCAGCATCGCGGGCATGATGAGAACGCATGATGGCCCGCACGGCATCGAGGCGTTTCTGAACAAGCAGCCACCGGGGTTCACTGGCGAATAGCCGTTCCCATGCCTCCACTTGCAGGTTATGCAGCGGTGCAGGGCGGTATCAACGCCAACTGAAGGAACAAGACCATGTCCCAAGTTATCCTCGAGACATCATCCATCGTGGAGGCGGAATTGTGCTTCATTGTGCCGCAGGCGGAGAAGCCGGTATTTCACAGTTCGGCCTACACGGGCGGCAAACCGGAAATTTTCTTCGCGGTTGAAAACCGTGCGGTCACGATTACCGACCTGCGCGGGAACGCGGTTCGCCCCACCGTGGAACGTGAAGGATTTGAGTTGCTGCGCGCGCCGACGGGTGTTGCCGATCTCAATAGCGACGAGGCAGTCCAGAATGCCTACTACCCGGAGATCGAAGCACTGCTGAAAAAGCGGTTCGGCGCCAGCCAGGTTGCGATCTTTGATGCAACCCGACGTTCCGACGCTGGTTCGGGCGCTGCCAATCCGGACGGCCAGAGAGGCCCTGCGATACGCGTACATGTGGATTACACACCAAAGAGCGGCCCCCAGCGTCTGAAGGACACGATTGGCGAGGCCGCGGCCACGCGCCTGCTGAACAAGGGAGCGCGCGTGATTCAGGTGAATGTCTGGCGCACCATCAAGGGGACCGTGCTGCGCTCGCCACTTGCCGTAGCCGATGCATCGTCAATCGCCCGGAACGAGCTGGTTGCGACCGATCAGGTCTTTCCCGATCGCGTTGGAGAAATTTATCAAGTCGCCTATGGCCCGGACCAACGATGGTATTACGCATCCGAGATGGAGCGTGATGAGGTGCTGCTGATTGCCGGTTGGGATTCCACGGACCCCGAGGGAGCGCGTTGCGCACCACATGGCGCCTTTCAACTACCGAACCAGGACCCTGCCTCGCCACCGCGGGAGAGCATTGAAATCCGGACCTTCGTTATTATCGAATAATCGACGCCCAGACCCGAAGGATGCCGCGCATGGCCAAGCTGACCGGTGGATGCCACTGCAAGAATATCAGAATCGAGTTCGAAACCGACCTGGCGCCTAGAGAATTCGAACCCCGCGCCTGCCAGTGCTCTTTCTGCCGGCAGCACCAATCCCGTTCGGTGTCTGACCCAAACGGCCACTTGCGGATCACAGTCGCCAAGGGGGATCAATTGAACCGGTACCGGTTTGCCATTAAATCGATCGAGTTTTTAATCTGTCGGGAATGTGGGGTCTATGTTGCCGGTTTCATGCCGGATCCGAGCGACGACAAGGCTATTGGAACCCTGATGATCAGCGCGCTGGACCAGCGAGACGGCTTTCCGCAGCCGGTGCCCAAAAACTACGATGACCAGGGCCGCGAGGATCGGGCGGCCCGGCGGCGCAGAGTGTGGACCCCGGCAAGTCTGATGATTAGCAATTCGTCAAGACTGCCGGCTGGACCACGCCAAACGTGATTATCATCTGTCGCAAGCAGAACCCTGAGGAGTCCCCGAATGGCTAAGAATGCTCTCATCGTTGGCGCCGGGTCCGGCATATCGGCTTCATTCGCGCGGCTGCTGGCCAAAGACGGATTTCAGGTCGCCCTCGCCTCGCGCGATCCGGCCAAGCTCGCCGGTTTGGCCGCCGCGACCAACGCCACGACGCATGCCTGTGATGCGACCGATCCTGCCAGTGTCGACCGGCTGTTTGCAGATTTGGACCGGCAATTCCCCACGCTCGATGTCTGCCTGTTCAACGCGTCGGCCCGCGCGCACGGGCCCATAACGGATATCGATCGTGAACAGGCACGCAGCGCCTTGCTGATTTCGTCCTATGGCGGCTTCCTCGTCGCCCAGGCCGCCGCCAAGCGCATGCTGCCCAGAAAATCCGGCACGATCTTATTCACGGGCGCCTCGGCCAGCGTGAAAGGCTACCCGCATTCGGCGATCTTCGCGATGGGAAAATTCGGTCTGCGCGGCCTGGCTCAATCCATGGCCCGGGAACTGGCCCCGCAGGGAGTTCATATTGCGCATTTTGTTATTGATGGCCTTGTCCGCAATGCCGAGAAAGGGCGGACCGAAAGCGCCAACATGGCTGACGATAGCTATCTCGATCCGGAGGCGATTGCGGCGAGCTATCTGCACGTGGTCCATCAGCCGCGCAGCGCCTGGACGTGGGAGGTGGAGTTGCGCCCCTGGGTTGAGCGATTCTGACACCACCCGACAGGGTAGCTGTAAATGTGATTTCAGATTGAGCGCCAGTATCGCCAAGTGTATGCCATCAAAAACAGCCCGGCAGTACCCGCCGAGGCTATCGCCCAGTTTCCCCCACCGCGTCCGCTAGCATTCTGATACCCCCTCTCGACACATGCGGGGTGATGCCCTCCGAAGCACTCTTGCGGCGCGAGACCACCTTGGAGGACGTCGATTTTCAAGTCCGCTTTCCAAAACAAGCCCGTTACGATTGAATCACCGAGATGAGGCGCATAGCTGCCGAGCAAGAATCGGTGGATGGCCTGTCGCGTATGCTGGTTTATAAAGTTGGAGCCGACAGGCCGAAATAGGAGTAAAGCCTTTGTTCTTATCGCCTCGCCATCGTCGCTTGAGCGACAAGACGAGGGTCTGGTTTCCAGTTCCGTTTGCCGCGCAGCGCTTCGAACAGCTGGAAATATTGATTGACGATGTCTGACCACGGCATCGTGCCTCACCGCAAGCTGATCACCGTGTCACTCTTGTTGGCGGTTTTCATTCAGACCCTCGACTCACTCATTGCCGTCACCGCAATGCCCTTCATCCAGGGCGCCTTTTCAGCCAGCGCCGAAGAGGTTTCTTGGGTGCTGACTTCCTCCGTCATCGCCAACGCAATCATGACGGCGCCGGCCGCATGGATGGCGGCAAGGTTCGGCCGTAAGCAGTTTTTCCTCTGCAGTCTTGGGGGATTCGTCTGCATGTCGGCCCTGAGCGGATTGTCGCAGAGCCTGGAGCAGCTAATCCTCTGCCGTTTTATCCAGGGCATGCTCGGCGCGGCGCTGATACCTTTAGGCCAGGCGACGATGCTTGATCTGTATCCAGTTGCCCGGCGCCCCCAGGCGATGGCGATATTTGCGATCGGCATCTTGATGGGGCCGACCCTAGCCCCGATAACCGGGGCCTATCTGACTGACGCCTATCATTGGCGCCTCGTGTTTTATGTCTCAATCGTTCCTGGTCTCTTGGCGTTGCTGGGTTTGGCGCTGTTCTTGCCCAAGGAGTCGGGGGAACGCGCGTTGCGATTCAACTGGTATGGCTTCGCAATCCTGGGTCTGGCGATCGGGACATTCCAATATGTCCTGGATCGCGGGCAAACACTGGATTGGTTCGCGTCCACTGAGATTATCGCGACAGCAACGATCAGCGGATTGTGTTTCTATCTGTTCGTCGTCCATATGCTTACAGCGGAAAAGCCATTTCTGACCCCAGCTCTGTTTAAGGATCGGAATTTCCTGGCCGGTCTTATGACAATGGCGTGCATATCCTCAACTATGCTCTCGACCTCGGTCTTGCTGGTGCCGTTCTTGCAGCAATTGGCGGGCTATCCCGTTTTGGATTCCGGCATGGCCATGGCTCCGCGCGGCCTTGGGACCCTCATGGCGATGTTTGCCGCAAGCCGCCTAGTCGTGCACGTCGATCCCCGCGTGATGATCGTCGGCGGGCTACTCACTATGGGTTGGACGATGCTGGTCATGAGTACCTGGACCCCGGATGTGGACCAGACCGAGCTGATGCTCATGTTGCTGGCGCAGGGGTTCGGGATGGGGATGGTCCTGAACCCAATGCTCGTCATGTCCTTCAGCGAGCTGCCACCGCATCTTCGCGCAGAGGGTGTAGCCGTGCAGTCGTTGTCCCGCACCATCGGCTCCGCCGCTGGAATATCGGTCTCGACCTTTACTTTGATTCGGAGTACGCAGATCACGCATGCCGACATTGTTGCCGGAATCACACCGTTTCGGCCGCCATTACCCGGCCTAGGCACCTCCGCACAGCTCTTGGACCTGGCAAGCACCCGTGGTGCGCTCGCCCTGGAGCAGATGGCAACCTATCAGGCTAAAATTATTGCCTATAACAATGATTTTCGACTGATGGCATTGATCGTGTTGCCGCCCTTGATCCTGCTGCTGATAACGCGGCGGCGGGTAGCCCCTACGTGAAATCGATTCCCTGGCCCTTCAGAAGCCTTGGATACCGGAAACCACAGAAGGCTCATTGGACGAGGCCTAGATTTTCGTCGAAATCTGACCGGTAGCTTCGTTGAAAATTGGCATGCTTGGGGGGGTAAACCCACTAAGTGTAATACAGGCTCTGGGCGATGCCTTCCTTGCGGCACAGCTCCGCAATGCCGTCCTCGTCGCGCTGACCTTCCTACACGATCCTGATATTGTCTTCAGCCGAAAATGCCGTCGGGTCGCCCGACGGATGTCCTTCACCACCTGCTCGCCAGACTTCATGGCACTTGTGGAGTTACCTCTCATCTTCATTCTTCCGTCACTACGACGAGACCAAAACCCTCCATGAATAACAACCCCAAATCTGGGCCAAAGATGCTGACGGGGAACAACTGCCTTTCGGTAACCAACGCCGCACACAGGACTGCAACGCCCCTCCTGCGAATGCAGACCTTCCCCAATATCTCAAAGCAATGGCAACTGCACCTCGCGCCGCTCGCGCATCGACAGCGTCACGGCGTCTGTCCATTCCATGTATTTTACGGCCGTAACGAAATCCGTGTGCGTTACCTTCTCGCGGCCGCGCACGGCGTTGACGAACTCTTCCTCCACCCGCCAGGCGCCGATTTTCGCGGGATCGATCGCAAGCGCGCCCATGGCACCGCCTTTCTTACCGAGCTGCAGGTAAGGCTCGGCGTCATTCGGCGTGATGAAGGCCAATGTGCCTTTGTCGCCGAAAATCCAGGCTTCGGTCTTGTTCGGCGTGTGTCCGAGTACCGACGAGAGCAATAGGCGATATTGACCGCCCTGCTGCAACTGGCCGATGACGTCGACATGGTCGGGGATGATGATCGGCACGCGCGCGCCGGACTCATCCCTACGATGCTTCACCACCACCTGACCGACGGCGGACGCGCTTGCGGCGTGACCCACCCAGCGCGCCATCTGCTCGTACCAAATACCGAGCGCCATGATGTTGTTGCCTGAGAAGTCGCGGCTCTGCCGCCAATGCAGTGGCAGGTCCGGGTTCGGATAGTCACCGATGGAGACGCGCAGGTCGATCGCGATCACGTTACCGATCGCCCCGCCAGCGATCGTATCGGCGATGGTTCGGTCCACCGGCAGCGTCATGGGCGCCGGCACGATCTGTGCGATCCGCGACGGATTGCGGCGCGATGCCGCCAGCATCGCATGGGCTTCTCGCGCGTTCATCGCCATCCGAGCCTCGCATAGCACGTGCTTGCCGGCATCGAGCGCGGCGATCGTCATTTCGGCGTGCGTGTACGGCCAGGTGCCGATGCACACTGCATCGATAGTCTTGTCGGCAATAATCTCGGTCCAGCCTCCGTATACCTTCGGAATGTCCAGTTCCGTCGCCGCCTTTTGGCTCGACTCCACACTACGGTTGGCAACGCCGACAATCTCGACGCTGTTCTGCATGCGTAGCCCAGGAATGTGCCTCAACCGCGTGTTGGCGCCGGCGCCGATAATACCAATGCGAAGTGTGTCTGTTGCCATGGGTGGTTCATCCTGGTTCGTGCAACCTCTGGAATGGCTCGCGAGGAGTATTGCACCATCGTCACTGCTGGGCTTGACGTCAATTTCGGTCGGTAGAGAGAATTACGACAGCGTCGATCAGGCCGCAGCCAGGATACGGAGTGCAATGATCCCGCAGGCATCGTCACATGAACTGGTTTGCCCGCGTTGTGCCGTCGAAAGATCCAGGCCAGGGTCTATCAAAGAGAGCCAACCAGATCCTCACCATCGCCACGTCCGGGAAGGCATCGGAGACAGGCAGCGTGAAGGTTGCGGCTATCCGCTTTCATGTGTGGCAATCATGTTGTCCGGCTCGCCCTTGAAATCGCAGGATTTCTGGACGCTTCCCAGGTGACGGCGAGCCCAAGGCTGAGCTTGCCAGGTCACCGCGATCCAGCGCGGACTTGCTCAAGATAGTGTGAAAAAAATTCCGCGAGATAATTCTCATAATGACACGCTAGGTCTCGATCGTGACGAAGTGCGTCCGATTAGCCATACTCCGCCTGTCGGCAATCGGGGAAGGACGCGGAAATGGCACGCTTCGACAACAAGGTGGTGCTCGTGAGCGGCGGGGCGCGGGGCCAGGGTGCCGCAGAGGCCCGACTGCTGGTGGCGCAGGGTGCGAAGGTGGTGATCGGCGACGTGCTTGACAATCAGGGCCAGGCGCTGGCTGTCGAGCTCGGGTCGGCTGCGTCCTTCGTCCGGCACGATGTAACCTCGGAAGCCGATTGGGCCCGCGCAGTGGAAGCTGCTCAGAAGCTTGGCGGCTTGCATGGCTTGGTCAATAACGCCGGAATCTACCAGCCGGCCGGGCTGATGGAGACCGACGACGCGCTCTGGCAGCGGCACATCCAGATCAACCAGTACGGCTGCTTCCTCGGCATGAAGGCAGTCGTGCCAACAATGGAGCGCTCGGGCGGAGGGTCCATCGTGAATATTTCGTCAGTCGCCGGCCTCAAGGGCTCGCCTGGGTCCTTCGCCTATGCCGCGACCAAATGGGCGCTGCGGGGCATGACCAAGTCGGCAGCGATCGACCTCGGTAGCCGCAAAATCCGGGTGAACTCGGTTCATCCCGGTCCAATTGACACCGACATGATAGCGTTCCGCACGCCCGAGCAACGCGCAGAACGGATGAAGCAGGTGCCGATGCATCGGGACGGAACGCCGGAGGAGGTTGCGCAGTTAGTGGCATTCCTTCTCTCCGACGAGAGCAGCTACATCACCGGGGCGGAGATCGCCATCGACGGTGCTTCATCAGCATAGCCGCCGGTGTCGGGCTGCTACATTGACGCAGAGCTTGCAGTGTGCGGCATGTGAGATTTCGTAATTGAAGAATTGTGGAGCAGTCGCATCAACGGCGCATTACTCAATTGCACGCCGACCTGACAGTTCCGCCTATCTTCCGCGGTCGTGCCAGGCCGCGGGAGGCGGCCTTGGCGGAGGCTTTTCTCGCACTGTTCGAGCACAATCTGGATCACCCTACCTCTGCACAGAACTATGTCTGCCTGATCGCCGTGCAGTGATCGCGCTCGTGGTTTGGTCGCCCGGAACCTATGCCGAGAGGCCTGTCTGGCTGTCGTGGCCGCCCACATGAATGGCGCCGGGGCTCGATCGCTGACCGCGCTGTATGTCGCCGCACCGTTCAGCATGGGCTATCTCGATTTCTACACCTTTTTGATGCCGCTTTACGCGTTGTCGCTTGGGTTTGACGCTGCCGAAGTGGGCATCCTGGTCGGCGCCCGCTCGATCGTGGCGATGTTTTTATCGATCCACATCGGCGTGCTGATGGACCGTTTCGGCACACGCAAGATCACACTGTTCTTTGTCTGGATCAGCATGGTTCTGGCGCCCTTGTTTCCCCTAGTGCCATGGTTCTGGAGCTTGTTAGTTTTGCAACTGGTCAACGGCGCCGCGGTATCGTTTGCCTGGTCCGGGGCTCAAACGCTGATTGCGCAGTTGACCAAAGGCGAGGCGCGCGATCTTGGGCGGTTTACATTCTTCGCCCGGCTCGGTTCGACAATCGCACCGATACTCGGCGGGATGGCCTGGGATTTCGGTGGTACGTGGCTATCCTATTCGATCGGCCTCGTATGGGGCGGGGTGCTGATCGGCGCCTTGCTGTGTACGCCCGAGGCCGAGTTCGTTGCCTCTCCATACGAAGAGGGTGCGGCGCGCGCCCGTTTCCGCGCCCGCGATGTGTGGCCCCGGCTTTCCGATTATTGGGCCTCTCTGATGCTGCTCGCCGTACCCGCGATCGCCCTGTCGCTGGCGATCATTGCGATGCGCAATAGCACCTTTAGCATCCAAACGTCGGTCTATGTCGTCTATCTCAAGCAAGTAGGGCTGACCGGCACGACAATCGGCATCCTGTTCTCAGCGTCTGAAATAGCCAGCGGGTTCGGAGCACTGTTCGCCGGGCGTGCCATGGGCCTCGGCAACGCACAGCGCACGATGCTGAGCGGCACCGCGATTTCGATCCTACTAATCGCGTTGACGCCGCTACTCGGCGACATCTTAGCATTACTGCTGCTGTTTCAGGTGATGCGTGGGTGGCTTGAAGGCGTGATCCAGCCTTTAGTGTTGTCCGTGCAAGCACGCGCCGCCGGGGGTCATCAGCAGGGTGCTGTCGTCGGTCTACGCCAAACGGGCCAGCGGTTCACGTCGATCGTGGTTCCGCCGATAATGGGCATTATCGCCGACCGCTTCGGCGTCGGCGCGAGTTTCCTGATCCTTGGCGGATTTATGCTGCTGCTTTGCATGTCCGTGGCACTGATCATCCGCCGGATCGGGAGGCGGCGATCTCTTGACGAGTCGCTCTCAGGCACCCCCGATTGACGCTCGCCAGCGCCAGAACGTCCGGCATCGAGACGTATTGGCCACCACGGCCGCTGTGATGAATGAGCCCACCGCGATGGATCGGCCACCAGTCATGCAGGGCCTGCTCCAAAGCATCCAACACGAAACCTGCATGGCGAATAGGGTTTGTCCATCGGCACCGCACGGATACCGATCCTCACCCCGGGAGCCTACTGCGCCATGTGATGCCGCAGGAGAACGTGGATCGGTCAGCCGTGCCCCGCGGGAATCCGGGTCATGTTGGAATTGGGGTCGAGGACCAGCAAATCTGGGTTTAATTCGTCGACGCTGTTGCAGCCAAGATAGGCAAGGGTCTTGTCGAATTCCGTCTTGATGATGCTCAGCGCTTTGCCAGCCCCCGTGCTGCCGCCGACGGCGCAGCCGTAAAGAGTCGGGCGGCCCGCCAGCACGGCGTTGGCGCCAAGGGCCAGGGCCTTCGCCACGTCGCTGCCGCGGCGAACACCGGAATCGATCAGCACGGCACAGCGCCCGGCGACGGCTTCCGCGACTTCCGGGAGGGCGTCGATAGTGGCGATGGTGGAATCCATGTTGCGGGCGCCGTGGTTGGAGACGATGACGGCATCGGCGCCGCATTCGATGGCCTTAACCGCGTCATCCCCGCGCACGATCCCCTTGACCATCAGCACGCGCGGCCAGCGACGGCGAAATTCCCGGATGTCCTCCCAGCTTAAATTATCCTGGCGCATGATGGCTTGTGCGGCGGGGTCGTCGGTGATCTTGGTTTGCAGTTTCGCTGGGTAGTTGGCGTAGGTGGGAAAGCCGCCGTTGATCATGTATTTACCGATTACTCGCGCCAGCCAGCTGGGATGGCCCATTATGTCCAACATCGCGCCGGGAGTGGGGTGGAAGGGCATATTGAAGCCGTTTCTGGCGTTGTATTCGCGGTTGGGGGGCACAATCGTGTCCACCGTGACGATCAGCGCCTCGAATCCGTTGCGTTCCGCGCGGGCGATGAGTTCGTAGCTGAGTTCGCGTTCCTTCCAGACATAGAGCTGGAACCACAAGCGCCCGGCGGCTTCCTGCGCGACTTTCTCCATCGGCGTGTTGGCGCCAGTGGCGAGGGTGAACGGAATGCCTAGCCTGGCGGCGGCTTTCGCCAGTTCCAGTTCGCCATGGAACCAGGTAAGGCCGGCCGCACCCGTGGGGGCGATGGCGTAGGGCATGGCCATCGGCTTACCGAACAGGGTGGTGGCGGTGGTGCGGGCGGAGACATCGTTGAGCACATGCGGGCGGAATTTGATCCGTTCGAACGCGGCACGGTTATTGCGAACGCCGATTTCGTCCTCTGACGCGCGATCGATAAACTCGAACAGGCCTTTTGGGAGGATTTTCTTCGCTTCCAGGCGGAGGTCAGGGATATTGTAGCAATTATCGAGGGCGGACATGCGTTTCCTCCGGGTCAGACGGTTCGCCAGGCGGACGCCGGGCCGAGATTCGATAAGGGGGAGTTTAGGGGGCTGGCAGGGCAACGCAACTGGCCGCGCGCCGCGATCGGACGGCCGAAGTTCAACATAAGAATCCTCGTAATCGAAATCGTCGGTGGTGGGCAAGCGGGCGGCATGCATTGCCGCGCCCGCCAGGCCAGCCGCAGCAGGCACGGCGCCACCTAGCTGTCGGCATGGGTGGCCAGGCCGACAGGGTCAGCACCGGGATCACCCACTTGGCGCGATTGATGAACGCCAAGTAAAGCACTTGCCATGTTTCCATCTCGGTCATCGGGGCGCCAATGTCGTAATCACCCTAGTACCAGACGATGGCCTCCGTCATGATGGCGCGTGCGGCGGTGGTGCGCGGGTCGGCGTCGTCGGCGCAGCCGCGCTAGATGAGGTCATGATCGGTCAGCATGCCGATCAGTTGGTCGTTTTCTCCCACCGGCAGGCAGCCGATGGCCTTGTCGCGCATTTCCCGTGCGCCCTCCTAATGGTAACGGCCGGGAAGATCCAGTTGGCTTGCGAACACATCGCTTCACAAACCAGAACCGCTTCTACCTGATGTATCTGATTGTGATCGTCTGGAATAATGGCATCTATCAGATCACCGGCGGCCAGGGTACACCGGCGGCGAAAGCTGGCACTGATCTGATCGGCATTGCGCCCGCCTCAGGCATCATCTTGGCCCATTGGGCGACGGATGAGGTGGAGTTCGACGCGCTGATTGATCGCGCCCTTGCCACCGATGGCCCGCATGTGATCGGCGCGCGCATTGATCATGAACTTGGCAAAACGCAAACGGACCACGACCCGATCCGCTTCCGTGAGAGCTTTATGCGCGGGATGCAACAAAACTGGGCTAACTAACCCCAAGCGCGGGCGGGAAAATAAACCTCGCCCGCCATCAACCGCCGCGCGGTGCGCAGCGTGCCGCCCGAAATCACTTCGCGCGATCCATCCGCCGTACGGCGCGCGGTGATCACAGCTTCCATGCTGCCGGTTGGGTGTTCCAGCACAATCATCTCCCGATCGGTACCGGTGGTTTGCGCAACGCCGTCCGCCACCGTGCCGGGCAGCACGCAAGCGCTGGCGATGCAAATGCCGCCTGTCAGCGCCATGGCCTCATGGCAGGCCAGCGGCGTGAAGTAGCGCGCCGCGACACCTCCCTTATCACTGGCCGGCTCCGCGATGATGGCGAATTTCGGAATGACGCGGCCTTCCGCATCACCCATGCCCATGGCAAGACTCGCCTTCCGCCGAATGGCTTCAATCCGCGCCATGAAATCCTTGTCGGCATCCAATTCCTTCGCGGTTTCGCGCGCCGTTTTGCCGAAATCCTGCGCGCGCGATCACCACCGGCATGCAGATATCAAGGCATGTCACTGCCACGCCATCAATCACATCAATGGCGTTCCCGGTTGGCATCAGCTTGCCGGTTGCACCCCCAACGGCATCGGAGAAATTCAACACAATCGGCGCGGCGGTGCCGGGCACGCCAGCAATCGCGGTATTGCCTTCGTAATTGACGCGCTTGCCCGGCGTTTGCACCACGGCTTCAGTCATGGCAACGGTATTCACCGCGCGGATCATTACGCGGGTTTCGCCTTCTTCGGCTGGCACCAGGCCACTTTCAATCGCGAAGGGGCCAACGCCCGCCAACATATTCCCGCAGGTTGGCCCCCAATCCACAAAGGCGCGATCCACGGAAACCTGCGCGAACAAATAATCCACCTGCTGCGCTTCACCCGCCGCCGCACGAGAGACAATGCAGACCTTGCTGGTGAGGGTAGCCGCCCCGCCCAGCCCATCAATCTGCCGCGCATCCGGCGATCCCATCGCCGCCAGCAATACGCGGCCCATAGATTCGCGATCCTCAGGCAGATCATGGCGCAAGAAATAGGGGCCGCCGCTGGTGCCGCCACGCATCAACGTGCAGGGAATGGCTTTCTGCATGGTGTTGGCCGTTAACGTAAAGGCCAGGGGAGGTCGAAGAAATACTGCAATAGCCCCCGCGGGAAATCCAGCGTCAGCAATTTCGCCACCACGATCAGGCCGATGGTCGCGATGGAGGTCAGGAACACGGTCATCCGCCAGGTACAGCCCGCCGCATAACGCAGGAAGGACAGGAAAAACATGGTGTTGGCGAGCAGGAAGCCTAACAGGACGGAAAGTCCGACCAGCCCGATCACCCAGCCAAGATGCGCCCAGAAACTGCCATCCTCGGGCTTCGCCTTGGCTTCCGCGTCATGGAATAGCGAGCCTCCTACGCGACCAAAATTCAGCCTGAACAATACGGGCACGCTGATCAGCAGCATAGCGCCGCCAATCATCATCGGGAAGACCGCGCCCAAGAAGCTGTGGCGCATCGCATCAATAAAGACAGCCGCGAAAAGTGCGACCGGGATGACAGCGAAAATTGCCTGAGGCTGGCGCCGGCCCGTATCGGTGCTGCCGCCATCTTCTTCCGTATCGGCGAGCCGACGCTTGCGAATGCCAAGCCCGGCAAACACCACTATCAGCGCAGCAATGATCATCACACCCGGCCGCGTCAGGAAATCCCAGCCATAGAATTGCACGGCCTGATACAGGTAAGTTTCCATCGGCAGCGCCAACACGAAGCCTACCACGAAGGGCGGGCGCGGCCAGCCAAAGCGCCGCATCAATAAGCCGAGCAAGCCGACGCCCAGCAGCAGCAGCAAATCCGCCAATTCGCGGTTATTGTTGAAGGCGCCGAAGCAGACCACCATCATCATGAAGGGCGCCAGCAGCCCAAAGCGCACCGTCGTCAGTCGCGCAATCAAGGGTGATGTCGCAAAGCACAGCAGCGTCCCCATCACATTAGAAATCGCAAGCGACCAGATGATCGCATAGGTCAGATCAAGTCGGGATCCGACCATTGCAGGCCCGGCTTCAATGCCAAGCAGCGTCATGCCGCCCAGAAACACCGCCATGGACCCGGATGAAGGAATGCCGAAGAACAGCGTCGGCACCAAAGCCCCGCCTTCGCGCGCATTATTGGAAGCTTCCACGGCAATCACGCCGCGCACATCACCCTTGCCGAATTGGCCGTTCTTTTCGGTCTGAATTGCGTGGCCATAGACGATCCAATCGGTCACGCTACCGCCAAGACCGGGAATGGCCCCCAGCACGGACCCGATTGAAGATGTGCGCAGCAACAACCACCAATGGCGAATGATGTCGCGCACACCATCAAACCAGCCGCTCCCCAATACTGCCGTCCGCGAAATCGTCCCGCCACCACGGGCAAGGTCAATGATTTCCGGCAGGGCAAATATCGCGAGCACCAAGACGGGCAGATGCAAACCATCGGAAAGATAGATTAGCCCGAAATCAAGCCGGTATTCGGCCGTCGCTGGCGCTGTCCCCACCATGCCAAGGGCAAGTCCCATGCCGCAAGCGATCAAGCCCTTGGCGAAGCTTTTGCCTGCCAGCACACCCACCATGGAAAGCCCAAGCAGCGCCAGCATGAATAATTCCGCAGTACCCAGCGCCAAAATCAAGGGCCGCGCGATCAGCACCGCGCCTGTCAGGATCACCGCGCCAACCAGCCCGCCAATCATGGAAGCAAGGAAGGATGCCGATAAGGCGCGCGCGGCCTCTCCTCGTCGGGCCATGGGGAAGCCATCCAGGATCGTCGCCTGGCTGGCCGATGATCCGGGGATGCCCATCAGGATGGAGCTGAATGTATCCGCTGTTGCCGCGACCGCGACCAAACCCACCAGCATCGCGAGTGCGGAGACCTGATCGAGCCCGTAAATGAAGGGCATCACCAGCGAAAGCCCGGCAAGGCCACCCAGCGCAGGCAGCACGCCAATGGCGTAACCAATCAATACCCCAAGCGCCATATAGCCAAGGCGATCAGGGCTCGCGAGCGCGGTCAACGCCATCAGCAGGGCGTCAAGCATTCTACCCTAATCCTATTCCCGCGCCGCGCGTGACCTGATCAGCCCAAACGATGGTTGAAGCGACGCAATAACCATTCCTGGATCCATTCGCGCGCCGCCTCACTGATCACCGTGCCGGCAGCATAGGCTTTCTCGGCGGCTTCGCCTACAACCTCATCATATTCGCCAATCACTGTGCCGCGCTTTTCCCTGTATTCCGGATCGGCGAAGATCCGCGCGAAGGTGGCGCGATACAGGTCCTGCACGGCACGCGGTGTTTCCCGCGGGACCACCACGAATTTCTGTGCGGCAAAGCCCGCGACGAACAGGGTGCGATAGGCTTCCCAGGCTGGGCCGGAAGGCTCTTGCCCCGTGGCGGCTTTCAGGAATTCCGGGAAGGTAGGCAAATCCCGGAAATTCGGATCGCGCACAATCTCGCCCGCAGCGTTCAGGATGCCATAGGAGAACAGCGGCACTGCCTTGCCTTCCCGCACCAGCGGCAGAACCTGGCTCGTATAGGCAGAGGATGTCTGATAATCGATCGGCGTCTCACCACGTTCAAAAGCAAGCCGGCCCTGACCGCGGCCCTGCATCCCAAAGACAATCTGCACATTCAGATTCATCAGCTCGAAGGCGAGCGCCGGCACGATATCAAGCGAGCTCGGGCCCTGGCTCCCGAATTTCAGCCCTTGCGCCGCTTGCAGCTTCGCCAAATCAGCCGGGCCGCGCACGCCCAATTCCGGGCGCACATAAAGCACGCCGCCGGTCGGGCTAGCCATCAGTACGCTCCAGGCGCGGTAATCATAGCGCACGCGCGGATCGCCCAGAAGATAGGGAAATTGCGTGGAACCGCTGGTGCCCATGACGGTCAGGCCATCAGGCCGCGTGCGTTGGGCGAATTGATTGGCGCCATTGATACTGCCCCCGCCGGTGACATTGCGGATCACCACGGTCGGATTTCCGGCCATGTGCTTCTGCAACAACGGTAAATGAAATCGCGCCCAGATATCCGAGCCGCCGCCTACGGCGAAGGGAATGATCCATTCAATGGTCTTGCCAGCCATATCCTGGGCGCGCGCATTGCCCGTCGCGGCCAAGCCAAGACCAAGCCCACCAAGGGCACGGCGCGTGAGAGAAAAACCTGCAGCTTTGGTCATGAAACCCTCCCCGAATTGGTTTTCTATTTCCATAAAGCAGAAGCAAGGGGGATGGAACCTGCGAAATCGCACTCCGAATTTGCGGCTATCAGAACGGCGCCCCGCCTGTTACGGAATGCCATGCCTGTTTCTCTACGCACCATCGCCCCGGCTGAGGCCGATATCCGGCTTGATCGCTGGTTTTATCGGTATTTCCCGAGCCTTACCCGGGCGCGCTTCAGAAAATGCTACGCACAGGGCAGATCAGGCTGGATGGCGTACGGGTGGAAGCGAATGCACGGCTCAAGCCCTGGCAGCAATTGCGCATCCCTCCCTTGCCGTATGAACCCAGCGGCGGACAGGAACTTCTGAAGAGGTCGTATTTCTCGTATGGCCTTGCCGCAGGAATCGAGAGCGGGAACGGATGTCGAAGGTCAGAGCAACGTGGACATGAATTTCGAGCATGAGCTCCATGGCTAGTTATTGGGGTATCATCTGGCCTTCTTGGTTCACGTATCGCATGGCAGTACGTGCGGATAGTGACGTCATTCCCCTTCCGGCCGCACGAAACGCTGTTGATCCTGGATGGTGCGAATGTCCTCGGGGCGATTAAAGGGGTCAGGCAAAACTTCACCAGGCTTGCGCGGGCGGCCGAGAGCCTTAAACCAGTCTTCCAGGCCAGAGGGGGAGATGAACCAGAGAATACGCATCTGTGTTGTGCCAATATTATGAACGGTATGCTGCACACCACGGCCGAGGAGAAGGAGGGTCTCGGGGTAGATGTCATGGCGGACGCCGTCAATCTCCGCCCAGCCTGTGCCGGTGTAGCAGAACAGGACTTCGCGGCTTCGTTCATGCGCGTGCTTACGGATAGACGCGCCCGGTTCCAGTACCTGAATGCCCATGGCGAAGTCGTCATGGGGGGAATTGTAGGGTGTGACCTTGTTGATGACATGCCCGACCGAGGGCAAGGGCTGCCAGAAAGAATCCCCGTCCTCGGGCCCCATGACGGCGGAGTAGCCTCTACGAAAATCAGGCATGGTACGTTTCTCCCTTGCGGCGGGAGAGAGCGCACCACAGTGCGGCCATCCTTTCAACCCAAGGCATCACATATTATGCACACGGGCGGATAATAGGTCAGTATATGGGCATGAGCGAGCGAGAGATGATTGGTGACACGCCGCGGCGACGGGAAGATGCACGCTTTGTGATCGGACAGGGAGCGTATCTGGACGATCTAGCTTTCCCGGATTTGTGCCATGCGGTGGTACTGCGCTCACCACATGCGCATGCGGTAATCGTGGGGACGGACGTGACGGCTGCCCGCACGGCACCGGGGGTGCTGGCGGTACTGACGGCCTCCGAGGTGTTGGCGGATGGATTAAGTGCGTTGCCGCCCACGGTGATCGCGAATGTTCAGACCGGAGAGCCGTTCGCTTATTTTCCGCAGCCTTTATTGGCGCAAGGAAAGGTACGTTATTGCGGCGAGCCAATAGCCTTGATTGTCGCCGCGACAAAAGCCCAAGCACTGGACGCAGCGGAGCTAGTGAGTATTGAGTATACTCCCCTGCCCTCTTCAACAACCGCCGCGGCTGCGCGCGCACCTGGAGCGGTGGAGGTCGCGGCCGGGGTACCGGGGAACGTTTGTCTTGATTGGCGGATGGGAGATGAGGCCGGCGCCGATGAAATATTCGCACGTGCTGCGCACACAGTGACGTTAGGATTGAACAATCATCGCGTCGTGACCAATCCGATGGAACCACGCGGTGGCGTCGGGCAGTTTGATCTGGCCACCGGACGCTATACCCTGCACCTCTCCAGCCAGAGTATTCATGCCAATCGCGATACGGTGGCGCGTGTGCTGGGTGTGCAGGCACAGGATGTACGATTTGTCGCTCCTGATGTGGGCGGCGGGTTTGGGGCAAAAAATTTCGCTTATACGGAAATGGCATTGCTGCTGTGGGCGGCACGGCGCGTGGCGCGGGCCGTGAAATGGATAGCCTCGCGCAGCGAGGTGTTCCTAGCCGATCATCAGGCCCGGGATCATGTCGCGCACGCATCCCTGGCCCTGGATGAGAAGGGAAAATTCTTGGCATTCCGGGTGGCGAGTGTTGCGAATCTCGGGGCCTATATGGCTGGCGGCGCGGGGGGGGTACAGACGTTTCAATATGTGCATCTGCCGAGTACTGTGTATACGATTCCGGTGATAGATCTGCATATCGTGGCGGTATTGAGTAATGTTACGCCCGTTGGCGTGACGCGCGGGCCGGGATTTGGCGAGAGCGGAAATATCATCGAGCGGATGATCGACGCGGCGGCGCGGCAATGCGGGTTCGATCGAGCCGATCTGCGCAGACGCAACATGGTCCCACCCGAGGCGATGCCTATGACAAATGCCTTTGGGCACCAGGTCGATAGCGGGCGGTTCTCGGAGACATTAGACCTTGCATTGGCGCGGGCGGATGTCGCGGGGTTTGCGGCGCGGCGGGCGGAGAGCGCGACGCACGGACGGTTGCGCGGGTTGGGGTTCGCCTATCACATCAAGGCCACAGGCGGCAATCCGCATGAGAATGTGGAGATCCGGTTCGAGACGGATGGCACGGTCTCACTTATCACCGGCACACAGACCATCGGCCAAGGCCATGAAACAACGTTTCCGCAAATTTTGGCCGATAAATTGGGGATTCCTAATGCGCTAATTCGATTACGGCAGGGAGACACGGATCTGATCGTCGCCGGTGGTGGGCATGGCAGTTCGCGGGCGACTTATATGGGTGGAACGGCGATCTTCCGTGCGTCCGACGCAATTATTGCCAAGGCTAGACCCATGGCAGCGGAGATTTTGGAAGCGGCAGAGGGCGATATTAATTTTTTCGACGGTATGTTCACGGTGATGGGAACAGATCGGTCCATCGCGCTGCTCGATGTCGTCACGTGGGCACGCGCGGCGGAGATGCCGCTGGATACTTATTACGGCTGGACGCGCGAGCATATGACGTTTCCAAACGGGACCCATGTGGTGGAGGTCGAGATCGACCAGGAGACCGGACAGGTATTTTTTATCCGGCATACCGCCGTCGATGATTACGGGGTTCTGGTGAACCCGATGATCGCCGCCGGGCAGGCACATGGAGCAATTGCGCAGGGGGCCGGACAGGCGTTGCTGGAGCGGGCGATGTATGACCCGGAAAGCGGCCAGCCATTGACGGCTTCCTTCATGGATTACGCGCTGCCACGCGCGGATGACTTGCCATCGTTCGACCTGAGTTTCAACCCGTCGCCCTGCACGACCAATCCACTAGGGGTTAAGGGCGCTGGGGAGGCGGCAGCGGTGGCGTTGTTCCCAGCTATCGGCAATGCGATCGCGGATGCATTAGCGCCTTGGGGTATAGAAAATTTCGATGGCCCCGCCACACCGTTTCATGTGTGGCGGGCAATGACGGCTGTCGAGAAGAAGGCACCATGAAATTCGGTATCGCCATCCCCACCGATTCCGATTCTTGGCGCCTGGTGCGCCGCGCAGAGGAGTTGGGTTTTCACCATGCCTGGTTCTACGACACGCAGATGCTAAGCGCCGATCCGTTCGTCGCTATGGCGGCCTGCGCGATGAAGACCACGCGCATCCGGCTGGGGACCGGGGTACTGGTGCCGTCGGGGCGGGTCGCTGCGGTAACCGCCAATGCCTTCGCCTCGCTCAACAAGTTGGCGCCGGGGCGCCTCGATTTCGGTATTGGAACGGGGTTTTCCGCCCGCCGCGCCATGGGGCTTGGGGCGATGAAGCTGGTCGACATGGAAGACTATATCCGCGTCGTGCAGGCGTTGTGGCGTGGCGAGACGGTAGAGACGGAGATTGAGGGCAAGAGGCGGCTGATTCAGTTTCTCAACCCCGAACTTGGCCTGATTAACACGCATGACGAGATGCCACTTTATATCGCCGCCACTGGCCCTAAGGCGCGCGCGCTGACGGCCAGACTCAAGGCGGGCTGGATCGATGGTGCCCCCAGCGTGCCGCGCAGTCTGGCCGCGCTGGAAGCGATGCGCACGGTCTGGAATGCAGCCGGACACTCGCGTGAGGCACTCAACGCCACGGCCTGGACCGGCGGTGCTGTGCTGGAACCAGGCGAGCCTGCGGACAGTGCCCGCGCATTGGCACAGGCAGGGCCGCGCGCAGCAACGATGCTACATCGCGCGGCGGACGAGGCGATGGCCGGCCATGCGAACAATGCCCCGCTACCGCCGGCCTTCGCCGAGGCGGTGAACGGTTATGTCGCCATGGCTCGAAATTTCCGTCCGCGAGGCGCTTATTACCTGAATAATCATCGCGGCCATCTGATGTTCGTGCGCGACGATGAACGCCCGTTCCTCTCCGCCGATCTCATCCAGGCCACAACCTGGACCGCGCCAGAAGCCGAGCTAAGGCAACGCGTCGAGATGCTGCGCGAAGCTGGCTTCAGCCAGGTTGTGTTTTCCATCCTGCCCAACCAGGAGCACGCGATCGAAGATTGGGGCCGCATCCGCCGCGCTTTCGCGTGAGGCGACGCCCCTCTATTACAGCGCCCTATATGCTTGACACCGGTTCCTTGAGAAAAACTCCGTCCACACGCATGACTTGCTCATTAAGAATGTCCGCATTTTAAGAATACCCCCATTGTCGATGGCTTCGGCAGCCCTCGGGTAGAAAGGCGACCCAACGATAAAGGGCGTCCATACGCCATCACGACCGGTAACCGGGGGGGGATGGTGACATTCTCCCGGCATCTGGTCCATCATGGCCTGATAACGGGGAAAATGGTACGCATGGCATGGCGAATTGGGGTCGATATCGGCGGCACCTTCACCGATGTGGCGATGGTGGACGAGGCCACAGGCCGGATCTGTATCACCAAGGTGCTAAGCACCCCGGATGATTTCGCCGAGGCTGTGCTTGGTGGCGTGCGACGCGGCATTGCTGATCAGGCCATCGTGCCCGCCGACGTGGCGCTGCTGTCGCACGCCACCACCGTCGTCACCAACGCCATTTTGCAGAAGCAGGGCGCGCGGGTGGGATTTCTCGCGACACGCGGCTTCCGCGATCTGTTAGAGCTGCGCCGCTCCTGCCGCGCCGATCTTTACGATCTGTTCCAGGATGCACCGGAATCGCTGGTTCCTCGCCGCTGGCGATTTGAGATTTCCGAACGCATCGGCGCCCAGGGTGAAATCGTCACGAAGCTGGCTGAGGCGGAGCTGGCCCCCATCATCGCCTCGATCCGCGAGGCGAATCTGGATACGGTGGCGGTGTCGTTCATGTTCTCCTTCCTCAACGACACGCATGAACGCCGCGCGGGGGAGCTGCTCCGTGCTGCCCTGCCGGGCGTCCGGGTATTCCTGTCGTGCGAGGTGTTGCCAGAGATCAGAGAATTCGAGCGCGCCTCTACCACTGCCGTCTGCGCCTATGTCGGCCCGCTGCTGGACAGCTATCTGCGCCGCCTGCAAGCCGCCTGCCGCGACCTCGGCCTACCCGACCTGCATGTGATGGGCTCCGCCGGCGGGGTGCTGGATATCGCCGAGGCGATCCGGATGCCGGCCGCGGTGGTGGAATCCGGCCCCGCCGCCGGGGTGATCGCGGCGCAGCTTGCGGGGCGGCAGTTGGGCGTGGCGAATTTACTTTCCTTCGACATGGGCGGCACCACCGCCAAGGCCTCCATTATCGTGAATGGTGAAGTTACCGTCACGGCCGAATACGAAGTCGGCGGCTCCGCCAGCGCGAAACGCTGGGTGCAAGGTACCGGCCATCCGATCCGCGTGCCGGTGATCGATCTGGCTGAGGTCAGTGCCGGCGGTGGCTCCATCGCCTGGATCGATCCGGGCGGGGCGCTGAAACTCGGGCCGGAAAGCGCCGGCGCGGCACCTGGCCCGGCCGCCTACGGCCGCGGGGGCTCGCGGCCCACGGTAACGGACGCCAACGTGGTACTTGGACATCTGGATCGCGAATTTCTGCTGGGTGGTGAGTTGCGCATCGATTTAGCCGCGGCGGAGGAAGCGATTCGTGCGCACATCGCCGCGCCGCTTGGCTTGACGGTGGAGCAGGCGGCTGCGCGGATGATCGAGATCGTCAATGCCAACATGGCGCAGGCGCTGCGCATCGTCTCTATCGAGCGCGGGCACGACCCGCAGGAGTTTTCCCTCATGGCCTTCGGCGGGGCCGGGCCGGTGCATGCGGTGGCGTTGGCGGAGGAGCTGGACATCCCCGAAGTGATCGTGCCGCCCGCGCCCGGCGCGTTTTCGGCGTTGGGACTGGTGGCGACGGATTTGCGGCGCGATTATTCCCGCACGCTGTATGCGGATCTTGGTACGGTGGAGCCGACGCGCGTCACCGATGCCTTCGCCCTGATGGAACGCGACGGCGCGGCGATGCAGGAGGCCGCGCGAGTGCCCTTGGACCGCCGCGCGCTGCAGCGTTCCGCCGATCTGCGCTATCGCCGGCAGGCCTATGAGCTGTCGATCCCCATGGCGGGCGGGCTGATCACGCGGGAAAGCTTGAACCGGCTAGCGATGGAATTTCACCGGCGTCACGAACAGACCTACGGCCACGCCAATGCGAACGAACCGGTGCAGCTGGTGAATCTGCGTCTGACCGCGCTGGGGCGGCTGCCGGGATTGGCATTGACCCAGCTTGGCGACGCCGCCCGCGCCCGAGGCCGCACCCGGATGACTTGGTTCCCCACTACCGGCAAGATCGACTGCCCGGTGCATTGGCGCGACGGCCTCGTCACGGGACAGACCATTCCCGGCCCTGCGATAATCGAAGCGCTGGACTCCACCTGCGTCACCCCCCCCGGCTGGGCCGCCCACATTGATGCGCGCGGCTATATCCGCATGCGGAGGCAAGCATGAGTAAGGGGAGCACGGTTTTGGGCGGGATCGACCCCGCCCGTTTCGAGGTGGTGAAGAACGCGCTGTCCGCCGCCGCCGAGGAGATGAAGATTGTCCTCGCCAAAACTGCCTATTCGCCATTGCTGAAAGTAGCCGGCGATTATTCGTGCGGGATCTTTGATCGTGCCGGCAACATGGTTGCGCAAGGCCCCGATTTACCGATCCATCTGGGGTCGATGCCAGACGCGGTGCGCGCCATTGTCGCCGCCTTTCCCGATGCGGTGCCGGGTGATGTTTTTATTCATAACGATCCATATCAGGGTGGCTCGCATCTGCCCGATGTGAATGTGGTGGCACCTGCTTTCGCGGGTGAGGTATTACTGGGCTTTGGCTGCGTGCGCGCGCATTGGCCCGATATCGGTAGCGCCACACCTGGCAGTTATGGCGCGGTGACAGAGATTTACGGTGAGGGCTTGCGTATCCCGCCCGTCCGGCTTTACCGCGCCGGACAACCCGACCCGGCGATCGAGGCCATCATCATGGCCAATGTCCGCACGCCCAGCGAGCGCATGGGCGATTTGCGCGCCCAGGTGGCTGCCAACCGCCGCGCTGGGCAACGGCTGGAAGCGCTGGCGCGTAAATACGGCACTGATGAATTGCTGCGCATCATGGATACGGTGCTGAGCTATTCCGAGACCATGATGCGCGCCGCGCTGCGCGCCTTGCCCGATGGCGAGGTCACCGTCACCGACACGATCGATGGCGATGGCGTGATCCTGCCTGGCCACAGCACCGACGAGCAATTCTCCCTCCGCCTCACGATCCGCAAGAAGGGGGATACGATTGAGGCGGACTTCACTGGCTCCGACCCAGCGGTTCCCGGGCCAATGAACGCGCCGCTCACCGTCACCGCGTCAGGAGTCTTCTGCGCACTGAAGATGATCGCCGATCCCAACAGCCTGATCCCCCCCAATTCCGGCTGCTGGCGCGCGGTAAAAGTCATCGCCGATCCCGGCTCGGTGGTTCATGCGCAACTCCCCTCTCCGGTCGTCTATGCCAACCATGAAATGTCGCACCGGGTGGCCGAGCTAGTGATGAAGGCAATGTTCCACATCACGCCGGGCAACGTGTTTGCAGGCAGCCAGGGCACCTCGGCCGTGGTCACGTTCGGCGGCCTCGATCCGCGCACCCGCGAACGTTTTGTCAGTTATGAGTCGCTCAAGGGCGGCTATGGCGCGCGCCCGACGAAGGACGGCATCAATGTCGTCGCCTCCACCGTCTCCAACATGATGAACACGCCGATCGAGGTGCTGGAGATGAGTTTTCCGCTGCGCGTCGAGGAATATTCCGTTATCCCGGATAGCGGTGGTGCCGGCACGTATCGCGGCGGCCTTGGCGCGCGGCGCGTCTGGCGTATCCTGGGCGAGCAGGCACACGCCGCCACCTGCTGCGAACGCACCGTCACCGCGCCGTTCGGCCTGGCGGGCGGGCAGGATGGTGCCCCCGCGCGCCTTACCATGGAACTCCCCGATGGCAGCACGCGCGCGTTGAACGGCAAGGGCGGCTTCATCGCCCCGCATGGCGCGCGGATAGTCGTAGAAGCGCCTGGATCGGGAGGCTATGGACCGCCATCCGGACGCGACCCGGCGCGCCTGCGGGAAGATATCGCCGATGGCTATGTCAGCCTGGCGGCGGCTCGCGCGCAATACGGATTGAAGGAAAACGTCGCTTCAAAGGAACCCCATGAGCGATGACATCTTTGATTATATCGTCACCGGTGCCGGTTCTGCCGGATGTGCGATTGCCGCCCGCTTGAGTGAGTCGGGCGCTCATCGTGTGTTGCTTTTGGAAGCCGGTCCGAAAGATAGGAACCCATGGATCCATATCCCCATGGGATTTTCCCACGTCTACGCCAATCCTCGCGTTAACTGGATGTTCGAATCAGAACCGGAGGAAAGCCTCAATAACCGCACTATGTATCAGCCGCGCGGGAAAGTTCTCGGTGGCACCAGTTCCATCAACGGCATGGTCTATATGCGTGGCAATGCCGCCGATTACGATGAATGGCGCCAACGCGGCTGCACCGGGTGGGACTGGGACTCTGTTCTTCCCTATTTTAAGAAATCAGAACACCAGCAGCGTGGGGCCAATGCATTCCATGGCGCCGGCGGTCCGTTGCATGTATCGGACCAACCCCATCGTGATGAACTTGCCGATCGTTTTGTCGAGGCCGCTATCCAGTCCGGCCTGCCGGCGCGTGACGATTTCAATAATGGCGATCAGGAGGGCGCTGGCTATTTCCAGAGTACCACCGGACAAAGCAAGCGCTGGAGTACCGCTACCGCTTTCCTAAAGCCGGTGCGCGGACGGAAAAATTTGCTGGTGCAACCCGGCGCCCATGCCACGCGTATTGTCGTCGAGAATAGCCGTGCCATCGGCGTAGAGTATCTTTGTGGCGGAAAAATTTTCTTCGCGCGCGCGCGCGCCGAGGTAATCATCAGTGGTGGTGTCTTTGGCTCGCCGCAATTGCTGATGCTGTCGGGTATTGGTCCCGGAGAGCATCTACAAGCCATGGGTATTCCGGTTTTGCATCATATGGCGGCGGTGGGTACGCATATGCAGGATCATTTTTATGTGCGCCTCGCTTTTCGCTGCACGCAGCCGATTACGATGAATGAGCTGGCTAATAGCCTACCGCGGCGCACCCTTGCCATGGCGCGCTATCTGTTTCTGAGATCAGGGCCCTTGGCAGCTAATGGCGTTCTGGCGGGCGCCTTTGCGCGCAGTGATCCACGATTGGAGCGGCCCGATCTGCAATTCAACTTTACGCCCTGGAGCTACGCCTCGCGCGACCGGAAGGGAGCAATCGCGCATCCATTTCCAGGATTCAGCTTGAGTGCCATTCATCTACGCCCGGACGCGCGTGGTACGGTGCGACTAAAGGGCCCTGAGCCAACCAGCGCTCCGGCGATCAAGTTTAATTTTTTGAAAACCGAATCTGACCTGCGGGCCGTCATCGCCGCCATGCGTCTGGCGCGGCACATGATCAATCAACCAGCGATGAAGCCCTATGTAGAGGGTGAGTTGATTCCCGGCACAGCGGTGCAGAGCGACACCGATTTTGAAGCCAATATCCGCGAAAACGCCATTTCAAACCTCCACCCTGTTGGCACCTGCCGCATGGGGCCAGATGCGGGCGATGCCGTGGTCAATCCGCGCCTGCGCGTGTATGGAATCGATGGCCTTCGGGTGGCCGACGCCGCCATCATGCCCACCGTGCCCGCCGGCAATACGAACGCACCATCCATAATGATCGGCGAAAAAGCTGCCGCAATGATTTTGGAGGATGCGCGCTGACGCGGCTTATTTATCCAGCCACACATCCTCCCAACGCCAGCCATTATAGATGCTGTTCAACATGATGCTCATGTTCTTTACATGCGGCTGCCAGCAGGCGGCGGCGCGGTTATGCATGATGATTGGGCGCGCCACTTCCTCGACCAGCCGGCGCTCGATCTCCCACACCAGTTTGCGCCGTTTTTCGATATCCGGTTCCATCGACTGCCTCGCAAAGGAATCCTGCAATTCCTTGTTGCAATAGCCCGGATAGTTGCGCAGCGAGCCGCACCCGAAATTTTCGTAAAAATTCTGATCGGGGTCGTCGAGAGAATTACCAGTCAGGTTTAGCCCGATCGTGTAGTCCTTCTTGAAGACGCGATTATAGTAGGTCGTCGTTTCCACTACCTCCAGCTCGCTGTCGATATAAATTTCCCGCAATTGGTCGTTCAGGATCAGCGCCGGGTCGCGGAAGGTCGGGATATCGCGGGTAAACACTTTCAGCTTTAGCCGATTTTCAGGCCCATACCCGTTCTTGCGCATCAACGCGCGCGCCTCTTCACGGTTTTTCTGAATATTCGGGTGATAGCCGGGCAGGCTTTCAAGAAATTCCTTTGGCATTGCCCACTGGCCCTCTGGCGCCGGCAGCATGGCGCCGCCGATCTGCGCTTCGCCCTCGGTCAAAATTTTGATAAAGGAGGGCCGGTCCAAGTTCAACGCAACCGCGCGGCGCAGATCGGGGTTGTCAAACGGCGGCGCGTCGCGGTTGATGATGACGTTGGTGCTTACATTGGTTGGCCGCATGACGCATTGCACATCCGGTGCGCCGTTCTTTATCTCCCGCAGCAGTGGCACGGAGACATCGCTGGGATAGGTCAGGTCGAAGCGCCTGGCGATGAAACCGAGATTGCGGGTGGACCGGCTGGCGATTATTTTGAACTCGATCCCGTCCAGATAGGGCAGGCCGGGCTTCCAGTAGTCCTCGTTGCGCGTCAGCTTGATACCTTCATTGCGCTGGAATTCCACAAACTTAAATGGTCCGGTACCGATCGGCTTAGCGCGCATTGCATCCGAGGTGACATGGCACGGATAGACGGGGGACCAGCCGGTGGCCAGCAGAGCGATAAAGGATGGTTGTGGCCGCTTCAGATGGAATGTCACCTCGCTCGTGCCGCTCACTGTAATTTTTTCCAGATTGTCCCACCACAGCTTGCGCGGGCTTTTGCGGATCTTATTCGGCTCCAGGCCGGAGACCATATCCCAAGTGCATTTAACATCGGCGCTGGTAAAGGGTTTTCCATCGTGCCAACTCACCCCCTGGCGTAATGTAAAGGTCAGCGCCGTGCGATCCGCGTTCCAGGTCCATTTAGTGGCCAACTCCGGGACAATCGTATCGAATGTATTGATTGGCTTGTGCTGGTCATACATTACCAGATTATTGAACACCGCCATGAAGGGGATTACGACCGATGCCGTCGCCTCCTCCTGGATGGATGGGCTGGGTGGGCTGTCGATATGAGAAACCACCATCACACCGCCGCGTTTTTGAGCCATACCCTTATCTGGCATGCCCAACAGGGCGGCCAACATGACCGCTGCGCCCAACAACCAGCGTCCCAGTAGATTTTTCATTTCTTTGTCCCCCATGCATTCAAACGCGATCGCCGGCTAAAGCTTCCAATCGCCCCGCTTCGGGTAATCAAGTCCGAGATTTTCCCGCAACGTCGCACCGCGATAATCCTTGTGATACAGCCCCCGGCGCTGCAATTCCGGCACCACGAAAAAGACGAAATCCTCATAAGAGCCCGGGATATTATCCGCCGCCAGAACATAGCCATCGGCGGCGCGTTCGGTGAACCATTGTTCCATCAGGTCAGCCACGTCCTTGCCTGTTCCAACGAACGGATTTCGCGGTCGGCCTCGCTGCGTGTGTTTAATGAATTCCCGCACCGTCGGGTTGCGGATGCCTGCATCGGTGACTCGGTCCCGCATGGACTGAGTGCCGGAAATGGCCGCCAATTCCTCATCGGTGAAGTGTTCATCCATGCCTTTTGATGAGAAATCGAAATTCATCGCTTCCGAGAGCAAAGACAGCGCATCCACTTCCTCGAATAATTTATCGTTCAGTGCCATTTTGTCTTCGGCTTCCGCCCGAGTTTGCGCCACCACGGTATAAAGGGATGGGCAGATGAACATCTTGTCGGGGTCACGCCCACATCCGGCGGCCAGATCTTTTAGTTCTTTGTAGTTGCGCTGGCCAATCTGCATGGTGTGTGGGGTAGATACGAACACCACCTCCCCCCAGCGCGCGGAAAATTGCTTGCCGCGCGCGCTTTGCCCGGCCTGTATGATCACCGGGTGGCCTTGTGGCGATCGTGGCACGGTAAATGGCCCGCGTGATTTAAAAAATTCTCCGCGGTGATCGAGGCGATGAACTTTTTCCGGATGCGCATAGAGCCCGCTTACTTTATCCGAAACAATAGCGTCGTCTTCCCATGAATCCCAATGACCTAAAACGACATGCATGAATTCGTCGGCGCGGTCATAACGGCGATCATGCTCACCATGTGAGTCATGGCCCATGTTCATCGCCTCACCATCATTCATCGACGTAACGACGTTCCAGGCGGCGCGGCCTTCGGTCATCAGATCCACGGTCTGGAATTGCCGTGCGACATGGAAGGGTTCGTAGTACGTGGTGGAGCCGGTTGCACCCAGACCGAGGCGTTTGGTGGCCATGCCCATGGTCATCAACACCGTCACCGGATCCATCTTCACGCAGCGTATGCCGTATTGCACGGTGTGCGCATGATCGCCACCGAAGCGGTCCGGCATCGCCAGGCGATCATCGAAGAAGCCGAGATGGAATTTTCCTGCCTCCAGCACCTGTCCGATCTTGCGGTAATAATCCGGCGAATAGCTGTCGGTTCGCGAGGCCGGGTGGCGCCAGGAACTGACGAGGTTGGTGCAATTCTGCGCCTGCAGAAATCCCACCATGACGATCTGACGCATGTTCGTCCGTCCCTTCTTGCCGATACCGGCCCCTATCATGTCCCCCTCACACCGATCGGCCAAGCCCTGTCGCGCGGACCTGCGCCAAAACGCTTGGAGCAATGGCCGGCCAGACCGACGAGTATCCACCGGGTCCGGTGGGGTGGCGGGCAGCTCGCGCAAGGCTGCCACCAGAGCTATCAGTGAAAGTGGGACACAATAGTTCTCGGCTCCCAGCGTCATCGCCGTGAAACCGCTCTGGCTGGCGTGGCGATACGTGCGCGGAAGCAAACCGCCCCAGGCGAAGCCGGCATAAAACTCGGCATCCCACACGAAGCGGTTTTCCACCCATGCGCCGGTGAGCGTGGGGCCGATCGGTCCCGCATCCACCACGGGTCTTCCCCAGTGTGCCGGTATTTGGCACGGGGGCCAAGAGCGCGTGGTGGCGGCGAGGAGCCGCCGGCGCCCGGCCATTGGCCGGCACCGCCGGAGACGTTGCGGCAGGGAGACGCGGTCCGGGCCGATGATAAAATCCCTCATCGATGATCATGATGGTTGAATTACAACCGCAAAAGCCAGAACGATCAGAGCGCGTCGTTCAGATGGCAGGCGCTGGTATGCCCCTGGGCGATTTCGCGCAGCGCCGGTGCTTCCACCGAACAACGGGCCATCGCGTGCGGGCAACGCGGATGAAAATGGCAACCGGTGGGCGGGCTCAGCGGGCTGGGGATTTCGCCGGCGATGGCGGTGAAGGTTTTTTTCCGCGCATCGATGCGCGGCACTTCCGAGAGCAGTGCCTTGGTGTAGGGGTGATTAGGGCGGCCAAAAATTTCCTCCGTCGGTGCCTGCTCAACGATGCGACCGAGATACATGATAGCGACGCGGTCGGAGAGATGTTCCACCACGCCAAGATCGTGGCTGATAAACAAATAGGTAAGGTCGAGCTGTTCGCGGAGATCCATGAATAGGTTCAGCACCTGCGCCTGTATGGAAACATCCAGCGCCGCCACCGCTTCGTCACAGACCAAAAATTCCGGCTTTACTGCGAGGGCGCGGGCGATACCGAGGCGTTGGCGCTGGCCGCCGGAAAATTGGTGCGGGTAGCGGCGTTTGAAGCTGGGGTCGAGACCGACGCGGCGCAATTGCTCATCGACGTAATCGGACCAAGCGGCGCGCTCCACAATGGCATGCACCAACGGCGCCTCGCCAATAATATCCTGCACGCGCATGCGCGGGTTGAGGCTGGCGAACGGGTCCTGGAAGATCATCTGCACTGCCAAGGTAGCTTTACGCGCCTGTTCAGCCGGCATGGCGGCGATGTTCTGGCCACGATACAGTACCTCACCGTCGCTGGCCGGCATGATGCCGGCGACCATGCGGCCCAGGGTGGATTTGCCGCAGCCGGATTCTCCCACGAGGCCCATTACCTCGCCCGGCATGATGGTGAGGTCGACGCGATCCACCGCGCGTACAACATCGTTGCGCGTCGGGGCGCCCCATGCGACGGACAGCGCCCGCACGGCCTTTGCCGCGACATCCAGCGTCTTCCCAAAGCGTTTGGAGACGCCGCGCAGTTCCATGATCGCCCCTGGGATCGGCGCGCTCATTCGGAAATGTCCAGTTGCGGGTGAAAGCAGCGCAATGCGCGGTCCGCGGCAGGAAAGGTGATTTCCGGTTCGACCAGGCATGTCGCGCTTGCCCGTTCGCACCGTGTGCGAAAGGCACAGCCAGGTTGCAGGTTGAGCAAGGACGGTGTCATGCCGGGGATCTGGCGTAAGCGTGTACCGCGTTTGTTGCGGCTGGGCACGGACCCGATGAGGCCGTGCGTGTAAGGATGCATTGGGCGGTCCAGCACGGCGCTGACGGCGCCCGTTTCGACGATTTTTCCAGCATACATCACCGCGATATCGTCAGCGAGGCCCGCGACAACGGAAAGGTCATGCGTGATCCAGATCAACGCCGTGCCATGCGTGGCGCAGAGCTTCTGCACCTCGAACAGGATTTGCGCCTGGATGGTGACATCGAGGGCTGTGGTGGGTTCGTCGGCAACGATCAGGTCGGGGCGATGTAGCAGAGCGATGGCGATGGCCACGCGTTGGCGCATACCGCCGGAGAATTGGTGCGGATATGCCGAAAGCCGTTCCTCGGGCCTGGGGATGCCAACCAGGCCCAGCGCGTCGCGGGCACGGGCACGGGCTTCGGCGACGGACATATTGTCATGCGCGCGCACCGCCTCGATCATCTGCGTATCGATGCGCAGGACCGGGTTGAGCGTCATCATCGGGTCCTGGAAAACCATCGCGATGCGGTTGCCGCGCAGGGCGCGCATTTCCGGTTCTGCAAGTTTGGTCAGGTCGCGACCGCGAAATAATACCGAGCCGCCGACGATGCGCCCGGGTGGATCGACGAGCCCGAGGAGTGAGAAGCCCGTGACCGTCTTACCGGAGCCGGATTCCCCGACAAGGCCCAGTACGCGCCCGGGAGCCACGGTAAAGGAGACGCCATCGACCGCTTTGAGCACGCCGGAGCGGGTGAAGAAATGCGTACGCAGGTCGCGCACTTCCAGAGTGGGTGCCATCGCGGCCACGGAAGCCGAAACTTCGCTCATCCCCCCGCCTTCATCATCGTTGCAAACGGGGGTTCAATACGTCGCGCAGCTGATCGCCGACGAGGTTGATGGCGACGATCGTCACGAGGAGAGTAATCCCCGGATAGAAGCTGATCCAGTATTTTCCGGACAGCATGTATTGATAGCCATTGGCGATCAGCAGTCCGAGCGAGGGTTCGGTAATTGGCACGCCGAGACCGAGGAAAGACAGCGTTGCCTCCAAAGCGATGGCGCGCGCCACCTGCTGGGTACCAATCACGATCAGAGGTGGCAGACAATTGGGAAGCAAATGGCGAAACAGGATGCGGTAGCGTGGAATGGCTAGACATTCGGCGGCCTCGATATATTCGCGGTTGCGCTCCACCAGCGCCGTGCCGCGCACGGGTCGCGCGTAATAGGCCCATTCGACGATCACTAGGGCGAGGACCACGTTCAGCACGCTCTTTCCGAGGAACGCCAGGATGATCAGCGCCACCAGGATGGCGGGGAAGGAAAGTTGCAAATCCACCAGCCGCATGATGGTCGAATCGGTGCGCCCCCCCGCATAGGCGGATAGCAGGCCGAGCGACGATCCGATCAAGCCCGCCACCAGCGCCGAGCCAACCCCCACGGTCAGACTGATGCGCAGGCCGTAGAGCATGCCGGAAAACATGTCTCGCCCTTGGTCGTCCGTGCCAAGCAGGTAGGTATAGCCAGCAATCGACGGGCTACCCGGCGGTAGGCGCCCGTCCATGATGTCCAACTGTGCGAGGTCATAGGGATTTTGCGGCGTGATCCAGGGTGCGAAAAACGCCGCCACCAGGATCAGCGCGATTACCACAAGACCGAACAACGCGAGACGCGATTCACAGAATTCTGAAACAAACCACTGGAACGGCGTCTCGATCCGAGCATCTTTTTTCACTGCCGCGCTCATCCCCGCCCGCTCAGTCGCACACGTGGATCGAGCACTGTGTAGAGAATATCCACGATCAGATTGGCGGTGATGAACAGCAGCACCACCATCATCAGGTAGGCGACGATCACCGGGCGATCTAACACATTGATACTGTCGATGATCAGCTTGCCCATACCCGGCCAGGCGAACACGCTTTCCGTCACCACGGAAAACGCGATGGTGGAGCCGAATTGTAGGCCCACCACGGTCACCACCGGGATCATGATGTTCTTCAAGACATGGACGAAGATCACGCGCTTCTCCGACAGGCCCTTCGCGCGGGCGAATTTCACGTAATCCATCAGCACGGTTTCGCGCACGCCGGAGCGCGTCAACCGCAAGACCAGGGAGATATTGAACAATGACAGGTTGAGCACCGGCATCGCCATGTGCCGCAGCCCGTCCCAGGTCAGAAAAGACCATGGTACGCCGAACAGCATCGCCGTCTGCCCGCGCCCGGTGCTGGGCAGCCAGCCCAGATTGACGGCGAAGACCATGATCAGCATTAGCCCGACCCAGAAGGTAGGCAGGCTGAATCCTAGGATTGATCCCGCCATGATGGTGCGCGAGGCTAACGCATTCGGCTTCAACCCCGCATACAGGCCGAGTGGAATGCCCACGACGATCGAAAGCAGCACCGCCGTCATCGCCAGCTCCAACGTGGCCGGCATCCGTTGCGCGATCAGGCGCAGGGATGGTTCGTTGAAAACGAAGCTGCGGCCCAGATCGCCCTGCAACGCGCCTTTGAGAAAGACGAGATATTGTTCCCAGAGCGGCTTATCCAGGCCCAGCGCGGCGATCGCGCGCACCCGTTCTATTTGATCGGCGTCGGGGGAAATGAGGATTTCGATCGGATCGCCGATGCCAAATACACCGACGAACACGATCACCGTCATTGCCAGCATAACGAAGACAGCCTGGATCATTCGACGGATCAGCCAGGTAGTCATGCGCTCCAGCCCGCGATGGCGGGGGATTTATACGTTAAGTCTCCCATGGCAGGGCTTATAGCGGTCGCGCCTATGGGCCGCTAGGCCGGATGCCCACCGCCCACCGCCAGGAAATCCATGATGCGACGCCGATGAGCCGACCGGGCAATGGTTGCCTCGCGGCGGGTTCGGCGACAATCCGGAGGTGACGGTGCAGGCCATCGATCCGAAGGCGAGCGGAAATTTCTGCCCGAGGCGGTGGCGATGGCGAATGTGACGTTCATTCCGCTCTATAGTCAGATTAACACATAGGCCCCAAAAAGACCTTGTAATATTTGGCCCGCGCCGATGAACCCAGCTTCGCGTTCGAGGTGCGGAACGTGCGTTGAGGATACGTCCAAACGCCCCCGGTTGCCGGATGGCGCGGGCTGTATAGACTGCACCCGATGGGAGACAAAAAACCTCGCTACACAACAGTTGAGCTGTTGGAACGGCTGGTGTCTTTTGACACGACGAGCCGCAATTCCAATCTTTCGCTTATTGCCTTCGTCCGGGGCTATCTGGACGCGCATGGCGTGCCCTATCGGCTGAGCTTTGACGAGACCGGGCAGAAGGCCAATATTCACGCCATCGTTGGCCCCACTACTGCCGGCGGGCTCGCGCTGTCGGGGCACGTGGACGTGGTGCCGGTGGATGGCCAAGCATGGAGCAGCGATCCGTTTACCCTGCGTGCGGACGGCGGGCGACTTTACGCGCGCGGGTCGGCGGACATGAAGGGGTTCGTTGCCGCGTCGCTCGCTGCGGTGCCGGAGCTGATGGCCCGCGATTTGGCGCGCCCGCTGCATCTGTTCATCTCGTATGACGAGGAAGTCGGATTTTACGGCGCCAAGCGACTGATCGTCGACCTAGAGGAATCAGGATTAAAGCCGGCGCTGTGCGTCGTCGGCGAACCATCCGGGATGCAACCGATCCTGGCGCACAAGGGAAAGTTGAATCTGGACGTGACGGTGCGCGGCAAGGCCGGCCATTCGTCCGATCCCGGCAAGGGTGTGAACGCGGTACAGGCGGCCGGCGAGGCGATCGCCTGGGTGGCGGCGGAGGCGCGCCGGCTGGAGCGGAATGGCCCGTTCGAAGACGGGTTCGATCCACCGCATACCACCATCCATGTTGGTACTGTTTCGGGTGGCTCGATTCTGAATATCATTCCCGAGACCGCGGCATTTTCAATGGAATGGCGCAATATTCCCGCCGACGATCCGCACCAGGACGTGGAGCGCCTGCGTCAGCATGTTGCCGAGCATATCGAGCCGGCGATGAAACGGATCGATCCCGAATCCGGTTTCAGCTACGAAATCTGGCTCGACATGCCCCGCCTGTCGCTGGATGCTGAGCATGATCTGACCACCATCGTTAAGCAGGTCACCGGATCAAACAGCACCGGCAAGGTCAGCTATGGCACGGAGGCAGGATTCTATCAGGGCATCGGGATTCCGACGATCGTCTGCGGGCCAGGCCATATCGCGCAGGCGCATCAGCCCGATGAATGGATCGCGCGCGATCAGCTGGACGAATGCGACGTGTTCATTCGCCGGCTGGCCGAGCGGCTGCTGGTTTGATTGCCGTGACCGCGGAAGCCGACCTGCCGTCCACTGGCACCCTTTCCCTGCCATCATTCGAGGTGCGGATCGCGGCGCCGGATCTCGGCCCCTATCTGGCCGGAAATACCGGCATACCCGGCTTTACCCGCCTGACCAGCCCCAATCCCGGACCGCATGCGCTAATTCTGGCGCTGACGCATGGCAACGAGATTTCCGGGGCGATCATAGTGGAACGCCTGCTGCGCGCGGCATTCCGTCCCGCGCGCGGCACGCTGACAGTGGGGTTTGTCAACCTCGCGGCATTCTCCCGGTTTGATCCGCGCCTGCCCACGCTCTCACGTTTCGTCGATGAGGACATGAACCGGGTTTGGGATCCGGCGATGCTGGATGGCCCACGCCGATCCTGCGAGTTAGATCGTGCGCGCGACATCCGTCCCGCCATCGAGGCGGCTGATGCCGTGCTGGACCTACATTCGATGCTATGGCCCGCCGATCCGCTGGTCCTTTGCGGCCCGTCCGAGGGCGGTCTGCACTTGGCAAGGCGGATCGGCACGGCGGCGCTGATCGTCTCCGACCGCGGCCATATTAATGGGCCGCGCATCATCGACCAGGCACGCTTCACGGGCCCGGCCGCGACAGCCGCCGCGATATTGCTGGAATCGGGACAGCACTGGGATGAGGCGGCCGTGACCGTCGCGCATCGGGGCGTCGCGAGCTTCCTACGCCATCTTCGTATGGCCGGCGAGGATGTCGCTCTGCCGCTGCCGCTGCCGCACCCGGTGCAACGCCATGCCATGGTCACCGAGGCTGTCGTCGCCGCGACGTCGCATTTCTGTTTTACTGACGCCTTTCGCGGCGGCGATGTCATTGCCGAGCGCGGCTGCTTGATTGCGATGGATGGGGAGGTGGAAATCCGCACCCCGCACGACGATTGTCTACTAGTTATGCCCAGCCTGCGCCCGATCCGGGGGCATACGGCGGTGCGGCTAGCGCGGTTCATGCCATGACCAAGCAGGCACCGGGCCGTCAGACATTGGGCGGCACGCGCAAGCAGATCCGATTGAACGCATTCGACATGAATTGCGTTGGCCATATCCAGCACGGGATGTGGCGACATCCGCGCGACCGGTCCAGTGATTACATTGATATCGACTACTGGATGAGTTTGGCGCGCACCCTGGAGCGCGGCTTGTTTGACGGTATTTTCCTCGCCGACATTCTAGGTGTGTACGATATTTATCGCGGTGGCCCGGAAACCGCGATCCGCGACAGCGTGCAAATTCCAGTGAACGATCCGCTACTTCTGGTGCCGGCGATGGCGGCGGTGACGAAGCACCTCGGCTTCGGCGTGACCTGCAATTTGACCTATGAACCACCCTATACTTTTGCCCGACGCATGTCGACGTTGGATCACCTGACACGCGGGCGGATCGGATGGAATATCGTCACCGGCTATTTGGATAGCGCGGCGCGCGGCATGGGCGGTGATCGGCTGATCGCGCATGACGATCGCTATGATATGGCGGATGATTACATGGAGGCCGTCTATCGGCTGTGGGAAGGTAGTTGGGAAGACGGCGCGGTGCAGCGCGATAAACAGGCAGGAATTTATGCCGATCCTGCAAAGCTGCATCGCGTGCGCCATGCTGGGCCGTATTATAAGGTGAACGCGTTGCATTTGAGCGAGCCCTCGCCGCAGCGCACGCCGGTGCTGTATCAGGCAGGGGCCTCCGACCGTGGCCGACGATTCGCGGCGACGCATTCGGAATGCGTGTTCCTGGCCGGACAGTCAGCAACGAATCTACGATCAATCGTCGTCGATATCCGCGCCCAGGCCGGTGCGCGTGGGCGTGACCCAAGTGATATCCTGATATTTCTGCTGGCGACTGTCGTCGTAGGCCGGACCGAAAAGGAAGCGCGCGACAAGCTGGAGGATTACCGCCGCCATGCTAGCGTTGAGGCGGCGCTGGCTCACTATTCGGCCTCCGCCGGCGTGGACTTCGCCAAATACGACCTCGATGAGCCGATCCGTTATGTAAAGACGGATGCCAATAATTCGCATTTGGAAGCCATCACTACGCGCAGCCCGGAACGGATCTGGACTAAAAGGCGGGTGATGGATGAGATGATCTTGGGCGGACGGACCGCTCCCATCGTCGGCACGCCGGCACAGATCGCCGATGCGTTCGAGGCCCTGGTGGCGGTCACTGATGCCGACGGGTTCAACCTCTCCCGCACCGTGATGCCGGAATGCGTGGAGGATTTCGTGGATCTGGTGATCCCGGAATTACAGGCTCGCGGTATTTACAAGACCGCCTATACGCCAGGGACATTGCGGGAAAAATTATATGGGCCGGGACGGGCGCGGCTGGGGCCGACACATCCGGCGGCCGGCGCACGTTCAGTTTCCCGCTGACGTTCCCGCCGCCGGTTCGCCCTGGTTCGGCGCGTACCCAAAGCTGCGAAACAAAGCCGTGACTTCGGCAATCGCCGCCTCGGCCGCCTCCGCAAGCGGGCCCTTTGCGACGATGGTGACGCCATTGCCGCTGGGCCGGTAGAAGGGATAACTGCCGAGATCGAGGTCCGGGTAGCGTTCCTGAACCGCCTCCAGCCCCGCCGCGATGACCCCTTCTGGCACGCCGAAGGCATGCACGGCGCGCGAGACGATGGGGATGCCCTGCGGCAGCATGACCACTAAGGTTTCCATCATTGACTGCATGATGCGCGGTACGCCGGCCATGACATGCACATTTCCCATGGTGAAGCCGGGGGCGACGGAGATCGCGTTATCGATCAAGCTGGCGCCGCGCGGCATAGTGGCCATGCGCTGGCGGGCCTTGTTAAACTCACCGGGCTTGAAGGCACGCTCCATCCGCGCCCAGGCCACGGGGTGGGCTTCCCAGGGCACACCGAAGGCGGCGGCGATGCATTCGCTGGTGATGTCGTCATGCGTCGGGCCGATGCCGCCTGTGGTGAAGACATGGTCGAATTTGGCGCGGACCTCGTTTACCGTGTTGATGATGGTTTCGGGCAGGTCGGGGATAACGCGAACCTCGCCCAGTGGCATGCCGATCTCGCCGAGCTTGGTGGCGATGAACCGGATATTGGCGTCCTGCGTGCGTCCGGAGAGGACTTCGTTGCCGATCACCAGCAAACAGGCGGTGGGGTTTCTGGTGGACATCGAAATTTTCCTACAGAAAGTCACGCAAGAGCGGGACCAGCGGCTTGTCGGCGGGCGGCATCGGATAATCGGCAAGCTTCTCAGGCCGCACCCAGGCCAGAGCTTGGCCTTCTACCGATGTCGGCACGCCGCGCCAGCGCCGGCAGAGATAGAGCGGCATCAGCAGATGAAACCGTTCGTAATCATGCGAGGCAAAGGCAAAGGCGGCAAGGCAGGAGGATGTGACGTCGATACTCAGTTCCTCCTTTAATTCGCGGATCAGCGCGGCTTCCGGGGTTTCGCCCGCCGCCAGTTTGCCACCAGGAAATTCCCAGAGGCCGGCCATCTTCTTGCCTTCCGGGCGGCGCGTCAGCAGTACACGGCCATCAACGTCGATCAGCGCGCAGGCGGCAACCAGCAGCAAGGGCTTCGCTCCGGCCGGCGGTGCCGCTTGGATGGTGGCCTCGGCATGGCCGAAGATGTCGTCGCGGCTGGCAGCGAAACGGACCACGCGCTGCTCGCCGCGACCGACGAAATCCTGCATCGCTTCGCCGGCCGGGCGAAAGCCGATACGGCGCAGCACGGCGATAGAGGAGGGATTATCGATGGCAACGGTCGCGGTGAGGCGATCGATCTCCAGATTGGCCATCGCCCAGCGCGCAAGCCGCCCGGCGGCTTCCGTCGCCACGCCGTGGCCCCAGAACCGCCAGCCAACCCAATAGCCCAGCCTGCCTTCACGGGCGGTGGGGTCCAGCCGGATGCCCGCGCCGCCCACCAGCATCTCCCGCCCCTCCTCCATTCCCGTGATGGCGACATGACAGCCCGTGCCCTCACGCAGTTGCTCTGCGGTCTCGGCGATCCAGCTATCCGCTTTGTCGCGGCCATAGGGATATTCAACGTCCGCGAGGGTACGACAAACCCGCCAATCATTGATCAGGGCATGCAGCGATTCTGCATCTTCGACGGCGAAGGCGCGCAAAACAAGCCGGCCGGTTTCAAGTGGTGAAAATGCAATGGACACTGTGGCGATTATTCCAGATTTTCCTGCGCTTGCCATCCTAGCTGCTACCAGTATGGCCATCTTTCATCTCTTTATGTCGAAGTATCGGATAGTCCGCCAGACTTCCTTAAGGCCGCGGGGAGCCATTCCCCAGCCTGACCCAGGCAACCGATCGGGCGCAAGTGCGGCGTCAGACAAGTCACTAAAACAGATACTCGATATTTTAATGATCCAACCTACTGGCTTTTTCGATGCCATGGCGTTCACGTAAAATTTTCTTGGCCAAAGCCGCCGATGCGCGCCGATCCACTGCGTATCAAGCAGGTACTGCTCAACCTGCTGACTAACGCGATCAAGTCCACTCCGCACGACGGGGTGGTGACACTCAGCCTGTCGCGGGTGGCTGATGACCAGGCGGAGCTGACGGTGCGCGGTACCGGGACCGGCATCGAGGCCGACGATATCGAAAACACCTTGATGCTATTCGGCCAGATCTTGCAGAAAAATGGCATGACGACCAATGGCACCGGCCTCGGCCTACCGATCGCAAAAGCGCTAGTGGCGCGGCAGCGCGGCAAGCTGGTGCTGGAAGGCCGTCTCGACGAAAGCACCGTCGTACAAGTGCGTCTGCCCGCGCTGACTGGCACCACGCCGTCCTGAGAGGGTTTTGCGAAGCCCGACGCTGGGGTAGTGTCCCGGCTTAAGGCCGGCCCCGGCTCCATCCCCCTCTTAGGCTTCCCGCGAAGGACCACACGCATGGCCGTGCATCCCGCCGATGGGCCAATCCTCAGCACGCTCTATGGCTCCGATGCGATGCGTGCGGTGTTCGATGAGCAAAGCTATTTTCAGCGAATGCTGGATGTAGAGGCGGCTCTGGCGCGGGTGCAGGCGCGTCTCGGCATCATCCCGGATATAGCGGCCATCGCAATCACCCGGGCGGCGCAGGTCGAAAACCTCGACACTGCCGAGTTGGCCGCTTCGACGCGGAATGTCGGCTATCCCGTGGTGGGCCTCGTCGCCGAGCTTTCGCGTGTTACTGGAGAATGGGGCGGTTGGACGCATTGGGGGGCGACCACGCAGGACATTATGGACAGTGCTACGGTGCTGCAGGTCCGGGATGGTCTTGCGCTCGTTCGCACCGAGCTGAGCGCCATCCTTGCGGCCCTCCTAACGCAGGCCGACAAACATCGCCATACCGTCATGGCGGGGCGCACCCATCTGCAACATGCCTTACCCGTCACCTTTGGGCTGAAATGCGCCATCTGGGCGCAGCCTTTCATTGCCCATCTGCGCCGACTGGACGAATTGCGCCCGCGTGTCGAGTTGGTGGAATTCGCCGGCGCCGCCGGTACCCTCGCCTCGCTCGGCGATCAGGGGATCGCGGTGCTGGAAGGGCTGGCGGCGGAGCTGCGCCTGGGCACTTCTGCCGCGCCCTGGCATGTCTGCCGCGACGGCCTAGCGGAGGCGGTTTCATTCCTGGGCCTAGTCTGCGGCAGCCTCGCCAAGCTTGCGACCGACATTATTCTCCTGGCCCAGAACGAGGTTGCCGAGGTGGCGGAACCCTACATCGCCGGGCGTGGTCGGTCATCGACCATGCCGCAGAAGCGCAATCCGATCGCCTCTGAATATATCCTCGCCGCCTGCCGCATGGTGCATGGCCTCGTGCCCGTCATGCTGGGCGCCATGGCGCAGGACCATGAACGTGCGACCGGGCCATGGCAGGCAGAAGCACTGGCTCTGCCGCAGGCCTTTGTCCTCACGCATGGCGCGCTGATGCACACGCGCGCAATCGCCGAGGGGATGGTGGTGGATGCGCCGCGCATGCTCGCTAACCTTAATATCACTGGCGGGCTGATTGTCTCCGAGGCGGTGATGATGGGCCTCGCCCCGCATCTCGGACGAGAGGAAGCGCATCACGTGGTGAAACATGCCTGCGACGTGGCGTTGGCGGAGCGTATTACCCTAACCGCGGCGTTGGCGCGCGAGGCTAAGGTGACCGCGCGGATGGATGGACCCGCCATCGCGCGGCTAACGGATCCGGCCAATTATCTTGGTGCCACGCAGGCCTTCATCGATCGGGTCCGGGCTGCCGGGGGCTGTTGAACGCTGCGCTTATGCTCTGGCGGGGCCAGGCTACATTCCTGCACGGCCAGACCACAATCCCACCAATACCAGCATAGTGACAGGGAATAATGCAGCATGGCTCACGTATCGCTCTGCGAGGTCGTCAAGACGTACGAAGGCGATGTCCAGGCGCGGACCATTAGTTTGTGGTTCTAGTTGGCGCGTCTGGCTGGGTGAACCCACCACCCTGCGGATAATCGCGGGGCTGGATCTGCCGAAATACTCCAAGGGCGCGATTAAAAATCGGTTGGATGAGGCGGTACACATCCTCGACATTACGCCGCTTTTGGACCGCAAGCCGAAGGCGCTATCGGGCGGTTAGTGCATTGTTGCTTGCTTCGCCATAGACGCCTGGAGGTGAAGCGTGGCGAAACCGGAAGCCGCCAATGGCAACGTCGCAGTTTCTGGGGCCCACGATCGGCCGCCGAAGCTGCAGTTTCTCCTTCTCCAGACCCTTCATCCGCCGCGCCTGGTCAATCTTCAGACTGCCATACTCTTGGGCCAGCGATAGGGCGTGCGGAATCATACCGCCTTCTCATTCCTCATTGTCCGAAAGAGACTAGGTCTGCACGGTAACCGCGATCCGACGACACGCATCCCCCATCGTCCCACCTTGCGCCAGAATAATCTCGACCTCGCAAAACTTGCCAGTAATCTCCTCAGGCCCATGCCTCTTGTCCGTTTTCCTTCTCCTTCACGGACGAGACTAAAATAACCCATGGACCACTCTGAAGAGCGCAGATCAATCCACTGCGTAACCATTCTACATGGACGCGCCCGTCCCGGCTGGCTAGCTTAGGCTTACCCCAGACCGGAGACCCTAGAGAATGTTCAAACTCGCCGAAGAACACCGCATGTTGCAAGAATTGGTGGAGAAATTCGTCGATCGCGAACTGATCCCGCTCGAAAAATCGGTCCTCGCGCGCGAGGCCAGTGGTGGCAATGTCTCCTTGCCGGACGAACAAGAACAGGCCCTGCGCGTCAAATGCAAGGAACTTGGCCTCTGGGGCCTCGACGTGCCCGAGAAATTAGGCGGCGCTAATCTGCCCACCGTCGCCCTGATGGCGATCCAGGAGGAAATCGGCCGCACCTGCACCCCCTTCACCTTCCCGCCAGACAGCCCGAATTTGCACATGCTGATGGCAGTGGCAAGCGAGGAGCAGATGCGGAAATACCTCGAGCCCTATGCTCGCGGCGAGGCCAATTCCTGCATCGCCATTTCGGAGCCCGGCGCCGGCGGCGATCCCTCCGGCATGCTGACGCGCGCGGTGAAGGATGGCGATGACTGGGTGATCAATGGGCGGAAAATCTGGGTCTCGCGCGTACCGAAGGCGGATTTCATCATCCTCATGGCGCGCGTTGGCCAAGGGCAGCGGCACGAAGGCGTCACCGCCTTCATCGTCGAACGCGGCACCAAGGGATTCACGATCGAGCGCGAAATCCGGATGCTTGGTGGCGCGCGCACCTACGAACTGATTTTCGAGGATGTGCGTATCCCCGACTGCCAGCGACTTGGCGAGGTGGGCAAGGGATTTGCCCCCATGCAACTCCGCTTGACGGTCCGACGCCTACAAATGGGGGCCTGGTCCATTGGCATCACGCGCCGGGCGCTGGCCATGATGATGGAGCACGTGAAGCAGCGCGTCACATTTGGCGAGAAACTGTCGGATCGCCAGGTCATCCAATGGTGGATCGCGGACGCCGCGACCAAGATCCATGCCTGTCGCCTGATGGTGATGGATGCCGCCGCCAAGGCCGATGCCGGCCACGACGTTCGCACCGAGGCCTCTATGATCAAGGTGTTCTCCACCGAGATGGCGCAGGAAACCCTGGACCATGCCATGCAGAGCTTCGGCGCCATGGGGATGACGAAGGAGCTACCGCTGCAGCTACTAATGCAGCGGGTACGCATGATGCGGGTGTATGAAGGCCCATCTGAAGTCCACCGCATGACCATCGCACGTCGCCTGTTGGGGCGAAATTAACCCACTCCAACCTCTGCGACAGTACATGTTGCGTTACCAGAGTCACCCCGCTTATATGGTGGCCAAGATCAATATCGGGGAGATCGCTCTATGGTGAGTTCGCCAGTCCGTCTGGTGGAATACTGCGCTTTGCTGACGCTCGCGCTTCTCTCCACGTCCACCGCTTTGACCCACGTGACCCATTGCGATAACCCGCCCAGCGCCTCGATCCACGAGGAAGCCACCATCTTCACGGTGATGCCCTTCGCCAGCGTTTATAGAAAGCTGGCAAGCTTCAATCTCGGCAAGGACCGGCTGGAAACCGTCAGCTCCGAACTGGCCACGTCTTGGAACTAGAGCGCGGAAGGCTAACGCCTAACCATGAAACTGCACGAAGGCGTGCAATGGCACGACGGCAAGCCCTTTACGGCGGAAGATGTGAAAAGCGCCTTGCAGAAAGATGGCGCACGGCCGGTGATCTCGCACCAGCGCCAGGGCACGTGCTGGTGGCCGTATGTGAAGAGCATCCACCTCTCCACCAACTCGATCTACGATCAATAGCGGTTCGAGGATATGTGGCTGGATCAGTGATCCGCCTACGCCATCCTGAACCCACCCCGGGAAAGGCACTCCATTGGGCTCCTATCTGATCCGCCGGATCCTACTGATGCTGCTGACATTGTTCGGAGTGTCGGTGCTGATCTTTACCCTGCTGCGCCTGGTGCCGGGGAATATTGCCGACATCCTGTTTGATGCCGCCGGCATGATCGATCCAGTGGAGAAGCAAAAGATTGTCAAGGAACTCGGTCTGGATCAGCCGTTGGTCGTGCAATATACCCAGTGGATCGGCGGGTTGTTGCGAGGCGATCTCGGTTTTTCCTATATCTCCGAAAAACCGACGATCAATGAAATCGCACCCCGCATTCCGATCACCGCCACCCTGGGGGCGATGGCGCTGACGCTCTCGGTCATCACTGGCGTGCCGCTCGGCGTGATCAGTGCCGTGCGGCAGAATACACGCCTTGACTATCTCCTGCGTGTGTTCAGCCTCAGCGGCCTCTCCTTGCCATCGTTCTGGCTCGGCCTGTTGATCCTAATGGGCTTTGTGCACTGGTTCGGCACCATCCCGATCTATGATCGAAACAACACGCTGATCCAGCAACTCATCTTCATGCTGGTGCCGGCAATGGCGGTGGGCTACCGCGCCTCAGCGCTGATCATGCGCCTGACGCGTTCGTCCATGCTGGAGGTGCTGCGGCAGGATTATATCCGCACCGCGCGATCGAAAGGCGTGTCGGATACCGGAGTGAATTACGATCACGCACTGCGTAACGCAGTGGTACCGGTGATCACCATCGTTGGGATCGAGGCCGCCTTTCTGATCGGTGGCCTGATCGTGACGGAGACCGTGTTCAACATCCCTGGCGTCGCGCGCTTCCTGGTCGAGGCAATCCGCATGCGTGACTACCCGATCGTGCAGAACTTGGTCATGTTCATCGCTTTCTCCGTTATCACTATCAACCTGCTGGTCGACCTGGCCTATTCTCTGGTCGACCCGCGCATCCGTATTTCAGATTGAGGAGCGCCCCATGTCCGCTTCCGTACCACTCGACCACAATGCCGAACTGCGCCGTGCCGGCGCCTTCGCGCATGGTTTCTTCGGTCAGGCCTATTTCTTCGCACGGCGCTATCCTCTAGGTGCGGCAGGTGCGTTTATTTTACTTTTTTTCATCCTCTGCGCCCTGTTCGCCGAATGGATTGCGCCGATGGATCCGCTCACCACTAACGCTAAATTCTCGCTAGCCGCCCCCAGCGCGACGCATTGGATGGGCGCCGACATGATGGGGCGTGATGAATTCAGCCGCATCGTGCATGGCGCGCGTATCTCGCTGATGGTCGCCATCTCCGCTACAGGCCTGGGCGCGATCTTCGGCGTCTCGATCGGCCTCGCCAGCGGCTATATCGGCGGCTGGTTTGACCTGATCTTCCAACGCATTGTCGATGTGCTGCAATCCCTGCCGCTACTGGTGATGGCGCTTGTGATCACCGCCGCCCTCGGCCCGTCCTTGGAAAATACCATCATCGCCATCGCCCTTCCACTCATCCCCAGCGTATCCCGGGTCATCCGCTCCAATACGCTCTCCTTGCGCGAAATGCCCTTCGTCGAGGCGGCGCAGGCTGCGGGCATGAGCGAGTTCCGTATCGCCGTGCGCCATGTGCTGCCCAACACACTCGCTCCGCTAATCGTGCTCGCCACTGCCCAGCTAGGTTCTACCATCCTGACCGAGGCCTCGCTCTCCTTCCTTGGCCTCGGCGTACCCGAACCACATCCCTCCTGGGGCCGTATGCTGTCCGAGTCCGCCGCCGAATATGTTCGTACCGCCCCCTGGCTCGTAATCTTCCCCGGCATTGCCATCAGCCTGATCGTTTTTGGCACCAATCTGCTAGGCGACGCATTGCGCGATCTTCTTGACCCGAGGCAACGCAGTTAATGGAGCAGCAAGTGGATACTGAGACCGTTCTCGATGTGAACGGCCTGACCACCTATTTTTTCACCCGCCGCGGTGTGGTGAAGGCGGTGGACGATGTCTCCTTCTCCGTCCGCGCCGGGGAGACGCTCGCCATCGTCGGTGAATCCGGGTGCGGAAAATCGATCACTGCCCTCTCCCTGATGCGCCTCATCCCCTCCCCGCCCGGACGCACCATCGCCGGCACCGTCATGTTGGACGGCACCGATCTCCTGCAACTCAGTGAACCTGAGATGCGCCAGATGCGGGGCAACAAGATTTCGATGATTTTCCAGGAGCCTATGACGGCGCTGAATCCGCTGCTCACCATCGGCAGGCAGGTCGCGGAAACCCTTATCCTGCACCAGCACATGTCGCGCGACGCGGCGGCGGCACGCGCGATAGAAATGCTAAAATTCGTCAAAATTCCAGAAGCCGAGCAGCGTGCTCGCGAATACCCGCACCAGCTATCTGGCGGCATGCGCCAGCGCGCCATGATCGCCATGGCGCTGGCCTGCAATCCGCGCGTGCTGATCTGCGACGAACCCACCACGGCGCTCGATGTCACCATCCAGGCGCAGATCCTGGAGCTGATCGTGGAATTGCAGCGCGATTTCGGAACCGCTGTCATTCTCATCACGCATGATCTCGGCGTAGTGGCGGAAACCGCTCATCGGGTGATCGTGATGTATGCAGGGCGCAAGGTTGAAGAGGCCGCCGCCGAGGAACTTTTTCACCGCCCCCTGCACCCCTACATGAACGGACTGTTGGGTTCCATCCCGCGTGTCGGCCTGACTAAACGAGCAGCATCCGATGAGCATGTCGCGCTACAGGAAATCCCAGGGATCGTGCCTGCTCTGAACGATCTGCCGGACGGCTGCGCCTTCGCGCCCCGCTGCCCCAACGCGGACGACAAATGTCGCACCGCTATCCCGCCATTCGAGAAAAAATTGCCAAATCATTTCGCCGCTTGCTGGCATTCGGATGTCACGATGAGGGCACCGGCATGAGCGATCTTCCGCCGGTGATCGAAGTCACCGATCTAAAAAAATATTTCCCAATCCATAAGGGCCTACTGCGCCGCCTGGTTGGGCATGTGCATGCGGTGGATGGAGTCAGTTTTTCCATCCGCGAGGGCGAAACTCTCGGCGTAGTCGGAGAATCTGGCTGCGGTAAATCCACCGTTGGGCGTACCGTCCTACGCCTGATCCAGCCCACCGCCGGCAGCATCAAAGTGAACGGGACCGAAATTACCACGCTCTCCCGGCATGAGATGCGGCCCTATCGGCGCCAGATGCAGATCGTCTTCCAGGATCCGTTTGCCTCGCTCAACCCGCGCATGCGCGCCGATGATATCGTGGGTGAGCCACTGATGGTACACGGCGTAGGAAATAAAAAGGAACGCGCGGAACAGGTAGCGGAACTGTTCGCCCGTGTCGGCCTACGCCCGCAGCAGGCGCGAAACTTTCCGCATGAATTCTCTGGTGGCCAGCGCCAACGAATTTCCATCGCCCGCGCCTTAGCGCTCAACCCAAAATTCATAGTAGCCGACGAGCCTGTGTCCGCGCTGGATGTTTCTATTCAGGCGCAGGTGCTAAACTTGATGGTTCGGCTGCAACGATCGGCGGGACTTTCCTACCTCTTCATCAGCCACAACCTCGCAGTGGTGGAGCATATCGCCCATCGCGTGGCTGTGATGTATCTCGGCCGTATCGTCGAGTTCGCCCGCACCGAGGACCTGTTCGCCAATCCGCAGCACCCCTATACCGAGGCCCTGCTCGCCGCGATCCCAGTACCAGATCCGGTGCTGAAACGGCCCCGGCGGATCATGCAGGGCGATGTGCCCAGCCCGATTAATCCGCCACCCGGCTGCCATTTCCATCTGCGTTGCCCGATCGCCACAGAACGCTGCGGGATCGAAGAGCCGGCTCTGAAACCGAGTACCGACGGACGGATGGTCGCCTGTCACTTCCGCTAATTCCTCCGGTGCACGCCCCGACCACTCAGTGCCATGATCGTGGTACTCGGACGCGATAATTTTGCCCCTGGCCCGGTCGGTATCGGCATGCTGGCCAGCATGGAAGGAATCGGCGCTTTGGTCGGCGCCATGGGGGTGGCGTTCTGGGTAACGCTGCGACATTACGCCTACACTTATGTCGGTAGTGTGATCCTTTGTCTTGTTATGCTGTTCGTTGTTAAGCAAAGCAGAAACTGGGTGACCGCGGCGTGGCTTTGCTTTTCACCGGCGTCAGCGCTGCCGGCTGCGCCATAATGCAGAATACCATCGTCTATCTCGCGGCTCCGGCCAATATGCACGGGCGCGTGCTGGGTATTCTCTCAGTTTACATCAGCACTGCGACCATCGGCTCTTCTGCCTCGGCATCGCTGCGCGAATTTTTTGCTTCATCACGGCCTATACTGCCACCGGCCTGCTCGGCCCCTTGGCACTCTCGCCTACCTGGAGACACCGGCGCATGATCTGACACCCGGATCGGATATGTTTGACCCGACAGAATTTTACCGCGAAAAGACAACCAGACCCCGGCGTGGCGGCAATTTGGAGAGCAGTGAAAATGACATCCGACGCACAAAAAATTACCGATGGTTTTCGCCTCGTTCTCGATGCGCTCAAGCTCAACGACATTCAGACGATCTATGGCGTGCCGGGCATCCCGATCACTGATCTGGGGCGGCTTGCGCAGGCACGGGGCATGCGGATGATCGCCTTTCGCCATGAACAGCATGCTGGCTACGCCGCGAGCATTGCTGGCTACCTCACGCAAAAGCCCGGCGTATGTCTCACTGTCTCGGCCCCTGGCTTTCTCAACGGCCTGACGGCCCTGGCGCATGCGACAACCAACTGCTTCCCGATGATTTTAATTTCGGGATCATCGGAGCGCGAGATCGTTGATCTCCAGCAGGGTGACTACGAGGAGATGGACCAGCTCGCCGTCGCCAAAACCGTTTGCAAGGCCGCATATCGCGTACTGCATGCGCAGGATATCGGCATTGGCATTGCGCGCGCCATCCGCTCGGCCGTTTCGGGTCGCCCCGGCGGTGTTTACCTGGACCTGCCCGCCAAGCTCTTCGCACAGACCATGGATGAAGAGTCCGGCGCCCGGTCGCTGGTAAAGGTAGTCGATGCGGCGCCCCGCCACATTCCCTCCCCGGAATCGGTCGACCGCGCCCTCCGTCTGTTGAAGGGCGCCAAGAAGCCCCTGATCATTCTCGGGAAAGGCGCCGCCTATTCGCAGGCTGATGACGATATCCGAGCACTCATCGAAAAGACTGGCATTCCCTATCTGCCGATGAGCATGGCGAAAGGTCTTTTGCCGGATACCCATCCGCTGTGCGCGGGCGCAACACGTTCGATGGTGCTGCAGCAAGCCGATGTCGTCATGCTCATTGGCGCACGCCTCAACTGGCTACTGTCACATGGCAAGGGCAAGACGTGGGGGGAACCCGGCACGCAGACATTCATCCATCTTGATATTTCTCCGGTCGAGATGGACAGCAACATCGCTATTACCGCGCCGGTGGTGGGCGATATCGCCTCCAGTGTCGCCGCGATGCTGGCGCGGATAGATGGTGACTGGCAAAAGCCAGTGACCTGGAACAGCGACGTGCGCGCCAAGGCCGATGCCAATATCGCCCGGATGGCGCCGCGTCTGCAAAACAACAACGACCCGATGGACTACCATGGCGCGCTGGGCGCCTTGCGGACCATTATCAAGGAACGTCCTGACACGGTCCTGGTCAACGAGGGTGCCAATACGCTCGATTTTACCCGCAGCATCGTTGATATTTACCAGCCGCGCAAACGCCTCGACGTGGGTACGTGGGGGGTGATGGGAATCGGCATGGGCTACGCGATAGCCGCCTCGATCGAGACCGGTAAGCCCGTGCTTTCCGTGGTGGGGGATAGCGCCTTTGGGTTCTCCGGCATGGAGATCGAAACGATGTGCCGCTACAAGCTGCCGATCTGCGTCGTGGTCTTCAACAATAACGGCATCTACCGGGGTAACGATGTCAATTCCGGGGGGACAGATCCCGCATGGACGACATTTGTCAAGGATTCACGTTACGAACTGATGGCCCAGGCCTTCGGCGGCGTCGGTGTGCGCGTCACCTCGCCCGATGAACTGACCCGCGCTGTCACCGCGGCGATCGAGTCCGGTAAGCCAACGCTCGTGAACGCGATCATCGACGAGAAGGCAGGCACCGAAAGCGGGCGCATCGGCAATCTCAACCCGCAGAGCTTGGTCGGGAGGCCAGCGTGAACGGTGACGCTGGCCCAGACAACGAATATTCTAACTATCCTTTGTCACACCCGCTCAGGTAGACTTGGCTTCATCCCCGCCCGGCGTTCGGCGATCTTAGTCTTCATCGCCTTCTGTAACTTCTCGAAGGCGCGTACCTCGATCTGGCGCACCCGCTCGCGGGAAATATTATAATGCCGTGACAAATCCTCGAGCGTCGTAGGCTCATCCTTCAGTCGCCGCTCGATCAGGATATGGCGTTCGCGTTCATTCAAAGTCTCCAACGCATTGGCGAGCAATTGCTTGCGGCCGTGAAACTCTTGCCTCTCGGCGAGCACGGTTTCCTGGTTTTCCGCGTCATCGACCAGCCAGTCCTGCCATTCGCCATCGCCATCCTGGCGCACCGGCGCGTTCAGGCTGTTGTCGGGCGCAGCGAGGCGACGGTTCATATTGATCACGTCCTGCTCCGGCACCGCCAGAAGATGCGCGATTTTTGCCACCTGCTCAGGCTTGAGATCGCCATCGTCGATCGCCTGCATCTGGCCCTTCAACCGGCGCAGGTTAAAGAACAGTTTCTTCTGCGCCGCCGTGGTGCCCATTTTCACCAGCGACCAACTGCGCAGAATATATTCCTGAATGGCAGCCCGGATCCACCACATGGCGTAGGTGGCGAGACGGAAGCCACGGTCCGGATCAAACCGCTTCACCGACTGCATCATGCCGACATTGCCCTCGCTGATCAGCTCCCCAACCGGCAGGCCGTAGCCGCGATAGCCCATGGCGATCTTGGCCACTAGGCGCAGATGCGAGGTGACAAGCTTATGTGCCGCGTCCATGTCCTGATGGTCGCGCAGGCGACGGGAGAGCGCCTGCTCCTCCTCCAGTGTAAGCATCGGGAATTTGCGGATATCTTGCATATACCGTCTCAGATTGCCTTCCGGCGCGGTATTGATCACAGCGGAAACCACAACAAGGCTCCTTTTATCCAGGACCGGGCCACGACGTATGGAAAGAGTGCTCGGGCGCTGGACGAATATGACAGCCGAAAAAAGGCCGTCGGACGAGGGTGCAGGATGGGGTCTTCGGTCTCGGAACCCCTCCCCCCCTTATGGAGCCGTAGGGATCCCGAACCACCCGTCGGCGCAGTGCACCCGACCACGCCAATGAGAAATTCTATACAGGACCGCAATGGTCCTGTCAAATTTCCGGGAAATTAACTTATGTTAATAAAGCAGGCTGACCATCCAGCGCCGCCAGCAGCGCCCCCACGTCCGGTGGCGGCGGCGTGGTGAATTCGAGCGCCCGCCCGGTGCGTGGATGCGCGAACCCGAGCCGGGTCGCATGCAGTGCCTGGCGTGGAAAATCCAGCAACAGCCGGCGCACCTCCTCCGGAACCCCCCGCGCCGCCGCCGGCACGCGGCGTAGATAGACCGGATCGCCCACCAGCGGATGGCCCCTGGCTGCCAGATGCACGCGGATCTGGTGCGTTCGCCCCGTCGCCAGTTGGCATTCCAGCAGCGCCACCGCGGCGTGCCAGACGCGCAGAGTCCGATACCGGGTCAGCGCCGCCTTACCCCCTCGCGCCACCACCGCCATACGCTTGCGCTCGCGCGGATCGCGCCCGATTGCCCCCTCGATCTCCCCCGCCGCCGGGCCGGGCAGACCCCACACCAGCGCCAGATAGGCCCGATCCAGGTCGCGTGCAGCAAACGCTGCCGACAGCGTGGCCGATGCCTGCTCCGTCTTCGCCACGACCATCAGCCCGGACGTATCCTTGTCCAGCCGATGCACGATCCCTGGCCGCTTTTCCCCACCGATACCGGGCAGGCTATCGCCGCAATGAGCGAGCAACGCATTGACCAGGGTCCCGTCAGGATTGCCCGGTGCCGGATGCACCACCAGCCCGGCCGGCTTGTCGACAACGATGAGGTCCGCGTCCTCATACAGGATGGGAAAAGGAATCGCCTGCGGGGCGGGTATGGCCGAAACCGGGACAGGAAAATTCAGCCGATAGGCGGACCCCGCGCGCACCAGCTCCGCCGGCTCCCCCACCACCCCGCTATCGCGTGACAGAAGACCCGCCTCGATCAATGACTTGACGCGGGAGCGCGAGAGAGTGCCGATGGCGTCCGCTAGGAAGCGATCCACGCGCTGCCCGGCAGCCGCCTGCGGGGCGACGACGGAAAATGGCGCGGGAACTGGCTCGTCAATGGCCATGTAGCATCGGATAACGCGGATCGCCGCGGAAGGGGAGAGCAAAGCATGAAACCGAGCACGACCAGGGCCTTGAAGATCCTGGTGGCGGTGATGGGCGTGGCGATCATCGCCGGCACCGCGACCCTGGGCGTGGTGATCGCCAAGCGCCTGCGCGGCGCCGAGCCCGGCCCGACCGCGACCGCCGCCCCGCTGCCCAGCCCCGGCTTGCCCCTGCTGCACCAGTTGGACGAACCCGGCGGCACCGTCATCGCTACCATCGCGCTCAGCCCGGACCGCCTGGCCGTCCAGCTCCGCGGTGGTGGCCCCGACCGGGTGGTTCTGCTCGACCCTCGCACCGGCGCCATCATCGCGCACATCACGCTGGCCCGGTAATGCATGCTGGATAAGGTAATCGCGCTACCCGACCAGGAGACTATGAGCCGAGCGAAGGCGCTAAGTTTGAGATGCATTACGAAAAAGCGTGCGACTTCATAGCTGACGACGCGGAGCCATTTGAGGTGCGGTTAAAGATTGACGGGAATAATAAAGTCGAGTGGCACATCAGAAAACTAAAGCAATCGGCAAAGTGCATTGGGTGCAAGATGTTTGCCAAGGGCATGAAGGCCGCTGATGTGATGAAGGGTTTAGGCAGCCCAAAAGCAACTGCATATCGCTGGTGTCAGGACTAGCTGAATGGCCCCGGCCGGTGATCGGTCAGTTATTGGCGCACGCTGGCCGAGAACCGGCTGAAAATCATTCTGGCGGCCATGGATACTCAGGCTGGGCGGTATAATCAGCCGTTCCATGAACCGGTCTCACAGTCTTGCCCCCTAGGGTGTGAGACTGTGAGACTGGAAAATGTCTCCCTGATCTCACAGCAGTCTTATGCCCCTAAAACTAGCGAGCCGCTGACACAGGGACCGGCTGCCCCGGCCTGAGGATCGATCTCTTGGGCCTCGATCCATGTCATCGTCATCGAGTCAGCGGCGGTCCTAGGGAAATCGCGGTCCGGTTTCTTGATCTGGACCGGGCCGGCACACAGCGGCACCGTCGCGATCGTGCGAGATCCGCTGCTCCCCTGAGCTGACGCCGCCGTCCCCGTTACGCGATCGCCAGGTCGGCCAGGTCGGGTTCGCGCAGGAAGCCCGACATCTCGGCGGTAAAGAACGGGTTCATCGTGGCCGAGCGGCCATGCTCGGTCCAGTAGTAGTTTTGGGCACGCGAGTCGCTCCACACCTTCCTACGGTTGCGCTCGTCCACGAGGCGATTATAGCGCCAGAACGCGTCCGGACCGACCTCCATCACCGCTGCGTTACCCAGGACCAGCGCCTCCATGCACTGAAGCGCGTAATGGGCGACCTTCTCGTGGAACGATGCCACGGTGAGACCGCCATTGGTGTTCGGGCCGTAGATCGACCAGAGATTGGGAAAGCCCGGCATCATGCAACCGAGATAGGCGCGGGCCCCTTCCTTGGCCCACAGCTCATCCAGCGTCTGTCCGCCTCGACCCGTGATCGTCATCGGATACAGGTATTCCGTGGCATGGAAGCCGGTCGCGTAGACGATCACGTCGGCCTGATGCAGCGTCCCGTCCTTGGCCACGATTCCGCCTGGCTCGATGCGCTCGATCCCGCTGGTAACCAGGGTGACATTGTCGCGTTGCAGGGCGTCAACGATTGAATAGTCCGGGTCAATGACAACTGCGCGGGCCGACCAGACCGGGTGCGGCGGGGTCATGGCCGCCACGAGCTCCGGATCGCCGAGCTTGCGCTCTAGGAATGCGACGCACCCGTCGCGGGCACGCTTGTTGAGCGAGTTGCAGGCGTAGGGATCCTGGAACGCGGGATCGATATGCGCGACGTTAGCGATGCGATCGAGCGAGCAGGTGCGGGCGCGCATGAAGTTGGTGTGGAACGGCATGTTGCGGTCGAGCCAGTTGACCTGCGGCGGGAACGGCGACCGGTAGCCGGGCACGGGAAAAAGCCATTGCGGCGTCCGCTGGAACGCGGTGACGTGCGCGACCTCCAGGGCGAGCTCTGGGATCATCTGGTAGCCGGTGCAGCCGGTGCCGATCACCGCCACCCTCTTGCCCTTCAGGTCGACGTCCTCAGGCCACCGTGCGGTGTGCCAGGACGCGCCAGCGAACGTTTCGGCACCCGGGATCGCGGGGATGTTCGGCCGGCTGAGAAAGCCGACGGCAGTGATCACAGCACGGGAGCGGATCGTGCGGGCGCCGTCCGGCCCCTCAATGTCGATCTTCCATTCGCAGGCGGCCTCATCCCAGGTCATTGCCTTAACCTCGGTCTGGAACTGGATGTGCCGGCGCAGATCGAATGTGTCGGCGACCCAGTCGAAATACTTCACGTTCTCCCGCCACTCGCAGAACGGGTTGGGATAGGGGAAATCGACCCCGAAGGTGTGGGTGTAGGAGCGACTGGGCGTGTCGACCCGGGCGCCGGGATAGCGGTTTTCCCACCAGGTGCCGCCGACGCCGCTGTTCTTCTCAATGACAGTGAACGGGAATCCGGCCTTGCGCAGTTGTAGCGCCGCGTTCAGCCCGCCCATGCCGGCACCGATGACAGTGACGCTAAAGTCCTTCAGCCGATCGGGATCGGGTTTCTCCCGCCAATGCAGCGACCGTACCTCGGGGTCGAACGCCAGTTCCTCTATGTGATGGCGCAGGTTCTCGCCTTCCATGGTCTGCCCCAGCATCAGACCCAGGCTAACGGCGAGCCGGTCACGTGGGCCGATGTCGATATCGCCCGCGCCGCTGTCACGATAGCGTTTCAGGAACTCGACGGCCTTGCGGCGGAGCAGCGCCGCATCCGCGTCGGTGGCCGGCGCAGGGACATCGAAATAGCCGGCCAGCACGGTCTTTACGCCCGTCGCCGCGACCTCCGGATCGCTAGTGAGTTGGTAGACCAGGCCACGCAGGACCATGGGATCGGCGTGGGCGATAGCGTCCTCGATCACCGCGTCGCTCGCTTCCCGCAGCTCCGGCCGTGACGATACCTCCAGCTTGGTCATACGCTTAAAACTCCCCTGCATATTTGCACTTGCTCAATTTGAGCCGAGATCCTCCAGATGAACATCCCACCGGGCGATCTGGGTATCATGCTAGAGCGTTTTCACGGTGACTGGAAAGATCCATCGTGGCCGGAAAATTGGCGCACGCCTTGAGCCTGAAGTTGTCACACGGGTCTCCCGATGCCTTCCATAATGTATCGGTCGTGCGGATCGCCCCGACGAATGGCTCCATCGGCTTTGAACTTTTCAACCTCAGCGCGTCCGCCGCGATTTCCAGTCTTTCGGTCCATGTGCCCGCCGAGGAAGACAGCGAGTTCGCCATCGGCGACGTCACATTCGCGATCGCCCGAGTGCCGGAACCCGCGACCATTGAGATACTGCCGTTGTCCATGTCCGGTTTGCTTCTGGCACGCCGTCAGGGCCGGTTGGCGCTACCCTGACCCGCCACGGTCACCTGACGTCTCCGGCTGTTTGGGCGTGGCGCAAGCGGGCGTGGACGTGGATCAGGCGGCCTTTGGCCTGTCAGCATCCGTTACTTCGATCACCCCGCGCCAGAGCTTGCGCTCGTGCGGGAAGTAGTCGGAGACCGGATAGTGGAGCGTGTGGTTGTTTTCCCAAACAACGACGGTGTTCGGCTGCCAGGTAAGGCGGAAATGAAACTCCGGCCGCTGGACATGACGATACAGTTCACGAAGCAGCGCGTCGCCCTCCGCCGTTGGCAGTTCGACAATGCCCTGGCAATAGATCGGTACGTTGACGAATAGATACTGTCGACCGTTTCCGGGATCGCGGGGTATTAGCGGATGTATGATCGGCGGTGCGTTCGCCAACGCCTCCGCTTGTTCTTTCGTGTGACGACGCTTCGTATTCTGGGTTGGCGTCATCCGATGGTGGCAGTGCAGACCCTCTATCCGTTCTTTCATTGCATCGGACAGCCCATCATAAGCGGCCTGTAGGCTGGCGAACAACGTATCACCACCGACGGGAGGCAGGGTCTTCGCGTAGAGCGAAAGGACGCGGGTCGGCAAGTCACGGAACGAATGGTCCATGTGCCAGAAGTTGATCTGCTGCTGTTCTTGGGGGCGGGTATGAATGGCGCCGACCTCCGGCGGGTGATTCGCATCAACCACCATGTCTTCCTTTACCGGTGTGCCGAAGATTCTCAGGAAGTCGGCGTATTGATGGGGCGAGATGTCCTGGTTGCGAAACACCAGCACCTTGCGATCGGCCAGCACATCCCGGAGTTCCGCTTGCACGTCGGCGCTGGTCTGCCGCAGGTCGACCCCGGTGATCTCGGCGCCGAGCGCGGGCACGATGGGACGTGAATCGAAATTAGAAAACTTCCTGGTCGCACTTGCTCCCATCGGTCGTAGCGGTTCGAACCCCTGGTGTGTTCGCTCGGCTGATATCGCAGCCACGTGCTGCATTGCCAGAGTGTCGGTTTGTGACATTCCTGCCCCCCACTTCAGGCTCGGCCGCGCCGCCAAGCGATTGAGGCCGAGGCTACATCAGCGGACGGGGAAATCCAAAGCCGACCGCCTTGGACTGTCACTAGCTCGTGACCAGTCTGCCTTTTGTAGCTCGTGAAGTGTCCGGTCCACACAGCCTCGTAGGTCTAACGGGATATGGTGGCGGCCACCGCGGGCCGACGGTTGGCGGGGGTGGATAGGTGTCCGTGCCAACCGGCCCCAGTGTCAGGGGCTCGTCTCATTCCACCGCGTATACGCGCGGCTTTCCCGCGGCACGCATGCCGATCTCGTAGATGCGGAACGGCTCGGTCTTCGTGCCGGTCATGCCGGGCGAGCCCTGCGGCATGCCGGGCAGCGAGACGCCGCGGATCTTGGGCTGCTCCCGCAGCAGCCGGTCGATGATCCCGGCGGACACGTGGCCCTCGACCACATAGCCGCCGACCAGGATGGTGTGGCAGCCCTGCAACTGGTCTGGCACGCCGTGCTGCCGCCTAATGCCTTCCAGGTCGTCCGTGGCGATCTCCGTCACCTGGTAGCCGTGACCACGCAGGTACGCCGCATGATCCTGGCAGCAGCCGCATTGCGGGCTCTTGTACAGCGTGGCATCGCGCGGGCTCTGTGCCCCTGCGATGCCCGACGCGCCGAGTGCTACTATAGCGCCGAGTAAATATCGTCTCTTCACGCGGGGTCTTCCTTCAAGTGACGCGAATGCAGGTCAGCCTGGCATAAAACGCCGAACCGCTGACGGTTTGGCAGTCGGTGCAATAGAAAAGTAAATGTCTAAGCGGCATCGCGGGTAAAAAAAATCCAACCTTGCCGCCAAGGGACCTGCAACTAACTTTGCCCATGGAAATTTCCCGCATGCTGTGATCCTACGCGATAGTTTTGTTTGTTCAATTAGCCAGGCATTCGGTCATCTCGTCATCTTTATGCACTTTGAACAACATGGTGAACCCCTCAGTACTTGACTGAACACCCGTATGGTGTGGTCTGCGGCTCTGCGACAGGTCGGCCGGCCTGAATGTCTGCAATGGCCTGCAGCACATGGTTCTTGGCCTTGGGAATGTCTGCCGAGTCTGCCGACCGGATGCTATCGATCGCCCCGTCGTACAACACAACACCTTGCGGGTTGATGATGACCATTTGCGGGGTCGTCTTGGCGGAATACGCCCGGCCTGTCTTGCCCTCCGTGTCCAGGGTGGCATGGCTGACCACGGCCTTCATCTCCGCATTCCAGGCCCTCATGGCCGCCGGGGGCCGAAAGTCGCCATGGCTTGGGTTGGTCGAATTGATCTGCACCCATTGAAAACCGGCTTTCTTCGCTGCCGCCTGGGTCGCCTGCATGTTCCCCGCCTGGTAGTGCTTCTGTACAAACGGGCAGCCAGGATTCGTCCATTCGAGGATGGTCCATTTCTCTCCCAGGACAGATGTGGTCACCCGACTGCCATCAAGGCTGACAAGCTCAACGGGCGGGGCAGGCTGAGATGGGGTCACTGCACTGGCCCCGAGGGGTAGCGCCATCAAGGGCAGGTAAGCCAACATGCGACGTGCGAGGATGATGCCGGCTGCGGAGGCCACGAACGTAGAAGGACCGGCCTTGCCCGTAATGCCGAGAAAACCTCTCTTACTGCTGTTTTGAACGCTGTCTTTTTTTGACATTTAAAACCTTTAAAGTGCTGTTTAAGGAGCGAAATGGTCTTCGCAATCGGTCCAAATTTTCGAAGATGGCCTTCTTGGATCTCATATACAGGGACGCAAATTCGACGAACAGGGCACCTATACTTAAAAAACCCCCACAGCTTAAAGGATGTCGCCATTCTCCACCTCTAGTGAATTTTATTGACACACCAATCAGCGGTTGGTAAGATTTCCTCACATCAAGATTGGGTCGACGCCCAAACCAACCTGCCTCCCGGGCAAGGTGGTTTCCCGAAAGGGGATGTGGCTCCTTGCGAGCAACCAAACGGGTGGCGGCGACCCTCCGTAGCTGGAGGGTTTTTTGTTGGTCCACTCTGAGATTTCTACCGACAAGATCGATGCATATCGGGATACCCATTATCATCTCAGTCTGGAAGGCGATGTCGTCGCCCTAAAGATCGGCATCCGATCGGTAGCATTGCTGCGCCTCTATGGGGCCATGGGACAAAGCCGTGGCGTCAGGCCATGTGGATATAGTCTTTCTCTTCATGGCGTTGCTCGCCATTGGAGATCCTCCCCTCCCCGAGCCTAACCGCTCAAGGCAGCCAACGCCGGCTGGCCTATTTCAACATCGGACGGGACATCCAAAAAATATCCAGGATCTCCCTAATGCAGTTACCGCTCAATGCAACAAAGGGAGCTGATACAATGGACGAAATACCTATTGCGCCTCGTTTATCGAAGAAACAAATCAAAGAGAAGCTAAGGCTCTTGGATCCGCGCAACCCAATCAACCTAATGGAAAATGACGGCGACTTCCTGCGCGTCCAATTCGTGCGCAAGAACGGTGAAGTCGTGATTGGCATGTATAAACGCTGGGGTTGGGCGCTCCCACCAGAAAATTTTGAGAAAAAGTTCCATAAACGCATGACTGCTCCTCCGAAGCGGATCTATCGCTGAGAGCCGTTTGTCATTCAGCCTAAAGAGAGGCCTTCAGAGGCAAGGTCAGGGTACCCAGGTACGGTTCACCTACAAACACTCTTCATTCATAGGAGACTCCCATGGTCATAAAGTAATATCTGCCGCAAGGTACGCCGGTTTTTGAGCCGCCCTATACGGCAGAAGAAAATGACGAATTTTACCGCCGTGTCGGTTCGGGGCCTGTGGCTATATTTCATTCTGGGCCTCGGGGCCGGACTCCTCCGGAAGAAGCATCGGCAACGTCAGAACCGCCGCCCCAATCGCAGGCAGCACCATCCCCCTCTGCAGATCGCCCTCAAGGTACGAAACCCAGTCGGAGCCGTCAGCGATAATCCCGCGCGCGTTTCCGATATCCTTCTTTGACAGCCAATCGCTTTGCAATTATGTCCCTTCAGAAGCGAGGCGGCATGGGCTTACCCATATGGGTTCAAAGTCGCATCGCTCCAGAAGGAGAAATTGGAGATAGTTTGACCAAATAGATCGTTGTTGGTTGTTTCTTTCTCCCCTAAGGCAGAGCCACGAGGAAAGTAAAATGAAATACCTTATTGTCGTTTTGATGTTGGGTTTTTCAATTTCAGCCTTTGCACACTCAGGTGGAACTGATCCAGCTGGTGTCACTGATTCAGACGGCTGCCATACCAATAATAAAACTGAGGATCGTCACTGCCACAACTCCAAAGGAAGCAGGGAAAGATAGCTGCCCACTTCTTGTGGCACCAACGTTGCGAAGTTCTGCATCACGAAAACCCGTCTCTAGACGAAGCAGTGTAACCCGTTTTTTAGGCCATATCTGATTTCACAGTATGTAAACCTTCGATAATGTCAGACCAATGACGCAATCCCACAGGAGCTTAAATATCATGTTACAACTGCATCCTTGGTGCTCGTAAAGGGAAAGACTAATGGCATCAATAGTTTGCATCTTGATCAATGATGCCATGCCTGGCTTGGTCAAAATTGGCCTACCTCGACATTGCTTGAGAAACGCATACGTGAGCTCGATACCACGTCAGTGCCTCTACCTTTTAAGTGTATTACTTAGCTGGGGTCAGCAATGCGGCTTTTGTCGAAGGTAAGCTGCATGTGGCCTTTGGTAATTTTTGCGTGCGGTCTGGCAGAGAGTTTTTTTATGTTGATTCATTCCGCATGAAAGCTGCGCTGAAGATCGCTGCCATATCAGACGTAACACCACGTGTAGAGGTGCTGACGGCGCCCAGCGATTCGGAAGCCGTAGAGGCCAATGCTGTAAGGGCGGACCGCTTCAGGATATCACAAGCTGACGTTCCAGTTGGAGCAACACTCACCTTTGCTCGTGACGAATACATCAAGGCCACCGTGGAGGATGACACAACGATAGAATTCGAAGGTAAGCACACCAGCCTCAGCAATGCAGCTTTGGTAGCAATCCATCGCCTTGGAGATGAGTGGAAAGCGATCCAAGGCGCGATGTACTGGATCTATGAAGGTGAGACGCTGCTGGAACGCAGGGATCGTAAGGAGAATGCTTGACTGCTAAACAACGGTGGTCACATCATCTCACTTGATATAACCATAATGCCGAAGCGCCTCAGGGTTACATCGGGCCGAACGCCCACGTGTTGCGAGAGGCTGTAGAATTGGCATAGAAATGCCACCTAAATTGATCTTACCGAGCGCTATTCATCTCCCTTTCCCCTAAGTTACCCTCCAGCCTGCCGTCGGGAGACGAAAATGGGCATCCACCTAAGGGTCACTGCGCTGTTAGCGATGATGGCACCATCTACAGCTGGATGGGATCAGAGCCCACTGCCGCCATGCCCTGCGGATCAGAGCTACCGCTGGCATAACTGTTTCGGCAGCGGCCCGGGTGCCGAGAGCAGCGAATACGTCGGTGAGTGGAGGGACAACAAAAACTACGGAGAGGGCACCTTTGCGTATACCGATGGCAGAAAATACGTCGGTGAGTTCAGCGACAGCAAACACCACGGACAGGGGACCTACACGTATGCTGATGGCAGAAAATATATAGGTGAGTATAGGGACGACAAACGCAACGGACAGGGGACACTATATACGCGCGATGGAGTAGTACTTATGAACGGAGTTTGGCAGAGAGGTGAATTCGTCGCCGCGAACAACCTGCCTCTAAGCGTTCCGAAATTCCCATAGGTCAGGGACGACAAAATCACGGAGAGGGCACGATGACGTTTGCCGATGGCAACAAATACGCCGGTGAGTTCAGGGACGGACAAGCCAACGGGCAGGGCACCAAGACGTTTGCCGAAGGCGGCAAATACGTCGGTGAGTGGAGGGACGGCGAACGCCACGGGCAGGGCACCTACACGTTTGCCGGTTATGCTAATTGCTCCCAAAACATTGGGGTCATCATCTATGCTGCTCTATGAAGCGCCGGGCTCCCCCTACGCTCAGAAGATCAAGATAGCGCTGCGCGAAAAGGGCGTGGCCTTCGATCTGGAATGGCCCAATAGCCTCGGAACGGGGCGCACCGATGATGCGTTCGGCATCGGCAACCCGCGCGCGGAAGTACCCATGCTCGTGGATGGCGAAACCCGCATCTTCGATTCCACCATCATCCTAGAGTACATCGAGGACCGCTTCCCCGACCCGCCTTTGCTGCCGCGCGATCCCGCCGCGCGCGCCGCCGCGCGCGCCACAGAAGATGTTTGCGACACGCAGTATGAGGCGATCACCTGGGGCATCGGGGAGATCAAGGCGTTTGGCCGTGCAACCGGCACGCTGGCCGACACGCTGTTGGCCGCGGCCGCGCGACAGACCGCTGTGTTGCAGGACTGGCTCACAGGTCGGCTGGGCAACGCGCCTTGGTTCGGCGGTGAGAATTTCGGCTGGGCAGATGCGGCGGTAGCACCTGTCCTGCATCGATCCGTCTTGAACGCCATGGGCCCTGCGCCCGGCACTGCGCTCTCCGGCTGGTATGACCGGCTGTGCCAGCGCCCCTCCGTCGCCACCACCTTTGCGGAATACACAGCCGGGGCCGCACGCATGCCGGCGGTGCTGGCGGCGTTCAAGTCGGGAGAGAAAGTGCGCGAATACCGCGACCACCGGCTGGAATGGATGATCAAGTCAGGCGGGCTGGAGGTGGTAATGGCGGGCTTGCGCGACGGCAGCATCCGCTTTCCGTGGCCGAACCCGTAATGTGCGTCGTCAGATTATTTCGGATAGATGCGGGAGTGATTTAGCGGAGTGTTGGCTTCATCTGTCCAAAATGACCTGACGACGCACACTGGGGGCGAAATGTCTCTCGGCACGGTGATGCAGTTTTCGCTGGCGTTTTTGGAGATGCTGACGGAGTTGAACCGTTTCGTGCAGGTTGTGCGCGGCTTGCCGAATGGTATGCGTCGAAGGTGCGCGTGGTGGAGCTGGAAGAAGCGTTATGCGATCTGCAATAACGGCCTGCTTTAAAATTTAGGATAGTGACTATGAAATCGGTTTTATGTGAGCGGTTTGGAATCGAATTCCCGCTATTTGCCTTTACGCACTGCCGTGACGTGGTGGCGGAGGTGACGAATGCGGGCGGTTTCGGTGTGCTCGGCGCCGTGGCGCACACGCCGGAGACCCTGGAGATCGACCTCGCCTGGATCGACCAAAAGACCCGGGGGAAACCCTACGGGATTGATCTATTGATTCCGACAAAGATGGAGGACAAGTCCGGTGCATTGGCGGCGGAGGAGTTAGCAAGCCGCGTGCCGGAAAGCCATCGCCAGCACATCGCCAAACTGTTGGAAAAGCACGGCATCGATGCGTCTGACCTTTGGACCACGAACTGGGCGCATGACTACACGGTGAATTTGCGCGAGGATGGGGCACAGAGGCTTTTGGATGTGGCGTTCGGGCATCCGATCCGATTGTTCGTTAACGCATTGGGGCCGCCACCACGCGCGATAGTAGAACGTTGTCAGGCACGAGGCATCGCCGTGGGCGCGTTGACCGGGGCCAGGGAACACGCGCTGAAGAATATTGCTGCCGGGGCCGATATCCTGGTGGTCTCCGGCACCGAAGCGGGCGGGCATTGCGGCGAGGTTTCGACCATGGTCGTGGTGCCGGAGGTATTGGATACGATCCGGGACCACCCAGAGATTGCCGTACTGGCCGCGGGCGGCATTGCCACTGGGCAACAAATGGCGGCGGTGATGGCGATGGGCGCGGCCGGGGCCTGGACCGGATCGGTCTGGCTGACCACCGTGGAGGCGGAGACGATCTCAACGGTAAAGCAGAAGATGCTGGCAGCGTCCTCGAGCGACACGGTGCGTTCGCGTAGCCGCACCGGCAAGCCGACGCGACAATTGAAATCGGCCTGGACCGAGGCCTGGTCCGGCGCCGGCGCGCCCGATCCGCTGCCAATGCCGTTGCAAGGCATGATTAGCCGTCCGGCCTTGTCCAAAGTGGACAAGCTAGCCGAGGCTGGCCATGCGGGGGCGAAAGAACTCGCCACCTACTATGTCGGTCAGGCAGTCGGCCTGATGCGGCACGAATTGCGGGCGCGCGACGTGGTGTTCGATTTCAAGCGCGACTTCACGGCGGCCGTAGAGCGGCTCGTCGCCACGCTGGAAGACTAGGGCAGCTGGCTGCGCCACACACCCAAGGAGCATTCTAGATGACCAAGGAAGAGATCACCGCCTGGGCGCTCGCCAATGGTTGGCGTGTTCTGGGCGGCACACTGTGTCTGACCAAACCCTCGGCACCAAAGGAGGCGATCGTGCGGCTCGTCTTCAAGACCACCGTCGTGAACCTCGAGGTCAAAAAGCCTGCCGGAAAATGGGAAAAATTGGGTGGCGAATCGTACAATAAAATCGAGATCGACCCTGAAACCGACATGCCCAGCGGACTTGACTTGGAAACGATGCCGGCGTTCCGGATGCTGATGTCCGAAAACAAGGACCAGCAGGTATTCGCCCGCATGACGGGCGCGCCGAAGCGCGATTAAGGTACCCGGAAATACGGCTCCACCTCTCCACGCAAAAGCACCGTCAGTGGATTGCCGCGCCGGTCCAAGGTCTTGCCGGCAGCAACGCGGATCCAGCCTTCGCTGATGCAGTATTCCTCCACATTGGTTTTCTCCACACCTTTGAATCGGATGGCGATGCCGCGTTCTAGCAGCGCCGCATCGTAATGCGGGCTTTTCGGATTGTTAGAAAGACGGTCGGGTAGCACGCCGGTCATAAGGAATACTTTCTGTAAATAGTTGAGGCGTCAGCCTCTCTTTTCCCACCCGCGGGCGCCTTGCTGCCAGTACGTCAACGCGTGGTTGGCGGATTTGGCGGCGGACCAGCGCGCACGGGCGGCTTCGACCTGCGCGTCGTCATTGCCATCGAACAGGTCAAATACGCGAGTGAAGCGTGATAAGCCTTCACCTTCCGCGCCATCCACTAAGAATAGAAACTTTCCGCCATTGGGCGCACCGTCTCCGGTGGTCAGCCAGATCGGCTGGATCTCCGCATCGCCATCGGCCTCCGTGCCGTGAGGCAGGAAATCCTTACTCTCCCACAACGCCGCGTCCAGCTCCGCAATGCGCACGTCATCGGTACCGCGCACCACCGCACGCTCCCCGGCCGCTAGCGTGCGGGTAAGCAGTTGCGGCAGCGCCTCACGCGCGCCAGTGCGGGTCAGGTGATAGAAGCCGATCTCCGTCATGTCTCAAAGTGGTCCGCCACGAGCTGGTTGAGCAGGCGAACCCCGTACGCCGTGGCGCCCTTCGGCACGGTGGGCGTCGACTTGCCATGCCAGGCGACGCCGGCGATGTCGAGATGCGCCCACGGCTTGCCATTGACAAAACGCTGAATGAATTGCGCCGCCGTGATCGAACCACCGGCCCGCCCACTGCCGACATTCTTCATGTCCGCGATATCTGAATTGATCTGCTTGTCATAGGCATCGCCCAGCGGCATGCGCCACACCGTTTCCCCCGTCGCGGTTCCCGCCGCCAACAACCTGTTCGACAATTCGTCGTCGTTACTGAACAGGCCGGCATGTTCATGGCCCAGCGCCACGATCATCGCACCGGTCAAGGTGGCAAGATCAACCATGAAGGCCGGGTCGTATTTCTTCTGGCAGTACCAAATCACGTCGGCCAGTACCAATCGTCCCTCGGCGTCCGTGTTGATCACTTCCACCGTCTGGCCGGAATAGGTCTTTACCACGTCGCCGGGGCGTTGCGCGGTCCCAGACGGCATGTTTTCGACGAGACCGACCAGCCCGATAGCATTTATTTTGGCCTTACGGCCGGCGAGCGCGGCCATCAGGCCGATGACACAGCCGGCGCCGGCCATGTCCCATTTCATATCCTCCATCCCGCCGGCCGGCTTGATGGAAATGCCGCCGGTATCAAACGTCACGCCCTTGCCGATGAAGGCCACCGGCTTCTTGCCGCGTGGCCCGCCATTCCAGTGCATCACTACCATGCGCGCTTCACGTACACTGCCCTGCGCTACCCCGAGCAGTGCACCAAAGCCAAGTCTTGCCATTTCGCGCGGTCCGAGCACCTCGACCTTCACACCCAGGCTGCGCAGCTTCTCGCACCGCTTCGCCATCTCCGCCGGGAACAGGACATTGGGGGGTTCGCTCACCAGATCGCGAGTCAGAAACACGCCCTCGGCGACGGCTTTTAGCGGCGCATAGGCGGCGCGCGCCGTGGCCGCGTTCCCGCTCAGCATTGTCAGCTTCGCCAGGTTCGGCTTGTCGGCTGGCTTTTCCTTCGTGCGATAGCGATCAAAGCGATACGCGCGCAACGTCGCCCCCAGCGCCACGCTGGCCGCCTGCTCAGGGGTCAACGCGTCGGCGGCCAATGCGGCATGGGTCTCTCTGGCCAGCGCGGCGGCGGCCAGGCCGCCAGCTTCCTCCAGCTTGCGCGGCACACGGTCGGCGTCCTTGCCGATACCTATAGCGATCACGAGAGAGACGCTGATGCCAGGGGCAAGGATAGTGCAGCTCTTGCCCGCTCCCCCTTTGAATTCAGCGGCGGCGAGCGCACGCGTAATGGCACCACCAGTGACATTGTCCGCCTCCGCCCACAGCCCGCGGGGCTTCTCCCCTTCCCCGATCAGCAGCACTAGCGCGCCCGATTTGGGCAGGGCAGAGCGGGCAAAAACAATGTCGAGCATGCGGCGAAGCTCCATGGCTGATTTGTGTAGATCCCATTGTAGCAATACCTCGCCGCTTTGCCACGCCGGGAAGCGTGGTCTATCAGCGACGCATGACCGAGACGCTCCCGCCCGATGCAGCCGGCATCGCTCGTGCCGCCGCCCTGCTTCGCGCCGGCGAACTGGTCGCGTTCGGCACGGAAACCGTATACGGACTGGGCGCCGATGCGACGAATGAACGCGCCGTGGCGGGGATCTACGCCGCCAAGGGCCGACCGCGTTTCAACCCGCTCATCGCGCATTATGCAGATGCGGCCAGCGCGCTGGCCCATGTGCGAGCCAATGACGCGGCGTGGCAGCTGGCGGAGCGGTTTTGGCCAGGACCGCTGACCCTGGTGCTACCGCGTGCGGAAAACTGCCCGGTGGCGCTGCTGGCTAGCGCCGGCGGCGATACACTGGCCGTGCGCGTGCCTGCCCATGCCACCGCGCAGGCGCTGCTGCGCGCCCTAGGCTGCCCAATCGCCGCACCCTCCGCCAACCGCTCAGGCCAGATCAGCCCGACCAGCGCGGCGCATGTGCTCAGCGAATTGTCCAACCGCATCGCCGCTGTGCTGGATTCCGGCCCATGCGCGGTAGGCGTGGAATCCACCGTTCTCGACCTGAGCAGCGAAGGCCCCCAGTTATTGCGCGCCGGCGGCATCACGCTGGAGGTGCTAGAAACAGTGATTGGGCCGGTCGTGCCAGAGACCCACGACGCTCGGCAGCTGGGCAGCCCCCTGCGCTCCCCCGGTATGCTGGCATCGCATTATGCCCCCGATTTGCCCGTACGGCTGGCTGCGACCAGTGTTGCTGCCAATGAGGCCTTGCTGGCATTCGGCCCGCCTTTACCCAACGCCGGGCTGGTGTTCGAACTCAGTCGCAACGAAGACCTGACGCAAGCGGCGGCACGGCTATTCGCCGGGCTCCGCTGGCTGGACGCGGAGGGAAGTGCGCGTGGACTGGTGGGCATCGCCACCATGGAGATACCGACGCATGGGCTCGGCCTTGCCATCAACGACCGCCTGCGCCGTGCCGCCGCGCCGCGCGCCTGATCGGGAGGAGACATCGCTATGAACAGCTTCAACAATCTTTCCCCCCGTCTGCGCGAAGGTGAGTTGAACCAGCGACATGCGCTCCGTCATACGCGCCACCAGAATTCGGCAAGCCGCGTGCCCACGTTGAACCTGGGGCAGCATATTTCGCCCACGATCACGGCCACGGTCGGCTCCTTGCGCTTCATCATCATCCAAGATTGCATCCTGCTTGCCTGGATGGTGCTGAACGTAAGGCCTATGTTCGGCAATGGGATCCCTACCCTTTCATCATGACGAGCCAGAATTGCCAGGGCGCGATCGATCACGCCAAAGTGCACAGCGACTACAACATCAACCTGAAAGCGGAGCGATAGGTCCAACCGCTGCAGCAGAGGGTCGATCTGATGCGGAAGAAGGAAATCCTCCAACTGATCCAGCTAATCCATGATCCGGAAGAGAAATTGATCGACCAGCCTCGGACCACACCTGGATAATCCTGTGCGTGGCGGCTGGGACCGCCCGCCCGCTCGCCTAAATTGTGATTAGCGAGGAGATATTCGCATGCCCGACACTGTCATTGAATCACAAGCCCTGGCCCTGCTGCCCGCTATCCGCGCCATCGTTGGCGATCGCGGGCTGCTGACGGATGCCGTCGATACCGCTGCCTATGCGCAGGACTGGCGAAAACTCTACACGGGGCATACGGCGGCGGTGATCCGCCCGGCCAATACGGCCGAACTCGCGGCGGTGGTAAAACTCGCCGCCGGCGTTTGCGTGCCCCTGGTGCCGCAAGGCGGAAATACTTCGATGGTGGGCGGCGCCAGTCCGCTGGAGGATGGCTCCGAACTTATTTTATCGCTTTCGCGCATGAACCGTGTGCGCGACATCGACTCGCTGGACATGACCATGACGGTCGAGGCCGGCGTCACCCTGAAAGCGGCGCAGAACGCGGCGCTGGAAGCCGGCTGTATGCTGCCGTTGTCGATTTCATCCGAAGGTACGGCGCAGATCGGAGGCGTGCTGGCGACCAACGCGGGCGGTAACAACACGGTCCGCTATGGCAATGCGCGCGATCTCGTGCTCGGTCTGGAAGTGGTGCTGGCGGACGGCACGATCTGGAACGGGCTACGCCGACTGCGCAAGGACAATACCGGTTATTGCCTGCGTCAATTATTCGTGGGCTCGGAGGGCACGTTGGGGGTGATCACCGCCGCTGTGCTGAAGCTAGTGTCGAAACCGCGCGAGCTTGCCGTGGCCTATTGCGCGGTGCCGAGCGTGGCAGCGGCGCTTGATCTGTTCGCCCGCTTCCAAGCGCATGATCCGGCAGCGATCCAGGCGTTCGAGCTGATGTCCGGTCTGGGCACCGAATTTGTCCTCCGCCATATCACCGGCGCGGTGCTGCCCATTGCAACCCAGGCGCCGTTCTATGTGTTGGTGGAACTGGCCACGTCCCGTCCTGACGCTGGGTTACGCGTGCTGCTAGAAACCGTGCTGGAAGGCGCACTCGCGGCCGGCAGCGTGCTGGACGCGGCCATCGCAGAATCGGAATCCCAGCGCGCCGCCATCTGGCGCTTGCGAGAGGAACATACCGAGGCACAGAAGCGCGAGGGTGCGTCAGTTAAAAACGACATTTCGGTGCCGGTTTCCAAGGTGCCGGCCTTTATCGCCCGCGCGACGGAGGCCTGTGAAAAGTTAATACCCGGCATCCGCGCGGTTCCGTTCGGGCACATGGGCGATGGCAATATCCATTTTAACCTCGAGCAGCCCGTGGGTGCCGACCCCGATTGGTTCCTGGCGCAGGATCACGCCATCATGGACTGCGTGAACGAGGTGGTGCGTGCTTACGAAGGTAGCTTCTCCGCCGAGCACGGCATCGGTCGGCTCAAACCCTACATGATGCCCGACTGGCGCGGCGGCGCGGAACTGGCGGTGATGCAGCGGATCAAGCAGGCATTGGACCCTCGTGGGGTTCTCAATCCCGGACGCGTTCTGCCATAAATGATCCGCCCTGGAGATCAGTGCCGCGGGTTGATGGGGATATTCGTGCCCCCCTTCATTCTCGATCTGCCACTTCAGGTCGGCGCCGCGCGCCGGAAACCTCGCGCAGAGCCAGACCACCCGGAACGTACTGGCCCCTGCGCCAGCTGGAGGGTGTTTTGGGGCCTGGAAACGATGGCGACGAGGTTCCCATGCATGCAACAATCCCCTACCCTAAAGTCCTGTTCTTAGGATGCCACGCAATGTCCGCTGACTTGACCGCGCTGATCAACACCGAACTGGTCATCCGGCCATTGTCACCCACATTTGCCGCCGAAGTGATCGGTCTTGATCTTTGCCGGCCGCTCGATGCGACGATGCGTCAAACAATCCTGGATGCGTTTGTGCGTTATCAGGTTCTGGCGTTCCGCGACCAGTCGCTCAGCGGCGAACAGCAGATGGAGTTCAGCGAGCAATTTGGCACCCTGGAACGTCATACGATCCGCAATCGCGGGGTCACCCACCCGCTACTGAATGTCGTGACCAATCTCGGCCCGGACGGCAAGCCATCCGGGCGGCTCGCCAACCAGCTCTGGCATTCGGACAAGTCCTTTCGGCCCGAACCCTCGATGGCAACTATCCTGCACGCGGTGATCATGCCGCCGCTGGGCGGAGATACCTGCTTCGCCGACATGTACGCGTCCTACGAAACGCTGGCGGACGGCGAAAAAGCCGAGCTGGAAAAAATCCGCGTTATTCATAGCTGGGAACTCTCTCTCGCCAAATCCGGTAGGCAGGCGACGGCGGAGGAAATCGCTGACGCCCCGCCCATGTCGCATCCGTTGGTGCGCGTCCATCCCGATAGCGGACGCAAATGCCTGTTCATGGGCGAGCATGCCTCGCATTTCGAAGGTCAGCCGATGGACATTGGCCGCGCCCGCCTCGTCGCGCTGGAAGCGCATGCCACGCAGGAAAAATTTGTCTATCGCCACACATGGCGCGCAGGCGATCTGCTGATGTGGGACAATCGCTGCCTACTGCATCGCGTAGACCGGAATTTCGATCCCAGTGCGCATGTCCGCGTCCTGCACCGCACCTGCCTGCGCGGCACGATGCCGCTCTAGCCCGGGGTACGCAGATGGCTCTCGCCCCATGATCACCCGCATCGATCGCTACATCTTTCGCGAGATCGCGCTAGCACTATTAGCCGTCACCCTCGGCCTGGCGCTGCTGATCTGGCTGACGCAATCACTGCGATTTGTCGAGCTGGTGGTCAATCGCGGTCTCTCTTTCGCGGTGTTTCTCCAGCTCACCGGCTTGCTGCTGCCCAGTTTCGTGGCGGTGATCCTGCCCATCACCATCTTCGTGGTGGTTCTGTTCATCTATCAACGCCTGGCCGGCGACCGGGAATTGGCGGTGATGCGTGCGGCAGGCATCTCACCCGTCGGGCTCGCACGCCCGGCACTGGCGGTAGCAGCTATTGCGGTGACCGCTGCCTATCTGCTGAACCTCTGGCTGGTGCCGGCGTCGCTGGCCTCGTTTCGCGAATTTCAATGGGAAATTCGCAACCAGCTGGTCGCGTTTCTGTTGCAGGAAGGTGTCTTTACGCCAATTACCGACGATCTCACTGTCTATGTCCGCGTGCGCGAACCAGATGGCACGCTTCGCGGCATCATGGTCGATGACCGTCGCGTGAAAAACAGCCATGCCACCATCTTCGCCGAATCGGGCCAGTTGCTCGAAGGTCCCGTCGGGCCGCGCGTACAATTGCGGAACGGTAGCCGCCAGGAGATCGACCGTCAGAGTGGGCGGCTGAAGATGCTGCAATTCGACGAAAACATCGTCGAACTGGCACAATCGGGCCGCGCCGAAATCGCACGCAACCGCGACAGCGCGGAGGTATCGGTGGGTGAATTATTGAATCCGCCGCCCGGTATCGTCTCGGCACGTGATATCCCGCGCTGGCGCGTGGAGGGGCATAAGCGCCTGGCCACGCCGCTGACCGCACTGTCCTACACTTTGCTCGCCCTGCTACCGTCCCTGACCGGCACATTCTATCGCACTGGAGGCATCGTGCGACCGGTTCTGGCCATCGCCGCGGTGGTCACGCTGCTGGCGACGGGATTGGCGATCGGCAATGTCGCCGCGCGTAACCTGGCCTTGATCCCGTTATTGTGGTTGCACGCAGTGGCGCCGGGGCTCGTGGCCGCTTGGCTGCTTTTCGTCCCCCGCGGGCGCAAAACAAAGGGCGTCACCCCGGCCATGCGGGCCACGTCGTGATAATCGCGCGATGACCATCGCATTTACCCTCAGCGCCTATGTTTCCCGCCAGTTCCTGGCGGCGGTTCTGGCCATGATGGGGGCATTGTCCGGACTAGTCTCGTTGTTCGATTTGATCGAACTGCTCCGCCGCGCTGCCACGCGCCCGGCTGTGGCGTTCTCCCTGGTAACGGAGATCGCCGCCCTACGCGTTCCTTTCATCGCCCTACGCCTCCTGCCCTTCGCGATCCTGCTGGGGGGCATTGTGGCGTTCTGGCGACTCACCCGGTCATCGGAGTTGATCGTGGCACGCGCCGCAGGGGTCTCAGCCTGGGCATTCCTAGCTGGGCCGGTGGTATGCGCCCTTCTGCTCAGCAGCCTTGCCGTCGCCGTGGTTAACCCACTCGCGGCAACCTTCCTGGCACGGGCCGAGCACCTCGACAACACGTTCCTACGCGCCAGCGGCGGACCTCTTGCACTGTCCGGCGGGCATCTGTGGCTGCGCCAGGCAGATCGCGAATTCGCCCCAGGCGGTGTTGCGATCCTGTATGCGCGCGGCGTGCGAGTCACCCACCGCACCACCGGGCACATCCTCGCCACCGGGGAGGTAAGTGTCTTCCGCCTGGATGAGGCCGACCACCTGCTCAGCCGAATCGAGGCTACGAAGGCCATCCTGCAACCCGGATTCTGGCTGCTGGAAGATGCCCGCGTAATCCATCCCAATCGGGCTCCTGAGCCCGCTCAGACCCTGCGTCTCCCCACCGACCTCACCGTCTCCCGCGTGCAGGATAGTTTTGCCTCGCCCAATACGTTGTCCTTCTGGGCGTTACCCGATTTCATCGACCTGCTGGACCGCTCAGGCTTTTCCTCCATCCGCCACCGGCAACATTTCCAGGCCCTGCTGGCCTTACCGCTGCTAGCGGGCACGATGGTGCTAGTGGCGGCCGGATTCTCCATGCGCCCGACGCGGCGGGGCGGCGTCGTGTGGATGATCGGCGGTGGCGTGTCCGCCGGCTTCGCGCTGTTCGTGATTTCCAAGCTAGCGGAGGAATTCGGCCAATCCGGCGCCCTGCCAGTGCCGCTTGCCGCCTGGGTACCCACGGCGGTTGGATTGCTATTGTCGGTTGCATTACTGCTGCATGTGGAGGACGGTTAGGCATGCCACGTTGCTTCCTTTCCTCGTCACGTGGGTGGCTCTTTGGCCGTCGCCCCTTGCGAGCGTGGTGCCGCGCGCTACTGGTCCCATCATTACTAGTCTTGGCGACGTTGGCTCTGCTTGGCGGCGCGATACGCCAGGCCACGGCCCAGCTCAGCCAGGTCGCCGGCACCGATGCGCGTCCTTCGCTTGATCCCAAACAGCCGGTCACCTTCATCGCCGACAGCGTAGAGTATGACCGTGAACGTGGCCTCGTTACCGCCACCGGCCATGTGGAAGCCTGGAAGAACGATCACATACTGCGCGCCGACCGCATCACCTTTGACCGCAATACCAACGTCGCCGCCGCGCGTGGCAATGTCGTGCTTCTGGAGCCCGATGGCCAGGTCATCTTCGCCGATTACGCCGAACTTAGTCAGGGCATGAAGGATGGCGTACTGAGCGGTATGCGCGCGTTGCTGGCCGAAAATGGCCGACTTGCTGCCAATGGTATGCGCCGCACCAATGGCAAGCTGAACGAACTCAGCCGCGTCGTCTATTCCACCTGCGACCTATGCGAAAAAGACCCCACTCGCCCGCCACTCTGGCAGTTGCGCGCATTATCAGCGGTGCAGGATACCGAGAACAAACGCATCGAGTACCACGACAGCGTGCTGGAAATGTGGGGAGTACCGGTTAGTTACTTCCCTTACCTCTCGCACCCCGACCCTTCGGTGAAACGCTCGTCCGGCCTGCTGATCCCATCGCTTGGCTCCAGCAAGCATATCGGCGCCTTCGCCGCCCAGCCCTATTACTGGGTGATCAACGAGCAGTCGGACATGACCGTCACCCCGATGATGACGAGCAAGGCAGGACCGCAGCTTGGCCTGGAATATCGCCATCGATTTAATGCGGGGGAGATCAGTCTCGACAGTTCGATCAATCAATATCATGGCCGAACCGAAGGTACAATTTTCGCGCGCGGCCAATTCAATCTCGATCCCAGCTGGCGCATCGGCTTTGATCTCAACCGCGCCTCCTCGGCGAACTATATTCGTGATTTCAATCTGGGCCGCTTTGCCGAGAACGGAGTCAGCGTGCTGCCGAGCCAGGTTTTCCTGGAAGGCTTTGGGCAGGGCGCCTATTTCATACTGAACAGTAAGCTCTATCAGTCGATCTCCACCTCTGTGACCAATAGCCGCCTGCCGCTGGTGTTTCCGCGCGTTCAGTACAGCTATTTTGGTTCGGTCGATCCGCTGGGTGGGCGGTTCAGCCTAGACACGAACGCCTTCAACATCAGTCGCACCGATGGCACCAAGACACGTCGGAGTGCCTTCAGCATGAACTGGAACCGTCCCCTCACCGGCCCCGTCGGCGATCTGTGGAAACTGACCCTGAACACGACCGGGGCGCTTTGGGACGCCAACGACCTGCACCAGCAGCCTAATTTTTTGGGCCGTGACAAAATCAGCACCGGACGCGTGCATCCGCAGTTGGCGCTGGAAGTCCGCTGGCCCTTCATCCGCGACGCCGGCGCCTGGGGATCACAGGTAATCGAACCGATCGCGCAGGTCATCACCGCGCCGAAGATCGGCTTCGGCCGCTTCTTCAACGTTCCGAACGAGGATAGCCTCGACCTAGAATTCTCCGACACCAACCTTTTCGCGCTGAACCGTTTTCCTGGCATCGACCGGATGGAAGGCGGCACGCGTGCCAATGTCGGACTGCACGCGGCCTGGTTCCTCGGCGGCACCAGTTTCGACGGGCTGATCGGTCAATCTTACCGCACGGAGACGGACAGCGTCTTCCCCACTGGGTCCGGCCTGAATGGCAAGGTGTCCGATATCGTGGCACGCGCCACGGTGGCGCCGACTAAATGGATGGACGTGACCTATCGTAACAGGATGGATAAGGACAGTTTCAACATCCGTACGGCCGACACCACCGCCTCCCTCGGCACCAACGCATTACGGATGAGTGCGGGCTATACCTATTCCACCTACAACCCCTACCAGCTTTATGCCTATCCGCCGCCCCCCGGTCCCGCCAGTGGCTATTACACGCCACGCAACGAGATCAGCCTGGGCATGTCCTCGTCCTTCGACAATTATCGTCTGGCCGGGCTCGCCCGCCGCGATCTCGCCTCCGGGCAGATGGTATCCATCGGCGCCATGGGCGGCTATGAAGATGAATGTTATATCTTCGATATCCGCTTTCAACGCCGCTATACCTCCGTCAACAACGATAAAGGCGCCACCACAATCCTGTTCCAGATGACGCTCAAATCGGTGGGGCAGGTCGGCGTCCGCGCCATGTAGGGCGGAGATCCATTGGTTTTTCTCCAGAGGCTGTGTTGCCATGTTATTTCGCCTCACTATCCCGGTGGCATTCTTGCTAGCTTCCGGGCTGCTCGCTCCCCACTCTCTCGCCCAACTGACACCCCGAAATTCAGCCACCGCGCCAACCGTCCTCACCGGACGCGGGATGGAAATCGTCGCGGTAGTCAATGGCGATGCCATCAGCAACGCCGACGTTGTCGCGCGCGGGAAGCTGTTCGCTATCTCCACCAACATGCCCCTGAACGCGGACGTGCTCCACCGCCTGCATCCACAAATCACCCAGCAATTGATTGATGAACGGCTGCAGCTGCAGGAAGCCCTGCGCCGGCACGTCATCATCCGCGACGCGCAGATCGTCGCCGCCATCCGTGATATCGAGGCGCGCAACAACCTGCCCCCCAACGCGCTGCGAACACGCCTCGCCCAGGATGGTATCAGCCTGCGCACTCTAGTCGACCAGCTGCGCGTACAGATCGGCTGGACCGACGTGCTACGCCAGCATCTCGGCAATGCCGCCATCATCTCAGAGGTCGAAATCGCCGAGCAGGGCAGGATAGAGGCGCAGCAGACCGGTCGGCCCGAGTATCGCCTGGGCGAGATCTTCATCCCGAGCAGCAATCCCACCCGCACCGCAGATGCCCAGCGCTTTGCCGATACCGTCATCAGCCAGCTACGTTCTGGCGCCCCCTTCCCTATCGTCGCCGCGCAGTTCAGCCAGAGCCAGACCGCCCTGCAAGGCGGCGAACGTGGCTGGCTAACACTCAACCAGCTGGACCCGGAGGTCGCCAAAATCGCGCCCGACATGCCGTCAGGCGCTATCAGCAATCCGATCAAGGTCGCCGGCGGCTTCGCCATCGTCCAAATGCGCGGCAAGCGCGAAGCCGGGCGGGAACAATCCATCGCCCTTACCCTGCGCCAGGTGTTCTTACCCTTCACCATGCCGATCGCGAGCAATGGCCAACCCACGCCGGAACAGGCCGCTGTGGTAGAACGCGTGCGCCAAATCGGCGCCGGCTTACGCAACTGCGCGCAGATGGAGCAGGCCCATCAGGCCGCCAATTCCCCCCGCCCCGCCGATCCGGGCGGCGAGGTGAATCTTGCCGCGGTCAGCCCGCCGCAATACCGTCAGCTTCTGGCCGAATTACCCCTCGGGCGGGTCACCCAGCCGCTGATCTCCAGTAATGGCGTTGCCGTGGTCATGATTTGCACTCGGGAACAGAAAGTCATGTCCACGATCAACAGGGAAGAAATCCAGACCCGGCTGCTGGCGGAACGCGCCGAACTTGCCTCCCGCCAGTTGCAAGGAGACTTACGCCGCCGCTCCACCATCGACCTCCGTAGCGGCGGGGCGTAGTAACAGGATTTGTGGGGCATAAACGGAGGGAAGGAAGATTGGGGGCTTTGCCCCTGAACCCTCTTTTGCGGTTCCAGTATAGACAACCTGCGGAGGGCTGGTATGGACGGTTCGGAGCAGTCACCGGCGACAGAGGAAGACGTGGCGGCCTATCAACGGGATGGGGTCGTCGTTCTGCGCCAGGCTTTCAGCCCCTGGATGGACACGCTGCGGGCAGGCATCAATGCGCTGATGGCAGATCCCAGCCCGCTCGAACGGACGGTGCGACCGCCGGATGGCTCGGCACCCTTCTTCCAGGACTTGTGCAACTGGCAGCGCATCTCCCAATTCGAAACGTTCGTTCTGGAATCGAACGCGGCTGAGATCGCGGCGCGGCTGATGCAGTCGAAGACGGCACGCTTCTTTCACGATCATGTGCTCGTCAAACAGCCAGGCACCAGCACCATCACCCCCTGGCATCAGGACCAGCCCTATTACTGTGTCGAAGGCCAGCAGAGCGTGAGCTTCTGGATTCCGCTCGATCCCGTGTCGCGCGATATCGTGATGGAATGCATCCGCGGCTCGCACCGCTGGGGCAAGGGTTTCAGGCCGATGCGTTTTGACGGCACGCGCCTCTATGAGAACGACGATTTCGAGGTCATGCCCGATATCGACGCGATGCGCGGCCAGCTCGACATCGCCGGCTGGGACATGGAGCCGGGCGATGCTATCGCCTTCAGTTTCCGCACCGTGCACGGCGCGCCCGCAAATCGCTCGCCGCGCTCGCGCCGCGTCTTCTCCGCCCGCTGGGTGGGCGACGATGCGGTCTATGCCAAGCGCGCCGGCCGAGGCTCGCCGCCTTTCACCGGCCTAGTTATGGCCGATGGCGATCCGTTCGATGCGCCGATTTTTCCCGTCGTCTATCCCTAGGTGTCTGACTGAAAAAGAAACTGAGTGATCGCAGCCAGTTATGATTTCTTTGGATTGGATAGATTCGAACGAGACCACGATGGTCTGGACCGAAATCACTCGATCCCAGTATAGGCGCAAGAGCCCATGTCCTGCGAAGTGCGTCAGCGCGAAGAAGGATAGCGGAGGGGATTGGATTCGAACCGGAGACCAAGGATCGTGGGCCGGAATTTTCCCATGCCTACGGCTATCGGAACGTAGTTCGATATAAGTAGTGTCCTGTCCCCGCAACCACCATTATTGATCTTGCGGTGGCCCTGAAGGTGAGAGTTTTGATGTTCGGTATAAATGGGTCCAGGCCCCAAAACCTCCACCAGGGAGCATTGCTTTCTGGGCTCCCTTTACTCTTTTAGACGGAGTTCGGGGCAGAGCCCCGAGCTTCCTTCTGTTACATCACACAGACCACAACTCGATATGTGGTAACGCCGCATTAACGCCGATAATCGGCGCCGGCGCGTTCAATGGTGCGGATCAGGCCGTTCCATTCCATTTGGCCGTATTCAGGCAACGCGCGGCGCTTTTGCATGCGGCCCGCATACTTCTCCACCACATCCGGAGCAATATGCACGATGGAGGCGTTGACGGTGCGCGAGATCAATTCCAGTTCACAGGCGCGTTCGAGCATATACATGCGCATGAAGGTGCCATGCACGGTCGGGCCGAGGGTTAGTAGACCATGATTTTCTAGGATAATGCAGGTGCCGATCTGTGCGTTCTTCATCAGCGCATCGCATTCTTCCTGCGTCGCCGGCACGCCATATTCATGATAGGCGATATCATCGAACACCTGCATCGCATCCTGGCTGATCGGACGCAGGCCCTTTTGCAGCAAGGACACGCCGCCGCCGGCGCGGGTGTGCGTGTGCATGACGAAATTCGCATCCGACCGCCCGCGTAACACTGCGGAGTGGATGGTAAATCCAGCATTGTTGAACTTGCCGGCCTCCCCCACGACATTGCCGTTGAAATCCATCTTGATCAGGCTGGAGGCTGTCACTTCATCAAACATTTCGCCATAGCGGTTAATCAGGAAATGATCCGGCTGATCGGGGATGCGCGCAGACATGTGAGTGTTGATCAGGTCGGTCCAGTTCATGTGCTGCACCACGCGATACAAGGCGGCGAGGTCGCAGCGCGCCTGCCATTCGGCATCTGTCATGCTGGGCACGGGTTTAAGGGCGGCTGACATGCGGGGCTTCCAATCATGTTTGTTGCGCGATGGGTGGTTCCTGATCCGCTATATTGCGGGCTTTTTCCGTGCCAGGGCAACTATGGGGAGCAGCTATGGATGCCTCGCATAAAAAATGCGCTTCGTGGCGCCTTTTTCCATTCAGCCTATAATCCGTAAGATCAGCGGATGATGATCTCCACACTACGGTTCTGCGACTCACGCCCTCCCGGGCCCACGAATTAGCGCACTGAACACCGCGAAAGAGTGATCGTCATGATAGCTGGCGGTTTGCCCGGATCGGCCAGCGGGCCCCGGTACCTATGGCGATCCCGTCACGCCCCGGTTGCCGGCCGCTCGGATTCTAGCGGGAATAGGCCCCTGGCGACCAGTTTCTCCCACGCCTCCCCGGCAGTATTGGCATAGTCAAACAGGGCCAGGTCGGCCGGGTCGATCATGCCGGCCCCGGCCAGGGCGTCGAAATTGACCACATGCCGCCAATAGGTGGAATCGAACAGCACCACCGGCACGCGGGGCATTTTCCGAGTCTGCGACAGGGTCAGCAGTTCGAACAATTCGTCCAGCGTGCCGAACCCGCCGGGAAAGACTACCAGCGCCTTGGCGCGCATCGCCAGGTGCATCTTGCGCATGGCGAAATAGTGGAAGCGGAAGGTCAGGTCCGGCGTGGTGTAGCGATTGGGCGCCTGTTCCAGCGGCAGGGTGATGTTGAAGCCGATCGAGGGGGCGCCGGCCTCCGCGGCGCCGCGGTTGGCCGCCTCCATCACGCCCGGGCCGCCGCCGGTGGCGATCACATTGTCGCGCGGGCCGTCGCCGGCACGCAGCGCGCCGCCCCGCTCGGAGGCCAGCCGCCCGAAGGCGCGGGCATCACGGTACCAGCGGCGATGCTCTGGCGGCCCGTCCTCGCGCACCCGGGCGCTACCGAACACCACGATGGTGGAGCGCACGCCCCAGGTGCGCAGCGCCTCCTCGGCCTTGGCATATTCGAGCTGGAACCGTACCCCGCGCATCGAATCACCGAGCAGGAAGTCCCTATCGAGCGCGGGCAAGCGGTAGGAGGGCGAGCGGGACTGCGGCGAATCGGTCATGGCAGGATATTCGACAGATTGGACGCGCTTCGCCAGCCCGGCGGCGAACGGCAACTGGTCCGATCGGATGCCAACTGGGTCTTGTGCAACTTGATCAGGTTCTCTGCCTGACCGGACCGGCCCCTACCGGATTCTTGCCGAAGCCTTCCAGTGGCGCAACGGGATCATCTCGCGCGCGGACGTCGCCGAGTTCCTCGTTCCACAGATCGGGGATGGAGCGTATATTCGCAAAACTCTGGTGCTGATCAACCGAAAATTGGACTTTTAGGAGATTAACGTGGAGCCGGAGCTTTCGAAATCGACTGTGTATTTTGATGGCTCCTGTCCTCTGTGTCGGGCAGAGATCGGATACTATCAACGTAAGGATCAAGACCGCGCTCTCTGTTTCGTCGATATTTCTGAAATTGGTGCCTTGCCTCCGGATGGAATTACCCAAGAGCGCGCAATGAAGCGCTTCCATGTTCGCGCAAGCGATGGGCGTGTTCTTTCCGGCGCTGCCGCATTCGTCGAGGTTTGGAATCGTTTGCCAAGATGGCGCTGGGCAGCGCGCGCCGCGTCCCTGCCGGGCGCTCTGATTGCCCTGGAGTGGGGCTACAGGATTTTTCTTCCGGTTCGCCCGTTCATCTCGCATGTCTTCAGGCGAGCTCTGCGGATTCGGGCAGCCATACGCGGAGCCAAGAGCTGATGACGGGGCAAATTGAACCGGAAGACGAAACGACTGACAGGGTTGACCTTGGGTCGTTTCCTCAGGCCGGCGTGGCGGTCGTGTTCGGCGCCGGTGGCGGAATTGGAGGGGCATTGGTCGAAGCCGTCCAGGCCGCGGGAAAGTTCAAGCATGTCGTCGCATGCAGTCGCAGCACTTCACCAGCGATTGACCTTCTGGACGAAGGCAGTCTCGAGCGTGCCGCGGCGTTCGCCGCTGATTTGGGTGAGCTTCGTCTTGTGATCGATGCGACCGGATTTCTCCATGATGATCGCCAGGGCCCCGAGAAGAGCTGGCGGCAACTTGATGTGGCCAATCTGGCGCGAGCTTTTGCGCTCAATGCGATCGGGCCCGCACTGATCATGAAGCATGTTCTGCCGAGGTTGCCGAGGTCGGGCAAATCTGTCTTCGCGACACTGTCCGCGCGAGTGGGGAGCATCGGCGATAATCGGCTGGGTGGGTGGTATTCCTACAGGGCTTCCAAAGCCGCTCTCAATCAACTGGTTCGAACAGCGGCTGTTGAATTGGCCCGTCGATCTCCAGACGCAATCTGCGTCGCCTTGCATCCCGGCACCGTCGCCACGCCACTATCCGCTCCCTTCGCTGCGTCAGGGGCGGACGTTCATACACCCGCAGCAGCGGCCCACCATCTGCTTGCCGTTGTCGATCAACTCACGGCAGACGCCAACGGCGAGTTTTTCGACTGGCGCGGCCAGACAGTGCCTTGGTGATCCAATGGCTCAATTGCGTCGCAAGACTGATCTTCCAACGAAGCTTTGTATGGTTTGCCGTCGGCCCTTCGTTTGGCGCAAAAAATGGGCGCGCGACTGGGTGAATGTGAAATATTGCTCTGATCGCTGCCGCACTGTGTCATCCCGACCCGCGTCCGGGACTGGGCTGGCCTCGTCATGACTGTCCTGAGAATTATTCTTGGCGACCAGCTGTCTCTGGATCTGTCTGCGCTGGACCATCTCGATCCAGACCGTGACATCGTCCTGATGATGGAGGTTATGGAAGAAAACACCCACGTCGGGCATCACAAGCAGAAGATCGTCCTGGTGCTGGCGGCGATGCGGCACTTCGCAGAGACCCTGCGCCAGCGCGGTCTGACAGTCGACTATGTAAGGCTCGACGCGCCCGACAATACCGGCAGATTCATAACCGAGGTCCAACGCGCCGTTGCGCGGCATCGCCCGAGCCGCATTGTGGTGACGGAACCTTCGGAATGGCGCGTCCAGGCGATGGTCGAAGGCTGGGAAGCGTTCACCGGCACGCCGGTGGAAATCCTTTCCGATCGTCGCTTTTTCGCTAGCCGTAAAAGGTTCGCTGCCTGGGCTTCCGGGCGCCGCAGCTGGCAGATGGAACACTTCTATCGCGAAATGCGACGTGAGCATCAGCTTCTAATGGAAGGGAATCAGCCGGCAGGTGGCGAATGGAACTATGACCGTGCGAACAGAAAGAAGCTTCCGGCACGGACTGTTCCACCCGCGAGGCAGCGGTTTTTGCCGGATGAAACAACACAAGCGGTAATTGCTCTCGTCGAACAGTCCTTTCCCGATAATTTTGGCCAGCTTCAAGAATTCGAGTGGCCGGTGACACGGTCTGATGCGCTTCGTGCGCTTGACGATTTCGTGACACATGGACTGCCGAACTTCGGCACCTATCAGGACGCCATGAAATCCGGCGCCCCATTCCTCTACCATTCACTGCTCGCGCCGGCATTGAACCTCGGCCTGCTTTCCCCTTTCGAAGTTTGCCGGGCAGCGGCAGCGGCGTGGAGCTCAGGCGGGGCGCCCTTGAACGCCGTAGAAGGTTTCGTACGTCAGATCCTCGGCTGGCGGGAATATGTTCGCGGCATCTACTGGACTTTGATGCCGGGCTATGCGGATCAGAACGCACTTCATGCAACACGCAATCTTCCCGCGTTCTATTGGACCGGCGCCACTGAGATGCGGTGTCTACGAGAGGCAATCGGCAGCACGGTTAAACACGCTTATTCTCACCATATTCAGCGGTTGATGGTGACCGGTAACTTTGCCCTGCTGGCAGGCATCGCACCGCGGCAAATCGAGCGCTGGTATCTCGCCGTTTATGCCGATGCGTTCGAATGGGTCGAGATGCCCAACACACTCGGCATGGCGGTCTTCGCGGATGGCGGGAAGATGGCGTCTAAACCATATGCTGCTTCAGGGGCTTACATCGACCGTATGTCCGATTTTTGTGCCAGCTGCTCCTACGACGTGAAGCAGAAGACTGGGCCAAATGCATGCCCGTTCAATTATCTCTATTGGTCGTTTCTGATCCGACATAAAGAGCGTCTCTCAAATAACCCTCGGATGGCGATGCCTTATCGTATGCTTGCCGCATGGCCGCGAACACGCGAAGCAGAGGTGCTCGCCGAGGCAGACACCTTTCTCGATCAACTCGATTGAAATCACCGCTGGCCGGCCATTGCCGCTCTTCACCGCAAGGTAGCGCGAAGCACCACGAATATTACTAGGCAATGCTTCTTTTGAAGCTGCGCGATACGGGGCTTTCGAGGCGCTTCGCGCGATTACGCGCCCTCTTGCTTCCACGGAGGGAATCGGAGTTTAAGCGCAAAATCAAAACGCCCGCTAACCTGTTGAGGTGGCGGGCGAAATTGGTTGCGGGGACAGGATTTGAACCTGTGACCTTCAGGTTATGAGCCTGACGAGCTACCGGGCTGCTCCACCCCGCGTCCTGTCCCGGTAGATCCGGGACCTGCCCCGGTAGAATCCGGGGTTTTAGTTTTGTGTTGTGCTGGATGGTTTGGAAGACCTGGCGGCGACCTACTCTCCCGTGCCTTAGGACACAGTACCATGGGCGCTGGGGTTTTTCACGTCCGAGTTCGGGATGGGATCGGGTGTAGGCACCCCGCCAAAGCCACCAGGTCGTCCAAACCATCCTGTCTCACCCTTTCGGATGGATAGGTTGGGTTCGCCCTCGGATCACGTCCGAGGGTAAGGTTTTGGTGTGCTTGTTGTGTGCGGTGTAAGCGGCGGTTGTTTCGTCCAGACGGTTATCATCCACTCACTGATGATCATCCGCTTGGGCGATGTGGCGTCATATGGAGCCGATCGGGCGATTAGGACCAGTTAGCTGAACGCGTTACCGCGCTTATACATCTGGCCTATCGACGTGCTGGTCTTGCACGGCCCTGTAGGGGTTTGACCCCCAGGGAGACCTAGTTTTGAGGTGGGTTTCCCGCTTAGATGCTTTCAGCGGTTATCCCGTCCGTACTTAGCTACCCGGCCATGCCGCTGGCGCGACAACCGGTTCACCAGAGGTACGTCCATCCCGGTCCTCTCGTACTAGGGACAGATCCTCTCAAGTCTCCTTCACCCACGGCAGATAGGGACCGAACTGTCTCACGACGTTCTAAACCCAGCTCACGTACCACTTTAATCGGCGAACAGCCGAACCCTTGGGACCTGCTCCAGCCCC
>CAMBMS010000008.1 GCA_945868845.1 Asaia bogorensis | reverse complement strand
CCCATGTCAAGTCCTGGTAAGGTTCTGCGCGTTGCTTCGAATTAAACCACATGCTCCACCGCTTGTGCGGGCCCCCGTCAATTCCTTTGAGTTTCAACCTTGCGGCCGTACTCCCCAGGCGGTGTGCTTATCGCGTTAGCTACGACACTGCGTGACTAAGTCACCCAACATCCAGCACACATCGTTTACGGCGTGGACTACCAGGGTATCTAATCCTGTTTGCTCCCCACGCTTTCGCGCCTCAGCGTCAGTAAAGGACCAGGTTGCCGCCTTCGCCACCGGTGTTCTTCCCAATATCTACGAATTTCACCTCTACACTGGGAATTCCACAACCCTCTTCCTCACTCAAGATATCACGTCTCAAACGCAGTCCCCAGGTTGAGCCCAGGAATTTCACGTCTGACTGTCACATCCGCCTACGCGCCCTTTACGCCCAGTCATTCCGAGCAACGCTAGCCCCCTTCGTATTACCGCGGCTGCTGGCACGAAGTTAGCCGGGGCTTCTTCTGCGGGTACCGTCATCATCGTCCCCGCCGAAAGTGCTTTACAATCCGAAAACCTTCTTCACACACGCGGCATTGCTGGATCAGGCTTGCGCCCATTGTCCAATATTCCCCACTGCTGCCTCCCGTAGGAGTCTGGGCCGTGTCTCAGTCCCAGTGTGGCTGATCATCCTCTCAGACCAGCTACCGATCATCGCCTTGGTAGGCCGTTACCCCACCAACAAGCTAATCAGACGCAGGCTCCTCCTCAGGCGGCCCGAAAGCCTTTGGACCTCAGTCATCATGCGGTATTAGCAGCAGTTTCCCACCGTTATCCCCCACCTCAGGATAGATGCCTACGCGTTACTCACCCGTCCGCCACTGCCCGGGCCGAAACCCGAACCGTGCGACTTGCATGTGTTAAGCATGCCGCCAGCGTTCGCTCTGAGCCAGGATCAAACTCTCAGGTTCATCCCAAATCATCCAGACCTCACAGCCCAAATAATCCAAAACGAACAGACCCTAAACTCTCTCAAGTCCCCACAATCAAAAATCATGAAGATCATTCAAAGCGTTGTAACGCATTAAAAAAATACATTGCAACGCCCAAAATCATGAGAAAAATAGGCCAAATAACCCACAATACTCACTCACTACACTCACCCCGCGTTACCGCAAAAGCGAGCATCAAGGACGCCACCAACGTATCCCTTCCTAGCCTATTCAATGCTTCAAAGAGCGAACAAGCCGACTTCCCGCATATCGCGGGCGAACCGGCCCATTTAAAATGGTGTGCCCCACAGGGGCGCAGATCGATTAGTTTAGTCCAGCCGCGATGGCACTGTAAGTGCTTCCGTCCGTCGCGACGAACGGGGGTTTAAGGGGTCCGGCCGGCCCGGTCAACCCCCTTTCGCACCTTATGCATCAATTCTATGAAATGACTCGAACCAGGCCACAAAACGCGAAATACCAACAGCCAAAGGCGTGGTCGGAGCATAGCCAGTAAGGGCAGCGATGGCACTGATGTCGGCGAATGTTTCCACTACATCCGCCGCCGGGCGGGGCGCATGGCGGATGATCGCCCGCCTGCCCAACCCTTCCTCCAGCAGCGCAATCAGGGTGCTGACCCGTTCCGCCCGGCTGTTGCCGATATTCAGCACACGGGCCGGCGGCGCGCCGGGGCTGGCCAGCGGCGGCCGGTCCAGGCAGCCCAGAACGCCAGTGACAATGTCATCCACATAGGTGAAATCGCGCTTCAATTCCCCGTTGTCATAGACCGTGATCGGCACCCCCGCAGCGATGGCGCTGGCAAAACCGTAATAGGCCATGTCCGGCCGGCCCCAGGGGCCATAGACGGTGAAAAACCGCAGCCCTGTCTGTGGCAAGGCGAACAGATGGGCATAGGCATGGCTCATCAGCTCAGCGGCCCGCTTGCTCGCCGCATAGAGCGAGATCGGCAATTCCACCGGATCACTCTCAGTGAAAGGCAGCTTCCGATTGGCGCCATACACGGACGAAGAACTGGCATAAACCAGATGATCCAGCCCATCGAGCAGGCGAGCGGCTTCCTGCACCACCAGATGGCCCATTACATTGGACTGCACATAGGAATACGGCTCCACCAGGGAATGGCGCACCCCGGCCTGGGCCGCGAGGTGGACGATCCGACGAATATGCTTGTGCGTCCGCACCAGGGCATGCAGCCCGGCACGATCCGAAACGTCCATGTCCTGAAACGCAAACCCGGGATGTGCTGTTAGGCGCCGCAACCGCGCCTTCTTCAGGGCGACATCATAGTAAGGGTTGAGATTGTCGATCCCCAGCACCTGATCGCCCCGCGCGAGCAGGGCCTCAGCCACATGGTAGCCAATGAAGCCAGCGGCACCTGTCAGCAAGATCACGCTGTTCTTCCCCTGCCGTTCCCCGCCTGTCTAGGCGGGCCGTGGCCAGGGGACAATATGTCAACCTGACACCACCCGGGCCAGTAGTGCTGGCGCTGCACCGCATTAACATACTCGCCCTTTGCATCTACCCGCAGCAGGCGGTCGTACACAGCCAGATCTACACCTTCGTAGGTATGGGTTTCCTAGGCCTTGGCAAGACGCACATGGAGTTCTTTCACCGCCGCGCCATAGCCGATCGCGGTGATATAGGATGGGGCCATGCTCCGCATGCTCGGCATGATCCTGATGGCTCCGTCGTTAGTGCAACGATCCGGCCAATTCTGCGCCGTCCTATTTTACGAACGCGGGCATAAAGAAGGGTTAACGCAGCGGCGCCCGCAGCAGCCGGTCTTCCAGCAATTCCAGGATCGCATGGCCCAGGGTAATATGGCATTCCTGGATACGCGCCGTCTCGTCATCAGCCACCAACAACAGATGATCGCAATGATCGCGCGCAGGTGCGCCGGCGCCGCCCAGCAGCCCGACTGTGACAATCCCCATCCCTCGCGCCACTTCCAGCGCCCGCACGATATTGGCCGAGCGCCCAGAGGTGGTGATGCCGAACAGCACATCCCCCACCCGGCCAAGTCCGCTCAGAGGCCGAGCGAAAATTTCGGAAAATCCGTAATCATTCCCCGCCGCTGTGAGCATGGCCGGATCCTGGGTCAGCGCCAGCGCCGGCCAGGAGGCGCGCTCCACCTTTCCACGCAGGCGCACTAGCAATTCCGCCGCTAGATGCTGGCTGTCCGCGGCCGAACCGCCATTACCGCAAAACATAATTTTGCCGCCCCCGCGCAGGCTCGCTTCGCAGGCATCCACCACGCCGATCACTACGCCGGCCATCTCCACAGCCAGCCGCGTCTTCAGCGCGGCGGAGCGGTGCATCATTGCGGCAAAGCGGGCAATTTCAGTCATGCCTATTGCGCCACCCAGCCGCCATCGATCGAGAGCGGCGCGCCAGTGATCGTGGCGGCGGCACCCGAACAGAGAAACACCGCGAGTCCTCCGATCGCCTCCGGCGTGGTGAACTGGCCCATCGGCTGCTTCTCCGCCACCATCTTGCGTTTTTGAGTTTCCACGTCGGTGCCCTCCTGCTTCGCGCGCGCTTCCAGTTGCGCCTGCACCAAGGGTGTCAGCACCCAGCCTGGGCAGATAGCATTCACCGTAATGCCCTGGTTCGCCAGTTCGATCGCCGCGACCTTCGTCGCGCCCACCACGCCATGCTTAGCCGCGACATACGCGACTTTCTGCCCGCTGGCGACCAGGCCATGCGCGGAGGCGACATTGATGATCCGCCCCCAACCCTTCGCCTTCATAGCCGGAATCACCGCCTTCATGGCATGAAACACCGCCGAGAGATTGATGGCGATGATCTGATCCCAGCGTTCCTCGGGAAAGTTCTCGATATCCGCGACGAACTGGATGCCGGCATTGTTGACGAGAATATCCACCGCGCCGAATTTCTGACACGCCTGCGCCACCATGGTGGCAACCTGAGCAGGCTTGCTGATATCGGCGGCGGAATAAGCCGCGCGAACACCAAAATCCGTGACGATGGCCGCGCGCAGAGCCTCGATGCGGGCCGGGTCACCAAATCCGTTCAGTACCACATCCGCCCCCTCCCCCGCCAAGGCGCGCACGATGCCCAGGCCGATTCCAGAGGTGGACCCCGTGACCAGCGCTATCTTACCCTGCAACCCCATGCCGCGACTCCCTTACTGCCCGCGCGCGGCCTGATAGCACAGCGCCGCACCTGTGGGAGGGAAAAAGCACCCCGCCCGTATGACAGGCACGCCCGACCGCGTTAAGCTGCGACACGCATCGAGGAAAATCACATGTCCGCCACCGTCAAAATCTATGGCATCCCGCAATCACGCACTCTACGCTGTTTGTGGATGGCACGCGAACTGGGTGTATCGCATGAAAACGTGCAGGTGCATTTCGCTAAGACCCGCGAATCACCGGAACTGATGCAGGTGAACCCGAATGCGCGCATCCCCGCCATCGAGGATGGAAATTTTCAGCTTTATGAATCCATGGCGATCAATCTTTACCTCGCCAAAAAATATGGTGCCGGCAACGATATCACCCCTACCAGTCTGGAAGACGAAGCTCGCGCTATCCAATGGAGCTTCTGGGTAATGACAGAGATCGAAAAACCCTTATTAACCTTTATGCTGAACACCCTTGGCATTCGCCCATCCGACGAAACGACTCTAGCGCAATGCCGGAAAGATCTGGATCGGCCGCTGGCTGTTCTGGAGGCGGAGATCGCGATAAAGGACTGGATCATCGGTAATAAATTTACTGTGGCGGATCTGAATGTCGCATCCGTCATGGTCTGGGCGAAAACCGGCAAGCTAGACTTGACCGCCTATCCGCGCGTTTCGGATTGGCTACGCCGCTGCATGGAACGCCCGGCCTTTCGCGCCAAGAGTCCGTAAACCGCCGTCAAGGATTATAAAACATGAGCGAAGACCTGATCTACTATGAAAGTACCAACCGCGTGGCCACCATCACGATGAACCGGATGGATCGGAAGAACGCGCTGAACGACGCGCTGGTAGGCGCGATCCGACGGGCCTGGTTCCGCTTCCGCGACAGTGACGACCGGGTGGCGATCCTGACCAGCGCAGACCCGGAATATTTCTCCGTCGGCGCCGATGTGCGCGACCTACCGAGCGCAATGTGGCACGCCGTGCCTGGCATGGGGGTAGAGATCGGCAAGCCGGTTATCGCCGCGACCGCCGGTTGGGTGGTAGGCGGCGGCGTAGTGATGGTGCAGATGTGCGATCTGTGCGTCGCTGCCGAAAACACCAAATTTTATTACCCGGAAGCCAAGTTAGGCGTAACGCAGGGCGGCATCTCTTCCATCGCCGCGCGCCTCCCGCACAAGATCGCCATGGAGCTTTTACTTGTCGGAGAGGCCCTGCCGATCGAGCGGGCATATCAGGTGGGGTTCGTAAATAAATTGGTGCCGCTGGGCCAGGAAATGGCAGCGGCGCGCGACTACGCCGACCGCATCGCCGCCAACGCGCCGCTGGTGGTGAACACGTTAAAGCGTTTGGCCGACCAGACCCTGCCACGTGGGCCGCTGGAACACATGCTAGATGTGCGTCGCACTATGGACAGGGTGGCAGAAAGCGAGGACCGCATGGAAGGCGTCCGCGCCTTCCGCGAAAAGCGGAAACCGGATTTCAAGGGTCGGTAAGGTACGGGTTTAGCTCAAGCGCCACTAACTACTGACCTTCTTGTCATCGTAAGGATAATATCGACGAGCCGGCGTTCGACCGTCCGGGCTCGGTTTAGTTCTTGCCCGAGTAGCTTTTCGCCATACCCTCGGCCGGTTCCACTTGTGCGCTGAACGGCACGATGGGGTAGCGCAGCCCCGCCTTGGCAAGCCCGTGTAACCCCTCCACCGCGCGGGCTAAATCCTCCGGCGGGCAGGCCATTAGCAGCTCGTCATCGGCGACGCCGCCATACCGGCGTTCGGCGAAGCAGGGGATGGAGAGACTGGCCTTACGGGTCTTCAACGCATGGCCCCAGCTATCGGCGCAGGCGCTTTCGCCCGTGATGGAGAAGTCGAACCGCTTGTAGTTCTTCCACTGCAGCCCGTTGATAAACAGAATCATCTGCGCCGGATTGGCATAAAATAGGCAGATATCCGGCGGATCGAGACGTGCGCTACGCAAAGGTGAGGCAACGAGGCCGACATGGCCCTTTGCCTCCATGCGCGGCATCTGTGCCTGGTGCGCGGCAGCCGCTTCCCGGTTCTGAAACCACACACCATCCATCTTACGGCCCGAGGTATAGATCTCCCCCACCGTATCGAGGCCGATGACCGAGGAACAGGAGGAGTTACCAGGAATGTTGTCCAAGGTAACCGCCAGGGTAAAACCGGCAAAACGTGCCTGCGAAACAAGCTGGCAGGTGGAAAACGTCTTTCCCTTGGTTGGCCGGCGCAGGCCCTGAATGGCGTTCATCTGATCGAGATCAGTAAACAGTTTCATCCCGATAGCGTTGGTGCGCAGGCGCAGAAGCTGGTTGAGCTGTTCGGCGAGGTCGGCGACTTCGCGGCCGCTGATTTTTGCGAGCTCGCCAGTCGGAATGTCGTTCATAGCGTCTATTCCTTAGGTTTAATCGTAAGCGAGGGAGATGAATTCGGCAACCAGAGCAGGACTTTTCTGGCCCTCAATCTCCACTTCCGCCTGCGTGGTGATGCGCACACCACCCACGATCGGTTCTACCGATTTCAGGGTCTGGTGCAGGCGCACGCGCGAGCCGGAGGGAACAGGGTTGGTAAATCGCACGCGATTGGAACCATAGTTGATGCCACGTGAACGCCGCTTGATCCGGTAGCAACCATCAGAAAGTATGGGTAGAAGCGAAAGCGTAAGAAACCCGTGCGCGATAGTCTGCCCGTTTGGCATTTCTTTCTTTGCGCGCTCGATATCGACATGGATCCATTGGTGATCGCCAGTGGCATCGGCGAATTTATTGATCATCTCCTGGCTCACTAGCACCCAATCGCTGGTACCCAGTTTCTGGCCGATATGAGTGTTGAGATCGGTGGGTTTTTCGACTTCCAACATGTGCTTATCCTATCTCCATTGGTAGCACTGCGTCCTTTGCCCATTCGGACATGGACGCATCATAAAGCTTCACATCGGCATTCCCCAGCATAACCAATGCCAGTGCATCCGCACTTGCCGCGATGCCACCACCGCAATAAGTAATCACTTTTTTGTCCAACGCGCCTACGGACGCAAATTTTTCGTGCAGCTTTTCCGCGGACAAGAAGCAACCCGTATCGGGATCGATCAGCGCGCCCGCCGGTAGGTTGACGCTACCTTTGATCCGGCCCGGCCTTCCATAGGTATTGCCGCCGCTGCCGGCATGCTGTTCCGGGCGCAGCGCGTTGAGTGTGCAGATGGCGGTATCGCCAATGGCATCCAGCACTTCCTGCGCGTCCGCCATCAGGTTACGCACCTGACGCACCTTGAAAACATGCGGTGGGCGCGGACTCGAGGGACCGGTTTCGATCGGGCGGCCCTCGCGGTTCCACTTGGTAAAACCGCCATCCAAAACAGCCGCGTTGTCATGTCCAAATTCGCGCAACAGCCACCAGACGCGGGAAGCCCATTGCACGCTAGTCATGCTGTAGAGGATCACCTTCGTATGTTCGCCCACGCCGAAACGGCCGATCGCGGTAGCGAAACTTTCCGGCGACTGACGCATAAAACGGAATTTATGCGAGGTGTCCGAAAGATCATTCGATAAGTCAATGAACTGTGCACCGAGAATATGGCCTTCTTCATACTCCTTCCGCCCTGGCACGATATCATAGGTGATTTTCGGGTTGGGGATCAGATGCGTAGTGCAATCCAGAACCACCACGTTAGGGTTGTTCAAGTTCTGCGCCAGCCAATCCGTTCTGACCAGATATTCAGGATGGGAAAATTCCATGCTCATGGCGCGATCCTTAGTGCCCCAGGGCAAGTTCGGCGAGTTCGATCAGGAAATTTCCGGTACTTTCGGGGTTGATGAAGACGATGCGGGAACCGCCATGGCCTTCACGTGGCACGTCGTTCAGCAACTTAACGCTCTTTGCCTTCAATTCCGCCACCGCGCCGTCGATGTCGTCTACCTCGAAGCAGATATGGTAATAGCCTTCACCTTTTTCGGCGAGCACCTGCGCTACTTGGGAGTCGGGCGCGGCGGCTTGCAGCAGTTCGATATAGGTTTCGCCCACGGGAAACATGGCGAGTTTCGTGCTCTTGATTTGTTCCTCGTATTCCATCTTTAGGCCGAATATATTTTCCAGCATGGCGCCGGTCTGGGCCATGTCCTTCACGACTATGGCTATGTGTTCGACGCGTTTTATTTTCATTTTTCTGTTCTCACAATTGATACCGTCACCCAGAGAAGCGTGGCGACGAAGAAATTCCCCCGGGCAGGGCGCCCTAGTGGGGGATTACTTCGCTACATCCGCAATAATGCATCAGCTGCGTCCACGCTGCGAATTGAGCCACTCCATCATGATGCCGTTGAACGCCCCGTCGCGTTCGATATTTGGAAAGTGCTTTGCGTCCTTGATTTCCTCATACCGCCCGCCGGGCACCAAAGCGGCGATGCGCCTGTTGCCCTCGGGAGGGGTGCCGGGATCCTGGTCGCCGCACACCACCAGCACAGGCAGTTGCAGCTTCGGCAGATCGGGGGTCCAGTCATAATTGGAAATCGCTGCCGAACAGCCAAGATAGCCAACCAGCGTAGTGGTGGCGACGGTGTCGCGCATCTGCTTCCATCGGCCGGGGCGGCGCGGCTTGAAGGCGGGGGTGAACCAGCGCTCCATCGTGGTATCGGCGCCCGGCTCTAGCGAGCCAGCTGCTTGTACCGCCGCCATCCGCTCCGCCCAAACGTGCGCCCCGCCGGGCGGGGTCTGCGGCAGGGTATCGCACCACATGGCGGACAGCACGCGGGCGGGATGGCGGATGGCAAAGCCCTGCCCGAGCATGCCGCCGATAGACAGGCCGATGAAATGCACCTTCGGGATATTCAGCGCGTCCAGCACCAAGGCGACGTCATCGGCCAGTTCCGCCATGGTGTAGTTGCCGGCAACGGGGTCGGACCCTCCATGGCCGCGCATATCGATCCGAACCACCCGGAAACCGGCGGCAAGCAGTGGCGGCACCTGCTCCGCCCACATGCCGCTGTCAGACGACAGCGAGTGCGTCATTCCAATGACCGGTGCATTTTCCGGGCCGATATCGTCATAGGCAATGACGCGATTTAGGATGGATAATCGCATGGTGATTTCCTCTGTCCGCTTCCTATCGGAAGACTAAGCGGTTGGCCCTACCTACTCAACTCCCTTGTCATATCCTCGATCCCGCTGACCGTCAGCGGAAACATCCGCCTCTCCATCAACTGACGAATGATGGTAACGGAATTGGTATAATTCCAACTTTTCTGCGGCGTCGGGTTCAACCAAGCGGAGCGGCGGAAGTGACCGGTCATGCGGGCCATCCAGGCCTGTCCAGATTCCTCATTCCAATGCTCGACGGAACCACCCGGCTGCAAAATCTCGTACGGACTCATCGTCGCGTCGCCCACAAAAATTGCCTTGTAATCGGGACCATAGGTCCGCAGCACATCGAAGGTGGAGGTGATCATTTCGCGGCGGCGACGATTATCCTTCCATAATTTCTCATACGGACAGTTATGAAAATAAAAATACTCCAGATGCTTAAACTCGGCGCGAGCAGCAGAAAACAATTCTGCGCAGACGCGCACATGATCGTCCATCGACCCGCCAATATCGAGGAACAGCAGCACCTTCACGGTATTATGCCGTTCCGGCACCATTTTCAAATCCAGCGATCCGGCATTATGGGCGGTGGCCTGGATGGTCCCGGGTAGATCAAGCTCCGTGGGCGCGCCCTGTCGCGCAAAGCGGCGCAGCCGGCGCAGAGCCAGTTTCAGGTTGCGCGTGCCGAGTTCGAGAGTGTCGTCCAGATCCTTGAACTCGCGCTGGTCCCATACTTTTGTCGCGCGGCGGTGGCGGGATTTGTCCTGCCCGATACGTACGCCTTCCGGGTTATAGCCCTGTGCCCCGAACGGGGAGGTGCCCGCAGTGCCGATCCATTTACTGCCGCCCTGATGGCGCCCTTTCTGCTCGGCCAGCAATTCCTTCAGACGCTTCATCAATGCGTCGAAGCCACCTAGCGCCTCGATCTTCGCCATTTCCTCCGGGCTGAGGAATTTTTCTGCCAGCTTGCGCAGCCATTCCTCCGGTAGGTTCTCAACCGGTATGCCCTCCGGTGGTTCAAGGCCCTTAAAACATTCGCCAAACACGCGGTCATAGCGATCCAGATGGCGTTCATCCTTCACCAGCGCCGCGCGGCCCAGATAGTAAAAATCGTCGATTGAATATTCCGCCACTCCGGCCTTGATGGCGCCGAGAAAGGAGAGGTACTCGGTGGGAGAAACCGGCACCCCAGCCTTACGCAGTGCAACCAGAAAGGTGGGAAACATGCGCTATAACTCCCTGCGAGCCGTCATTGCGAGCGTATTGAAGCAATCCCAAGATAGCCGCGTAGCGACCGCGAAATTGCTTCGTCGCTTTGCTCCTCGCAATAACGATGAAAATCGCATAATGGCCTAGCTCTGCCGGCGCGACAGAAACGCCAGACGTTCGAACAAGTGAACATCCTGCTCGTTCTTCAGCAACGCGCCATGCAGCGGGGGGATCACCACATGCGGGTCTTTCGAACGCAAAGTTTCCACCGGCAGATCTTCCACCATCAGCAGCTTTAACCAGTCCAGTAGTTCGCTGGTGGCGGGTCTCTTCTTCAACCCCGGCACATCGCGGATCTTGAAGAACACATTCAATGCCTCCCGCGCCAGGTCCTGGCGGATATCTGGGTAATGCGTCTGCACGATCTTCTCCATCGTTTCCCGGTCCGGGAAGCGGATGTAATGGAAGAAGCAGCGGCGAAGAAAGGCATCCGGCAATTCTTTTTCGTTATTAGACGTAATGATCACGATCGGGCGCTGCTTCGCCACTACCGTCTTGCGCAGCTCGTAGACGAAGAACTGCATGCGATCGAGTTCGAGCAGAAGATCGTTAGGGAACTCGATATCCGCCTTGTCGATTTCGTCTATCAGAACGACGTTCTGCTGCGCCGCCTCGAACGCCTCCCACAATTTTCCCCGGACGATGTAGTTGGCGATGTCGAGCACCCGTTTGTCGCCCAGTTGTCCGTCGCGCAAACGCGAGACCGCATCGTATTCGTAAAGTCCCTGCTGCGCCTTAGTGGTGGATTTGATATGCCATTCGATCAGCGGATGGCCGAGCGCAGCGGCCACTTCGTGCGCCAGCATGGTCTTGCCTGTGCCGGGTTCGCCCTTCACCAGAAGCGGGCGTTGCAGGGTAACTGCAGCATTCACGGCCACTTCCAGATCGCGCGAAGCGATGTAGCGCTCAGTACTCTTAAAATCGGTCACGCTAGGGATTCCTTTGGATTTGATCGGGGGCCAGTGTCAGAAATCTCACCAGCGAGGGCAAGTCGCATTACCGAAGCATCTGGCGGACAATGTTTTCGTTGAATTTCACGAGCGTGGTCCGGGTGACGCTCAGCCGGCTCAGCCCCCAAGCCCAGCGGATGGAACCAGTGGTGCACACTTTTGCTACCAGACCATGGCCATGGCCATGGCCCAGGGTCATAGCACGGCCTCCGCCGCGACCCGTAGGGCTTCACGGTTGGCGCCGGTCAACACCAAGGTGCCAACCTTATGATCCCTGGCGATATGCTTCCAGGCCTGCATGCGATCCTTGATCCGTTCCGGCGTCCCCAGCAAGGCGATCTGGTCAATCAACTTGTCTGGCACGATCGCCGCGGCTTCATTCTTCTTGCCATCCAAATATAGGTCCTGGATATTTTTTGCATCCCCCTCGAAGCCCATGGCGCAGGCATAGTCGTTGTAGAAATTTTTTGTCCGCGCTCCCATACCGCCGATATAAAGCGCGAGTTCCGGGCGGACATAATCGCGTAATGCCGGAAGATCCGTGCCAACACGAATTTTCACATGCGGGGCGATGTCGAAATCGGCGAGGGTTTTGCCAGCCCCGGCTCTCTTTTGCCCTTCCGCGATCGGCTTGGTCACCAGATCGGCCTGCTCGGGCGACATCCAGATCGGGATGGTGCCATCCGCCACTTCCCCGGCGGAACGCAGCCCGTTCGGGGTAATGGACGCGGTGTAAAATTTCGTCCCCTTCTGGCCATGGATGATGGAACGCAAGGGCCGCGCCAAACCCGTGGCGGCTGGTCCCTTATAAGGGATCTGGTAGTGCTCGGATTCCCAGACCAGCGGCGCATCACGAGCAATGATGGCCTTGATGATGTCGATATATTCCTTGGTGCGCGCCAGCGGTTTGCCGAAGGCCTGGCCGTGCCAACCCTCGATCACTTGCGGCCCCGAAGGCCCGACCCCGCACAAAAATCGTCCGCCAGAGAGCGCCTGCAACGTCATCGTCGTCATCGCCGCGCAGGCCGGAGTGCGGGCATTCATCTGCATGATGCCGGTGCCGGCCTTGATCTTCGTCGTGCGCGCCAGCACCCAGGCGATCGGGGTAATGGCATCGGTAGAATAGGCCTCGCCGCACCAGACCTGCTCAAAGCCCAGCCGTTCGGCCTCCAACACCAGATCGATGTCCAGTTTTGGGGCGGGGCCGGACATCGCCAGCGTCATCCCGAGTTTCATCGTATGTGTTCCGATCATACTTTCGACAGCACCGTTTCGAAGAATTTCTTCATGTTGGCCAGGAATATATCCGCGTCCGGCGCCGGGAAGCCAAAATCCACGGAGATCACCCCGGCATCGCGCAAGGCACGAATATCACCAATGATATCCGCCGGGCCGCCGGAGAACAACCGCCGGTTGCCATCCGACGCCACCGCCGGCACGCCTTCGCCATGGAACTGTACGCGGTAACCGAGCGCGATGGATTTCGGATCGCGCCCATTATCGGCTGCCATTTTGGCCAAACGTGCGGCACCGGCCTTGAACAGTTCGATACTGTCCAGCCGGAAGGCAGGGTTGGTCCCGATCGGATACCAGCCATCGGCATAGCGCGCGGTGCGGCGCAAGGCCGGTGCGGATTCGCCGCCCACCCAGATCGGCGGGTGCGGCTTCTGCACCGGCTTTGGCGCGAAGGCGATATTGCTAAACTTGACGTATTTGCCGTTGAATTTGGGATTGTCCTGCGTCCACAGCTCCTTGCAGGCCAGCATGTATTCGTCTGTCACCGTGCCGCGATGGGCGAAGGGCGGGGTTTGGACGGCGACGAATTCCTCCTCCATCCAACCGGCGCCGATGCCGACCATCAGCCGGCCATTCGAGAGCACGTCGATGGTGGAGAGAATTTTCGCCGTCAGCAGCGCAGGACGGTGCGGCACGACCATCACCGAGGTCAGCAGCTTCGCGGTTTTCGTCTTAGCCGCGATGAAGGCAAGCGCGGTCAACTGCTCATGGCGCTCCTGACGCGCCGCGGATGGAAATTCACCCGTCTCTGAATAGGGGTATTTCGCATCAATGCTGGTGGGAATGACGAGGTGATCAGAAAAGGAAATCAGGTTGAAACCGATCACTTCACCTTCGGTGCAAATCCGCACCATCGTGGGTACGGCCGAAAGTACCCCAGCCAGGGGTGCGCTGAAACCATATTGCATATTCTGTCTCCCGCCGAACTAAGCTGTCTGTATTGCGTGTCAGCTATTGATGGGCCACGATACCACGTCCGGCGAGCTTCGATAGGGCCGGATCAATGGGGCCAGATCGATAGGGGCTGGGGACACTGGGGTCGCGATGAAGCTCGGTATGCAGGTAATGACGCGTGGCCCGATGGCCGCACCGGGCGGCATCATGGCGGTGACGCGCGAGGCGGAGGCGCTGGGCTTCGACTTCGCGGCACTGAACGATCATCTTATCGTTCCCAAGGATATCAGCTCTAAATATCCTTATACCAATACCGGAGCCTGGCCCGGAAAAGTATTCGGCGAATGCATGGATGTGCTGACGGCGATGGCCTTCGTCGCCGGCTGCACGGAACGGCTGCGCATGCTGTCCTCCGTTATGGTGGTGCCCCATCGCCCGGCCTTGCTGACGGCCAAGATGGTGGCAACGACGGATGTGCTGTCGGGTGGTCGGCTCATTCTAGGTATTGGGGTGGGCTGGATGGAGGAGGAATTTTCCGCCCTTGGCGTTCTAGCCTTCAGCGAGCGTGGGGCGTTGACGGATGAGTACATGGCCGCCTGCATCGAATTGTGGACCAAGGAGGATCCGCGCTTTGACGGTAAATATACACGCTTCCAGAACATCGCCTTCGCGCCGAAGCCGTTGCAGAAGCCGCACCCGCCGATCTGGATCGGTGGCGAGAGCAAGGCTGCGCTAAGGCGCACGGTGCGTTATGCAGATGCCTGGTTTCCGGCTTCCAACAACCCGAAGAACAAGCTAGATACAATCGATCGGTTGCAAGCTGGTATCGCGGAACTGCACCAGGTTTCCGAGCAGATGGGCCGCGATCCGGCGAGTATCGAGATTGCTTATGTGACCCTGTGGCCGGTGAACTGGGAGGCGCAGGAAGGCCCCGATGGCGGGCGGCGCATCCTGACCGGAAGTTCTGCCGAGATCGCCGCCGATCTGGATGCGCTAGCGCGGCTGGGGGTGAACCACATGACCTTTACCTTCCAGACTTTGGATCTGAACGAAACCCTCGATCGCATGCGCCGCTTCGCCGCGGAAGTCATGCCACTGGTGACCTGATGATACTTTCTCCTTTGTTCGCCCGCCTGCTCAATGCGCCGCTGCCAGAACTGATGGCGGAGGCCGCCGCCTTGCGCGACGCGGCGCATGGGCGGGTAATCACATATTCGCGTAAAGTCTTCATCCCGCTCACGAAGCTATGCCGCGATGTCTGCCATTACTGTACCTTCGCGGAGCGCCCGAAAAAGGGGCGATTGAATTTTCTGACCGAAACGGAAGTTCTCGCCATCGCTCGCGCCGGCGAAAAAGCCGGCTGCACAGAGGCGCTTTTCACCCTAGGTGACAAGCCGGAATTGCGATATCGCGTGGCCGCTGAAGAGCTGGCGGCGTTGGGACATACGACCACGATTTCGTATTTGCGGGCCATGTGCGCGGTGGTGTTGAAGGAAACGTCCCTTCTCCCACATACTAATCCCGGCGTCATGACGCGCGAAGAAATTGCGGCGTTGCGCGAGGTCTCAGCCAGCCAGGGTGTCATGCTGGAAACCGCCAGCGCGCGGCTGTGCGAACCGGGGCAGGTACATTTCGGCTCGCCCGATAAACACCCGGCGGCGCGCATCGAGACTTTGCGATTGGCCGGCGAAGAACGCGTGCCGTTTACCACCGGCATCCTAATCGGCATTGGCGAGACGCGGATCGAACGTCTGGAAGCCTTAGCAGTGATCGGCGATCTACATCGGCAATATGGCCATATCCAGGAACTGATCATTCAGAATTTCCGCGCGAAGCCAGCAACAAAATTGGCGATGGCGCCAGAACCTGATCTCGACGATCTGCTGTGGACAGTCGCGGCAGCGCGGGTGATGCTGGGTGGGGCGATGAACATCCAAGCGCCACCCAACCTGACGCCGGAGGGCTACGAGCGTATCATCGCCGCCGGCATCAATGACTGGGGCGGGGTTTCGCCCGTCACCATTGATCATGTGAACCCGGAGGCGCCCTGGCCGGAGATCTCCAATCTCGCGCGACACACCGCGATGGGTGGCAAGCTTCTGGCGCCGCGTTTACCCGTTTACGCGGAATACGCGATCGACGCCGATCGATGGATGGCGAAAAACGTCGCCGCTCTCGTGCGCAAGGCGATGGATTCGGATGGGCTGGCACGCGAGGATGACTGGTCCCCCGGGCTACTGGAAATCCCACAGCAAAAGCCAATCATGCTGGAGCGCGTCGACCCTGCGGTGGTGGCAGCAGTGGCGAAGGCGCAGGCGGGCGAGCGGTTGAACGCGAGCGAGATCGTGCGCCTGTTCGCTGCGCGCGACGCCGATTACGCACATGTGGTGCGCGAGGCAGATGTGTTGCGCGCCCAGATTTCTGGCGATGTCGTGCGCTACGTGGTGAATCGTAACATCAACTACACCAATATTTGCTACTATAAATGTAAGTTCTGCGCTTTCTCCAAGGGCAAGACGCATGACGCGTTACGCGGCGCCCCCTATGATTTAGCGATGGATGAAATCGTCCGTCGAACCCGCGAAGCCTGGGATCGCGGTGCCACGGAAGTGTGTCTGCAGGGCGGCATCCATCCGGAATATACCGGTGAGACCTATCTGAGTATTTGTCGCGCCATCAAGGCAGCGCTGCCGGATATCCATATCCATGCGTTTTCGCCACTGGAAATCACCCAGGGTGCGGCGACCCTGGGGTTGAGCCTGTCGGATTTTCTAACGCAACTGCAAGCGGCGGGCCTCGGCACCCTGCCCGGTACGGCGGCAGAAATTTTGGATGATTCCGTGCGCAAGGTCATCGCGCCAGACAAGATCATGACCGAAAAATGGTGCGACGTAATGCGTGCAGCGCACAGTCTAGGGCTGCGTTCCACGTCGACCATCATGTTCGGCCATATGGAACAGCCGGTTTCCTGGGCACGGCATTTACTCGTGCTGCGCGATTTGCAGGCCGAGACCGGCGGATTTACGGAATTCGTGCCCCTGCCCTTCGTACACATGGAAGCGCCGATGTATCTGCGCGGGTTGGCGCGCAAGGGTCCGACGTTTCGTGAAGCCGTGTTGATGCACGCGGTGTCGCGCCTAGTTTTGCATCCGTTGATCACCAATATTCAGGTCTCCTGGGTCAAGATGGGACCGGATGGGGTGGCGGCGTGTCTGCAAGCGGGCGCCAACGATCTCGGTGGGACGTTGATGAATGAAAGCATTTCGCGCGCCGCCGGCACCGAGCATGGACAGGAATATGCGCCGCATCAAATGGACGGGTTGATCCGCAAAATCGGCCGCCAACCGGTGCAGCGCTCCACGAACTATGGGCCGGTGCCCGACGAACGGAAGGAACGCTCCTTCCAGGCCGCGCCACTGGAACCGATGATCCAGACGCCGCACGGCCAAGGGCTGGCCCACCGCGTGGCAGCGGCGGGGTAGCGTGGTTCAGCTTTAATCCTTGTTTGGCGCCAGCTAGATAAGCGCTACTCGGCATTCCCAAATGTAGGCACCATGAAGGAGCAAGGCATCCCAGATTACGATGTACCGGTGTGGTTCGACGCCTATGCGTCGGCTGGGGTACCGTAAGCGATCATGAAACGTCCGCACCGAGAAATTGCCACCATTCACACCGATGAGGAATTCCGCGCTAAGCGATTAGCCGGCGGGATTTTTACCTACCGGTCGGTGAACAACCTGCCCGCACTGAAGGCGCGGGTGGCGAAGCAATCAGCCTTTTTCGGCGATCTGATCAAGCGAGCGAATATCAAGCTGAACTGATCATCCCTCTCCGGTTTGCGCGCGTAAGTATTCCTGCGCCGCGCTGGGGTCGATCAGCGGGTAGACATCGAATCGGGCAGGGATGATATCCGCCCATTCATTCAGCAGCTGGTGAAGGGTTTCGTTGCCTTCCACGTCGAACAGCACCACCGCGCCGCGACCGACACGGGCGTGGACGGATTGCACCAGGCCGGCCGCGATCAGGTTTTGCACCCAGGGCCAGTAGCGTTGGCGACGCGCCGCGACCTCGCTGGGCGGCTCCGGGCGCGGTTCGCTGATGACCAAGAAGAGCATTACAGCAGCACGCAATGCTCAGGCGAAAAAGAGATCGTCACCGCGCTGCCTTCCTCGAACAGGTCCGTGGGGGGACGGCGGACGATGATCTGTCCGGCGGGCCAGTCCACCACATACTGAATAAAATCGCCGTGGAACATGCGGCGGTGGATTATTCCACCCGTTGCATTGGGTGCGTCCGTTTGATTTGCTGGCAGGATGTCTACGTAGGCCGCCTGCACGGCGACATTGGCCCCGGTGATGCGATCCGGATCCGGGCTGATGGCACGGAGGGCAAAACCGTCCTCGGCGGCGAAGGCGATGGTGCCGTCGGCGGCACGCCCGCCGCTGGCTGTTCCCTTGATGATGTTAGCGTTACCGACGAAATCCGCTACAAACAGGGTGCGCGGATGACGGTAGATCTCCTCCGGCGTGCCGATCTGCTCGATTTTTCCTCCGTTCATGACAATGACGCGGTCGGAGATCGCCAGCGCTTCCTCCTGGTCGTGCGTCACGTACAGCGCAGTGATGCCAAGCCGTTTCTGCAATTCGCGCAATTCGACGCGCATGGTGACGCGCAATTTGGCGTCGAGGTTGGACAGCGGCTCATCGAACAGCAGTACATCGGGCGAGAACGCGATGGCGCGTGCCACCGCGACGCGTTGCTGCTGGCCACCGGAAAGTTTCGAAGACGGGCGGTCGGCGTAGTCGCGCATCTGCACCAGATCGAGCACGCGATGGACATTGGCGGTGATCTCGGCGGCCGGCATTTTGCGCACGCGCAACCCGTAAGCGACGTTGTCGAACACCGTCATGTGCGGCCAGATGGCGTAGGACTGGAACACCATGGACACACCGCGCTTTTCTGCCGGGGTATTTCTCCGCTCCACCGCCGAATATACCGTCAGGCCGTTTAACTTAATCGACCCGACGGTAGGATCCTCCAGACCGGCGACGGCGCGCAGGGTGGTGGTCTTGCCGCAGCCAGATGGACCGAGCAAGGTCACCAGCTCGCTGCGCCCGACAGCGAGGGAAACGTCATCCACTGCGCGTACTTCGCCGTAGTCGACGACAAGGTTGGAAATCTCGATGCGGAAGTCAGAATTACTCAAGCGGGTTCTCCGGAGTAGCGGCGGGTAACGCGGAACAGAAAGATCACCGCGATGAATACCGCCGCGGTCTGCACCAACGCCATGGCCGCCGAAAGTTCGGTCGAGGCGGTGATCCAGGCATCAACGATAGCTGGGCCGATCACCTTGGTGTGCGGGCCCATGAGGAAAATCGAGGCGCCCAGCTCGCGCACCGCGGAAATGAAGATCAGCAGCCAGGCGGCGACAATGCCCGGACGCATCAGCGGCAAAGTGACGGTGCGCATCTGATGCACCCAGTTGGCCCCGCAGACGCGGGCGCATTCCTCAAGGCTTTTATCAATCTGCAAGACCACGCCGGCCAGGGTGCGCACGCCGATCGGCAATAGCACGGTGAGATAGGCGAGGCCAAGGAGCCACAGCGTGTTGTAGATGGGGATCGGGATGATCAGCCAGGCCCAGAGCAGGCCGAGACCGAAAACAAGGCGCGGCACCGCCTGCGGGAACATCACCACATATTCCACCAGCGCGCGCCCGGGCGCGCGCGAGCGGAAGATGACCCAGACCAGCACACCCACCAGCAGCGATCCGACGGTGGCAACGATAACGCCTAGGAACAGGCTATTAGTCAGCGCCGTCGCCACCGTGCCAACACGCGCGACGGAGGCGTAGTTATCCAGAGTGAACACCATGTCGCCAACGATGACGGTGGCGAATTTCTGGAAACTGGTGAGCAGCAACGCACCCATCGGCAGGAACACCGACAAGGTGAGATAGAGCCAGCACACCGTGACCATCGGCCAGGCGCGCGCACCCAGGCGTAGCGGACGCGGGCGGAACGCCTTGCCGGTGATGGTAGCGTAGCTGCCATTGCGCAGGATGAAGCGCGACAACCCGAGCGCCCCCGCCAGCAGCACAAACAGGCACAACCCCATCGCCGCGGCGCGACCATATTCCGGCGGATAGGCGGTGGTGGATTGCCAGATCGCCGTGGTGACCACCACGAAGCGAGCCGGAATACCCAGCACAAAGGCGGCTGCGAAGGCGCTCAGCATTTCCGCGAACACGAACACAGTGGCACTGAGGATACCCGGTAGGATCATTGGCAGGGTGATGGTGATGGCTACGCGGAACTTGCCGGCGCCGAGCACGCGGGCGCTTTCCTCCAATGATGGGTCCATCGATTTCATCGCCGCCGAGATCATGACGAAGGCGACTGTTCCCTCAAATAGCGCCATGACCCAGGCGATACCCCAGGGGGAGTAGATGTCGAGGATGTCGCCCGGTGCACCGAGGGCATGGCCGACCTGGTTCAGCAACCCAGTCTTCGGGCTGGCCAGCACACCCCAGGCGAGCGCGCCCACTAACGGCGTCATGTAGTAGGGCAGCTCCATCAGTCGCTCCAGGAGCTGGCGGCCGGGGATGGCGGTGCGGGTCAGGATCCAGGACAGCAGCAGGCCAAAACCCACCGCCATGAGGGTGGAGATGCCGGCGACGAAGGCGGTGTTCCACAATACTTTCGCGTCGTCGATCATGTTCAGGTAGTTGGCGAAGCCGATCTGTTCCGGCGGGAACGTGCCGGCATCGCCCAAGTTCAGCGATTCGGTGATCAGAAAGAACACCGGATAGACGACCAGCAAGCCGAGACTGCCCAGAATAGCGGGCACCACCATGAAGCGTCCCCAACGCCGATCGGGAGGGCGCCGATCAGGGCCGGGCCGGCGATTCAAAGGAACGCCGCCAGCTTGCGCCGGCGGCGTGATGGCGCTGTTCATGCGCTCAGCGGATGCCCATCATCTTATCCCATTCGCGGACGAATTGCGGGCGGGATTTCATGTAGTCGTCCCAGTCGTCCACCAGCAGCACCTTCATCTGGCTGGTAGGAATGCCACCGGGCGGCGGTGGCGTGTCGCTGCGCGGCGAGGATAGGAAATGCGCGTTCTGGTAGGCTATCTGACCCGGCACGCTGAGGATCCAGTCGAGGAACAATTTCCCGGCTTCCGGATGGGGCGCATCGGCGATGACGCCATAGAGCTGCTGGCCGACGATCACGCCATCAGTCGGGAAGACGAATTCCAGCTGCGCGCCCTTGGCCTTCATTTGCAGGTAGCCGGAATACTGGGCGGAATGTACCACCTTGTCCTGGCCATTGATCATGCGGTCGAACTGCTGAACGTAACTGTCGAAGCCGCGCGGCTGCAGGGCGCCGAACTTGGTCCAGTAATCCGGGCCATAAAGCTGGCGCAACTTGTACCAGGCGCCATGTTGCAGGCCGGAGGTGGAGAGCTTGGCGTTGATCGCTCCGGCGAAGGCGGGATTAAGCCCATCCGCCCAGCTCTTCGGTACCTCATTGGCGGGGACCAGCTTCGGGTTATAGGCGAGGCCGGCGACGATCAGAGCGCCCCAGGTAAAATAGCCTTCTGGCTTACTCTTATATTCGGGGAGATAGGCGGCGTGTTCTGGAGAATCGTACTGGACATAGCCACCACGCTTTTGCAGATCGACCGCGAAGGTCATTTCCGAAATCGCCATCGCGTCGGCAAGATAAGTTTTCGCCTGCCGCTCGGCCATCAGTTTGGCCATCAGGTTGCCGGCTTGCAAGCGGATGAAGGTGGCCTTGATCTTGGGAAAGGTCTTCATGAATTGGGCCAGTACTTCGGTCGTACCGGCGGGCGGGTCTGTGGTGTAGAATACCACCTCGCCTTCCTGTTCCGCCTTGGCGACGTTGGCGCAGGTCTTGAAGCCCTGCATCTGGACCGGGTTGGCGCAAGGGGCGGCCTGGGCGGTGCCCAGCCCAAGGAACGCGGTCAGCGCGAGGCCGGCGACGGTGGTGAACAAGCGCCCGGGCATGGTGACGTATTGGGTCATGGATCCTCTCTATGGACGACACGCGGTGGATTTCTTGCATCAGAACTCGGCGTCTCTGGGAAGATGCTACCAGAGCGGGTAGTGATCTCCAAGCCCAGCCGTGCCGCTAGTAACGCCATAAAACAACCTGCACAGGACCCTAATCAATCGGCCAGTAGCGCTACAAAAAAAATCCCACCCGGTCTTTTGACTGGACGGCGATCAGTGCATCTCCGCGAGGCGAGCCAGCAGGAAATCGCGGAACACGGCCACGCGCTTAGAATTGCGGAGTTCATCCGAGTAGACGAAATACACATCCACCTTCGGCACCTTCACATCCGGCAACACGCGCACTAGGCCATCATTTTCCTCCACTAGGTAATCCGGCAAGGCGCCGATGCCGAGGCCCGAGCGGATTACCATCTGCATAGCTAGGATGGAGTTCACCTCCAGCAGCGCCCGGCGCGGGCTGCGGGGGCGGCGGCCGGCCTCGGCGAGCCAGTTGATGTCCTCTACCGGCGGGTGATGACTCCCAAACAGGATCAGACGATGCGCGTCCAGATCCTCCACACGCTGCGGCACGCCGTATTTCTTCAGATATTCGGCAGAGGCGCAGATGGAGAGATGCATCGTCATCAGATGCCGCTGCACCAGGTCCGGCTGTCTCGGTAAATTGAAGCGGATGGCGACATCGGCCTCGCGCATCGCCAAATCAAGTTCCATGTCATCGAGCAGCAGCGTCACGGAAATGTCCGGATAGGCATCCAGGAACCCTTGTAGCCGCGGCGCTAGCCATGAGGAGCCAAAACCCACGGTAGTGGTGACCTTTAGCCGGCCCGCGGGCTTTTCCTTGCTCTCAGTGAGCAACGCTTCGGTCATCGCCAACTTGGCGAAGACCTCGCGCACCGTGCGGTTCAAGGTTTCGCCCTGCTCGGTCAAAATCAAACCACGCGCATGACGGTGAAACAGCGGCACCGACAGATTTTCCTCCAGGGCAGAAATCTGGCGGGAGATGGCAGATTGGCTGAGATTTAACGTCTCACCAGCATGCGTGAAGCTGCCAGCCTCCGCCACGGCGTGAAAGACGCGCAGCTTGTCCCAGTCCATGGTCTTGTCACTCCCTTGCCGCCTAGTTTTATAGTGGCGGTCTATGTAAAGCCATCCCTTAGCGGGTTGCGGTCAATCCGCAGCCAATGCCTTAACCCCCACTTGCTCGGCTAGATATTTCTCCGCTTCCAGTGCCGCCATGCAGCCGGTACCAGCAGCTGTGACCGCCTGTCGAAAAATTTTGTCCTGCACATCGCCCGCTGCGAACACGCCCGCGACATTAGTGCGCGTACTGCCCGGCGTGGTCTGAATATAGCCTTCCGAATCCATCGTAAGTTGGCCCTGAAACAGGGCTGTGGTCGGTGTATGGCCGATGGCAATGAACACACCATCCGCCGCAAAAAGCTGCTCCGCGCCGGTTTTGACATTGCGTAGGCGCGCACCGTTCACCGTGGCTGGTTGCCCCGCTACGGTGATCTCCTCCACCGTATGATCCCAAATGACAGCGATCTTCGGATGCGCGAACAAGCGGTTCTGCAAAATCTTTTCCGCCCGGAAATTATCGCGCCGATGGACGACGGTAACCTTGGTGGCGTGGTTGGTTAGGTAGAGCGCCTCCTCCACCGCCGTGTTGCCGCCGCCGACAACCAGAACCTCCTTGCCGCGATAGAAAAATCCGTCGCAGGTGGCGCAGGCCGACACCCCCGCGCCCTGCAGGCGCTGTTCGGATTCCAGCCCCAGCCAACGCGCTTGCGCCCCGGTGGCGATGATCACCGCGTCGGTGATGAACACATCCCCAGAATCGGCGGCGCAGCGGAAGGGGCGGGCGGAAAAATCTACCCGGGTTATAATGTCATGGACCACGTTGGTGCCGACGTGCCGCGCCTGCGCCTCCATCTGTTCCATCAGCCACGGCCCTTGGATGACATCGGCGAAGCCCGGATAGTTCTCCACATCCGTGGTGATGGTGAGCTGGCCACCCGGTTGCAGCCCGGCCACCAAAACGGGAGAAAGACTGGCACGAGCGGCATAAATGGCGGCAGTGTAGCCCGCGGGGCCGGCACCAATGATCAGCACCCGTGTGTGGTGAGTTTGCGGCATCGTCGGCTCCTCGTTGACGCAACCATATTGGCCCGGCGGGCATGCTGGCAAGGAAAGCGGCATGTTTTTTTGGTAGTAGGTCCGCTTAAGTCCGGCACCCCCCCCCACCCGGCGACCCACGGAAGTATGCTTTCATGAGTGGCTGGGTGGGGGGGCCGTGTCGGACTTAAACCTAGACGCCACTGATTTTCCGGCTCTCCTCCTCGCACGGAGGCCTCTGGCTTGCGGGCGGGGTGGATGGTAATATTATTGCGTGGCGACAGGCCAGAACGACAACTGGCCAACACGGCGACAGGGCAAAACCGGACGGGACATCATGGCGGGGCGGACAAGAACGCAAATCTCCGGGGCGCCGATGCTGGATTCGATCGATCGCCGCATCCTAGCCGAACTGCAAGCGGATGGCCGCATGACCAATGTGGAGCTGGCGCGCCGCGCTGGGATATCTGCTCCGCCCTGCCTGCGCCGGGTCCGCCGGCTGGAGGAAGCGGGCTATATCCACGGGTACCACGCCGAGACCGACCCGCCGAAGCTGGGCTGGCAGATCACTTTCTTCGCCATCGTCGGGCTGGAGAGCCAGAAGGAAAGCGTACTTTCCGGCTTCGAGGCGCTGGCAGCTAGCTGGCCGGAGGTGCGCGAGTGCCACATGATCCGCGGCGGTGGCGATTTTTTGCTCCGGCTGGTGGCGCGCGATACCGCGCATGAGAACGAGTTGACGCAAAAGCTCACCGGCCTCACCACCGTCAGCAAGGTGCAGACGCTACAAACCATCCGCACCAGCCGCGACCTGGCGGGTGTGCCATTGTGAGTGAAGCGGCGCCGTGCGACAGCCCGGGTTCCCTTGATCTCAGCGTCGTCGTTCCCTGCTACAACGAGCGCGCCAATGTCGCCCCCATGGTCACCGCGCTGGATAAGGCGCTGACGGGTATCGCGTGGGAAGTCGTCTTCGTCGATGACGACAGCCCCGATCGCACCGCCGCCGAGGCCCGCCGCATCGCGCAGACGGATACCCGCGTACGCTGTCTGCGCCGCATCGGCCGGCGCGGCCTGGCCTCCGCCGTGATCGAGGGCGCGTTATCTTCCTCCGCCACGCACATCGCAGTGATCGATGGCGACATGCAACATGACGAGACGCGTCTGCCCATCATGCTGCAAGCCCTGCGCGACGGCGCTGATCTCGCGGCGGGCAGCCGCCATGCGGAGGGTGGCGGTGCCAGCGGCCTGTCATCGAGATTTCGCCACGGGCTATCGAAAATCGGCATACGATTAGCACAGATGTTCCTACCGATAAAGTTAACCGATCCGATGAGCGGCTTCTTCATGCTCCCGCGCACGCGCTTTGAGGAAATCGCCCCGCGCTTGAACGGCCAGGGCTTCAAGATTTTGCTTGATCTGGTGTTAAGCGCGCCGGGGCCGCTGGTCGTGAAGGAAATTCCCTTCGTGTTCCGCAAGCGGCTGGCTGGTGATAGTAAGCTTGACGTGCTAGTAATAATCCAGTTTGCCGGATTGCTGGCAGACAAGGTGCTGGGAGGGTTGCTCCCGCTGCGCTTCCTCTCCTTCGCCGTGGTCGGTACGCTCGGTGTGCTGGCACATCTGATCGTATTAGGACTCGCGCTGCGCACCGCCGTCCTAAGTTTCGCGGCGGGACAGATCCTAGCGACGCTCGTAGCGACAGTGTTTAATTTTCAACTCAATAATCAAATCACCTACCGCGATCAGCGCCTGCGTGGGCCAGCCTTGTGGCGAGGCTTGTTACTGTTCCTGTTGGTCTGCGGTGTGGGCGCCATCGCCAATATCGGCATCGCGCGCCAGCTTTACGCCGACCAGGTTAGCTGGAGCTTGGCCGGCGCGATGGGCGCGGTGATCGGCGTAGTCTGGAACTATGCCGTTTCTGCCACCCTGGTCTGGCGCGTGAGGTGAGATTTTTCACCGTCGCCCTGTTAGCCCTGACCGCTGGGCGGTTGGTGCTGGCGGCGGTCACTCCGCTTTCACCTGATGAGGCCTATTACTGGATCTGGTCACACGCACTGGCGTGGGGTTTTTACGACCATCCGCCGATGGTGGCTCTGTGGATTCGCGCTGGCACTTATTTATGTGGTGATACCGCATTGGGGGTACGGCTGCTCGCGCCTTTGTCCATGATGCTGGCATCAATCGCATTGGCGCATGCTGGTGCCGTCTTGACCGGAGATCGCGCGCGTGGCGTGATGGCTGCGGTCCTGCTGAATGCCACGCTCGCCTTTGGCATCGGCGCCGTGTCGATGACACCGGATACGCCGCTGCTATTCTTCTGGATTCTGGGCATTGCTGCGCTGGCGCGGTTTCTCACCAGCGGTAACGGCGCGTGGTTCCTAGCCGTGGGTGTTTGCGTCGGGCTGGCGCTTGCTAGTAAATACACCGCCCTGTTCCTCGGTGCGGCGGTCCTGGTGTGGCTGCTGACGGTGCCGTCGCTGCGAGTTTACCTGCGCTGGCCATGGCCGTGGTTGGGTGCGTTGATAGCCCTGGCCATCTTCGCGCCAGTCATCCTGTGGAACGCAAAACATGATTGGGCGAGCTTTATCAAGCAGGGTGGGCGCGTCGCGGAATTTCGGCCGGATAATGCGCTGTTCAATCTCCTGGAATTCATCGCCGGGCAGATCATTATGCTCACCCCGCTCATTTTTACGCTGTTTTGTGCCGGCACCGTGGTCGCCATGCGACATTTCCGCCTGACGCGCGATCCGGCGCTAGCCCTTTTACTTCTGCTCTCCCTCCTACCGCTACCCGTGCTCTTGGAACACATGCTCGCGGACCGGGTGCAGGCAAACTGGCCAGTCATCCTCTATCCCTCCGCCATGCTGCTAGCCGTAATGGCATGGCCGCGCCTGCATCGCCCGGCGGTGCTGCTTGGTTTAGCGTTGATCACCCCGGTTTACCTGCATGCCACCTGGCCGGTCTTGCCGATTCCGCCAAAGCTCGATCCTTCGATGAAACGTTTGGCCGGCTGGGCCGCATTTGCGGCCGATCTCGACACGACGCGCCGCGCCACCGGCGGCAGCTTCATAGCCGCGGATAACTACGCCACCGCCGCCATACTCGCCTGGCATCTGCCGCGTGACGTTGTGATCCTCGGCGCCCACCCGCGCTGGGCTTATTTCACCTTGCCGCACCCGGACTTCATCGACCAATCCGGCCTACTGGTACGGAGCACGCGGGTAGCCGAACCGCCAGACCCCGCTCCGTGGGGCACACTCGCTGCATACACCACCGCAGAGCGCCAACGTTCCGGTATCGTCGCCGAGACTTATCGCCTCTACCGCGTTACCGCTTCGGCACCTAATTCACGCCTCGTCACCCTGCCACGCCCCTGAGCACTTCCCTAGATTGTTTCACATAGGGCTTGCTACAGGCGATTAAGATTGCCATGCGATTTATCCCTCATACTGGGGCTTGCGTTGACTTCGTCGGCTGCTGCTGCGGGGCGCTGATGCTAGGCTTGGTGAGGATGTGGAAAGACGCCACTAGGGGCGTCACCTGGCGGCACCGCTCGGCATCCTGCTCCTTGCCGCCGCCGCGATCGTGGTGGCCTTACAGGCTTAACCCGCGCGTAGTTCTGCCAATCCACGCAAGGCAGTGCCATCGGGCCCAAAATTCGCCGCGCCCAGCCACGCCGCGAAGGCATTCCGGCAGTGCGGCCATTCGCTGTCTAGCATCGAATAAAACGTCGAATCCCGCCAGCGGCCCTTCACCACCATATGCGCGCGCAGGCAGCCCTCATACGTAAACCCATACCGCTCCGCCGCCCGGCGCGAAGGCGCGTTCAGACTGTTACATTTCCACACCATTCGCCGGTAGCCGAGATCTTCCATCGCCACCCGCAGCGCAAGATACACCGCCTCCGTCGCCGCGCGGGTGCGCTGCATCGACGGGCCGAACCAAATATTGCCCATCTCGATCGTGGCATTATAGGGCTGAATATCCATCAAAGTAAGCCAGCCCGAAGCCATGCCGGTCGCTAATGGCCGTAGCGCCCAAGCGACATGGTCCTGCTTTACGCAGAAATCGGCAACATGCCGCGACATCGACGCCTCATCGACGAAGGGGCCATAGCTGAGATAATCCCAGCTCTCATCTCCCACCTTGCTTCCGTACTGCGACGCGCGCCACAGATCCGCCGCGTGCCGGCGATGCAACGGCTCCAACACGCAATATTTCCCTTGCACCGTAACTCTCGCTGGCAAGCCGCGCGGTGTGGTATCCACGAGCGACCCAAGCAATCGTTCGCTCATTGTCTTAACTCCGCTGTCATCGGGCGCAATTGCAACCGTCGTAACACGCGGTCGATCCATTGCGCCGTTAACTTTTCCTGCACACCGTTTTGGTGCAAGCGCTCACTCAGTCCTTGAAAATCAACCACATCTAACTCCTGGTCCTGGTTGAAGCAGGAAAACACCACGCTGCGCTCGCCGGTCACCGGATCGACATGCGCCTGCAAGCATTGGGCGCAGACCTCCTTCATCATGCATTGCATCGGCGAGTTGATCGATCCTACCGCGCGATGCCCGAGCTTCAGATAGGGCGCGAGCACCCCATGTCGTGCCACCGCTACCGCCGCCATCATCCGATCCGACCCAATCACGATCATATGCGTGACATCTTGCAACAACACGCTGGGCTTGCCCAACGCCCCCGAGGCGTAAGCCGCCATCGCCTCAACGATATTGCCTACAAAGCTCCTGTCCTGTGGACGCCCCGGCGCGAAGCCCGGTGCCTCGTCGCAACACCAGATGATCACATCAGCCGCTCGCTCGATCTCTGCTACCTTGTAACGATCCCGTATCTTGTTATATCCGGCGAAATAAACAACTATAGTCCCCATTGCGCGCATCGCCGCACCAATAGAAAATAGTACCGCGTTACCGAGACCGCCCCCCACTAGAGTCGCGGTGGTGTTCGCCGGAATCTCCGTCTTCATGCCGGTCGGGCCCATCAGCACCAACGGTTCGCCGGGCCGCAAGTGGGCGCAGAGATCCGAACTACCACCCATCTCCAGCACGATCACGCTCACCAGCCCCTGGTCCGAATCGGTCCAGGCCCCGGTCATCGCGATACCCTCCATAGCCAGCACAGTCTCGCCAATTCCTTCCTCGCGCACGCGAGGGGCCCGCATCTCGAAATTCTGCAACCGGTAAAACTGTCCCGGTCGAAACGCCCGCGCTGCCGCCGGCGCGCGCACCACCACTTCGACGATAGTCGGCGTCAGCCGGTGTACCGCATGCACGCGTGGCACGAGCTCATCGCGGCATTGTGCAATTAGATCGACGGCACGCACGGATGTTGCCGCGCATGCACTCAATACGGCGGAGACGACAGGATAGCCCTGCTTCGCCCCGCCCATCGCCTTCACCACATTACCGAAAAAACTCGGATGAAGATCTCCGAAGAAACTGATGAACCGCCCATCCTCAGCCCGGTGCATCAACACATCAGCACGCACCGGCTTACTGATCGCACGTTCTGGTTGCACGCGCATGCCCGCAACATCCACAGCCTGAAAATATTTACCGTCCAGGAGAATGCGCCCATCCTCACGCGCCAACACCGTGTTAGGCTGCGTACCGGCAGCAACCAAAATTGCGCGTGCGGGCAACACAGATTCCGTACCATCCGCCCGCTTCGTGCGCAGCGCCGCGGCATGGCCATATGCGTCGGTTTCCACCGCTAACGGCGTCAGGCCTTCGGCAAAACGCACGCCTTCCTCCAACGCCCGAGCCACCTCCTCATGGTTCAAAGTATAGGACGGTGCATCCAACAGACGGCGGCGATAAGCAATCGTCGCGCCTCCCCAGCCCTCCAACAGCCGCGTCAGCGCGGGTGCTCGGCCCTCTCCCGCCGCCGCCGCGCGTTCCGCGCCAATCGCCGCCGCATGCGCAAGGAATTCGTCCGCGATCGCGGACTCTTCCGCATTCCAGCTTGCGCGCACCGAGGCTTCGCCACGTTCGCTGACCAGAACGCGATAACGAGCTGAAAATTTTTCTACCTGCCGAACATAGTAAGCAAGGCTCTCCGTCGCGGTGTCGATCGCTGTCAGCCCACCGCCGATCACCACCACCGGCAATCTGATCTGCAAATTCGCCACCGAAGAAAATTTCGCCGCGCCAGTAAGCTGTAACGCCATTAGAAAATCACTTGCCTGCCGCACACCGCGTGCCAGCGCATTGGGAATATCCAGCACCGTCGGCTTTCCGGCACCCATGCACAGTGCGATATGATCGAAGCCCATCGCCCAAGCATCATCGATACCTAATGTCGCACCACCCCCAAAACGCACGCCGCCGAACATGGCGAACTCCGCCCGCCGTTCCAGCAGAAGCCGCACTAACTTAAGATAATTTTTGTTCCAGCGGACGGTGATGCCGTACTCGGCGACACCCCCAAAACCAGCCATCACCCGGTCATCTAGATTTTCAAAAATGTCATCTATATCGCGCACCGGTGCACACGCATCAAACCCCAAGGGCTCGATCTTCAATCCATCGATCGCCACCACGGCATGGCCATCATTCATCAGATGATGCGCGAGCGTAAACCCCGCCGGCCCCAGTCCGACAATCAGCACCTTGCGCCCGCTGTCCGGCTTCGGCAACGGACGGCGGATATCAAGTGGATTCCAGCGTGTCAGCAGCGCATAGATCTCAAACCCCCATGGTAGCGACAGAATATCCTTCAGGATCGCCGTCTCCGCCTGTGGAATATCTACTGGCTCCTGTTTCTGATAGATGCACGCCTTCATGCAATCATTGCAAATGCGATGCCCTGTCGCCGCCATCATCGGATTGTCCACCGCGATCGTCGCGAACGCTCCTAGTGCGTAACCCTGAGCACGCAAGGTATGCATCTCGCTGATTTTTTCGTCTAGCGGACACCCGGCCAGCGTCACGCCATGCGGCGACTTCTGAAACGTCGCAGTCTTGCGATCACGCAGGCCCTTGCTACACGAATCCTTGCCCTGCGCATGGCACCAGATACAGTAATTGATATGATCCAGCACTTGCTGCTCAGTCATCCCCGTATCAGTTAATGAAAACCCATCGCGCGCGCGCCAGTCATGCTCAGACAGGCGCAGCATCGTCACGCCATCGCGCTCGATGGTTTCCCCGGGCACTAAATTTTCAGGCACGACCCGCCCCGGCACGCGGAACAGCGTCCCGCCGGCATGTGCCGCCCGCCCTTCGACGCTCAACGTGGCCCAAGCGGCATAGCGCAGCGCCTCCTCCAACGCCGCTAGGTTCTTGTCTGCTTCCCACCCCACCACTGCGTTGGCGAAGCCGATTTCCGTCAGCGCCGCGCCCATGCGCGCCTCCAGCGCCACGCGAGATGCGGCACCGTTAAAACCCGTAACATCCGGAAATTTCTTCACCGCCTGGCGTTGCACGAACAGCCGCTTGCACGCATGCACCGGATCCAGTGCCCGCGTGCGAAGGGCCAGCGCATCGGTTGCCGCCTCGATACCGAACAACCGCGCAACGAACCCATCCGCCGGCGCACCCAACGCGACAATTAAATCGCCTTCTGCCTTCGCATCCAGCGCATCGGGCGTGGCGCGTGCCGCCATCAGCCGCGCATGCAACGCGGGATCGACCTCGCGCAATTCCGTCAAAAATATCTTATCCAGCCGCACTAGCCCCGCGCGGGTGGCCAGGTCGGCCAAAGAAATACTGTAGCCAAGGGGAGGCATCATCATCGTCAGGAACCATCCAGCGGAAATCGTATCGCGATGGCATGAACAGTCCATGCCCCGGCAAGGTCAAGCCACGTTAGAACATCGTAGTAGCGCAATTTAGCGGATACCGGCTTGCCAAACAAAACCGGACCGAGGGGGCTCCCCCGGTCCGGCCCAGGCCTCAGGCTAGGCGCCGCCTCAGTGCACGCGCACTGGCGAGGCCGGGGTGGCCGCCACGGTGCCCTGGGCACCCATCGGCTTAGCTTGCGTCGCCGGTGTACCAGCTATCGGGGCGCCGACCACCGGTTTCGCCGGGGTCGCTGCGGTCCCAATTCGCGCCACCGAAGTGGCGCCCTGCGCTTGCGTGACGGCAGGGCCCGTCGCGGCCTGGCCAACGGCCCGGGTACCCGCGGCGGCCGGAGCACCGCCCTGCGCCATCGCCGGCACGGCTAGGCTGCCCAGCAGCGCGACGGTCAGACCAAGGTGGGAAAGATTTTTCATCGAGCTGTCCTCCAAATCCGGCACCAGCGCCGGATGAGCAGATCTAACCCCCCGGACGCGGCGGGACTGCGTTCGAATCATGGCGGGATCGCGGTCACGCATGAAACTTTCTTTAGATTCAGACTTTCTAACAGCCCCGCCTCAGTCCGGCACGGCTTTGCCTGTTCTCTTGGTTGCGGCATAAGCTCTATCGTACATCACCAGCCGAGAGGGGGGGAAGCCGATGCGCTTCGGTATGATCATGCGTGGACAGTATCCGCAAGGCGACGATATGCGCGTGCGCCTGAAGGAGGATCTCGACGCCGCGAAATTCGCCCAGGATCTCGGCTTCGACATTATCGGCAAGGGCTCTCACTACAGCTCCCACCCGTTCCAGTATATCCAGCAAATTCCCTATCTCTGCCAGGTCGCGATGATCGCGCCGAAGCTACGGCTAATGCCCGGCGTGGTGTTGCTGCCGCTACATTCGCCGCTGCACGTGGCCGAGGAACTTGCCTCACTCGATGTGATGTGCGACGGGAAGCTCGTCTTCGGCGCCGGCATTGGCTACCGCGAAGTGGAATTCAACGCCTTCGGCACCACGACGAAGAAATCCGGCCAGCGCTTCGAGGAATGCCTCACCGCCGTCAAGCGCCTGTGGTCGGAAGATTTTGTCAGCATGGATGCGAGCTACTTCAAGCTGGACAACGCCAATTGCACGGTCATGCCTATTCAAAAACCGATGCCGCCGGTCTGGATCGGCGCCAATGCCAATATCGGCATCCGCCGTGCCGCGCGCATGGCCGATACCTGGTTCATCAACCCACATAACAAGATCGACACCATCGCCCAGCAGATGGAGATATATAAGCGTGCCCTGGATGCGTGTGGCAAACCCTTCCCCGATGAATTGCCGATGGGCCGCGAGCTGTTCGTCGCCCGCTCGCGCGAAGAAGCAATCCGCCTCGCGCGACCCTATCTGGAAGTCAAATACAACGCCTATCGCGCCTGGGGCCAGGATAAGGTTATGCCCAGTGGTGATGCCTTCAATAATGATTTCGAGGATCTGATGCAGGACCGTTTCCTGTTCGGCTCCCCGGCCGAGATTATTGAGCAGATCCAGGTACTGCAACGCCGATTTGGTGTGAACACGGTGATGCTGGGGATCCATTGGGCCGGCATGCCGAACAACCTGGCAATGGAGCAGATGCAGATGCTGTCCGAGGAAGTCTTTCCAGCCTTACGAGCGGCGCCAGGGACTAGCCCGAGCGACAGGAACGGCAACGCATAAAAATCTGACTGGATGGCCAGACCGCGATCATCACCGGTGCGGCACGCGGCATAGGCCTCGGTATCGCGCACATCATGGCCGCGCGAAGCGCGCGAATCCCCGTGTGGGACCGAGATCTGTCGCCATACGAACCGACGGCCTGTCGCCGCTGCACACGGAACAGAAAAATGTCGCCGACCACGCCGGGGTTAACGGACCATTGCGCCGATCAAGGCATATTCCCTCACGGACTGGGACCGCGTCATCGCCATCGATATGAGTTCGGTCTTCTACCCAAGCCGCCTCGCGGCACGGCATATGCGCGAGCAAAGTATGGCCGAATTATCAATCGCGCCTCCATCGCTAGCAAGAAGGGCGGGCCGAATATCTCCACCTATTCGGTTACGAAGGCAGGCGTGATCGGTTTTGCCAAGGGGTTGGCGAAAGAACTCAGCGACAACAATGTCATGGTAAACTGCATCGCCTCCGCGATGACGGAGACTGAGTTGCTGAACGGCATGACGGCAGAACATATACGAGCATGCCGGCAAACATCCCCATGGGCCGACCGGAGCAACCCGGCGAAGTGGACGAGTTTGCCGCCTGGATCGCCGGCACCGCCTGTAGTTTCACCATCGGCTTCGTCCTCGATATCTCCGGTGGCCGCACAGCGTATTGCTATTAGGTCCGGTAGATTCCCCCAACCTCACGTCAAAATTTGACGTAAACTAAGCTTCCGGCGAGGGTTTCTTTCTCTATTCTCTCTCAGGAAGTCGAGCACCGAGTCCCATGGCCCAACCAGCAAGTTCCGCCGCCGCGCCCACCGGCCTCGCGCGATATATCGCCCTCGCTCCTGGCGTGGCGGTCTGCCTCGTCGTCGCGCTGCTCGCGATCTGGGTGCGTGATCTGTCTGGGGTGAACATCCTCAACCCGGTGGTGGTGGCATTGGTCATCGGAATCGGCTTACGCGCCTTGATGGGGCTACCGGCAAGCTGGCGGCCCGGCACGGCTTACGTCGTACGACCTGTGCTGCGTGCCGCCATCGTGATTCTCGGCCTGCAAGTGACCTTGACGCAATTGCTCTCCATCGGCCCCTACGCGCTGGCATTGGCGGTGGGCGCCGTTGGGCTAACCATGGTGTTCACCATCTGGATCGGCGCCCGGCTGGGTGTGGATGCGCCGATGGCGATGCTGCTCGGCACCGGCACCGGTATTTGTGGCGCGTCGGCCATCATCGCCGCCAACCAGGTCGCGGGCGGCAAGCAGGAAGATGTGGCCTACGCTTTGGCCGTGATCACCCTGTGCGGCACCGTCTCGGTTGTCGCCTATCCCTATCTTGGTCAGATCATGGGCATGGACCCCACCACCTATGGCATCTGGGCCGGCGCTTCGGTGCATGAGGTGGTGCAGGCCGTCGCCGCCGCCGGCGCCTGGCCGGAGCCGGGTGCGGTAGAAATCGGCACCCTCACGAAGCTCGCCCGTGTGGTGCTACTGGCCCCGGCCATAATCGCGCTCAGCTATTGGGCGACGCGGGGGGAAAAGGGCACCACAAAAACGCCCGTGCCCTGGTTCGCCATCGGCTTCTTCGCCCTGGTGGTGGCCGGTGACGTAGCGCAGCACATCATGCCGGATGTCCAGGGTCTGGCCCTGGGCTTCTCCCGCTTCGTGGTACCAATCATGCTGTCCGCCTCGGTCGCTGCGCTGGGTCTAGGCACGGATTTGAGCGCCCTTAAGAAAAAGGGCGCCGCCCCGCTCGCGCTGGGCGCGCTAGCCACAATCTTCATCGCCCTCCTCGGCCTGATCGGCGCGCGGCTAGTTTAGCGATCAGCCACGACGCGGTGGCACTAATTCCTTAAAGGTGTCGAAGCCTTGCCACGCTGGCTCCGGCGGGTCATGGCCCGGGCCCAGACGCCTATTACGATGACGTGACTGTCGCGGGATCCCGGATATAGCACGGGAAGTTGGAAAAGATCATGCAGAGGCATGCCCGAATCAATAACTGGGCGCCCGCAAAGCTCTGCATCAGCGGATCGATATTACAAATCTGCGCCTGCCCGTTCACCCGCAGCCATCGCGACGGTCCGCTCGTCTGGATGAACAGCAGCCCGACATGCGGGTTGACCGCGATATTTCCCAGGCTCTTGAACATCCCGTTGCCGTCATAGTTGGAAAAAACCGGCTCCTCCAGCGTCACTACCCGCGCGAAACCGAGCGTACCTTACTTAAACGAGCAACCCGATAACTCCTGCGCATCCACCTTAATAGAAAAAAGAAATAATATATTCTTGATAAGAAATTTATCGGCATTTGTAAACGCAACGCGGGTGATCGTCGTCCCGTATCTTCCCGCCAACGCCCGACCGCCAAGCGCTCCTACAAAGTCAAGTTGTCTTAGCCGGCTCTAACTCGTGCGAACGCCCTAAGGGATAAAGACGTGCCGCCGCCCTAGGCGGCAACCCGTCTGCCATGCAATGAATTTACTTCTACCGCCCCAGCACCGGACCCGCCATGAACCATACGAACCTGTCCTTCGACGCCGATACGATACTCGCCGGCCTGCTGCCCTGGATCGAATGCGAATCCCCCACTTTCGATACCGCCGCCGTCAACCGCATGCTCGAGCTCGCCAGCCGCGACATGGCCGTCGCCGGCGCCCGTCTAGACAAGATCCCCGGGCGCATGGGTTTTGCGGACTGCGTCCGCGCTAGCTTCCCCCATCCGGGGCAAGGCAACCCCGGTATCCTGGTGATGGGCCATTTCGACACCGTCCACCCGATCGGCACCAAGCAAGCCCTACGTATCCGCCGCGAGGGCAACCGCGCGTACGGCCCCGGCATCCTCGACATGAAGGGGGGCAACTATCTTACTCTAGAAGCCATCAAACAACTACAACGTGCTGAAATAACGACAAAACTTCCCATCACCTTTCTCCTCACTTCGGACGAGGAGGTTGGTAGCCCCTCAACCCGTGATCTGATTGAGGCGGAGGCCGCCCGCGCCAGATACGTGCTTGTGCCGGAACCGGCGCGCCCCGATGGCGGCGTCGTCACCGGCCGTTACGCCATCGCCCGCTTCAATCTGGAAGCCACCGGCCGCCCCAGCCATGCCGGCGCCCGCCTCGCCGAGGGCCGTTCCGCCATCAAGGAGATGGCCCGCAAGATCTTGGAAATAGAGGATATGACGACAGAAGACTGTACCTTTTCCGTCGGCGTTATGCAGGGTGGCCAATGGGTTAACTGCGTCACCACCACCGCGACTGGCGAGGTACTCTCCATGGCCAAGCGCCAGAAGGATCTGGACCACGGCGTCACGCGTATGCTCGCCCTGCGCGCTTCCTCCAACGACGTGCAGTTTACAGCTACAAGGGGCGTCACCCGCCCGGTGTGGGAGGCGAACGCTCGCGGCATGGCGCTCTATGAACGCGCCCGCGCCATCGCCCTCTCGCTCGGCTTTGACATCCCCTCGCAAAGCTCTGGCGGCGGCTCGGACGGAAATTTCACCGGCGCCATGGGCATCCCCACCCTGGACGGCCTCGGCGTCGCCGGCGGCGGTGCGCACACGTTGGACGAACACATTCTGATCGACAGCCTAGTCTATCGCGGCCGCCTTATGGCGGGGCTATTGGCGAGCTTGGATTGAACAGAACCCTGCCACTAATCTTGACCCTCTCGCCTGATTCCGTCACACACGCGCCCGATCCCCCTCAGATCCGGATATGAGAAAAAATGCGCGACACCGGTGAATACCTGTTCACCTCCGAATCAGTTTCGGAGGGCCATCCCGATAAAGTCGCGGACCGGCTCAGCGACACAGTGCTGGACGCCTATCTGACGGCCGATCCCTATTCCCGCGTCGCCTGCGAGACCCTGGTCACCACCAACCGCGTAGTCCTCGCCGGGGAAACCCGCGGCCCAGAATCGGTGACGCCGGAATTGCTGATCCACCTAACTCGCATGGCGATCCGCGATATCGGGTATGACCAGAAAGGCTTTTCCTGGCGCCACGCCGATATCGCTTGCCATCTGCATGCGCAATCCTCCGATATCGCGCAAGGCGTCGACCAGTCCGGCAACAAGGATGAAGGCGCGGGCGACCAGGGTATCATGTTTGGCTATGCCTGCCGCGACACGCCAGATTTAATGCCGGCGCCGCTTTACTACGCGCATCTGATTTTGCGCCGGATCAACGAACGTCGCCGCAATCTTGACAAGGCCGTGGCCGGGTTGCTGCCGGATGCGAAAAGCCAAGTGACCTTGCGCTACGTGGACGGCAAGCCGGTGGCCGCCACCTCCATCGTCGTCTCCACCCAGCATACCGAAGACCTCGACCAGGCGCAGATCAAGCGCATGCTCCGGCCGCTGGTGGAATCCTCGCTGCCCGCCGGCTGGATGTGCCCGGAAAACGAGTTCTACGTGAACCCCACCGGCAAATTCGTCATCGGCGGGCCGGATGGCGATTGCGGCCTGACCGGACGAAAAATCATTGTAGATACCTATGGCGGCGCCTCGCCTCATGGTGGCGGCGCATTCTCCGGCAAGGACCCGACGAAGGTAGATCGCTCGGCCGCCTATGTCTGCCGCTATTTGGCGAAGAACGTGGTGGCGGCCGGGCTGGCCGATAAATGCACCATCCAGATCAGCTACGCTATCGGCGTGTCCCATCCGCTGTCCGTCTATTTCGACCTGCATGGCACCGCGCGCGATATCGACGAAGTGAAACTGCAAAAAACCGTGCGGGAGCTGGTCGATCTGAGGCCGCGCGGTATCCGCGAGCATCTGCGCATGAACCATCCTATCTATGTCCCCACCTCCGCCTATGGCCATTTCGGGAGGGAGCCGGATGAGAAGCTTGGTACGTTCACCTGGGAACGCACCGATCTGGTGCCCGCGCTTAAGGCAGCGTTCGGGCGCTAGCCCTGACTCTCACCGTCAAACCACCGCCGGACTGCCTGTATGGCCGTGCACGCGGCCACAAGCTGCGCCCGCGCCAAGAGCGCCTGCTGGAATTGACCCTACCGCGTCTCGCCTTCAAGCAGGAAGCAGCCGCACAACCAGCCACCGCTTTCGCCGCCCCAGTGACCGAAACCTGGCTGGAAATCGGTTTCGGCGGAGGCGAACATGCGGTCTCCCAAGCCCGCGCCCATCCGCACGCCGGTTTGATTGCCTGCGAAGTTTTCGAGAATGGCATCTGTTCCCTCCTCTCCCACCTTGTCCCGGAAGGTGACGAAGCAACGTCCCCGGTGCCCGGCAATCTCCGACTGTTCACCCACGATGCCCGTATCCTGCTGCGTGCCCTACCAGAATCGGCACTGGAAAAGATCTTCCTGCTGTTCCCGGACCCTTGGCCGAAAGCGCGACACGCCAAGCGCCGGTTTGTTCACCCCGAACAGATTTGGCTCATGGCCCGCGTCCTGCGCCCCGGCGGCGAATGGCGCGTCGCCAGTGACGATCCGACCTACCAGGCCTGGGTTGCCGAAGTCATGGGCGCGCAGGCATTTTTCACTTATCAGCCCGCTGCCCTCACCCGCCCGGAACATTGGCCGCCGACGCGCTATGAGGCGAAGGCGTTGCGCGCGAGCCGGGCGGCGCGCTATTGGTCCTTCATTCGCCGCGCCTGACGAACCGCAACTGCGTGCGATGCATCGCCGATTATTCGTCCTCCCTCCGCCGGCTGCTCTGGTCCCCGCTGGCCTTCGCACTGGTGCTGCGCCTCACCGTCACCTGGGCCTGGCCCTATGTCCATCAACCCGGTGAAGTCTTTCGAGTGTAGGAACCGGCGCATCGACTTTGGTTCGCCTATGGCATCGCCTCTGGGGATGGCGCGAACCCATCCGCTCGTGGCTGATCCCCGCGCTGCTGGCGCCAGTGATCGACGTGGCCTCAACCCGCACGCTTGCAATGCCGGACCGGCGTGGTTGGCGCCAGCGTGCCCGACAACGTGGCCACCTGGTGTGTCTATCACCGCCCCAGTAACTGCGTGCTAAACATAGACACGACGATCAACCGGGTGCTGCCACGCACCAACGAATAGAGGCCCGCATGCCCAAGACCCCGGATTATTTCGTTGGCAAGACCATCGTGATCACCGGCGCTGGCGGTGGCATCGGCCGTGCCGCCGCGCTGATCTTCGCGCGCGAGGGCGCTAATGTCGTCGTCACCGATATCGACGGTGAAGCCGCCCGCCGCACCGCCGAAACCATCATCCAAAGCGGCAAACAGTCCCTCTCCATCGCCGTTGATGTTGCCTCGCGGGAACAGATCCAAGGCGCCTTCGCGCAGGCCATCGCGCGCTTCGCACGGGTCAATTTCGTCTTCAACTCTGCTGGTGCCGCCGTCGCGCGCCGAAAATTCCTCGATATCGACGATGCCCTGCTGGACAAGACCATGGCCATCAATCTGCACGGCACCTTCTACGCCATGCAAACCGTTATTCCACACATGGTCAAACAGGGCGGCGGCGTGATTGTCAATGTTTGTTCCATGACTGCGCGGCGCGGCGGCCCAGGAGCCTCCGTCCATTACGCCGCCGCCAAGGGCGCGATCGATTCCATGACATTGGGCGTCGCACGAGAATTCGCCGACCGCAATATACGCTGCCTCTCTATCTCGCCCGGGCCGATCAATACCAATTTCCAAAACGCCTCCGGCTCAACACCCGAATTCATGACCCGCGCCGTCGCCGACGTGCCCATGAAACGCGCCGGCGAACCGGAGGAAATCGCCGAACTCGTCCTCTTTATGTGCTCCGATGCCTGCGAATACATGACCGCCAACAGCGTCTACGTAAACGGCGGCGGCGGTTTTCGGTGATCTGCGGCCTTGAGGAGAGAAAGTAAGGAAGATCGGGGGCTTTGCCCCTTAAGAGTTTCGAGGTAACGCCGCGACCTTACTTCCCCTTATCCCACATCCGCAAACCCGTCATGACACTCCCCGTTCGAACCGAGCGCGGTCGGCAGGGAGCAGGCGGACGGTGACATGAATTGCGTCTGTCTCGTCATGGCGTTGCATGACTTCGCCGTTCTGATAAAGCCAGGCCAGACGCGCGCCGTCATCGGGGGTGATGTCGTAGGTAGCGATTTCCATGCCGGCAGCGATGCGGGCATCGATGACGGCGAGTAGATCCTGCAGGCCTTCGCCGGTGATGGCGGAGACCGTGACGTGCCCCGGGCGTAGCGGCACGTTCGCCCCTCCGCCCAGTAGGTCGGCCTTGTTCAGAACCTCGATGGTGCGTGATGGCCACTCATCATCTAGCGTGTGATCGGTGACCATGCCATCCAGCACGGCGATCACATCAGCGCGCTGCGCGGCGGTGTCGGGATGCGCGGCGTCACGGATATGCAGGATGACATCGGCTTCCGCGATCTCTTCCAAGGTGGCACGAAATGCCTCCACCAACTCGTGCGGCAATTCGCTGATGAAGCCGACGGTATCAGACAGAATCGCACGCCGCCCCGTTGGCAGGCGCAGCCCACGCATGGTGGGATCGAGCGTGTCGAACAGCTGATCCCGCGCGGTGACCTCCGCCCCGGTCAGCGCATTGAACAGGGTGGATTTTCCGGCATTAGTATACCCCACCAGCGCCACAACCGGGAATGGCACGCGTCGGCGCGCCGAACGATGCAGCCCGCGGGTGCGGCGCACCTGCCCCAGTTCTTTTTTTAGCCGTACCAGGCGTTCGTCGATCAGGCGACGGTCGGCCTCGATCTGCGTTTCACCCGGTCCGCCCAGGAAGCCAAATCCGCCGCGCTGACGTTCCAGATGGGTCCAAGACCGCACTAGGCGCGAACGCTGATAATCCAAATGCGCAAGTTCGACCTGCAACGTACCTTCCCGCGTGCGTGCGCGCTCGCCGAAAATATCCAGGATAAGGCCGGTGCGGTCGATTACCTTGCAGTCCCAGGCGCGTTCCAAATTACGCTGTTGCACAGGGCTCAGCGTGGCATCGACAACGACGACCATGACATCATGTTCGGTGATAGCGCACTTCTGTATCTCCGTCTGGCCGGAGCCGAGCAAGGTCGTGGGCCGGCGCTCACGCAACGGCAGAATGGCGGTATGCACGACCACCAAGCCGATCGAGGCGGCAAGGCCCACCGCCTCCGCCAAACGCGCCTCTCCCATGCGGGCCGCATCGCCGCGTTCCCGGCGCTCCCAAGGAAGGATCACGGCGGCGCGAGTCGGTCCCGCGCCGCCATCGTGGGCAGCCCGGTCCTCAGCCGTCACCAGCAGCAACCGTCTCACACTCCGGAGCACCCTCGTCCGGTCCGCCGAACAATTGGATCGGCGTAGTCGGCATCACTGTGCTGATGGCGTGCTTGTAGACGAGTTGGGTATGCCCATCGCGGCGCAGAAGCACAGAAAAATTATCGAACCAGGTAACGATACCCTGAAGTTTGACACCGTTCACGAGGAACACGGTGACGGAAGTTTTATGTTTCCGCAGATGATTCAGGAACACGTCCTGCACATTCTGGGTTTTTTCGGTAGCCACGGTGGTGGATCCTTTTTCTATTTTGTTGCTGTTCAGTTCATTAGACATCCGAAACGGCGATCGCGCCGGCCGGTGGTTCCTCGAGGCGCAGGCGGGAGTCTAGCGGCGACTTTCCCTTACGCAAGCAAACGCAGCATTGCAGCCAGCGCATGGGTATCCTCGAAATGGATATCCGGGGCGGCACGCGCAACCCCCCCATCATGCGCGGCATCACCCACCAGCACGGCGGTAATACCCGCCGCCCGCGCCGCCTGCATATCCGATTCGGTATCGCCAAGATACCAAATGGTAGGGTCGACTGGACGCGCGAGTTGACGCAATGCCAACAGGATCGGCGCCGGATCTGGCTTGTCCGCATGCGCGTCGCCTGCGCCGACGATGGTACGAAAATGTCGATCCCAGCCAAGATGCGTAACTTCCGCACGCAGGAAACGCCCGGTCTTGTTGGATACCAGCCCTTGCACCCAGGCACCTCCCGCATCTAGCAGCGCCGCGGCGCCGTTTATCGGTCGGACATGCTGCAAATGCTGCGCGGCCAGCGTGGTGAGAAAAATATCCCGCGCACGCTGCCAGTCCGGGCCGAAAAGCTTTGGGAAACTTTCCCGCATCGAGACACGCGCCCTCTCGCGAGTGTCCTGAACGCTCCAATGTGCCAGGGAAAAGGCGTCGAAGGCAGTGTTCAGAGAGATCGTGATCCCGGCCCATCCATCCACCAGCGTGTTATCCCAGTCATACAGAAGCAAGGCCGGGCGAGGATATAAGACAACCATTACGCCCCTTGCCGCTCATCGCTGTTCACACCTAGCTGCTTAAGCTTGCGATGCAGGGCGCTGCGTTCCATGCCGACAAACTGCGCGGTACGGCTTATATTACTTCCGAACCGCACCAGCTGCGCCTGCAGATATTGCGTCTCGAACAGGTCGCGCGCTTCCCGCAGCGGTAGTCCCATCATATCCGCGCCAGGATCGAGCGAGACCACGGGGGGGGCCTGATTGGCGATTTCCGGTGGCAGCATTTCCGCGCGCAACGGGTCCGAAGCGCTGCCCGGGGCCATTATTAACAACCAGTCGATCAGGTTACGCAGTTGGCGCACATTACCCGGCCAATCACAGGCGTGCAGCACGGCCAAAAGATCCGTCGATAATTCGCGCTGGGCCATGCCGGATGTCTCGGCGGAGCGGATCACGAAATAGCGTGCGAGCTCCTCGATATCCTGCCGCCGGTCGCTGAGGCTGGGTAAGCGCAACGGCACGACGGCTAGGCGGTAGTAAAGATCCTCGCGAAATCGGCCGGACGCGATTTCCGCCGTCAGATCCTTGTTGGTAGTGGCCAGTATGCGCACATCTACCTTCACGCGCGCCGATCCGCCCAGACGTTCGAAAGTCTGGTCTTGCAAGACACGCACAATCTTGCCCTGCGTCTCCAGCGGCATGTCGGAGATTTCGTCGAGCAGCAAGGTACCGTTATAGGCGCGCTCGAGCACGCCGGCGCGGCGCGGCTGGGCGCCAAGATCAGGGCCAGCTTCCAGGCCAAACAGCTCCTCCTCGAAACGGTGCGGCGCCAGGGTGGCGCAATTCAGCATTACGAACGGCCCATCGGCGCGGCGGGAGCGCGCATGGATCATCCGCGCGGTGACCTCCTTGCCCGCGCCGGCCGGACCGGTAATCAGCACGCGCGATCCGGTCGGCGCCACGCGTTCCACCGCCGCGCGCAGCAGGGAAATTGCCGGGCTGGCCCCGGTTAGGCTGATCTCCGGCCCAGCGCGCAGCCGCAGTTCGGCGTTTTCGCGCGCCAGGTTGGCAGCTTGCAGCGCGCGGCGGACAATCAGCAGCAGCCGGTCGGATTGAAAGGGCTTTTCGATAAAATCATACGCACCCTGCTGTATCGCGGTGACGGCAGCCTCAATGGTGCCATGACCGGAGATCATCACCACCGGCACATGCGGTTCCTCGCTGTGCAGGGCCTGCAGAATGCCCAAACCGTCGAGGCGCGAATCCTTCAGCCAGATATCCAGCACCACCATCGATGGGCGGCGCACCTGGAATGCGGCCAGCGCCGCATCGGCATCCGCGGCCTGCCTAGTCTCATAGCCTTCATCGCGCAGGATGCCTTCAATCAGCATCCGAATGTCGGGTTCGTCATCAACGATCAGGATTTCATGCGCCATGCACGGGCCTCAGCGGCAAGGACAAGGTAACCACTGCGCCCGGCCCGTCCGAACGATCGTCCAGATGCACGTTCCCACCATGATCTTCCATGATTTTCTTAACAATCGCCAAGCCCAGGCCGGTGCCCTTGATTTTATGCGTGATATAGGGCTCGGTCAATTGATTGCGATCCTGTTGAGGCAGGCCGATGCCATCATCGCTGACTTCCATATAGGCCATCTGCTCGTCAGCCCATACCAACAATACGATCACCCCCGCCCGATCGCGCATGGAGATCGCGTCCTCCGCATTCTGTAGCAGATTGGTCAGCGCTTGGCGCATCATTTGCGCGTCGCACGCCACCACCGGGCCTTGTACGGGAATTTCCGACGTCCAGGCGATATCAGGTTTCCCGATCTTGCGCAGAACCAACACTTCGCGCGCGACACGGCCTAGATCATGCGGCTTGATCTGCGGCTGCGGCATCCGAGCGAAGGACGAAAATTCATTCACCATGCGCCCGATATCGCCAACATGGCGGATGATGGTGTCGACGCATTTTGTAAACGTGTCGGGATCGGAGGTGATTTCCTTGGCGAAACGCCGCTTCAGCCGTTCCGCCGAAAGCTGGATCGGGGTCAGCGGGTTCTTGATCTCATGCGCGATCCGCCGCGCCACATCGGCCCAGGCGGCCTGCCGCTGGGCAGACTGCAGTTCGGTGATATCATCGAACGTGACGACGAAGCCATCCACCTGCCCTGCCCGCATCTCGGCACCGATGCGCAGAATCAGGCTGCGCCGGCGCGATGATGGACCGAGTTGAATTTCCGCCGTACGGGCGCGCTCCGGAGTGTCTTGCGCCTCGCGCAGCAAGGATGCGAATTCGGGCACTACCTCAGCCAGATGCCGACCCAGCGACACCATTGGGTCGATGCCCAGCAATTCGCCGGCAGCGCGGTTGGGCAGTTCGATCCGACCCTTCGCATCCAGCCCGATTACCCCTGCCGAGACACCAGCCAGCACAGTTTCGGTAAAGCGGCGGCGCTCGTCGATCTGGCCGTAGGCACCCATCAGCTCGCTGCGCTGCGCGTTCAGCTGCCCGGTCATGCGATTAAAGGCGCGTAACAGCCCTCCGATCTCATCCTCGCTACCCGCCTCTGCCACCCGCACCGTCAGATCGCCACTACGCACACGTTCTGCCGCCTGGATCAGCCCGCCGATCGGGCGCGCGATCTGGTTGGCGATTAGCAGCCCGATCAGCACCGCCGCGCTCAACACCAGCAGCGCCACTATGGCGAAGATCCAGGCGAAAGTCAGTTGCAGCCAGGAACGGTTTTGATCGAGCCGCTGGTATTCGCTAACCGCTAGTTCGGTGCGCGCCATATGGGCGAGAATCTGCGGATCGACCGGCCGCCCCGCCAGCAGCATCAAGTGCGGCGTGGTCTGCAGCGCCACGACCGCGCGCACCCGCGTGCCATCCTCCGACGCCAGCACCGCCACGTCGCCGCTACGTGCCCGCTCCGTCGCCCAGGCCGGCGGGCTTTCCGTGCCGATACCGCCAAACAGGCCGGCGGACGCCCGCACCTGGCCGGTGGAGGGTTCAAACACCACCGTCTCCGTCAGGCCGCGCAGCATGGTGTAATTAGCCAGTAGATTGGCAAACCCCGACGGATCGGTCGCCAGATAGAGACTGGCCTGGGCAAGATCGTTTGCCATCTCCAGCGCCGTCGCGCGGATCGTATTGTGATGCTCCTCCAGATAGCCCCGCGAGGCTTTTAGGGATTCGGTGAGTGCGGCACGCACCGGTTCGTTGAACCAGGATTTGATCCCGTAGTGAAAGAACGTGCTAGCGAACACCGCCACGACGATCGTCGGCACCACGGCAACCCCGGCGAACAACAACACCAGACGTACATGCAGCTGCGCCCCGGCTGCACCCCGCCGGCGTTCAACGACCACCCTAGTCAGCCGCCCAGCCAGCGCGGCACCCAGGATCAACAGCACGATCAGGTTCGCGAGCACCAGACCCACGCCCACCTCTGGGCGCACCCCAAGCGGCGCTCCGTGCGCCAGCAGGACGAAGGTGACAACGCCCAGCCCGACTGCCAGCGCGGAAAGGATAAACGTCGTCACCTTGCCCAGCAGGATTGCGCTCAATCGCGAAAGCATCTGGCGCATCCTCCCCCCAACCACGGGCGGGGCGACCGATGGCGCCAGCTCCGGTGCAGCTTGCAGGCTCTGCGCCGCGGGACTGATATTCACGTGTGCACCGACCCCCTCATTCCAGACCACGAACCACGGGGATGGCAAGATCGCGAATTTTTTTGCGCAAGGTATTGCGGTTCAGCCCGAGAATCGCGGCGGCGCGTATCTGGTTGCCGCGCGTGGCCGCTAGGGTCATCCGAATCAACGGGCGCTCCACTTCGGCCATCACGCGGTCATAGACATTGGTGGGACCGGGGCCATCCACATGCGCGGCGAGAAACTGGCGGATATGCCGCTCCACTGCCACCATCAGTGGCTCGCCGGCACTACTGGCCTGCGCCGCCGGCTCAGCCGCCACGGCATCAGCCAGTTCGGCATCCAGCACCGCTTCAGTGATCGTCTCCTGTGGATACAATGCAGCTAGGCGGCGCATTAGGTTCTCTAACTCGCGCACATTGCCGGGCCAGCGATAGGCCTTTAACCGGTCGATCGCTGTGGCATCAAGCGCTTTCACCGCCATGCCATGGGCCGCGGCATGATCGAGGAAATGACGCGCCAGAAGGGGAATATCCTCCACCCGTTCTCGCAAGGGCGGAAGGCGGATGGGTACCACGTTAAGGCGGTAGAAAAGATCTTCCCGAAATTGATTCTGCTGAATGGCCAGCCGCAGATCGCGATGCGTGGCGGCAATGATACGCACATCCGCCTTGATCGGTCGCCGTCCACCCACGGACATGAACTCGCCTTCCTGCAGAACACGCAGCAAGCGTGTCTGCGCCTCCGGCGGCATGTCGCCAATCTCATCTAGGAACAAGGTGCCACCTGCTGCTTGTTCGAAGCTGCCCGTGGTACGGTTGGTGGCGCCGGTAAAGGCGCCTCGTTCATGGCCGAACAGCTCGCTCTCGATCAGCTCGCGCGGGATGGCGGCCATGTTGATGGCGATGAAGGGACCGGCACGGCGTTTACCATAATCGTGCAGGGCACGCGCCACCAGTTCCTTGCCGGTACCGGATTCGCCATTGATCATCACGGTCAGGTCGTTGGTGGTGAGCCGCGCGATGGAACGATAGATGTCCTGCATCGCGGCACTGCGCCCGATCAGAGGCAGCCGTTCATCCGCGTCCGCCATCTCGCCCGGCACTGCCGGCGGCGAAACCGCCAGGGCACGCCCAACAATCGCCAGCAGCTCCTGCAAGTCGAACGGTTTAGGCAGATATTCAAATGCGCCGCGCTGCGCCGCCTTCACTGCCGTCATCAGGGTGGATTGCGCGCTCATCACCACGACGCGCAGATCGGGGCGGATGCGCTTGATACGCGGGAGCAGATCGAGGCCATTCTCATCGGGCATTACCACATCGGTGATCACCAGATCGCCCTCGCCATCCTCCACCCAACGCCACAAGGTCGCGGCATTGCCGGTGGAGCGGACCTGATAACCGGATCGGCCCAGCGCCTGCGTTAGAACCGTGCGGATGGAGCGGTCGTCGTCAGCAATCAGGATTGTGGGTAGGGTCATATCAAAATCTCAAACGAAGCATGATGTCAGGTGGACACATCGTCATCGACCGCCATCGGCAGATGTAAATGGAATTCCGTTCGATCGGGTCGGCTATGCACTTCGATCAGCCCACCATGATCGCCGATGATTTTCGCCACCAGGGCAAGGCCAAGGCCGGAGCCGAAACTTTTCGACGTGACAAACGGTTCGAACAGACGCGGCAGGATATCCTCGGCGATACCGGGGCCATTATCACGCACTATCACTAGCAAGGGCAGATCGATGCGGGTGCGCGAACCCGGCAGCGCGAGGCGCACGCCATGCTGATAAGCAGTAGAAAGAATGATCTCTCCGTGCAGATTACCAACGGCTTTAATTGCCTCGGCGGAATTTTTCACCAAGTTCAGTAGGACCTGCACCAGCTGATCCCGGTTGGCGGCCACCGCCGGCAAGGATGGATCGTAGTTTTCGGAGAAGCGAATACCAGCGGCGAAGCCCGATTGTGCCAGCTTGCGCACATGTTCCAGTATGCGATGGATATTGACCGGGCGGCGTATGATCGGCTTTTCCGAGAACATCTCCATCCGATCCACCAGATCGCGGATGCGGTCGGCCTCATCCTGGATCAAGATTGCCAATTCCTGATCCGATGGACCGACCGAAGCCTCCAGCAATTGCGCGGCGCCGCGAATACCGGAAAGCGGGTTCTTCACTTCATGCGCTAGGATCGCCGCCATGCCGGAGACCGAACGCGCGGCACCACGAAACGCCAATTGCCGGTCCAGTAAACGCGCAGCGGAAGCATCCTGAAACACCACGACCACCGCACCGTCTTCTTCTGGTAGCGGGCTGGCCTGGACGGTAATGCCCTGCTTGGCCAGGCGCGGACTTTGCAGAGTCAAATCGTGGTCGGATACGGTCACGCCGGCCCGACGCACATGCTCGATCAGCATGAACAGCGGATGGTCGCCCGGCAGCAGATCGCTCAATCCGAGCTGCACCAGTTGCTGGGCGGAAATACCGAGAAATTCCTCCGCCGCCGGGTTGACATGGCGAAAGCGATTTTCAAGATCCAGCAACACCACCGGTAGCATCATCGCGCTGAGGATCTGCGCAGCCAGTGCCTTGCCAGAGTCGGCGCCGCGCGCGCGGACCGGCCCGAGGCGGCGGGAGGAGGCGCTCATGCCGCCTCGGCCCCCAAGGATTCGTCGGGGATGACACGGACCGGCATGACGCCGCGCGCGACCAGCGGGTCATAGAAAGCGTCGACCAGCGCGCGCACCGCCGTCGGGTCAGGCAGACGCATCATCGCGGCGCGATATTCCGCCGAACCCGGCAGGCCGCGCGAATACCAGGCGAGATGTTTGCGCGCCATGCGCAACCCGGACGCCGCACCAAAATGGTCCAGCATCAGCTGGTAATGGTCCAGCAGCACCGCTCTTTGCCGCGCCAGATCGGGTTCCGCCACATGCTGGCCGGTGCGCAAATAATGCGCCACCTGCGCGGGGAACCAGGGCCGGCCATAGCAGCCGCGCCCGATCATCACCCCATCGGCGCCGGACAGGCGCAAAGCCTCGGCCGCGTCATCGTCGGTGAGGATATCGCCATTGACGATGACTGGAATTTTGACCGCGTCCTTCACCTGCCTTACGAACGCCCAGTCTGCCTGGCCGGTATAGAATTGCTGCCGCGTGCGGCCATGCACCGTCACCATGCGGATTCCGACACCTTGGGCGATGCGCGCGAGGACTGGCGCGTTCAGACTGGCGTGGTCCCAGCCCATGCGCATCTTCAGGGTGACGGGTACGCGCACAGCCTTCACCGTCGCTTCGAGGATGCGCGCAGCATGGATTTCGTCACGCATGAGAGCAGACCCTGCCGACTGGCCGAGGGCGACTTTCTTCACCGGGCAGCCGAAATTGATATCGACGATATCGGCGCCCTGATCGACCGCGATGCGGGCAGCTTCGGCCATCGCCGCAGGATCGCAGCCAGCGAGCTGGATGGAATTCGGCCCGCCATTATCAGCAACCTTAGCCATGCGCATCGTCGCCTGATTTTCCCTGATCATCGCCCAGGAGGCGATCATTTCCGACACCACCAACCCTGCCCCCAGCGTCCGGGCGAGGCGGCGGAATGGAAGATCGGTAACGCCCGACATCGGCGCCAGGATCACCGGCGTGTCGATGCACACGCCTTGGCCGAGATCGATGGGTTTGAGGGCGGATGCTGTAGTGGGAGCGGGACATTTGCCTAGCATTTGGGCAATCTACGCTGGGGGTAGGATGGGTGCAACGACGATCCGCTGACATCTGCCATGCCAACTTGCATCCAGCGTAAGTTCCTTTAGAAAAGCACCGCAAACTACTCTGGGAGCCGGGTAGCCAGTTCCAGGAAGCCATAGGCGTGAGGGGATTTGAGCCATAAAAATCGACCACATCTCCCTCACCATCTTCACCTGGGATAATATCCCCGCTACGCGCTACCACGCCGGTTCTTTCACGCAGCAGAATTCCAACCTCGGCCTGTTGCGGATCAGGACGGATGACGGTCAGGAGGGCCATGCGTTTCTTGGCTCCGCGTCCAATCCAGCGTCCATGGATGGGCCACAACTGATCCGCTGGATCAAGCCGCTACTGATGGGCGCCAACCCGCTGGAACGCGAGCGACTTCACGCGCGGATGCTGAAATTATCCCGGTCCGTCTCCTATCGCTGCATTGGCGCGGCGGATGTAGCGTTATGGGATCTCGCCGGAAAAATCGCCGGGCTGCCGGTACATGCGCTGATGGGGACGACGCGGACTTCCATTGGTGCGTACGCGTCCTCGCAGCTTCTTCCCGACGCAGGGGCCTATGTAGATCAAGCGCAACGCCTTAAGCAATCGGGCTGGAAGGCGTACAAGATTCATCCGCCCACTGATCCCGCCACCGATATCAAAGTCTGCGAGGCGGTACGGCGCGGCGTTGGCGATGATTACAACGTGATGCTAGATTCTACCTGGAGCTATGACTACCCCGCCGCGTTGCGTGTCGGGCTGGCAATCCAGGAGATGGGGTATCTCTGGTATGAAGACCCGTTGGCCGATGAAGATATTCTGTCCTATGTAAAACTGCGGCAAAAATTAAATATTCCGATCATGGCTACGGAATATCCTGCCGGTGGATTGGACACTTACCCGATCTGGCTGACACAGCAGGCCACGGATTACCTACGCGGCGATATTCCCAATAAGGGTGGGCTAACGACGATGCTAAAGACCGCGCACCTCGCGGAGGCGTTTCGTATGAACTATGAAATCCACCATTCTGGCAATTCTCTGAACAACCTCGCTAACCTGCATCTGGCGCTGTCGATCCCGAATACAACGTGGTTCGAGGTGCTGCTGCCAGATGGCGCGCATAAATACGGCATAGCAACGGAGTTGGAAATCGACGCCGACGGTATGCTGTCAGCACCGACAGGACCGGGGCTCGGCGCGGATATCGACTTCGAGCTGATCAAGCGGAAGACGGAAGCGGTGCTAGCCTGAGGGTCAGAACAACCCGGGGGCGAGGTCACGGTCTATCTTACGATATTTAAACATCCAGGGCCGTTTATTTTGCCGGATCGTCCGTGTAGCCGCCCTAACTGGGACGGATATTGTTCGGGGAGTTTTCCACCACCGTCGAGTTCGACGTCACCTACGCGGTGTCGCCAGACAGGCGAATGACGATATTGGTGGTATGATTGATGCGGCGCGGCGGCGCTCCGCCGCCCTTGGCGGCGTTTTTCGGAGCTGCCCGACGACGCTGGCCCGTGTGCTGCCGGTGCCGAACGCGGTGGCCCAGGTGCCGTCCTCGGTTAACTAGACCGCCATGTCATCGAAGCGGTTATTGTCCAGCCAATAACAATATTCCGGCAGCAATTCGTGGATCGCGTCCTCGCCTTACATCGCTGTAGAAATCGGTGTTTGATCCGTGGGTTATCTTGCCGCCAGCTCGGCGGCGATGGCCTGGGTGATCGCGGCACCACCCAGGGTGTCGCCTGCACCGAACGTGGCTTTGACCTGGCCATCGCGGCCGATAAGCACCTTGTTGAAATTCCACGCTGGTTGCCAGCCGCGTCCTGCGCGCACCCAGGCATAGAAGGGCGCCGCGGAATCACCGCGCACATGCTGGATACCGGACATGGGAAAATCGATACCGTACATCGTGTCGCAGAAATTTTTGACCGTGGCGTTGTCCGCGGACTCCTGACGAAAATCGCGGCTCGGCACGCCGATAACCGTGAGGCCCTCGGCGGCGCGTGCGCTATGCAGCTCCTGCAAACTTTCGTATTGCGGCGTGTAGCCACAGAAGCTGGCCGTGTTTACCACCAGCAGCACGCGGCCCCTGAAATCCGATAATTTCAATTCACCGCTCTCGATGGCGGGAAAGGAAAATTCCCAGGCCAACTGATCCGGCCCAGTCACTTGCGCGCCAACTGTCATCAGAGCACCCCCAGAACCCGCGAACAACAGCGATAAACGGCGGAGAAAATCAGGAATAGCGTTCCTCCAACCATGGATCGGCATTGTTGTGATAACCACGCACTTCCCAGAACCCTGGCTTGTCAAACGCGGAAAATTCGATCCGGCGCAGCCACTTGGCAGATTTCCACAAATACAGCCGGGGGATCAGGATGCGTACCGGCCCGCCATGCTGGCGCTCGATCGGTTTACCTTCCCACTCATGCACCAGGAAGCAATCGGGCTGGTCGAATTGGTCCAGCCGGACATTGGTGGTGTAGCCGTCATGCGCATGAAAAATTACGTGCTTCGCTTCCGGCTTTGGCTTGACCAATGCTAACAATGCACTGACCGCCACGCCCTTCCACCGATTGTCATAGCGCGACCATTGCGTGACGCAATGCATGTCGGACACGCTTCCCTGCTGCGGCAAGGCCATGAAGTCTTCCAGGCTGAGCGAGACCGCGTTTTCCAACGCGCCGTCCAGATCGAGGCGGAATTTCTGCGCCGGCACATCCGGATGCACGCCGAGATCGAGGACCGGCCAATCCTTCACCAGCCGCTGGCCCGGGGGCAAGCGCTGCTCGTATTCGGCGGACTGGCCGGTGATCAGGCGACCGTCGCGGGCCCAGGCCTGCTTCGCCTCGATCAGCTTGTCTTTCATGCGGCCAAAAAAATTGATCGTGTCGTCGGAGCTCGTCATCCGGGTTCCCTGCAAATATCCATGCCGTGCCGACTCTGGCGCATGGCGACCGTTACGTCACCCCCGATTGCGCAATAGCCGCGCCTTGTCGCGCTGCCAGTCACGGGTGGCGACGGCGGCGCGTTTGTCATGGTTCTTGCGGCCTTCGGCCACACCGAGAAGGACTTTGGCGCGGCCCTGTTCATTGAAATGAATATCCAGCGGCACGATCGTCGCTCCCTGGCGCGACATGGCCCCGAACAGCGCCACCATCTGCTTGCGCCTAACAAGCAATTTGCGCGGCGCCCGTGTCTCAAATCGCGACAGTACACCACCCTGATATTCGGGGATATAACAGTTGAACAGGAACAATTCTCCTTCGCGCTCCCCGGCCCAGGCCTCAGTGAGGGTGGCCCGGCCGAGCCGGAGGGATTTCACCTCCGGCCCTTTCAGCACGATTCCGGCCTCTACCGTTTCCTTCACGGTGTAGTCGTAGCGCGCCTTACGGTTTTGCGCCGCAATACCGTGTGAGATAAGGCCTTTTTTATTCTTCGTCTCGGCCACGTGTCAGTTCAGCAAACCGACATGCTGCATTGCTGCGCGAACCTTTTCCTTCGTCGCGGGCATGCAGGGCGCCAGCGGCAGGCGACATTTTTCCGATGTCTTGCCAAGCAAGGAAGCGGCGTATTTCACCGGCCCCGGGCTGGTCTCGGCGAACATCGCGTCATGCAGCGGCACCAGCCGGTCCTGGATCGCCATCGCATCGGCCCAGCGGCCTTCCTGCCAGGCAATATGCATATCCGCGCAGAGGCGCGGCGCCACGTTGGCGCTGACGGAAATGCAGCCGACGCCGCCCGAAGCCATGAAGGCGAGTACAGTGTGGTCCTCGCCAGACAACTGACAAAAATCCTCGCCGACAGCGAGCTTCGTATGTAGTGGGCGCACCAAATTGGCCGTCGCGTCTTTCATGCCGACGATGTTCTTGTGCTTGGCCAGCCGTCCGGTAGTTTCCACCGACATATCGATCACGCTGCGGCCGGGTATATTATACATAATGATCGGCAGGTCCACCGCATCGGCAATAGCGGTGTAGTGCAAATAAAGTCCCTCCTGCGTCGGCTTGTTGTAATAGGGTGTGACGATCAGGCAGGCATCCGCGCCAGCCTTCTTTGCGTGGCGAGTGAAATCAATGGCTTCCGCCGTGCTGTTTGATCCGGCACCGGCAATCACGGGCACGCGGCCCCTGGCGACGGCGACCGCGATCTCTACCACGCGCTTGTGTTCTGCATGCGTGAGGGTCGGGCTTTCACCGGTGGTGCCGACGGGGACGATACCGTGCGTGCCCTCCTTGATCTGCCAGTCCACCAAGGATTCATAGGCTTTCTCATCGAAGCTGCCATCGTCCCGCATTGGGGTGATCAGCGCGACAAGCGATCCCTTGAACATGGTGCCCTCCGTAAAAATAAAGGTTGTGGGAGCTGAACCTAGGGCCAAGGAGGATGCATCGCAAGGTTGTCGCAGAGTAGAATCACTTATGAGCCGCTCGATTCTCCTCCTATTCCTTGGCCTGATGCTGCCTGGCCTCCTGGTGCCTAGCGCGGCCGCGGCCCAGGATATCGCGACCGCGTTACGGTCCGGCAACTGGCCGGAAGGGGCAGCACGAGCGGCGCGCACCACCGAGCCACTGGCGGCCAAGCTGGTGACCTTTTACCGCCTGCTAGCGCCCGGCCAGGGAGCGGTGGCGGATATCGCCGCCTTCATGATGGAGAATCCGGACTGGCCATGGCTCTCCCAGCTGGAACGCCGCCGGCAGGAAGCATTGGCGCGGGAGACGGCAGTCGACATCCTGGCCACGGAATGTGCCCGTGCGCCACTTGCACACGCCCTCCTCTCCCACGCGCCGGCCCTACTCCGCTGCGCCGAGGCCGCCACCAGCGCGGGGCAGCGCGAAAAAGCCAGCGATTACGCCCGCCGCGCCTGGACCGGCGGCACCATCGCCGACCCGGCGGGCGAGGATCAATTCCTGCAACGCTGGGCCGCCGCCTTGCGGCCAATCGATCATTGGCAACGCTTCGATGCGCTGCTCGCCGCCAGCCCTCAGGCCGCGGCGCGGTTGGAAGCGCGCCTGCCGGGAGATCGGCTGGCCCTGGCGCGGGCCCGGCTGGGGCTACGACAGAAAAGCGTCGACATCGTCACCTTGCTGGCTGCCGTGCCAACGGCCCAACGCGACGACCCCGCCCTATTCCTGGCCCGGCAGCGCGCCCTGCGCGAGGACGGGCATGAGTCCGCAGCACTGGCCTTGTGGCGCGAGCGGGGGGAGCAGGCGCAGGCGCTGTTGGATGCCGAGAGGCTGGATGCCTTCTGGACCGAGCGGCACGCCTTTGCCCGTCAGCGCCTACGCCATGGCGATGCGAAAGGCGCCTATCTCCTAGCCGCTGGGCACGGCGCGCTGAAGACGGAGCGGCTGGTAGATGCGCAGTTCCTAGCCGGTTTTATCGCATTGCGCTTCCTGTTCGACCCGGACCAGGCGGCGAGGCATTTTCGTGCGCTTGCCGCTGCCTCGGGCGCGGCTATCACTCAGGGGCGGGCGCAATATTGGCTGGGACGCGCCGCTGCTGCCGCCGGAGAGGACCCGGAACCTGCTTTCGCCGCCGCCGCTGCCTGGCCGCTGACATTTTACGGCCAGCTCGCCACGCAGGCCTTGGGCGAGGACAGGGTCGCGCTCGCCGCGCGTATCCGCGCGCTACGCGATCCCCTAACCGTCGATGCCTCGGGTAGTGAACTGGCCCGGGCGGCGATAATGCTGGCGGGCTGGGGGGAACGCAAAAGCGCTTTTTCGTTCCTACTGCGCCGCGATGAGCTGGCCAACGCGCCGGCGGAACGTGCCGGGCTGGCACATCTGGCCCTCAGCCTGGGCATGCCGCAGGCGGCGGTAGCGATCGCGCGGCGCATGGGCCGCGACGGGCTGATGCTGCCCGAGGCTGGCTGGCCGCTTGCCTCTGCGCCGCCGGGTAAGTCCGTGCCGGTGGAGATCGGACTAGCGGTGATCCGCCAGGAAAGCGCGTTCGATCCCAGCGCACTGAGCCCGGTCGGCGCGCGCGGGCTGATGCAGTTGATGCCGGCGACGGCACAATCCGTAGCCAAGCGGCTGGGCGAGACAACGTCGCCTGCCGAGCTGGTCAGCGATCCAGCGCAGAACATGCGGCTCGGCACGGCCTATTTGCGCGAATTAATGGATCAATATACGGCCCTACCGCTGGCCGTGGCGGCCTATAATGCGGGGCCACATCGGGTGCGGACGTGGCTCGCGATGCATGGCGATCCGCGCTATCGGACCGATCCACCGTTGCTATTTGCCAGCGCCCATGTCCCGGATCTGATCGACTGGATTGAGTTGATCCCGTTCAATGAAACCAGGAACTATGTGCAGCGCGTGCTGGAGAATGTGGTGATCTATCGAGCGCGCAACCCAGCTTTTGCCGGGGATCCGCTGGCAGAATGGATGGCAAAATGACGCTCGACCGGATCGGCCGTGTTCTGGCCAGCGGATTTGGCAGTGGATTTTTTCCCGTGGCGCCGGGCACGGCGGGGTCGGTGGTGGCCCTGATCATTGGCGCTGGATTGCTGCATGCCTCGGTCTGGCTACTGCTGCTGGGTTGTGTGTTGGCCAGCCTGGGTGGCGTCTGGGCGGTGCGGCGCATTGGCGCGGCGGCGGCCGATCCGGGCTGGGTTGTGATCGACGAATTCGCCGGACAATGGATTTCCTTGCTCGGCCTGCCGGTTTGGGGTTGGCGCGGCGTGCTGGCGGCGTTCGTATTATTTCGCCTGTTCGATATCGCCAAACCCGGCCCTGTTGGCTGGGTGGACCGGCGTAAGGATGCGTGGGGCCTGATGGGCGACGATATCGTCGCGGGAGGACTGGCGGCGTTGGTACTCATGGCGGTGGGCTGGGCTTGGCCCGGCTTGCTGGGGTGAACGGTTCCCGCCAGCATGGGCGCAGAAGGAGTTCTGCCTATGATCCCCAATGAATTGTTGCCCGATTCATTACTAGTTCAGGCTGAAAGCCTGCTCGCGGCCTGTCGCGCGCGCGGCAAGAAAATCGCCACCGCCGAAAGTTGCACGGGCGGACTGATCGCCGCGGCGCTGACCGCCATCGCCGGATCATCCGACGTGGTGGAACGTGGCTACGTCACCTATTCCAACGAGGCGAAGAATGAATGCCTGGGCGTGCCCATGGCGCTCATCGGCGCACATGGCGCGGTGAGCGAGGAGGTCGCGCGCGCCATGGCCGATGGCGCGATCGTGCAATCGCACGCCGATATTTCCGTCGCCGTCACCGGCGTCGCCGGCCCCACGGGCGGCAGCGCGGAAAAGCCCGTGGGGCTGGTCTATTTCGGCATCGCGCGTCGGGGTGTGCCGGCGCGCAGCGAACGTCACGTATTTCCCGGCAGCCGCACCGCCATTCGCACGGCGACCGTGGCGCATGCCTTCGCGTTGATTCGCAACACCCTTTAATACGCAGGCCACGCGATCTGACCGGTGTGTCTGAGCGCCTTATTCCGTTCGTTATGCTGGGTTGGTTCGCGCCGCGGCTAGACTGGGCGATCGCGCGGGTGCTGACTACCCTAACGAGGGCGTAGCTTATTCCACACGCTCCTGTTTGCGATCCTCGGTGCCTTCGCCGTCCTCATCCGGTTTGGGCAAGGCAGCCAGGGATGCCGCGGAAAATTCGAAGGCTAGCTTACCGTCCTTCAAGGTGACCTTCACTCCGCCACCCTTTACCAGCTGGCCGAACAGCAATTCCTCGGCTAGCTGCTTTTTGATGGTTTCCTGGATGACGCGGGCGAGTGGGCGAGCCCCATAGAGCGGGTCATAGCCGCGCTCTGACAGCCATTCCTTAGCCGCCGAGGAAAGTTCGATGGTCACGTTGCGATCGGCCAGCTGGGCTTCGAGCTGCAAGATGAACTTTTCTACCACACGGGCGACGATGTCCGGCGTCAGCGCGGCGAAGGGGATGATCGCATCCAGCCGGTTCCGGAATTCCGGCGTGAACAGGCGCTTTACCGCTTCCTCATCCTCGCCCACCCGGACGTCGCGCCCGAAGCCAATGGCGGCCTTCGCCATGTCCGACGCACCGGCATTAGTGGTCATAATCAGGATGACATTGCGGAAATCGACCGATTTACCGTTGTGATCGGTCAGCTTTCCGTGATCCATCACCTGCAGCAGAATGTTGAACAGGTCGGGGTGCGCCTTTTCGATTTCATCGAGCAGCAGCACCGCGTGCGGATGCTGGTCAATCGCATCAGTCAGCAACCCGCCCTGGTCGAAGCCGACATAACCGGGGGGCGCGCCGAGCAGGCGTGAGACCGAATGGCGCTCCATATATTCGGACATGTCGAAACGGATCAGCTCGATGCCCAAAGTGGAGGCTAGTTGCCGCGCCACCTCGGTCTTGCCGACGCCGGTTGGACCGCTGAACATATAGTTACCGATTGGCTTTTCCGGCTCGCGCAGCCCGGCGCGCGAGAGTTTGATGGCCGCGGACAGCGCTTCCACCGCGTTATCCTGGCCGAACACCATGTTCTTGATGTCGCGATCCAGGGTGCGCAAGGTCTCCTTATCGTCGGCGGAGACCGCTTTCGGCGGAATGCGCGCGATCTTGGCGACTATCTCCTCTACGTCTTTCAGGGTGACGGTTTTGCGGCGCTTGTTCTCCGGCAGCAGCATGCGCGAGGCACCCACTTCGTCGATCACGTCGATCGCCTTGTCGGGTAGCTTACGGTCGTGGATGTATTTGGCGGACAGTTCGACCGCGGCACGGATCGCTTCCTCGGTATAACGGACCTTGTGGTGTTGTTCGTAATTAGTCTTCAGGCCGCGTAGGATTTTCACCGTGTCCTCGATGCTCGGCTCGTTCACATCGATCTTCTGGAAGCGGCGGACCAAGGCACGGTCCTTCTCGAAGTAGTTGCGGAATTCCTTATAGGTGGTGGAGCCGATACAGCGCATGTTGCCCGACGCCAGCGCCGGCTTCAGCAAATTGGACGCATCCATCGCCCCGCCGGAGGTGGCGCCAGCACCAATTACGGTGTGGATCTCGTCGATAAACAGTATCGCGCCGGGTTGGTTTTCTAGTTCGGAGACCACTGCCTTCAGCCGTTCCTCGAAATCGCCGCGATAGCGCGTACCGGCTAGCAGCGCACCCATATCGAGGGCGAAGATGGTGGATTTCGCCAGCACTTCCGGTACGTCACCCTCGACGATGCGCTTTGCGAGGCCCTCAGCGATGGCGGTTTTTCCCACGCCGGGATCGCCAACATAAAGCGGATTGTTCTTCGTGCGGCGGCACAGGATCTGGATAGTGCGCTCGATCTCCATCTCGCGCCCGATCAGAGGATCGATTTTCCCCGCCGTGGCTTTTTTGTTAAGGTTCACGCAGTAATTAGCCAGCGCATCCTGGTTGCCACGCCGGTTGGGCTTTTCCTCGCGCTCCGGCTGTTCCTTGCCTTCCTCGTTGCCGCCGCTACTGCCCTGGGCTGAGCGAGTGGCGGAGCGGCCGGGCGATTTGGCGATGCCATGGCTAATGAAATTCACCGCGTCTAGCCGCGTCATGTCCTGCAATTGCAGGAAGTAAACGGCATGGCTCTCGCGTTCGCTGAACAACGCAACCAGCACATTCGCTCCGGTGACCTCATCGCGGCCAGACGATTGCACATGGATCGCCGCACGCTGCACAACGCGTTGAAAACCCGCCGTGGGTTTCGGATCGCCGGGGCGATCGGTGGTGAGGCCGGCCAGATCCTTGTCGAGGAATTCAGTGAGATCGGCGCGCAGCTTCGTCAGATCGACACCGCAGGCCTTCAGCACCGTCGCCGCGTCGGAATCGTCGGCGAGGCCAAGCAGTAAATGTTCCAGGGTGCCATATTCATGCTTGCGGTCCGAAGCAAGGGACAAAGCACGGTGGAGCGTTTGTTCGAGATTACGGGAAAGCATGTCCGGTCACGCTCCTGCGCGTTGAAATGCGGCCGCGGTTGGACCGCGGGACTCGGGCGGGCGCGCGATCCCAGCCTGAGAGCATAATGATCGGAGTACGATCATTCTTTTTCAATGGTACATTGAAGCGGGTGCTGGTTCTGCCGGGCGAGGTCCATCACCTGCGTCACCTTGGTCTCCGCGACTTCGTATGTGAAGACCCCGCAGACGCCGACGCCGCGACGATGCACATGCAGCATGATCTGCGTCGCCTCATCGCGCGATTTCTGGAAGAAGCGTTCCAGCACATGGACGACGAATTCCATCGGCGTGTAGTCGTCGTTCAGCATCAGGACCTTGTACATAGCTGGCTTGCGGGTCTTGGGCCGCGCCTTGACTACCACCCCGGTATTCGGGGTCTCACCGCCGCCTATGCCGCGCTTGTCGTTATCGCTCATCGTCCCGCTTTGCCTGGATGGGGTTTCTGGGTAGTCGCCGTCCGCCACCGCGCCCTAACCTAGGGCGCCATCACACCATATCGGATGGCAGCGTGTTCTTGAAAGAGTGTTGGCAACGGGAATATTCCTGCCGCCGGACGCAAAAAAAAGGAGATCCGGAAGACCTAGGTTTCTTCAGCGCCGCGCCGCCACCGCTCGTGCCACGGTATGGTGCGGGAACGGTCTGCCTCCCTTCGCTCTGGCGAACTGGCCAGGCCCGTCAGGTCAGATCGCTGCGCTTCGGTGGATGAGAGTGGCGATCTTCCGGTCATGTCTAATACCTGCAAAGCACCGCAGCCAGGGAGCCACCCACCAAACGTTGAGCAATTAGGCATTTTCGGATTAGATGTGTCTCAGTTTATGCGTTGCAAGAGAAGTTTGTGCGTCGCACAAATTTTCTTTGTCCCCGCGCTGAAGCCATCCCCGTCTCAGAAACCGATGGCTAACCCCTTCTGTTTTCGTTTTTTTTCTAATTATAATGCTAGACAGTTCGCTACGAATATCCCTAGTTTCCGAGCTAAGATACGGCGAAGGGTACGGCTATGCGTTCAGCACGGACAAAATTGCGGGACAACTGGCCCCGGCGGACGGTGTTATGGCTGCGCGCCACGTTGGCAATGACCGGGCTTGGTATCATCGGATTTGCCGGAGCGGCGTCGGCGCAGATTGGTTCGGCGCGCTATGCCTCCATCGTGGTGGACGCGCGCACCGGGGCGGTTTTGTCGGCAGTCAATGCCGACGAGCTGCGCTACCCGGCCAGCCTGACCAAGGTAATGACCCTTTACATGGCCTTCGATGCGTTGCGCGACCGACGAATAAGCCTGCACCAGCTGGTGCCGGTGTCCGCCGAGGCCGCCGCCATGTCGCCCACCAAGCTGGGATTGGTGCCGGGCGGGCGGATCACAGTGGAGCAGGCCATCCTCGGCCTGGTCACCAAGTCCGCCAATGATGCCGCCGCCGCTTTGGGCGAGATGCTGGGCGGCAACGAAGACCGTTTTGCCGAGATGATGACCTTCCGCGCGCGCGCGCTCGGCATGACGCAAACCAGTTTCCGCAATGCTTCCGGCCTGCCCGATGGCGGGCAGGTCAGCACGGCTCGCGATCTGGCCTTGCTGGGACGGCGCATCATCGCCGATTTTCCCGCCTATTATGGCTATTTCAGCACCGCGCAGTTCCGCTTCCATGGCCGGATCTATCGCAGCCACGACAGGCTCCGTGGTGTCTATCCAGGCGCTGATGGATTAAAGACCGGGTATACGGTGGCGTCCGGTTTCAACCTGGTGACCTCCGCGGCGCGGGGCGGAGTACGGCTGGTCGGCGTGGTGCTGGGTGGCGCCAATGGCGGGGAGCGCGACAATCACATGATGGCGCTGCTGGATCAGGGGTTTGAGAGGATGGACGTGCCGATCAGGCGCCGCGACACCACGGCAACGTCACGCTTTACCGGCCCGATCGGCACTGCCCACGCGGCGTCCTCCGCCGTGACGGCGCGCACGGCCTCCCGCTTCGGGATCCAGGTGGGTAGTTTTCCGAGCGAGCAGGCAGCGCGCGTCGCCGCGCTCGCGGCACGGCGCCTAGCCGATGCCGGCGAAGCGCGGGTCCAGTCGGTCCGCCTTCGTGGCAAGACAAGCTGGCGCGCCCAGGTGACCAATCTTTCGGTCAGCGACGCCCAAGAGACGTGCAGCCTGTTGGCGCGGCGCAAGACACCCTGCATCATCCTGCGGCCCGAGCAAGGGCAGTTCGCCAGCCGTTGATGTCCGGCCGTCGGAGCGGTGGGCGGGAATGTGCGCCAGCGGCTCTAGAACGTTGGCCGTGTCCTGGCTGTCGATAGCGTGGCGCGTGGCGGCCAGGTTGCGCGGCAGGCTATCGACATGGGTGGTGAGAATCCTGTCCGTGCTCGTCAGCACGGATGATCTCCTCCCTGGAATTTTAGTCGTCAGACTTAAAAGAACAGCAACACCACCAAATAGATCGCTAGCATCGCCACGGTGAACGTGGCCATCGTCGAGCTGGAGTGGGCGCCGGGTAGCTTTCCGTCAAGCAGGCTCTGGCGCAACTCGATCCTAACCCGCACCAGCATTGTCCAGACCAGCAGCGACGCGTTGTGCCATGCCAGTCGGGCCGCGCACGACACGGCCGTCCAGACCCCGGCACCCAGGCGACGATACAGCCAATCGGTATCCAGCGTGATCGTTTCGGTCCGCCGCAGAGCCGGCAGCAGAATGAAGAACGCCAAGCCCGAGAACAGCAAAAGCTGCAATTGCCCGACGACGTGGCCGGCGTCATAAGGGGCGTAGACCGACCCGAAGGGCAGGTGCCGATACAGCAGGTCGGGAGTAACCCCGAACAGGATGCAGGCCCCCGCTAGTAGCGCCATGGCCAGCCGCATGTTCACAGGCGGTTCGGCGGGCCGCAGGCCGGAATCCCGCTGGAAGAACACAAACCACGGGAACTTAATGCCGGCATGCAGGAACACACCGGCCGATGCCACGGTCAACAGATACCACAGCAGGGTCAGTCCTTGCTGGCCCGAGGCCTCGGTGATCATCGACTTGGTGACAAAGCCCGATGTTAGCGGAAAGGCCGAGATCGACAGGGCGCCCACGATGCCGCAGACCGCAGTGAAAGGCATGGAGCGGAACAGGCCACCAAGCTCCGTGCATTTCGACCGCCCGGTGACATATAGGACTGATCCCGCCGACATCAGCAGCAGGGCCTTGTAGATGATATGGACGAAGGCGTGCGATGCGGCGCCATCCAACGAAAGCTCGGTGCCGATGCCGATGCCGGTGACCATGAAGCCGACCTGGTTGACGATACTGTAGGCCAGGATGCGACGCATGTCGTTTTCCAGGATCGCGTAGACGATCCCGTAGAACACCATGCACAGCCCGACGCCGATCAGCACCTTGGCACCTGGGAAGCCCACGATCAGCACGAAGACGGCGGTCTTGGTGGTGAAGGCCGACAGCGTCACCATTCCGCTGAAGGATGCACGCGGATAGGCGTCAGGCAGCCAGGCTGACAGCGGCCAGGCACCGGCATTGACCAGGAACCCGCTCAAGATCAGCCAGCGCGCCAGCGAGTCGGGTGTCATGGCGGCGAAGGCAGTCGATCCACTCGCCGCAACCTCTCCAGCCAGGCCAGTCATCAGCATCACGCCACCCAGCAGGTGCAGAATCAGATAGCGCATGCCGGCGCGTTTGGCGCCCACGCTCCAGACCACTAGGGTAGAGGCGAGGGCCATTACCTCCCAGAAGACGAAAAGGGTCAGGACGTCGCCGGCGAAAACGACTCCCAGCGCGCCAGCGGCGTAGGTGTGGGCCGCGGTAGTTTCCAGCCGGTTGGGCTGGTTCAGGGCGAACAGTGCGCCGGCGAAAGCTATCAGGCTGAAGATCGTGCCGAACCAGCGCGACAGGCGGTCGCCGCGATAGAGGACTAGGTCGTAGCCTAGGTAATGAGCGGTGATCACCGCGCCGTCGGGGGTCCCCCAGACCAGCGCCAAGGCGGCCACGGGCGCTATCAGCATGACCGCCTGGCGTAGGACGCCGCGCGTGACCACCATCAGAAAGGCACCGACGAACAGGGCCAGCGCCGGAGGCAGGCCCAGGTTAGCCATCATAGTAGCCATCCCCCCGCTTCAGGATGGCGCCCAAAAACCGTGACAGACCGACCAGGATCACGCAGCCGAGGAAGCCGAACCACGCATTAAACCCCACGCTCTGGCTGATCGCGTCGGGTCCATGCACGTGCACGTCGATTCCAGCCACCAGGATCACGGCCAGGACGGCGATCAGGACGATCCACAAAATCCGAACGGTCCGGGAGGTGAAGGGATGCTGTGTGTTCATGCCAACCCCGCCAGCAGGCGCGCGAGGGTCAGAAACGGCCCCGGAAACAGGCAGACGACGATCGTCGCCACCGCCGTGGTCGTCAGCGCGATGACCATAAGCGGTGGCGCCTCCCCATGGACGTGGTCGTCGTCGGGTCTATCGCGCAGGAAGGCCGCGTGGATGATCGGCAGGAAATAGCCCGCGGTCAGCCCGGTGCTAACGACAACGACACCCAGCGCGAACCAGTGCGCCGAGGTCAGCGCGGCGGACACCAGGAACCATTTACTGACAAAGCCCGCAGTCGGCGGCACCCCGATCATGGCCAGCGCACCGATCGCGAAGGCCGTCATCGTCCAGGGCATGAGCCGACCGATACCATCCAGCTCGCTGATCTTGGTCTTGTGGGCGGCGGTGTAGATGGCACCCGCCGCGAAGAACAGCGTGATCTTGCCGAACGCATGGGCCACGATATGGAGCGTGGCCGCCATAGTCGCGACCGGAGTGAACAGGCTGACGGCCAGCACGACATAAGAAAGCTGGCTGATCGTCGAATAGGCCAGGCGTCGCTTGAGGTCGTCCTGGCGCATCGCGATCAACGAGGAGAGGATGACCGTCGTACCCGCCCCATAGGCCAGCCAATCCCCCGTGCCCAGCCGCGCCAGCGTCTCGACGCCGAACACGGTGACGACGATTTTGACGATGCAGAAGACACCGGACTTGACCACCGCGACCGCGTGCAGCAAGGCGCTGACCGGCGTCGGCGCGACCATGGCGGCGGGCAACCAGCGATGCCCCGGCATAACCGCGGCCTTTCCGATGCCGAAGACGAACAGGGCCAGCAGCAGGCCTGTCGCGGCCGGGGACAGGGTGCCGGCCGCCAACGAAGCCGTCAGCGTGCCTCCCGCCTCAAACGCGCCGCCACCCGTCGCCAGCGCGACCCAGGCGATGGCCGGCAGGAACAGCATCAGCGACGCCCCCACCAGCATGATCAGATAGAGCCGCCCGGCGGCGATCGCCGCCTCGTCCCGCTTGTGTGTGACCAGCGGATAGGTGACCAGCGTCAGCACTTCATAGAACAGGAACAGCGTAAACAGGTTCCCCGCGAAGGCGACCCCCAGCGTGGCCGCCAGCGACAGCGCGAAGCACGCATGGAATCCGGTCTGCCTGGGCTCGTCGTTCCCGCGCATGTAGCCAATCGCATACAGCGCGCTGGCGATCCACAGCCCGGAGGCAACCAGCGCAAACAGCATGCCCAGCGGCTCCACCACCAATTGGATCACCAGTCCGGGCAGGATGGTCAGGGCGGGCGTCGAGGGCTGGATGCCAGACAGGGCCAGCGGCAGCAGGGTCAGGACCACGCCGAACATGGCAACCGCCGTCACCACCAGCACGATGTCGCGCGCAACCGGTAAGCGACGCAGCAGGGCAATCACGATCGCCCCCACGACCGGCACCGCCATGGCGACAACCATCGTGTTCATGGCTGCCGCCCCAACAGTTCGGCGGCCGCCTGCTCAGCCACCCCGACCGTCAGATCGGTCTGCAAGCCGAACCACACACAGGCGATGACCAGAACCCAGGCGGGCACCAGCATCGATGGAGGCATCTCGCTGGCTAGGGCATCGGGCGGCGCGGGGCGGAGCCAGGCGGCCTCCAGGATGCGGCCAACATACAGCAAGGCGAGCAACGAGCTCAGCACGATCATGACGGCCAGCCACCACCAGCCCTGTTCGATAGCGGCGAGGATGAGGTACCACTTACCCACGAACCCGGCGGTGCCGGGGATACCGACCAGGCTGGCCGCGGCAATGGTGAACCCTGCGACGGTCACCGGCATGCGCCGGCCGATCCCGGCCAGGGAGTCGACCGTGACCGGCCCGATGCGCAGCGCCATCCCCCCCACCAGCAGGAACAGCGCCGCCTTGGTAATGCCGTGGTTAAACAGATGCACGATAGAACCGGTCAGGCCCCTGGGCGAGGCGAGGCCTATGCCCAAGGTAATATAACCAATCTGCGCGACGCTTGAGAACGCCAGCAACCGCCGCACATTGTCCTGGTATAGCGCCCACAGCGATGCGCCGATCATCGCCCCGATCGAGGCCAGGATCCACAGCACCGGGATCGTCAATTCCGCAAGCTTGTAAGCCCCTCCAAAGATCGAGAAGAAGAAGCGCAGCAGCAGATAGGCGGCAACCTTGGTGGCGGTCGCGGCGAGCAAAGCCGTAGCCACGGACGGCGCGCTGGCATAGGCCCCAGGCAGCCAGCCATGCAGCGGGAACAGGGCGAATTTAAGCGACAGGCCGACCGCAATGAAGGCCAGCCCCACCGTGACAGGCCGTTGGTTCGCGACCATCGGCAGTTGGGCGGCTAGGTCGGTGATGTTGAGCGTGCCCGTGACCAGATAGAGGAAACCAACGCCGATTACATAGAAGGTCGCCCCGATCGTCCCCACGATCAGGTATTGATAGGCCGCCAGCAACGCTCGTCTGTCCCGGCCCAAGGCGATCAGGACATAGCTCGACAGCGACGCGATTTCCATGAAGACGAAAATATTGAAGGCATCGCCGGTGGCGGTCATGCCCAGTAGGCCGGCAAGGCACAGCAGGATCATTGCGTAGTACCATGGCAGCCGTTCCGCGGGCAGTTCGCTGGCCAGGCTGACCCGGGCGTAGGGCATGATCACCGCCCCAATCAGGGTGACCAGTAACAGGACGAAGGCGTTCAGCGTGTCGATCCGGTACTCGATGCCCCAGGGCGGCGGCCAGCTCCCGATCGCATAGGAAATCGGCCCGGTCGCCATGACCTGAGCCAGGATCAAAAGCGCGATCAGGAACGCGACCAAGGACGTAAGTGTTGCCCAGGCCCAGGCGAGCGTCGGATGGCGCAGCACGGCGCAGACCGGCGCGGCGAGCAGCGGGACGACAACCTGCAGGGCCGGCAAATGGGCGGTCCAGCTCATGCCACGATGCATCCCGTGCGATTTCTGACGACCCCTGATAACGACGCGGTCATTCCCCGGAGTCTTGGGCGACGATCTCATCTTCCTCGATCGTGCCGTAGGCCTCGTGGATACGCACGACCAAAGCTAGGCCGAGCGCTAGGGTCGCGACGCCGACAACAATCGCAGTCAGCATCAGCACATGCGGCAGTGGGTTAGAATAGACTGTGAAGCCCTCGGCGATGATCGGCGCCGTCCCACCCACGATCTTCCCCGGCCCGACATACAGCAGATAGACCGAGGTCTGGAACACGCCCAAGCCGATCAGCGTCTTGATCAGGTTGTCCCTTGCCAGCACAACGTAAAGCCCCAGCACCATCAGGATGGCGGTGACCAAGTTGCTGAACTGGCCGACGATCGCTTCCATTCCAGCCTAGCGCCCCCGTCCGGCGAAGGCGTAGTAGAACGTCAGCATGGTGGAGGAGACGGTGATCAACACCCCGATCTCTACCCAGAAGATGCCGCGTTCCTGGCCGTGCACGGGATCGCGGTCCAGCACGAAATAGTCCAGGTAGTTGCCGCCGGACAGCAGGCCGGCCACGCCCACGCCGGCATAGATGAAGACGCCGAGCGGGATCATGATTTCGACGAGGCGGGGCGGGGCGACTAGGTGGGCGGCGCGCAGGCCAAAGATCAGACCGAACAGGATGAGCGTGGCGGCAACGATGACCCCGGCCTGGAAGCCGCCGCCGGGGCCGAGTTCACCATGGAGCTGCACGTAAAGCCCGAACAGCAGCAGGAACGGGAACAGGAGCTTGGTGACGACACGTGGGATAGCCTCTCGCTGCATCATGACGGTCGGTCCCCGGGCTGCTTGCGACGCCGGCCTTTCAGCAGCAGCAGGACGCCGATCCCGGCGGTGAAGATCACAGTGGTCTCCCCCAGCGTGTCATAGCCGCGGTAGCTGGCGAGCACCGCCGTGACTGCGTTCGGCACGCCGGTTTCCGCAACCACCTGGTTCAGGTAGCGCGGCGCCACGTGGTGGTGAATCACGCCCGCCGGATCGCCGAAGGGCGGCAGGCCCCAAGCGCCATACAGCAGCACCACCCCGGTGACGATGGACACCAGCATCGGCACCAGGGCCGGGCGTTGGGCCGGGGCTTCCTCGATCCCGGTCAGGTGCAGCGCGCCCAGCAACAGCACGGTGGAGATGCCGGCGCCGACGGATGCCTCGGTCATCGAGACATCGACCGCGTCCAGCACCAGCAGCGAGAGCGCCATGCAGAAGCTGTAAATGCCGCCCAGCGCGACCGCCGCGAACAGATTGCGCGTGCGAACGATGGCGATCGCGGTCATCACCAGGCAGACTAGTAGGAAGATGTAGGTCAGGGTTTCGATGGCGCGTCGCCCCCGGTCCGTTGGGGGGGGGTGCTGTGTTGCCCCGCGGCGCGGGCCAGAGCATGGCAGGAGACGGGGCTGGTAAACAGCAGCAACAGAATGAGAAAACCCAGCTTGACGGTAACCAGGGTGAATCCGGCCTGGAACATGAGACCCATCAGGATCAGGGAGACGCCGAAAGGGTCCAGCACGCCAGAAGCATGCAGCCGGGTGAAGATATCCGGCATGCGCAGCAGCCCGAAGGCACCGACGACGGTGAAAAACCCGCCGGCGAGAAGGAAGCTCCAGGATAGCAGATCAACGATGAGGGTCATCGCTCTTCGTCCCTTGGCTCTGGGTCACCCAGACTACCGAATCGGAAGAATTTGAGGATTGCCAGCGTACTCAGCACGTTCAACAGCGCGTAGGTGATGGCGATGTCCAGAAATTCCGTACGGGCGGTCAGGAACCCATGCACCGCGATCAAGCAGACCGAGAGCGTACCAATCGTATTCGCCGCCAGCACGCGGTCGAACAACGTCGGGCCAAGCCAGGCGCGCACGATGGTAAGGCCAATGGAGACGAGCAGGGCGATCATTGCGGCGGCGAACATCAGAGCGCGGCCTCGAAAGCGGTGCAGCGGCGGTCCATGTCGCCGGTTGCCAGCCCGTCCGCCCCGGCGCGGGTCAGCGCGTGGACAAGTATCGAGCCGTCATCGGTCTCGAGCGAGATCGTTCCCGGCGTCAGCGTGATCGAGTTGGCGTAGATCACCCGTCCGACATCAGTTTTCTGGCTGGCGGGCACGCGGATAATCTCGGGGCTGATCGGCAGGCGCGGATGCAGGATGATCTTAGTTACGTCCCAGGCCGCCTTGACAATTTCCCAGAGCAGCCAGGGCCAGTAGGTCAGGACGTTCAGGCTGAGATGCGACGGGTGGCCTTCCAGGTCGACCATGCGCATGCGCCGGTCGACGAACCAGGTGACCGCCAGGACGCTGGCCAGGCCAAGCGCCAGCAGAAACGGGGTAAAATGGCCCGAGAGCAGCAGCCAGAACGCCGCCAGCGCCAGGATCAGGCTGACATGGCGCATTAGAACAGCCGCCTTGCCCGGAGGCCGGGAACAGTTGACGCCATGCGTGATTCCTCCCTTCCGACGTGGTATAGTCAAGCTTAGCGCAGGGCATCGTTAACCCTTTCCAACACCAAGTAACCCGGGGCTAGGACCGATTTATCCAACTGCTTCAGTGGTGTACCCACCGCCGCAGATGAACATGCATGTCTTTGGTTTTTCGATCAAGATACAGCAGACTAGTCCGTGAACGCGTGATAAAATCAGACTTTTATAAAAGGGCGAGCAACATGGAATTCGGTATCGGTATCCCGACTGCAGGAAATTCCTGGAAGGTGGCGCAGCGGGCAGAGGAGCTGGGCTTCACCCATGCTTGGTTCTACGATACGCAGATGCTGGTCGCGGACCCGTTTGTCGCCATGGGCGCGGCGGCACTGAAGACATCCCGCATCCGCCTCGGCACCGGCGTGCTAGTGCCCACGAACCGCATACCGGCGGTGACCGCCTGCGCATTCGCCACACTCAATGCTATGGCGCCAGGCCGCATCGATTTCGGCGTCGGCACCGGTTTCTCTGCCCGTCGCGCCATGGGCCTGAACGCTATGAAGCTGTCCGACATGGATGAGTATATCCGCGTCGTCTACGCCCTACTGAACGGGGAGACAACGGAAGCCGAGGTGGAACTGGGCGTGCGAAAGAAGATCAGGTTCCTCAACCCGGAACTCGGCCTGATCAATATTAAGGACCCGGTGAAATTGCACATCTCCGCCTTTGGGCCGCGCGGGCGCAAGCTCACGGCCCGCTACGGCGCCGCCTGGAAAATGGTGATGTCTGGCGTGCCGGACGGGCTCGCAGCCGTCGAAAGTATGAAAAAAACTTGGGCCGAGTCAGGCCACCCGGGCGGGGATCTCTACTCTTCCGGCTGGGTATGGGGCTGCGTGTTACAGGATGGCGAGACCCTGGATTCCCCGCGCGTGCGCGAACAAGCCGGCGCCCGTGCCGCTGTGCTACTGCACCGCGCGGCGGACAACGACATGGAAGGCTGGGCCAATACCTCCCCGGTGCCGGACAGAGTGAAGGACGTGTTGCAGGGCTATGTGGAAGCCGCCCGCAAGTTCGAGCCCGCGGACGCCCGCTACCTAGTCAACCACACGGGCCATTGTATCAAGGTCAAACCGGAGGAAGAACGCTTTGTCACCGCCGAGCTGATACGCCACACCACCTTCACCGGCCGCGAACAGGACATCAAGCAGCGTGTGGAGGCGATGCGCGACGGTGGCCTCTCCCAACTCGTCATCCCGCTGGTCCCAGGGCACGAGGACGCGCTCGAAGATTGGGGCCGTATCGCCAAGGCGTTCCAATGAAGGGGAGGAAGCAAATGTCCAAGGTCACGTTTGACCACATCCACCTGCGCAGCTCCAACTCGGAAGCCACGGCAGTCTTCTACGCAGCGATGTTCGGCGTAGAGATCATCTGCTCTGCCCCAGCTGGCCAGCTGCGCATCGGCCTTACTCAGTGGCTGGTAATATAGGACACATTTGGCGCCATAAAGAATGACCGGACGAGTTGTGGCAATCTCTTGACCGCGACCAACTGCGCATTGATCTTGGCATTCACTTTTTCGCCCTTGCACAATGGCGTTCTAGCAACCCCTGTGTATTTTATTTTGGGGTGCGGCTCTATACCACGTCAGCAGCCATGAAAGACGAGCCGCAAGGGGTACAGGCGAACTCCATCCATCCGGCTATATGCTACCGCTGCCGAACGCCACCCATCAGGGTATCCGTGACTCGAAGATCGAGGCCACGCCGTTGTCACGCCTAGGGAGCCGATCGAAGTGGCCAATGGCGTGCTATTTCTCGCCTCCGACAAGGCTCCTTCATCACCTGCGCCGAACTGGCGTTCGATGGCAGGTATATCTCCCAATAGGGCCGCTCAGTAGGTTGCGCGTAGGGCGGTGATGATTTTCTCCACATCGTCGCCACCATTATAGCCGTGGAAACTGAAGCGGATTCGTCCACGGCCGTTCCAGGCCCAGACGCCGCGCTCCGCCAGCGCATCGACAATGGCCTGGGCGCGCGGATGCGAGATGCAGACATTGCCACCGCGCCGCGCGGGATCTTCGGGCGTGGTGGAAGGGATCTGCAACGCCGCAAGTCGGAAAAGCAGATTGCTGGCCAGGGCTTCCACATGGGCATGTATGGCGCGGGCGTCATGCTGGCGCAGATAGTCGAGCGCGGAGGCCAGTACATAGAGCGCGGCATGCCCTGGATTGCCGCGCGTCATGCGCATCGCATCGGGAACCAGTTCCAGCGGCTCGCTGTAATCGGGCCGCCCGTGCGATGCGAGCGAATGCCAGCCGGCGGTGGCGGGTGCCCAATCCGGTAGGCGCGCACGGTTCCAATAACCGATGGCGACACCCGTTGTACCGAGCAGCCATTTGTAGCAGGCGGAGAAGGCGAAATCGGCTAGCTGTACTTGGATCGGCAGGTAGCCAGCGGCCTGAGTGAAATCTACCACCAGCAACGCGCCCACGGAATCAGCCAACCGGCGCAGCGCAGCCAGATTCGCGCGCTCTCCTGTCAAAAAGGAAACATAGCTCACCCCGATCAGCCGCGTGCGCGCATCCACCAGCCGGGCCATCCGATCGGGTGCGTGCCCGGTCGCGAAGCGCAATGCCGCGCGCGGACGCAAGGCGAACGGCGCAACGACGGAAGGATATTCGTCCGTATCGAACACCGCATTGTCGCCCGCACGCCAATTCAGGCTTTCGGCCACCAGCGACACCCCATCGGCGACGCTACCGACGAAGCCAATATCGCCAATACCAACACTCCAGGACTGCGCGATCAGCGCGCGCGCATGCGCGAGTTGCGCTTCCTGCGCGGCGCGGCCGGCCATGCCGAGGCTCTTATCGGCGGCGTAGCGCAGCAATGCGTCGTCATGACGTTTCAGGAACGGCGTTTCGCCGCCGGCGCAGACATGGGCGATCCCTTCGGGAATGCGAAAATCCGCGGGATCAAAAAGCGGCTTCAGGAGCATGGCGTGAATGCCACATGCGGCAGCACATCGCGCTCCAGTTCCCGCATCAGTACGCCCACCGCCAGCGCCCCGGAACCCGCCACCTGCGGATTGAGGGCCAAACGGGCATTGCCCGCTTGGCTCGTCGGTGCCTGTGCTCCACCCATGGCAGACGGCGCGGTTCCATCAGCGATTATCACAATTTCCTGCCACTCCTCTTAACTGTCGGCACCTAGGACCGGCAGCGTAAGAACCGAGGGCACTCACGTTCAGCGGCTGGATACTCTATGGTCGGAATTACCAATAAAAAGCGAGGAGATATAGCGATGCAATTGGGACGTTTGGCGGCGTGGTACGGCCTGGATCGACTGGATGGGGCGGGAATTCGGGCATTTCTACCATTATTAGAACGGCTGGGCTACGACATGCTGTGGCACCCGGAATCACGTGGCTATGAAACCTTTGCCCTAGACAGTTTCCTGCTCGGGAATTCCACGAAGCTGAAAATCGGCAGTTCGATCACCTCGATCTATGCCCGCGATGCGTTCGCGGCGCGACGCGGGATGATCACGCTGAACAGCCTTTATAGCGACCGCTATATTCTTGGACTAGGTGTCAGCCATATTCCGATGGTCGAGGGCATGCGGGGACATGTCTATGAAAAGCCGATTCCGGCGATGCGGCGCTATCTCGATGGAATTTGTAAGGATCAGCCCGGTGCCGACTCTTGGCCGATCATGATCGCCGCCCTACGCCCGCGGATGCTGGGGGTAGCGGCGGAGAAGACGCGCGGCGCTCTACCCTATAACGCCACCCCGGAACACACAGCGAGCGCGCGGAGCATCCTGGGGCCGGACAAATGGCTGGTAGCGGAGCAGAAAGTCAGCCTCGAAACCGATCCAGTGAAGGCACGGGCGCTGGGACGGAAGGAGTTGGAACGCTATCTGAGCCTTCCGAATTACTGCAATCACTGGTTGGAGTCAGGATTTACACAGGCTGATTTGGATAATGGTGGTTCGGACCTCTTCATCGATGCCATGATGATATGGGGCGAGGTGGCTACGGTGAAGCGCAAGTTGCGGGCACATCTGGATGCTGGGGCTACGCAGCTTGCGATCCAGCCAATCCATCCCGAGGGAGACTTCGCCGAGCGCGATCGTATCCTGACCGTGCTGGCCGATATCTGAGGCAAGATCGCCGCCCGCGCCGGATAGATCCCGGCGCGGGAGCATCGCGTAACTACTGGCCCGGACGCCGGTGCTGTTCCTGGCGTACACCGCCACCCCCGCCACCACCAGGGGGCGACCCACCGCCACCGCTGGGTGCACTACGAAATTGCGGAGCACCACCGCCACCGCCGCCGCCACTCGGCATGCTATGGAATTGCGGGGCGCCAACACCGCGGCCACCCGGAGGCAACCCACCGCCAACGCCAACGGGCGCGCTATGGAATTGCGGTGCTACAGCACTGCCACCAACCGGAGGCGACCCACCGCCAACGGGCGCACTGTGGAATTGCTGGCCAGGCGCAAAGCCACTGCTTCCGGCCCCGCCACCCTGGAAGCCGCCTGCCGATCCGATGCTACTACCCGGTCGGAATTGCGATCCGCCTGGCCGAAGCGTCGTCCCGCCAGGGCCATCGTCGCGGAAATTACCGCCACGAATCGCGCGGCCCCCACCAAAACTGCCTGCCGGGCCAGAGGAATATGGCAGCCCACCGCGCTGGAAACTGGGGGCCAGCTGCGGCTGCCAGACATTGTTGTGGAACACCGTCTGGTTCGTGGCGCTCCGGTTGGAATTGATCGTGTTGTAGTTGATCGTGGTGTAGCGGTGATTATTGATATGAATGTGGCGATCCCGCCAGCGTGGCCGGCCGAGATCCCACAGCGCTGAGGTAACCACGACGCCCGTGCCGAAGACCACCACACCGCCCACAATTGGGCCCCAGCCATAGCCGAGCGGGGGCGGCAAATAGACCGGCGGATAGGCCGGATAGGCCCAGTTACCATAGACTTCCACCGGGTTATAGGCCGGCACATAAACCAGTTCCGGCCGCGCGGGTTCGATATAGATATAACGGTCCCCGGTGCGTACGATGCTTTGGTCGGTCGTCCTCAGGTTACCTGCCGCCTGGGCCTGCTGGCGCAGGCGTTGGACGGAGTCCATCACATCGGCCTGCTGCTGCAACGTCGCAGTGCCGAGATCCTGCAACCATTCGAGATTGGCGGTCATCTGCGCCAGCACCGCGGGGAACGGAACCAGCGATTTCACCGAGGGATCCCAGATACGATTATTCAGCTCCTGCTCCAAAACCTCGCCACGCAGATTGCGATTGTTATCCTGCTGCACCCAGCGCGAGGCCTCAATCAGTTGCAAAGGAAAGGCCGAGGCCATCAGCACCTGGGTCATCAGGACATCGGGATACAGCGCGACCGGTGCCAGGATCGCGTCGAGTTGCTGCGGGTTATAGAGTGACGCGCCGGATTGTTCGGCGCCCGGCAGCTGACCGCGTGGCATTGCCCCAACCGAGCGCTGCACGGGCTCTCCCCTCGGCACTAGAACCTGCGGCCTGTCGCATGCCGGCGCCGTTCCCAACAGAAGCGCGGCACTCATAAGCCAGGAAAACAAGCGGCGCAGCATGGGCATTCTCCTTTAAGTAGCCACCAGGCTCGCTCCGGGGCCCTTGCCGGAGCCATTTTCGGGTTGCCCCTATGATTTTCGAGCGAAAGTCGGTGACGATCGGTAGCAGTTTACGAAAACGGGCATTGCCGTCCAGATCAAGGGGCAAGCAGAAACTATCTGATTGCCCAACGTTTGGTTGGGCCATTTGCTGACTGCAGTGCTTCGCAAATGACAACCATGATCTGCTTAGCACCCCAATACGTCACAAATGAGGCCACGGCGCCAACGATGCGTGGAGTTACCAAAAACAACCAAAGTGCCGTGCGCGTCGCGCGCTCAGACTGCACGAAATAGAGGCTATATCCTGCCCCACCGTGGTTTCCCTAAACGACTCCCATCGTGTACGTTTAAATAATTCGGCTGTGTCGAGTCTACGACGAGGCCAAAACCCTCCTTAAATCACTCCCCCAAATCTGGGCCATAGATGCTGACGGGGAACATTCTATTCTCCCCATGATCCAGCAAATTCGCATACAACCGCTCGTTTTCCACCCACCGTAGTGACCAAGGAACGAAGATGAGAAATAACTCCACATGCGCCAAGAAGCTTGCCGAGCAGGTGGTGAAGGACATCCATCGGGCGACCCAGCGTCATTTTTCGGCAGGGCCGAGGCCATCATCAAACAGCGCGAAAGGATAAAACGACAGACCATCGAACACCGACGCTTGCAGAACCGAAAACTGGCCGCCTAATATCAACCCCAGACGAGGCCGATGCTCTGGTAAATTACGCTACGACCTGCGCCAAATGTTCTGACAACGGACAGAGAATTTCCGCCCCAAACTCAAGCGATATCAGGCGATCGCAACAGACCATGACAAACCGCGCGAGATCAAATCGCGGCCTCGCTCCCCACGGCCGCTGTGATCTGGCTTCAACGATGACGGCGTTAACCGGCTTTGGCTCCGCCCTTGAAAACGCTCTCTTAATCCAGGCGTAGATTGAGCTGCTTGGTTAGCTTGCCGTAACGATCATAGTCCTTGCGTAACAGCGCGGCCAACTGTTCTGGCGTGCCCGGATTGGCACGCAGGGCGAGCTTGACGAGATGCGCCTGCAATTCAGGCTCTGCCGCCGCCTTGTTCATCGCCTCCGCCATTTTCTTCACGATCGCGGCCGGCGTGCCGGCCGGTGCAAACAGGCCAAACCAGTTCAGCATGTCGGCCTCCGGGAAAATTTCCGCGAAGGTCGGCACATCGGGGAAATCCGGATGGCGGCTGCTATCCACCACGGCCAGTAGCCGCGCCTTCCCAGCCTGCACGTGCGGCAGCACGTTGCCCTCGGAAAACACCTGCGTCACGCCGGCCAGGAAGTCCGAGAGGGATTCGGCGCCGCCGCGATAGGGCACGTGGAGAATGTCCACACCACCCGAGATCTTGAGCTGCTCGCAGATCATCTGCGTCAGCGTACCCAGGCCGGAGGAACCGAAATTCAGCTTGCCGGGATTGGCCTTGGCGTGAGCGACCAGCTCCTTCAGCGACTTCGCCGGCACGGAGGGATGCACCGCGATCACCAGCGTGCTGTCCGCGTACAGCGTGACCGGCACCATGTCCTTGAACGGATTGTAGGCGACATTGCGTGCGTTCGGCAGGATGGTGATGGTGGCCACGGGCGTTGCGAAAAAGGTGTAGCCATCGGGCGCCGACTTCACGCCCGCCTCCACGCCGATCTGCCCAGCGGCCCCGGCCTTGTTCTCAATCACGAATTGCTGGCCAAGTAGGGTGGAAACCCGCGACATGAAGGGTCGCGTGGCATTGTCGGTGGAACCGCCAGGGGCGTAGTTCACGATCACCCGCACCGGGCGGGTTGGCCAGTTCGCCTCTGTCTGGGCCTGCGCGGCCCCGCCCAGGAGCGTGGCGGCGGCGAACGTCCCAGCACCGATGAGCGCGCGCGAACGAGCAAAAAAGCTAACCAAATCCATCCAAGCCTCCTGGCGGCCAAAATACGCGGAATTCGAAGCACCCGCTTATATCATGATAGTTAAAGACGGATAGGCGGGGACATAGGCATGCACGACGCTACGGACGGATGGTGGCCAAAAGGCGGCGTAGGCGAGCTAAAGGCACGAGGAATCTTCTAGGCACTGAACCACCCCGGTTTTCCGGAGGCTGTTTGGTTTAAGCCATGCTGCTAAGGCTGGTGTCTTGATCACGAAACCGCCATGAGGAGAAGGGGAACATACACGGGCATACGCAAGATAGGCCGAGGATAAAATTTCTGGCGCCCGCAATCCTGACCCCGCTCATACAAGCACGGCATCGCGCAACAAGCCGCCATAAAGATCGAGCATGCGTTCGCGCCAAGTAAAAATGGGATCGTCCACGGCTAGCAGCTCAAACCGGCTGGAGCAGCGGGGCCACATCAAGGAGCCGGCAATGATGTGATCGGCATAGCTCGGCTGGATCCCGCCGAGGAAATTCTGGTGCTCCAGCACCATGCGCAGGGGGGCCAGGGACGCTCGAAAAGCGCCAAGCCGGCCTTCGCGCCCCGCCTGTGCCGCTTCCAGAGTCATGCCCAGGCGCTGTTCGCGGCTGACACGGAAATAATCTCGGTCCGCCGGATCGATCACGGCGAACAGATCGGCCACGATTAGGGAGAAAATGCCGCCATTCAATACCGTATCGGCCCAAACATTGATGAACCGGGCATGCGCTAGACCAAACGCGCCATTGAACAAGGCAGGAGGGCCAGGATACTCCGTTTCCAGATATTCGGCGATGGCCCAGCTATCGAACACGACGCGATCGGCATCGCGGATAACTGGCACGCGTCCCTGGCCGGAAAATCCCAGTGCAGGCTTCTCATGAAATCGCCAGGGCTTCGTTTCTACCGGCAGGCCCTTATGCGCCAGCGCAAGCTTCGCGCGCCAGCAATAGGGGGAGAAACGTAGCGCCGGATCGGCTCCGGCCAGATCGTGCAGATAGATCATTGTTCCGCCCTCAGCCGTATGGTGTGCTTGTGTGCTGCTTTTATGACAGAAATCGCACCAACTGTTAGCCAATCGCCGCGGCGGCGGCGGCGGCGAAGCCGATGAGCAATGCCGGGTAGAAAATAATCCCCGGGACGCCCCAACTCTACGAGCGCAAGACAGTGAACAGGACACGCACCAACGCTAACCAGACGCCCCTCCCGTCACGACGTAGGCGAGAAATTAAAGCACGACATAGAAATGTCGTACCCCTGCGGCCGGCATGCTCCGCTGCACCAAGTTGGACGGGTTCAGAAGGCTCAGCAGATATCTAACGAGAATCTCACCAAACGCTTGTTCCTTGCCGGATGGCTGTCGTGTTCATGCTCGCTCGTTCATGCTATAGTTAGCAAATGTATAAACTAACCTGCACCGCGCCGCGACATATTCGGAACAGGAGGCCAAAATATCCTTCATCCCCATGCTGGACAGCCCGTGGCCACGTCGTGCCGAAATTGCCCTAGCCAGCATCCTGTCCGCTGGTATCTTTTCCGTTGGCGTCTTTTCTACCGGCTTGGCGCAAGCCAAAACGAAGGATTTCAATCGCTATGCCAAGATGATCAAGCAACTCGACCTGCAGCTGGATTGATCGGTGCAGCCATGAATATTCTCAGCCCACCGAAAGCGCGCATAGCGATCGAAGTCGTCTATGACCTGATCTGCCCCTGGTGTTATCTGGGGGTCCGGCGACTGTTGCGTACATTACATCAGCGGCCAGATCTGCTCTACGATATCACATGGCGACCGTTTCTGCTGAACCCGGATATGCCCCGCGCGGGGATGGCGCGACCCGATTATATCATCCGAAAATTCGGGGAAGAAAAACGGGCGCAAAGGCTTTATGCCTCGATTTTCGAAATCGGCAGGGTCGAAGGGATTATGTTCCGATTCGATAGCATCCGGCGTACGCCCAATAGCGTAGACGCTCATCGACTAGTCCGTTTCGCGGCGCGCTTCGGTCGGGCGGATGCGGTGGTGGAGGCATTGTTCTCCGCTCATTTCACCGAGGGACGTGATGTCGGCGACATAGCCTTGCTGGGTGAGATCGCCGATGCGGTCGGCCTCGATGCGCACGCCGCGCAATGGTACTTAAGCAGCGAGGCCGATATCGATACCGTGCATGTCGATAATCTACGCGCGCACCGGCTCGGGATAAACGGGGTTCCCTGTTTCATCCTTAACGACCACCATGCCATTGCTGGGGCACAGGAGTCAGAGGTGATCGAGCGTCTGCTGGATGTCGCCGCCATCGATTTCGATGCATAAGCTGCGCCGTGACGGGGGCTGATATGCCGCGGACGACCTGACCATGCGGCGCGGTTTATATCGCGCCGGCCATGGACGACGTGCTGGCGCGGTCGGGCGCGGGATGTCTGAGACGGAACACTGACAGCGACGCGGTGTTTGCGCAGCCTACATGGCCGGAGATGGCCGAGATTACGGCCGAGGCAAGGGCACATGCTTTTTATGCTACGTTGAAGCCGCCGATACCTCTGGCGGAAAGGTACCTATAGGATGATATGCGGCGCGTAACCCAGAAACTGCCACGTGGATTGCCCCGTTCGACTTTCCCCCGTTGGGGGTGCGGAATTGTAAGGATTGCTGCCGTCACGCGAACACGCCCCCTGCCCGGCCCTCCAGCCTTGGTCGAACTGTGCATCGTCGGGCTGGACCGGTTCCGTGCACCACCCACACCTGATGAAATCACGCGACGTTTACCGGGCCACTTAACCGACGCCTAAAAACCTAGACTGGCGCAATGGGTTTATCCCTATGTGTTCGTGGAATGGTTCTTTCACATGACCCTAACACGGCAGCCGAACGCGGCTATTGGCGTCCCACTACCGAGGCGTTCTTTACCCCCCCTGTCCGCGCCCAGGAGGGTGACGGAGATTTGCCTATTTACACCGATGGAACTGGACGATCCGCTTACGATTATGACACGAGTGACCCTATACGGCTGAGCGCGGCATTGAGGCGTGCAATGCCTTGCGTAAGGGAACTATTATTCAGGATTGTTTCCAAAACGGCGGCAGACGGTATGGGCACCACGCGCGTAAGACGCTCGATGATACATATGGCGATTCGCACCCACGGGCGGCAAGGCGCTGGCCCAGGATATGCCTGGGCGCAGTGATTTCGATGCTTCGCATGGGGAAGCGTCTAGGCGTTGCATCGATTACGCCGCGTGAGCAACTGGCGACAACGATGCGCCCGGCCACTAGCTCAACGCCAATATCGGCGAAGATGGCATAGCTTACGCCGTGCGCCTGCCAATCCAGGCTAAATGCACTCGCCGCGCGGCGCGACAAAAAAAATAGCCTCGGTGGCGGGCTCGTGCTCTTCGGCGCCGACATCGGCAGGGCGGGTAATGATACGGCGGACAAAGCGGAATGTCGGATCATCAACCAGCGCGTCGCGGGCACCATCCAGCAACGCATCCTTGCCCGCACCCAACGGGCCGACAACGAGTGCCAGCATGTTACCTCCCCCGCTTTGCCGGAACCAAGCTTGCGGCTAGGATGCACGCGGCACAACGGGAGTACCGAAATGTTCACAACTCGGCCGGAGATTGCAGGAACATTTGGCGTGGTAGCGAGCACTCATTGGTTGGCGAGTCAGGTGGGTATGGCGGTGCTAGAACGCGGCGGTAATGCGTTCGATGCGGGTGTCGCCGCCGGGTTCATGCTGCATGTCGCGGAGCCGCATCTGAACGGGCCGGGCGGCGATGGGCCGATCATCATCCACGATGCGCGCACGGGGCGACAGCATGTGATCTGTGGCCAGGGGGTTTCGCCCGCCAGCGCGACCTTGGAAAAATTTTCCTCCCTGGGCGTAGATATGATTCCGGCCACCGGATTATTGCCCGCCATGGTACCGGGCGCGTTCGATGCCTGGTGCCTGATGTTGCGTGATTGGGGAACGTGGGAATTCGCCGATGTGGTGGAGTTCGCGCTGGGCTACGCGCGCAATGGCTGCCATGTCGTTGAGCGGATTAGTGGCACGATCGAGAGCGTGCGCCTGTTGTTCGAAAGCGAGTGGAGAAGCTCCGCCGCCGTGTTTATGCCGGATGGCAACGTGCCGCGACCGGGATCGTTGCTCCGCCGGCCGGCCTTGGCCGACACATATGAAAGACTGTCCCGGGAGGCCGTGGGTATTACGCGCGAAGCACGCATCGATGCGGTACGACGTGTCTGGTATCAGGGATTTGTGGCCGAGGCGGTCGATAAGTACTTTCGCGGCAATGAGGTGCTGGATGTTACCGGGAGACGGCATCGCGGCCTACTGGAAGGTAGCGATTTTGCGCGGTGGTCGGCCACGGTCGAAGATCCCGTGACATACGATTATCACGGTCACACCGTGCTGAAATGCGGTGCGTGGAGCCAGGGTCCGGTATTTCTGCAGATGCTCGCCTTACTGCGCGATACGGATATCGGCGCGATGGACCCGGTGGGCGCAGACTTCGTCCATACCGTAGTGGAAGCAGCAAAACTCGCTTTCGCGGATCGGGAGGCATATTATGGAGATCCGAATTTTGTCGTTGTTCCGTTATCAGAATTATTGTCAGAAGATTATAATGCGGCGCGCCGGAAGTTGATTGGCAAAACCGCATCGATGAACTTGCGACCCGGTGTGATTTCAGGTTTTAGCCCGATCGTCGATCACCATGCTGCCCGTCGTGCGATGGCGCCACACGATTCCGGCGCCGGCGAACCCACGGTAGCACAATTAGGCAGTTTCGGTGGCGACACCTGCCACGTAGACGTGATTGATCGCTGGGGGAACATGGTTTCCGCCACGCCGTCCGGTGGGTGGCTACAGTCCTCGCCGGTAATTCCCGAGTTGGGGTTCTGCATGGGCACGCGCGGCCAAATGTTCTGGTTAAATCCGGGGTTGCCGAGCAGCCTGGAACCGCGCAAGCGCCCACGCACGACACTTTCCCCCAGCATGGCGTTACGCGATGGTAAGCCTTGGATGTCCTTCGGTACGCCTGGCGGAGAGCAGCAGGATCAATGGTCGCCCATTATGTTCCTGCGTATGGTGCATCATGGTATGAATATCCAGGAGGCAATCGACGCACCGAGTTTCCATACTGAGCATTGGCCCTCCAGCTTCTGGCCACGCCCGGCACGACCGGGAAGGGTAGTAATTGAGGGGCGATACGACGATGCGGTACTGAACGATTTGCTGGCTGCCGGGCATCTGGCGGAAAAGGGCGGTGAATGGTCGGAAGGCCGGTTATCAGGCGCATGCATCGGCCCGGACGGCCAGTTATTCGCCGGCGCCAATCCGCGTGGCATGCAGGGTTATGCCGTCGGGCGGTGATGCCTTCGTGTTCCGTGAAGGGAATATCAATGCCACGCATTATTCGGTTCCAGGACCTGGAACCCACCTGGACAACGAAGCAGGCCAAGGAGGCCGGCTTCATGCGCTGGCTCGTTACCTGGGTGGGCGGGCCGGCGGGGCATATCAACACCAACCCCGACGTCGCCGTCGAAAGCAGGAACTGCGCGGTAGGCATGATGTATCTGCCGCGCGGGCAACGTCAGGCAGGCAAGCATACGCATGGGGTGACTGAAATTTATGTCATCCTGCAAGGAGATCTGGAAAGTTTCGATGCGTCGGGCCATCCGCATCGCGTCGGGCCGATGGACTGCACCTATATTCCCGCGGGCTGCCCCCATGGCGTACGTAATAGCGGCATGGAAGACGTGATCCTGTTTTGGGTTCATGACGGGGTGGAAAAGAACGGAACCGCCGTCTATTACCCGGACGATCACGTGTTTACCAATGCGCCGAAAATCCAACTTCTACGCTTTGCCGATCTGCACGCTGATTGGACCGCGTCAGGCGCGCGCGAGCCGGGGACGATGCGGTGGTCGGTGAACTGGGTGTCTGGACTGGCAGGCTCGCCGGCGCGCGCAGGGGCCGGGGGGATCGCCAACGGTAAGATTGCTATTGGCATGACGGTACTGGAGCCGGGGCACACGCAGCCGAAAATAGCATTACCAGTGGCGCGACTTTACCTGGTGGCGGGCGGGCAGGCGATTATCGATATTGCCGCCGGCAATACGCTACTCACACATTTGGATGGATTGCATCTCATGCCCAGGGAAACAGCCGCGCTGCGCAATAATGGACCGGCGCCGTTGCGCCTGTTCTGGGTGGACGCGCCAGCGAATTGAACTTTTGTCGACTTAAAAAGCTTGGTGATCGCACCGGAACGGTAGGAGTGAAAATGACATTCGATCTGGCAGTCACATTGGAGAGTTTCTGGAATGCGCGTGCGCGCGGCGAGTATTTTCCTGCTGCTTGGGAGAATCGGCTCAGCCTGGACGAAGCCTACGCGATCCAGCTTGCCATCATCGACCGGCGTGTAGCGCAGGGGGAAAAGCAGATCGGCTGGAAAGTAGGGCTGACATCAAAACCAATCCAGGAACAGTTCGGTTTTCATGAGCCGGTGTTCGGCTGCATCCTCGATAGCGTGCCCAGCGGCAGCACCTTGCGCGCGGCGGAGTTAATCGTACCGGGGTTCGAGTCAGAACTTTGCCTGCGCATAGGCACTGCCTTATCGGGCGAGGTGACGATGGCGCAGGCGCGCGCGGCTGTCTCCGGTGTGCATCCTTCACTGGAGATCATCGAGACCCGCGGTGATCTAACGGCACAGATAGCACTTGCCATGGCCGATAATGCACAGCAGAAGACCGTGGTCCTTGGTGATCCGGTGCCATTGGGCATGATTGCACTGGACCAGGTGGCCTGCAAGGTAGTGATAAGCGGTGCAGTGGTGGTGGAGGGTACTGGGGCGGCTGTACTCGGCAACCCACTGCACTCGGTGATCTGGCTCGCGGATAAGCTAGCACAGTTTGGGCGCGGCATTCGCGCCGGCGATATCATCATGACCGGGTCATTCGTGCGGCAGTTTCCACTGGCCACCGGGGATCGGGTGCGGGTGGATTACACGGGGATCGGAGCTGTGGAAGTTTTGGTCATATAAGGCCTTATTACGCTACAGGTGATGGCTCCTACTTTACCTGATCTTACCGCGCCGATCTGGTGGGCTGCGTTGCTGACGCTGTGCGGTATTCTGCTTCTGCCGTTCTGCCTGGTGGATGTGCCGCCCCTCCTGGATTATCCTAATCACCTGGCTAGGTTATTTTTATTAACTCATGGGGCGACAGACGAGAATCTAACACGGTTTTATGTAACGCATTGGGCCATTATTCCGGACCTGGGCATCGATTTGGCCGGGCAGATCTTGCTGCCATGGGTGCCAGTTCACGTGGCTGGGCGGATCATCGCGGGGACCGTGTTGTTGTTACCGGTGCTCGGGACGTTGGCCTACGGCCGGGCGGCACTCGGGCGGCGTTCCGGGTGGATGCTAGGCGGTGCGTTGGTGGCTTATCACCAAACATTCCTACAGGGATTTTTGAATTTTAATGCCGGAATGGGACTCGCACTGATACTAGCAGCGGTCTGGCTGCGTTGGCGGGATATGGCGCCGCAGCGCGTGATTTTGGCCACGACAGTCGGGGTCGTCGGGCTATTCTTCTGCCATCTGATGGGAGTGATTTTTTTCGCCCTCTTGATCGGTGCGCATGAACTAGCCTGGGCCTGGATGGTGCGCGCGCATGGCTGGCGGGGCATAGCTCGACGCTTCATCGTCAGCGCGGTGCCATTTATCGGGGTATTGGTCCTTTATGGATTTTCGCCGCTCTCGGGCGAAGCCGGGCAGCTGCGCTATCCGACCGTGGCCGACAAACTGGCACGGATCACAGCACCCTGGGTTAATTATGATTTTTGGCTGGATGCGGTCACCGCTTCCTTGTGTCTTGCCATCATCGTCGGGCTGATGTGGCGGGAACGGGCGACGATCTCCTTGCGCTCCGGGCTTACGCTGGGTTTCGTCGGTATGTTTTATATCGTAAGTCCGGCCGAGTTTGCGGGTGTGGCGAATGTCGATCTGCGGTTTGTCATTCTATTTGGGTTTCTTTTGTTCTGCATCTGGGCACCAGCTTCTGTTCCATTATGGGTGGCCACATCCATGGGGGGACTGTTCCTGCTGCGCATGGCGTTACTCGGGGCATTGTGGCATGGTCATGGAAGTGTGCTTGCTGACATTCGGCAGGTGATCTCCGAAGTGCCACTCGGGAGCAGGGTCCTAAGTATCGTGCAACCCACGGCAGAGTTAGCGGCACGGCGTTTATCAAATGGTATCCAGACCGATACACATATACCGGCCCTGCTGGTGGTCGAACGGCGGAGCTGGTGGCCGTATCTATTCGATAACGTATCCCAGCAACCTATCGCAACGCGCAGTCCGTATCATGAGTTGGCGCTACGTGTGGAGCGGATCAAAATCCCGCTCGATATCTGCGACCTGACCGATATAGATTTTTTATTTTTTCTGGGAAAACCGGCAGGGATGCCGGACAACCTAGAGCGAGTGGCGGTGTCCAACGCAGCAGCTTTGTATCGCGTTCACCACGCGTCTGCATGTCTAGAGCAGATAGAGGGGATGCCGATCAGTTGGGGAAACAGAAAATTGTCGCAGGTTCGTCGGTGAAGGAAAATTCGGCACGCAGATGCGATACCATCTCCTCCACATAGGGCGCGGTGGCGCATAACTGCTCGAAGTGACGGTCATTCAATATGAAACCGGCACGGCGACATAGGCTGGCAATCTCATCACGTCGCGCCTGGGAAAGATCAGCCGCTTCCGGATCCGGTGTGGGAGGCAGCACGGTAGAAAAACGTGCATCGGGATCAAGCGCGGGACGGCGCGTGCGCCAGTCTGTTGCCTGTTCATAGGCGTGGGCAACACGCAATACTGTAGCATCATCGAATGGGCGGCCGATGATCTGCATCGCGAGTGGGAGGCCTTCTGGGGTCAAGCCGATGGGTTGCACGAGGGCCGGACCACCGGTGACGTTGAATGGCGTGGTGAGCGAGGAGCGTTGCCAGAAATGAATAGTCCGCCAGGCGCCAAAGGGCGCGGCCGGACCGGGGGCGGCGGTTAGAAGAACATCATATTTTGCATAGAGCGGCGCCATCTCCGCGATCATCTGACGGCGGGCACGCGCAGCGTTAACGTAATCGGCGCTGGAGATCAGCATGGCTCCAAGCGCGCGGCCAAGGAAATCCTCACCAAAGTCCGACAGGCGGGCACGAAGGGCGGGGGTATGTACCGAAAGAAGTTCACTTTCGGCGGTGGTGATCTTTACGTTGTGATAGTCGTGGGCGGGACGGATGGATGTATCCTCCAGCACCGCACCGAGTTTGCGAAAAATCGTGTAGGCCTCCTCCAGAGCGGCTTTAACTACAGGTGGAGTCGGTACGTCGTCCTCATAAAGATGGCGCAGCACGCCTATGCGCAGGCCTTTGATGTTCCCGGTTAAGGCTGCTCGGTAATCGGGAATGGCATGGCTGGCGCTGGCGGGATCGTTAATGTCTGGGCCGGCGATGACTTGCAGCAATAGGGCAGAATCCTCGGCCGTCCAGGTCATCGGGCCGGCATGATCGTAGCTGAATGAGTTGGTATAAACACCGGCCCGGCTGACCAGGCCGTAGGTGGGTTTCAGGCCGACAATACCGCACAAAGCCGCGGGATTACGGATAGAACCGCCGGTGTCTGACCCCAGCGCCCCCATGGCAAGCCCGGCAGCGACCGCCGCGCCAGAGCCGGAGGAAGATCCGCCCGTGATGTGACCCCGGTTCCACGGATTACGCGCCGGCGGCCATGGCAGATCAAAGGAAGGGCCACCATGGGCGAATTCATGCGTGGCGAGCTTACCCAACAGGACGGCGCCGGCCTGATGGAGCTTCGCCACAGTAGTGGCATTGAAATTCGGCACATAATCGGCGCGCGTGCGCGAATGGCCCGTCGTGCGGATGCCGGCGGTACAGTAGATATCCTTCAGCGCATATGGAATACCATGCATGGGCCCCCGATAATTTCCAGCCATAATGTCCGCCTCTGCTTGGCGGGCCTGCGCCAATGCGTGCTCGGCTGTGAGGAGGAGATAGGCGTTGATCTGCGGATCGATCGCGGCGGCACGATCGAGAAAGGCACCAGTCAGTTCCACCGGGGAAAGCTGACGGTGGCGAATCAGATCCGCGGCTTGGGCGATGGTCAGGAAATGAAGATCCCGTGGCATGGTCATGGTAAGTTACCCTGTTTCAGGCGGCCAGCATGCGCGCCGCGTTGCGTTCAGCCAGGATCGGGCGGACGAGGCGGGCAAAACGTTCGGCTTCCTCGTCATGCAAATAACCAGACAGGCAGAAGGAATGGCAGCCGAGATCGATAAATTGCTGCAAGGTATCGGCGCATTGCGCGGGATTTCCGACAACGGCGATACCGGCACCGGGGCGCACGCGCGTGATTCCGGTCCAGAGATGCGGCGCGATCAGATCGCCATGCTGGCGGGCCAGTTCTTGGACGCGCCTATTGGCCTCGGAACTGGCATAATGGCTGCGGATGAAGTCGGTTTGTGCGTTCGTCACATCGCGTACAAGTTCATGCGCAGCGTCCCAGGCGCCAGATTCCGTTTCACGGCAGATAACTTGCAGACGCATCCCGAAGCCAATCTCGTCCGCGCGCCCATGCGTGGCGGCGAGGGCACGGATGGCGAGCATATTCTCGGCGATGCGATCCGTGGTGTCCCCCCAGAATAAATGCACATCGGCATGCTTGGCGGAAATCTCCCAGGCTTGCATCGATCCGCCACCCAGATAAAAGCGCGGATGAGGCTGCTGGAACGGCCTTGGGTAAATACGCGCGCCACGCAGCGTATGGTGCCGGCCCTCGAAATCCACCTTCCGTCCCGCGGCCCAGAGTGCCTTCAGGATGGAAACTTCGTCATCCATCAATTCGTATCGCTGTTGTTTCGTCCACGAAATACCATCCGATTCCGCTTCGATGTCGCTTTGCCCGGCGATCAGGTTAACGGCGACACGCCCACCAGAAAGCTGGTCCAGGGTGCTAATCATCTTCGCCAGCAGCACTGGATTGACGTAGCCCGGGCGCGCTGCGATCAGCATACGAATGGAGTTCGAACGCCCCAGCATCATCGCACCAGTGACATACGCGTCCCAGCATGTAGTGGCGACAGGCACGAGAAGATACTCGAATTTTGCCGCCTCGGCCGCCGCGACCACACGGGTGAAAAGATCGAGCGAGGGTCCGACCATCCGCATGGCGTCGCCATAGGAGGTAGTATCACCCGCCGTGGGCAGGAACCAGCCAAATTCGAGAGGACGCATGGGCATTTTTCTTCCGCTGCACGGGATGGTGTAGGCTGCCATTGCCGGGACGGGGATGCAAACCGAGTTGATTTGCTGTTGGCGGCTCCCGGACTTAGGCTGCAAATGGTAAGGGAGGCAGCAATGTCGGGATTTGATTTAGTGATCCGCAATGGGTTGATTTTCGATGGTGCACGGGTGCCGCGCTATCGGGGCGATATCGGCATTCTCAATGGAAAAATAGCGACTATCGGCCATATCGCAGAGACCGGAAATGCCCGGGTCATCGATGCCGAGGGGTTGCATGTCGCGCCCGGCTTCATCGATCTTCACACGCATTATGACGCGCAATTATTCTGGGACCCCTATTGTACACTCTCCGGCTGGCATGGCGTGACATCGGTGGTGATCGGCAATTGCGGCTTTGGCTTCGCCCCGGTGGCGCCGGAACTACGCGAACGCGCTATGCTGAGCATGACGCGAGTGGAGGCAATCCCCTTGGCGTCCATGCAGCAGGGCATGCCGTGGGATTGGGTGAGTTTTCCCGATTACCTGAACAGTGTGGAACGGACACCAAAGGCGGTAAATATTCTGCCCTATGTGCCGGTCGCGCCGTTGCTGATCGAGGTGTTGGGGTTCGATGACGCGAAGGCGGGGCGAATGCCGACCGCGGCCGAGCATGCGCTGATCTGTGCTCTGTTCGAGGAGGCCTTGGATGCGGGGGCCTGCGGTTGGTCGGCGCAGCGGCTGCACCCCAACGGCCCATCTTCCGTGCAGCTCGATTATGACGGCACAGCGATGGTAACAGATGTGATGCATGATGAAACCTGTGAGGCGCTCGCCGGCGTGTTGGGAAAGCGCAATGCGGGCTTTATGCAGATGACGATCTCGACCGGAAATTATCAGCACGACCGGGCGCATATGGAAAAATTGGCAACCTTGTCTGGGCGGCCGCTGCTATGGAATGTGCTGCAGGCATACGACCATAAGCCGGAGGTGCATCGGGAAGGGCTGAAATGGCTGGCGCGATGTCGGGGGTTGGGCATTCGGGTCTATGGCCAGGGAATGACGACCGATGCGGGGTTCGCGTTTACGTTCGAGGATTGGAATTTGTGGGATGACCGCCCGGCCTGGCGGGAAGCGACCCTCGGCAGCGTTGCGGAGCGATTGGCGAAGCTGTCCGACCCGGAACGGCGGGCTGCGCTGCGCGCGCAGGTACCGTTAACGGTGACGGGGCCGATTGCCGGCATCGTGGTGGCGGGCCCGCGCACAGCAGCGACGGAACAATGGCGTGATCATACAATTGGGCAGATCGCGGAAGCACTGAGGAAACATCCGGTAGATACGATGCTGGATATCGCCGTGGCCGACGGCCTGCGCACGGAATTCTTTGTCGCACCCCCGAATGTTCGGCTGGATTACCTGAAAGATATCATCGACGATCCGTTCGTTCTACTGGGCGTGTCCGATGGCGGGGCGCATACGAAATTCCTCACTGCGGGGCGTTATCCGACGGAGACATTGGTGAAGCTGGTGCGCGAGCATGGGCTGATGAGCCTGGAAGAAGCGCATTGGCGACTATCGGCCCTGCCCGCAATGCTGGCTGGGTTTGACAATCGCGGCGTGCTGAAGCGCGGGGCACCGGCGGATATCGTGATTTACGATTATGACCGTCTAGCCGTGTGCGAGGGCGAGATCGTGCATGATCTACCGGGTGGAGAGTGGCGGCGGGTGCAACGCGCACAAGGGTATCGCTATGTACTGGTCAATGGCCAGGTCACGATTGAGGATGATAGGGAGACGAATATTTATTCCGGCCAGTTATTGCGTCATGGCGGCGGCACGGACCGACACGCGGCCTGAACGATGCGCACGCATGGGCGCGACGGGCTTAACGATGCGCTGGCAGGCCAGGCGGGGGGCATGGTGGTCGGGGATATGCTGTGCCTGCAGGCGCGGCTGCGCCCCGACCATCCAGCGGTCGAGGATGCCGCGCGCCAGCTGAGTTTCGCCGAGTTCAATGCGCGGGTGAACCGGCTGGCACATGTGCTGCTGGGGCTGGAGATAGGGCGGGGGGATCGGGTGGCGATCCTGTCGGAAAATCGGCTCGAATATCTGGAGTTACTTTTCGCCGCGGGCAAGATCGGCGCCATTGTCGCGGCGCTGAACTGCCGGTTATCCGATTTGGAACTGCACCATTGCATCGATCTAGTGACACCAAAGGCCATTCTGGTAGCGCCGGGTTATGCGGCAACAATAGCCCGTTTAAAAGTTTCCACGGACGCGGTCATTGCCATTGGGGAGGATTACGAGGAGCGACTGACCTTTGCGTCCAGTGTCGAGCCGTATGTGCCGGTGGAGACCGAGGACGGATTGATGATCCTTTATACCAGCGGCACCACGGGGTTGCCCAAAGGAGCGTTGATCAGCCATCGAGCGCAGGTGGCGCGGTGCTTTTCAGCGTGCGTCGATTTCGATTTGGTGGCGGGGGATAATTTTGTTGCCTGGGCGCCGATGTATCACATGGCCTCAGCCGAACAATCGATCAGCGTCCTGTGCCTGGGCGGCACGGTGGTAGTAGTGCCGGGCTACGATGTGGATCGGATCATCGATGCGATAGCGCGGGTGCCGCAATGGTGGCTGGTACTGATGCCGGGGATGATCGCCGATATGATTTCTGCCCTCCATCGGCGGCAGCCGATCGTGCCGGCGCCGATTAAGTTGGTAGGGGCGATGGCGGATCTGGTGCCGCCGCATCAAATCGCGGAGGTTACTGCTCTTTTGCGCACGCCATATGCGAACACGTTCGGATCCACCGAAACTGGTCTGCCGCCATTTTCCGCCGGTCGTTTAGTACCCGGGGTGGTGCCGAAGCGGTTTTCCAAAACTCCGTCGCGTAGCTGCCATTTTCGATTGGTGGATCCCGACGATAATGACGTGGCCGAAGGGGAGCCGGGAGAAGTGGTCGTGCGTGGCCCGACCTTGTTCAGCGGATACTGGAATGCACCGGAGACCAATACACGGGATTTTCGCGGCGGATGGTTTCATCTCGGTGATGTCTGTCGGCGCAACGGCGATGGAACGGTAGATTTCGTCGATCGGGTGAAATATATGATCAAGTCCGGTGGTGAGAATATTTATCCGGCAGAGATCGAACGCGTGTTGCTGGCCGATCCACGAGTGGCTGATGCGGTGGTGGTGCGGCGCGCTGATGCGCAATGGGGCGAGGTTCCCGTGGCGTTTATCGCCCGGCGCGACGGGAGCGTAACGGCGGAAGATTTATTGGCGCGCTGCCGGGCGGAGCTAGCAGGATATAAGCGGCCGAAAGAAATCCGGTTCATTCGCGCCGAGGATTTGCCGCGCTCCACCACGGGAAAGATCCAGCGCCACGAAGTAGAGAAATGGGTGCTGGCGGGACTGTAATCAAGGCGGCAGGGAGCCGATCCAGTACAGGATGGCGGTGGCGACAGCTTCCGTATGTTCGGGAAACAGCGCGTGGCTGGCATCCACGATGGTGATCGTGGTGACACTCGACCGGAAAATTCGGGATACATCTAACCCCATTGCGCGGGGGATTTGAACGGGTCGCCTTCGGGGATCAATTCCAGGAAGTGCTCGGCGCCAGGTTGCTACCAATCCAACCGTTGCACGCCCTGCTTTTCTCGGTAATCGATCTATATGGGCTGGGTTGCACGAAACCTGCCATGTAGCCAGGAATTTTCATCATGCCTGGCCTAGAAGAAGGCGAGGCGCAGAGCGGCGCGGCGGCAATCTCCGGCCGGTTGGTGCCGGTGGACACCGCTGCGAGCACCACGCCGCGCACGGAAGCGGGAAAAGCCACCGTCGTCATGCGCGCAACTTAGTGGCCGAGCACCATCGCTTTGCCCTGCCCCTTGTCAGCGATCACGGCCGCGATATCGGTCGCAAGGTCGTTCAAGCTCACATTCTCCACCGGGCCTATTGAACCACCGATGCTACGCAGCTGCGGGCGCAGCAATCGATAACTCGCTGCGGCTAGGCGCACCGCGACTTAATCGAAATCCTCATAACCATCGCCACCGAGCAAGGGTAACATGACGATGATAGGGCCGTCGCTTTCGATTGTGGTCCCGATGACGGCGGCGCACGCCTTGATTAACGCGACGCGGCGATTCATCCCGGCTGGTTATTTCTGGCCGAGGCCGAGGTCTTTGATGATTTTCTGCTGTTCCTCGATCAGCTCCATGGCGAATCTCGAGTAGTCGGCGCTATTGCGGTACATCATCTGCTGCGACAGATCGTTTAGCGTCTTCGTATGGGCCGGGTCGCCAAGTGATTTTTGGAACGCGTCATGCAGGATCTTCACCACCTTCGGGTCCATGCCTCTCGGCCCAGCGAGGCCATAGGGCGAGGCGGAGACGAGCTTATGGCCTTCTTCCACCAAGGTCGGTGAATCGGGGAAGCGCGGCGAGCGGGTTTCCGTCCACACCACCAGCATGCGCACCTTGCCGGCATCCACCAGCGGGCCGAGGCCGGCGCCCAGCGCCACTGCCTCCACATGATCGCCGAGCAACGCGGCGGTCGCCTCCGCCTCGCCCCGGAAGGGCACCTGCGTCCATTGGATGCCCATCTGCTTGGCGATCTGTTCCATGGTGATGTGCAGGGTGGTGCCGGCGCCGGGCGAGCCATAGCGGATCTTGCCAGGATTTTCCTTGGCGTAGGCAAGGAATTCCTTCCACGTATTCCACGGCGACGTGGCCATCACCGCCGTGCCAAAGGTGTAGCCCGTCAGATTGACGATGAAGCTAAAATCTTTCTTTGGATCGAAGGAAACCTTCTGCATGTAGGGCAGTCGGAACACCGTGATCGGCAACTGAACAATTGTGTAGCCATCCGGCTTGGCGGTGGCGACGGTGGCCGGGCCCAGCGTACCGGACGCACCAGGCTTGTTATCGACAACGATCGGCTGGCCCAGATGCTTGCTGGCGATATCGGCGAGCACGCGCAGATGCCGGTCCGTCGCACCGCCGGCGGGCCAGGGCACCACCAGAGTCACAGGCTTGGTGGGGAAGTTCTGCGCCTTCGCCGGCACGCCTGGCAGAGCCAAGATGGCGGCGACCGCCGCGGCAAGAAATGGCAATCCACGTTTGCTCATCTGCATCGTTCCCCCTGTGGCACGCAACTGCTCGATGGTCGTATCCCATGCCAGGGTTCCCAAAGGCGGGATTATTTCTGCCCCAGACCCAGCATAGCGATCATCTCCTGCTGCTCCTTGATCTGCTGCATGGCGTATTTCGCATAGTTGGCGCTGTTCATGTACATCACCGGCTGCGACAGGTCGTCCAGCATCTTCAGGTGCGCTGGATCCTTCAGTGCCTTCTCAAACGCATCGTGCAAAATCTTCACGATCTTCGAGTCCATTCCCTTCGGTCCGGCAATGCCATAGGGCGAGGCAGACACGATATCTAGGCCACTTTCCAGCAAGGTCGGCGAATCTGGGAAACGCGGGGAGCGCTTTTCCGTCCACACTGCCAGCATCCGGGCCTGCCCGGCATCGATCAGCCCGGCGAGGCCGGTGCCGGTGCCCACCACCTCCACGTGCCGACCAAGTAGCGCTGCGCCATTCTCTGCATCGCCCTTGAAGGGCACATGCGTCCATTTGATGCCGAGCTTGAGAGCGATCTGCTCCATGGTGATATGCGGCGTGGAGGAGGCGCCGGAGGTCGCGTAGCGAATCTTGTTCGGATTGGCCTTGGCGTAGTCGATGAATTCCTTCCAGGTCTTCCAGGGGTTATCGGCGTGCGAGGTGACGCCTAACGTGTAGCCCGTCAGGTGAACGACGAAGGTGAAATCCTTCACCGGATCCCAGCTGGTTTTCTGCATATAGGGCAAGCGAAAGATAGTTAGCGGCAGCTGCGCCACCGTATAGCCGTCCGGCTTGGCATTGGCGGCCATCAACGCCCCGCCCAGCGTGCCGGTGGCGCCGGGCTTGTTGTCCACAATGACCTGCTGGCCAAGATGCTTGCCGGCAATTTCGGCGAGCAGGCGCAGATGCCGGTCGGTCGGCCCGCCGGCGGGCCAGGGAACCACCAAAGTCACCGGCTTGGTGGGGAAATTCTGCGCCCGCGCGGAGCCAGTGGCCAACAGGCCCGCCAGTGTGGCTAGAACAGTGATGGCCAGCGCGGCACCGACGCGTCGGGGCATGAAGTCGTCTCCCTATGATCTTCGGCAGTTAGTTGTATGGCCGCTACATTAGCCGCTACGTTAGCGGCTACCTTCGCAAGGCCGGTGGGGCAGCGTCAATCATTATTGGCCCATGTGGCCGGTAGGTGAAAAATTGAGTCGCCCCCCAGCGCATGCTACTGCCGACTTCTAACGGGGCTTCCGTGAACGAACGACAAGGGGAAATGCGCATGGCATCGCGGCTACGTGCGGATACGGCCACCGCGTTGCTGGGGCTGGCGCTGGCCGCCTATATCGCCTTCGAGGGCCAGGAGATGGGCCTGGGCCACCCCTCCAATCCTGGGTCCGGCTATATCCAATTCTGGACCGGACTGATCATGGGTGGCCTCGCCTGCATACAGCTTGTGCAGAGCCTGTTGTCGGGCGCGGACAAAGCGAACTTGGGCAGCGTGTTCGCCGATATTCGCTGGGGCAAGGTGCTCTATGTGACGGCCCTTCTGGTGGCTTACGCGGCGGTGCTGGACCTGCTTGGCTTCATCCTCTCCACCGCCGTCCTTCTGCTGGTACTGTTCAAGACCGTGGAGCCGCAAAGCTGGCGCGTTGCCCTGATTGGTTCGGCGCTGACCACCTTGGCAGCCTGGGCGGTGTTCGTTTACTGGCTGGGCACGCAAATGCCTGCCGGCAGCCTGTGGGTGGATTGAGCTATGGATATTCTTTCCAGCCTCGGGCTTGGATTCAGCGTCGCCTTACAACCGGCCAATCTGATGTTCTGCTTCCTTGGCGTGTTTATCGGTACCCTAATCGGCGTGCTACCCGGTATCGGGCCGGTGGCGGCGATGTCCTTGTTGCTGCCGATCACCTTCAATATTACGCCAGAGGCCGGCATCATCATGCTGGCCGGGATCTATTATGGTTCGATGTATGGCGGCTCCACCACCTCTATCCTGGTAAATATCCCCGGCGAGGCGGCGAGCGTGATCACCTGCCTAGATGGTTACCAGATGGCGCGCCAGGGTCGCGCCGGGCCGGCGCTCGGGATAGCGGCGATCGGATCCTTCATCGCGGGCACCGCTGCGATTGTCGGGCTTATGTTCCTGGCCGCGCCCATGGCCGCCTTCGCGGTGAAATTTGGCCCGGCGGAGTATTTCTCCCTGATGGTCCTCGGCCTGACCATCCTTGTGTGGCTGAGCCAGGGCTCGGTGATCAAGGCGCTGATCATGGCCTGCCTGGGCATCGTGCTGGGGCTGGTGGGGATCGACTCCATCACTGCTCTGCCGCGCATGACCTATGACCAGTTGCAATTGCTGGATGGGCTGGGCCTGGTGCCGATCGTCATGGGGCTGTTCGGTATCGCCGAGATTCTGAACAACATCGAGCAGAAATTGAACCGGCAGGTGTTCCAGGCCAACGTGACGGGCCTCATGCCGACGAAGGAAGACTGGCAACGCAGCGCCGGGCCGATCGCGCGTGGCACGGTGCTGGGGTTCTTCCTGGGCATCCTGCCGGGTGGGGGCGCTGTTATTTCCTCCTTCCTTTCCTACGCACTGGAAAAGCGCATCTCAAAAACCCCGGAGCGCTTCGGCAAAGGCGCGATCGAGGGCGTGGCGGGGCCGGAGACCGCCAACAACGCGGCCGCCGGGGGCGGGTTCATACCGCTGCTTACGCTCGGGATTCCCCCCAACGTGGTGATGGCACTCTTGCTGGGTGCCTTCATCGTGCATGGCGTGCAGCCGGGGCCGTTGCTGATGGTGCAGAAGCCCGATCTGTTCTGGGGTGTCGTTGCCAGCATGTATATCGGCAACGCCATGCTACTGGTACTGAACATGCCGTTGATCGGCATGTGGGTGCGGTTACTGAAGGTGCCCTACAAGATCCTGTTTCCGATGATCCTGCTATTCTGCCTAATCGGTGCCTATTCCGTCTCCAACCAGATCTTCGACGTCTACCTGATGCTGTTCTTCGGCGTTCTAGGCTGGCTGATGAAGAAATATGGCTATGAGCCGGCGCCGCTGGTGTTGGCCTTCGTACTGGGGCCGATGCTGGAGAACAATTTGCGCAAGGCGCTGATCCTGAGCCGGGGCGATTTCATTTTTTTCATTGAACGCCCGATCTCCGCCACCTGCCTGATCCTTGCTGGGCTGCTGCTGCTTTCACCGCTACTGCCAATGCTGAACGCTCAGCGCAAGCGGATGGCAACCGAGGAGGGGTAAGCGGACTTATTCCCGCGCCCAGGCGATGGCCGCGCGGGCCAAGGCATCGATGCTGTCGGCCATAGGAAAATCAGCAGGCGGGCCCGCCTGCACCGCAAGGGGCAGTTCCGTGCAACCGAGGACCACGGCAGCGGCGCCGCGCCGCATCAGTTCGCGAGCGACGGTCATCGCGGGGGTGTAGGAAGCGGCAACGCGATTGGCTTTAACCAAGGCGATGGCAGGCGTGATCTGGCGATCCATCTGGGTCTGGTCGGGCGTGATGCAGCTATAGCCCAGGGCTTCCAACCGATCCTGATACAGGCGCAGGCGCAACGTGGCTTCAGTGCCCATCACGCCGATGGTGCCGTGGGTGATGTTCTGGCGGCGCAGATCCCGCGCTATCGTATCGACGATATGCGGAATTGGCAGGGCGGTGGCAGCGCAGAGTTCGTCGTGCCAGCCATGGGCGGTGTTGCAGGGAATGACGATGGTGCCGCAGCCGGCTTGCTCGAGGCCGCGCACGGCACGCAGAAGCCAGGGCAGCGGGCTCTCGCCGTTTGCGAATTTTGCGGCCATGCGGTCCGGGATCCGGGGGTCGGACCAGAGGATCGCGGGGATATGGTCCTGGTCGCGCTCCGCTGGGGTGAGCAGGGTTAGGCGGATCATAAATTGCGCGCTGGCCAAGGGGCCCATACCGCCCAGCACGCCGAGGATTTTGTCATTTGCCATCGGCGCGGATTCCATCGAACCGTCGGCGCGTCCGCCGCCGAACGAACTAGTTTACAACCGCAGGCAGGCTGTGTCACGGCCGGTTCTCTCCGTTCCAGCACCCCGGCAAAACCGATGAAGTCCGCAAGCATAAAATAAAATGTTGATTTAAATCAATGCCATGTATGCGGACTAATCAACGCAGTTCGTTTGACGTATTGGGTAGCGGAGGGAACCAGTCGCAAGACGCAAATTTGCATGATGCACGATATTTCTTTAAACTCCAGAATCACTTGTCTCCTCGTATTCCCTGATGCCCCAGAGAACCATCGCAGTCAAAAACTATTGCATTTTCAGTAGCTTCCTATTTTTTGATCTTACGGGATAGATGCCGTTTAGTGAAAAAAGCCGTTTAAAATAACTATCCCCGAAACCACACGCGACAGATGTGAATAAATCCCAGATCAAGATCGAGGAACGCTTGATGATTGCAGCAGAAGAGACTTTCGACGGCACGTGGCCGTACAAGCCTCACTT
>CAMBMS010000007.1 GCA_945868845.1 Asaia bogorensis | reverse complement strand
GCATCGGACGATGCGGGGTACATGAGCGGGGCGGGATTGGTCGTGGATGGCGGCATCACGGCGCAATAAAGGCTAACCGGATGAAGGCGAAGCCGCGCGCGGTAAAACCCGCGTTCGGCTGCTCCATTATGGTTCTATCGCTCTAACCGGTAATCCCGCCCAAATCTAAGGGGCTGCCTAAGTAGGATTTTCTCGGCACGATGCATGAGAAGATTTTGCATGAAGACCAGCAGATGCAGCGACCCGCAGATCCTATTGACCCTTCGCTAGGTGGACGGCGGTGTGCCGGTGGCGGAGCTGTGCCGTGAACACGGTATGAGCACGGCGTCATTTTACAAGTGGCGCGCGAAATTTGGCGGGATGGACGCCTCGATGATCAGCTAAATGAAGGTGATTGAAGACGAGAGCCGACGGCTCAAGAAGATGTTCGCCGAGTTGAGCATGTAGAACGAACTGCTCAAGGAGGCCCTCGGGAAAAATAGCCCGGCCACCTCAACGCCGCGGGATGGCCGGGAAAGCGGTGGCGCGACGCGGGGTCAGTATTGCCCTGGCCTCCCGGACCTTGGCGGTCAGCGAGACCTGTTTTCCCTATAGTCGGTAGCTAAGCGATGAGAATGATCGGACCGCTGATCTGCTGGTCGGGCTGACCAATGTCAAGAAGACCTGGGACTTCGGTCTATGTTTTCTGTATCTGCGCAATGTGCAGGGCCTGATTTCCCTCACACACCTAGCCCGCTTCAAGCACCGCTTTTCCTGCTTTAAGAAATCCTCGTTAGTCAGCAAAATCCTCAGTACTCAAGGTCCTGCGCCCGTATCAAATTACTTGATTTTCGCTTCCTTGAACGGCACATGCTTGCGCACCACCGGGTCATATTTCTTCATTTCCATCTTTCCCGTCGCGGTCCGCGCATTCTTCCTCGTGACATAGAAGAAACCCGTATCAGCGGTCGAAACGAGCTTGATCTGCACAGTATTGGTTTTGGCCATGGAAGCTTGATCCTCGATAAAGCCCGCGCGCGCGAGCAAATATTGAGGCAAAGGATGATGAATTAACGGGCAAAGGTCAAGGTCGATGCCGGCTAAACCGACCGATCGCCCGTAAATTGGCCAGCTGGGCGCGCCGCCTACCGCCAATCCCGAACGTCAGGGCCTGATGGGGACGACCCCCTGACGTATGGGCGGCAATAGCGCGGCCGTGTAGCTGGCGGGATTGTCGATCAACAGGTGGGCGATCCGCATATCAGCTTCCCGCCCCTCCGCCGCGGGACAAAATGCCCGCAATCCAAGCGCCTCCTGCGCCGCCAGCGGGGCGCGGGCCGCGTGATGGCGCTCCAGAGCAGCGGCCATCGGTGGGCGCCCGGCGGCCAGCTTCTCCAGTTGCTGCGCCAGGGCTTCCGGGCCCAGGCTGGTGCAGATCTGCGGCATGACGCCTAGGGTCTGGATGGGCCAGCCGCGCGGCGCGATAATCCGACTCCAGGTAACCCGCAATTCCCCACCATCCGGCAAGGGCGCAATGGTCTGTACTAGCCCCTTGCCCAGGGTTGTGCTGCCCACGACCACGGCGCGCCCACGATCGGAAAGGGCGGCCGCTAACACCTCGGCGGCGCTCGCCGTGCGGCCATCGACGATCACCACCACCGGCAGGAATGGCGCCATATCCCCCGTAGTGGAACGTAAGACCCGCGTAGCGTCGGGATCGCGCCCCACGGTCGTCGCGATCACGCCCGGGGGTAGAACAGTATCCGCCGCGATCGCCGCCTGGCGCAGCACACCACCGCGATTGCCGCGCAGGTCGATGATGATCCCAACCATCCCCCCCGGTGATACCCCCGGCGGTAGATTGTCACCGTGTAACGCCGCCTCTATTTCATTGGCAACGCGCAGGCCCGTCGCATTGTTGAAATCGCTGATCCGCAGCACCAGCGCGGAGCCCTGCCGTTCGCCGTGCACCGTCTCCGGCGGGATCAATGCGCGGGTCAGTTCGGCGCTGCGGGTCTTGCCATCGCGTCCTCGCCAGATCACGACCACTCCGGTATCTTCCGGCCCGCGCAGCCAGCCGATCACAGTGCCCACATCGCGCTTGCTTGTGTTCTGCCCGTCAACGGACAGTACCACATCGCCAGCACGCATTCCCTCTACCGCGGCCGGCCCGTCCGAGGTCGCCGTCTGCACCACGATCTGGCCGGCTCGGCGCGCCAGGTTGATACCGACCCCCGCTCGCCCAGCGCGCCGCGTGCGGTCACCTTCCGCCTCGTCGGGCGGAGTATAGCGTGAATAGGGGTCCAGGTGATTGAACAGCTCGTCAAAAAAACCACGGATGATGCCACCCGTTCCCGCCGTGCGCAGGGCAGGGGAGGCATTGAATGCGATCTCCTGAATCTCCGCCGTCTCTCGCGCCCAGATGGAAGGATCGGCGCCGGCAGGGGCAGCGCGGAGCAACAACAAGCTCTCGCGGCGATCTGGGGTGATCAGGCGCAGGCGTAGCCGGCCATCGCGCACGTCGGCGCGCAGGCGCGGATCGATCGCTGCGATACCGTTCAGCCCCCAGGCGATCAATTGCGTAATCGGCACCGGCTCTAAGATGCGCGGCCCCATGAAGGCCAGGGCGCTGGCATAGACCCCGGCGGCACGCGGCAGATCGAACCGCTCCCCGGCGTTACCGGCCGCACCGCTCTGGGCCTGTGCCGGAAGTTGAAACAGCAGCAACAGGAACAGACTGGCGCGGATCATCTGTCGCGGGACCGCCGCCCTGGTCGCGCTCCCGTTGGCACGCCTTGCATGATGTGAAACACCAGACCACCCGTGACTGGGCTGGCCTCGCACAAGCGCGCCTCCACCTCCTGAGCCAGGCGAAAGGTCAAGCGGGTCTTGCGACCAGATAAGGTCTGTGTCCGTTCGTCGTGCATCCAAAAATCATTGGGCAGCGAGGATGTCGGGACGATCCCGCTCGCGCCGCTGTCGGCGACAGTGACAAAAAGCCCGAAGCGCGTCACCCCCGAAATGCGCGCCGCGAAGATTTTTCCAACCTTTTCCACCATAAAGGCGGCCAGGTAACGATCAATTGCGTCGCGCTCGGCCAATTGGGCGCGCCGTTCGGTCGCAGTGATATGTTCGGCGGCATCCTCGAAGCGCTGGGCCTCGTCGTCCCCGAGGCCACCCAGTCCGAGTTCCAGGCCACGGATCAGCGCGCGATGCACCAGAAGATCGGCGTAGCGGCGGATCGGGCTGGTAAAATGCGCATAGCGGGCAAGGCCCAATCCGAAATGTCCGATATTTTCCTTTGCATAGGCGGCCTGGGACTGGCTGCGTAGCATGACTTCATTGACCATGGGAGCGTGCTCGGTGCCAGCAACCATCTTTAGGATATGGTCGAGGTCGCGGGGATGGATTTGATTGCCCGGCGCCAGAGAAATATCGAATTGCCGCAGGAAATCGCGCAGGTTTTGCAGCTTTTCGTCCGACGGCGGTGCATGCACCCGATACATGCAGGGCTGGCGGCGGGCTTCTAGCTCCTCGGCGGCGCAGACATTGGCCAGCACCATGAATTCTTCGATCAACCGGTGGCTATCAAGGCGCAGGCGAGGCTCTACCGAGATGACTTTGCCATCGTCATCCAGCATCACCTTGCGTTCCGGCAGATCAAGGTCGAGCGTCCCGCGCGCCATGCGCGCCGCCAGCAGAGCACGAAACGCATGGTACAAAGTGCCGATTTGGCCTGGCGCTAAATTCAGATCTGCACCGGTATCAGCCGCTTCTTGTATGTGTTCATAGGTCAGCCGCGCCGCGGATTTCATCAGGCCGCGACCAAAACGGTGGGAAATCTTCCTGCCGCCGGCATCGACCCGCATTTCGACGAACAAGCAGCCGCGTTCCTCATCCGGGCGCAGGCTACACCAGCCATTGGATAGCGTCTCGGGCAGCATCGGCACCACGCGATCGGGAAAATAGACGCTGTTGCCTCGCATCCGCGCGGAGCGATCCAGTGCACTGTCGGGGCGCACATAATGTGCGACATCGGCAATGGCGACGAGCAGGCGGAAGCCAGCGCCATCGGATTCGGCATAAACCGCATCGTCGAAATCGCGCGCATCGGCACCGTCGATGGTGATCAGCGGCGTATCGCGCAGATCCGTCCTTGTGCCGAGCCTAACCGGGCCCGCGGCTTCTCCCTCGGCCACGGCGCCGGCGGGAAATTCCCGCGGAATGTCGTGCGTGTGGATGCAAATCAGCGAGACGGAGCGCGCATCGCCCATAGGGCCAAGTCGCTCGATGATTCGGGCTGGCTTCAGCCCGTAACCGCCATGCGGCAATGGTTCGGCCAGCACGATTTCCCCCGCTACGGCGCCGCCTTCCTCGCCGCGCGGGATGGACCATTCGGCCTTCACCCGCCGGTCCGTCGGCACGACGCGACCATTGGGAGTGCTAGGCTGAAAAACGCCGATAATCCGTCCCGGCGCATCGGTCAGCCGCTTGATGGTACGGCCTTCATACTTACCGCCGCCGATCGGCTTTAACTTCGCGATCACGCGCTCACCGGGGGCGAGCGCAGGGCGCCCGCGCGCCTCCGCGGCCATGAGGATCAAGGGTGGTGGGCCATTGCCCTGCCAGTTCAGCGGCCTCGCGATGGCATCGCCATCGTGATCGGTACCAGTGATACGTACGGCCATCGATTCCGGCAATTGCCCGGCAGGGCGAAACCGTCGCGCGCCAGCCGGTTCGACAGCGCCTTCATGCGTCAGCGATTTCAGAACTCCCCGCAGCGCCACCTGATGCTCGGGTCCTAGATGAAAGGCGCGCGCCACCTCCCGCTTGCCGACCCGGCCGGGGCTTTCTCGAATGAATCGGCGAATTTCCTCCCGCGAGGGGAGCGGAGTGGGTTCGCGGGGCGTGCGCCGCGCCATGTTAGCCCGCAACTTTTTTTACAGAGGCCTTTCTAACGGGCGGCTTTTTCGCGATGGCTTTCTTCCCTGCCGGCTGCTTGCCGTCGACTTTCCGAACTGCCAGTTTTTTTACTGGCACTTTCTTCGGCGCTACCTTTTTCGCAGTCGCCATCTTCGGCGCCGGAGCCTCCACCGGCGCCTTGCGTGATACCCCCTTACGCGCCGGCGCCTTCTTGCCACCACGGGGCTTCAACTGCTTGCCTTTCTCCGCCAGCAAGGTCACCGCCTCATCGAGGGAAATATCTTCCATCGCCACGCCGCGCGGCAGATTGGCCACCGTATTTCCATGTTGCACATAAGGCCCGAACCGGCCCTTGCGCACGCTGACCGGCTCCTTGCCCTGCGGATGCTCCCCTAGATTGCGTACGCTGGCCATCTTCTTCGCCAGCAAATCCACCGCCCGGTTCATACCGATGGACAACACATTGTCGTCGCGTTCCAGCGAACCGAAAATCGCCCCCATCCGCACGTAAGGCCCGAACCGTCCAATCCCGGCCTCGATCTTCTCGCCGGTTTCCGGATGCATGCCGATTTGGCGTGGCAGAGACAGCAGACTGAGCGCCTGCTCCAGCGTAATCGTATCCCCGTCCATCCCGCGCGGCAGCGAGGTCCGCTTGGGCCGCGTCTTGCTACCCTGCTCCTGCTCGCCCTGCTGCACGTAAAGCCCGTAAGGGCCACGCCGGACCGACACGTCCTCGTCCGTTTCCGAGTGGCTACCGAGCACACGCAGCCCGTCCTTCAACGTATCGCCCGCGCCCTCGTCGGCCCCGTTCCCGTTCTCCACGGCCAGGCGGCGAGTGAATTGGCAGGTCGGGTAATTGGAGCAGCCGATAAAGCTGCCGTACCGCCCCAGCTTCAGCCCCAGCCGGCCGGTGCCACAGGCCGTGCACTGGCGCGGGTCCCCACCATCGGCGCGGACGGGAAAGAAATGCGGCCCTAAATCTTCGTCGATCGCATTGATGACGTCGGAAATTTTCAGATCCCGTGTCTGATCGATCGCCTTGGAGAAATGATCCCAAAATGTCTGCATGACCGAACGCCAAGCCAAACGCCCGCCGGAAACCTCGTCAAGCTGATTTTCCAGTCCGGCGGTGAAGTCGGGGTCAACATAATTCTGGAAGAAACTGACTAGAAACGCTGTCACCAGCCTGCCCCGGTCCTCCGGAATGAAGCGCCGTTTATCGAGGCGGACATATTTGCGGTCCTGCAGCACCGTGAGGATCGAAGCGTAAGTGGATGGCCGGCCAATGCCCAGCTCCTCCATCTTCTTCACCAGCGACGCCTCCGAATAACGCGGTGGCGGCTGGGTGAAATGCTGAATGGCGGATATTTCGCCACGCTTCAGCGGATCGCGCTCCGCCATTGGTGGCAGCATGCGGTTATCATCGTCGACCTCGGAATCGTCGGTGTCTTCCCTGTAAAGCTTCAGGAAGCCATCAAAGGCGATGATGGATCCCGTGGCCCGCAGGGTCTGGCCCTGATGATCGACCACATCAACACTCACCTGCTCCATTTCGGCGGACGCCATCTGCGAGGCCACCGCGCGCTTCCAGACCAGTTCGTAGAGCCGACGCTGATCCGCTGTGAGATAAGCGGCGACACTGTCGGGCGTGCGCGTCACATCGGTGGGGCGGATCGCCTCATGCGCTTCCTGCGCATTCTTCGCCTTGGAGGAATATTCGCGCGGCGCGGCAGGTAAATAATCGGCACCGTAGCTATCCTTCACATGATCGCGGATCGAGAACATTGCCTCGCGCGCTATCTGTACGCCGTCGGTCCGCATATAGGTGATTAACCCGACTGTCTCGCCGTCAAGTTCCATACCTTCATAGAGCTGCTGCGCCACACGCATCGTCTGTTGCGCCCCGAAGCTTAGTTTTCGGGATGCTTCCTGCTGCACCGTCGAGGTGGTGAAGGGCGGTGGCGGATTTCTGCGCACGCGTCGGCGCTCGACAGCGCCGACATCAAAACTACCTGCTTCCACGGCCTGTTTCGCGGCGAGCGCGGACGCCTCATCGGCTAGATCGAACTGATCGAGTTTCTTTTCCCGAAAATGCGTCAGCCGCGCCGTGAAGGGCGCGCCGCCAGGGGTGATGAAGGCGGCTTCCACAGTCCAGTATTCGCGCGCCCGAAAAAGTTCGATTTCCGCCTCTCGCTCGCAGATCAGGCGCAGCGCCACCGATTGCACCCGCCCCGCCGACCGGCTGCCCGGTAATTTTCGCCACAGCACGGGTGAGAGGGTAAAGCCGACGAGATAATCCAGCGCCCTGCGCGCCATATAGGCCTCGATCAGCGGCTGATCGAGCTGGCGTGGATGCTGCATCGCATGGCGCACGGCGCTGCGGGTGATTTCGTTGAAGGTGACGCGCTGCACATCGACGCCCTTCAGGGCGTTTTTCTGCTCGAGCATAGCCCGCACATGCCAGGAAATTGCCTCTCCCTCGCGGTCCGGATCGGTTGCCAGATAGAGTGTCCGCGCACCCTTCAGCGCTTTGGCGATGGCGGAAACCTGGCGCTCGCCGCGCGCATCAGATTCCCAATCCATGGCGAAATGCTGCTCCGGGCGCACCGACCCTTCCTTCGGCGGCAGGTCACGCACATGCCCGAAGCTGGCCAGGACGGTAAAGTCCTTGCCAAGGTATTTGTTGATTGTCTTAGCCTTGGCAGGCGATTCTACGACGACGACATTAGTCATGATGGCGTGGGTTCCGATCCGAGTCCCGTCTCAATCGAGCCACGCGACCCGGTTGCCGGCCAGCATTTCCATGCGGCCGACGATCTCCGGTTCGAGTGGCGCCGCCACCACGGCGGAGGCAGAGAACTGGCAGCGCCGCATTAGATCGTCAACCGCTACCGTCGGCACTACCGGTGCTTGCTCCCGCCCGCCTGCGATAGGGAGGGAAGCGCCGCCAAGGCTGCAGCGAGCGAGCTGTGACCTTGCCAGAAAACGACGAAAGGAGACAGGGCCCATTCTTTCGGTCCGCACCGACCCGCAGGAGTCGCAACGAGTCGCGCAGTACCGAGTCGTTTATTTTCCCGCGCCCATTCGCGGCTCAGTGCCGGCCAGCAGGCGCGTGATATTGTCGTAATGTCGGGTCATCACCAGTATGGCGAGCACGAGCGTGAACAGCGCCGTCCAGCCACCTGCAAACACCAGGGCGAGCAGCGGTGCCACTGCGAAGCCGGCCAGCGCGGCAAGCGAGGAACGGCGGAACAGGCCTGCCATGGCAAGCCAGATCATGCAAACCCCCAACCCCACCGGCCAAGATACCCCAAGGATGACCCCGATGCCGGTCGCTACGCCCTTGCCGCCGCGGAATGCTACCCAGACAGGAAATAAATGCCCCAGGACGCAGGCGAAACCTGCCAGCATCGCGAGCGCTTGCCCGGCCAGTCCATCGGCCAGCAGCACGGTTACGACCCCCTTGCTCCCGTCCAGCAGCAACGTTCCAGCTGCCAGCGTCTTGTTGCCGGTACGCAGCACATTCGTCGCTCCGATATTACCGGAACCGATCTTCCTGATATCGCCCAGCCCGGCGGCTCGCGTCAGAATTAGGCCGAATGGCACCGACCCCAACAGATAGCCGAGAGCGACGGCTAGGAAAGCGGCGGCGAAGGGGGTGCTCATCCGAACACGCGCCGCCCGGCTTTCCAGGTTCCCAGCACCTGGCCTTCCAGGGCACGGCCATCAAATGGCGTATTCTGTGCCTTGCCTGGCAGCCTACCGGCTTCAACCTGCCAAATGCGGTCGGGATGGAACAGGCAAAGATCGCCCGGCGCGCCCTTAGCCAGGGTTCCGGCCGCGCTATCTAGCAACCGGGCCGGACCAATGGTGAGCAGGCCAATCGCTTGCGCCAGGGAAAGCGCCCCGCCATGCACCTGCGCCAATGTCACCGCAAGCAGGGTGGCAAGACCAGAACCGCCCGGCGAGGCCAGCGCGAAGGGTAGGCGCTTGTCATCTGCGTCTCTGGGCTGGTGGTCCGAGGCGATGGCATCTATCGTGCCATCGGCCAGCCCGGCCAGCACAGCCTGCCGGTCTGCATCCTTACGCAGCGGTGGGGATAGTTTGGCGTAGCTACGAAACTCGCCGATTGCGGTCTCATTCAGATCGAAATAGGGCGGGGCGGTGTCGCAGGTGACATTCAGCCCATCCATCTTCGCGTTTCGGATTAAAATAATTGCCTCAGACGTTGAAATATGGGCAAAATGCACGGCTCCGCCCGTAAGTCGGGCTAGCCGGATATCACGTGCCACCAGGATCGCTTCGGCGGCGGCGGGAATGCCAGGCAGGCCAAGCCGGGTCGCTAGTTCACCTTCCGTTGCGGCACCACCTAAAGAAAGCGATGGCTCTTCTGGGTGTTGAACGATTTTAACTCCAAACCCCTTGGCATAGGAGAGTGCAAGCCGCATCAATCGTGCGGAGCCAATGGCCTGCGCGCCGTCGGTAAATGCTACCGCCCCTGCCTCTCGCAACAGACCGAGTTCGGCGAATTCCTCTCCCCGGCAGCCGCGCGTGACGGCGCCATAGGGCAGGATGGTCAGGCTGCCGAGCGCCGCGCCGCGCGCGCGCAGCATGCCCACCAGAGCCGGGTCGTCGATTGCCGGTTGGGAATCCGGCAAGGCCGCCAGGGTGGTAATCCCACCCGCGGCGGCGGCCTGTGCGGCGGAGGCGATGGTTTCGCGATATTCGAATCCCGGCTCACCCAGCGCCACGCGCATATCCACCAGGCCAGGGCACAACACCGCGCCATCTTCGTGGATGATCGCTACCCCATCCGGGCGGCCCAGCGCCGGTCCGAAATCGACAATCACGCCGTCGTGTACCAGCAACTCGCCCATCTGATCGAGCCCGGAGGCGGGATCGATCAGCCTGACCCCGGTGAATAAGGTCGGAGGCGATGCGGCGTCAGATGTCATTGCGCCCAGGTCCGCGTGAAAGGATATCCAATACGGCCATGCGCACGGCCACGCCCATTTCCACCTGTTCCTTGATCACGCTGCGTACCGGATCGTCGGCGATGGCGCTGTCGATCTCGACGCCGCGGTTCATCGGCCCCGGATGCATCACCAGCGCATCCGGTTTCGCATGCGCCAATTTTTCGGCGTCCAAGCCGTAGAATCTAAAGAACTCCCGCGCGCTCGGTACCAGACCGCGGGTCATGCGTTCACGCTGCAAGCGCAGCATCATGACGATGTCGGCGTCGCGCAGCCCCGCTTCCATATCGTGAAATACCTCCACCCCTAGCGCCGCCACATCCGCGGGGATCAGGGTCGGCGGGCCAATCACCCGCACGCGCGAGCCCATGGCGGAAAGCAGATGAATATTCGACCGCGCGACCCGCGAATGCAGCACGTCGCCGCAAATCGCCACCGTCAGCCCCTCCAGCCGTCCCTTGCGGCGGCGTATGGTCAGCGCGTCCAGCAGCGCTTGGGTCGGGTGTTCATGCGTGCCATCCCCGGCGTTGATGACCGCGGCATCCACCTTCTGCGCCAGTAAGTTGGGCGCGCCGGACTGGTCGTGACGCACTACCAGCAGATCGCAATGCATAGCGTTCAGAGTCGCCGCCGTATCCAGCAACGTTTCGCCTTTATTCACCGAAGAGGTGGAAACGGACATGTTCAGCACATCCGCGCCCAAGCGCTTGCCGGCCAGTTCGAAACTGGTTCGGGTGCGGGTCGAATCCTCGAAGAACAGATTGATCAGGGTGCGTCCGCGCAACAGATCGCGCTGTGTCTTGCCGGACCGGTTAAGCAATACATAACTTTCGGCGAGGTCGAGCATATGCCCGATTTCCGATGGATCCAGGCCCTCGATCGCGAGCAGATGTTTCTGGCGGTAGGACACAGCTCTTGGTCGCAGGATTCTGGGGGGCAGGTCAACTATCGGATATTGTCGGCAGTGTCTCAGGTTTGTAGCCCGGCACCGGCCCGCACCCCCAGCCCCACCCCATCTTCCCTTGGGTTACCCGCGGGGGTATGCTTTTATGATTAGCCTAAGGGGAGGTGGGGTGCGGTCCGATGCTGGGCTGCAAGCTGAATTATACCGTCTCGGCATGGAAAGGCGCTGAATGGATCAGCGGGCGCACCCCCCCTTACCGGGCGGCCCGCTTCGGATAAGAAATATGGCAACGGGAGCGAACAACATGAAACGTCGGACTTTTCTTAGGGCATCGGCACTGGCGGTGGGGGGGCTGGCGACACCCGCCCTGGCAACACCGGCGCTGGCCCAAGGCGCGGCGAAGAGCAAGCTGCTGCGTTTCGTGCCGCAGGCCAATCTGGCCAATCTCGATCCGATCTGGGGCACGCAATACGTAGTGCGCAATGCCTCCCTGATGATCTGGGATACGCTGTATGGCGTGGACGCCAATCTGGAACCGAAGCCGCAGATGGTGGAAAGCCATGCGGCGACGGATGGCGCGAAGACGTGGACATTCAAACTCCGTGCCGGGCTGAAATTCCACGATGGCGAGCCGGTGCTGGCGAAAGACGTGGTGGCGAGCCTCATGCGCTGGATGAAGCGCGATGCGATGGGTTTGCTGATTGCATCGCAGATGGATGCGCTGGAAGCGGTGGATGACCGGACTTTCCGCTACCGCCTGAACAAGCCTTTCACCAAGATGCTGTTCGCCTTGGCGAAAAACTCCACACCGATGGCCTTCATCATGCCCGAACGCATCGCCAAGACCGATCCGTTCAAGCAGATCGATACGATCATCGGCTCTGGCCCGATGCGCTTTAAGAAAGATGAATTCATCCCTGGCTCTCGCGCCGCGTTTGAACGTTTCGCTGATTACGCGCCGCGCGATGAACCCGCGAGCTGGCTGGCCGGTGGCAAGCGGATGCATTTTGACCGGGTCGAATGGCACATCCTGCCTGATGCGGCAACGGCGGCGGCGGCGCTGCAGAGCGGCGAGGTCGATTGGTGGGAAACCCCGATCCCCGATATCATTCCGTTGCTAAAGAAAAACCGCCAAATCGCGGTGGACGTAGCCGATCCGCTGGGCAATATTGGTGCCTTCCGCATCAACCATTTGCATCCGCCCTTCAACGATGTGCGGGCACGTCGCGCCATTCAGATGGCGTTAAATCAGGCCGACTACATGCGTGCCGTGGCGGGCAATGATGATGCGATGTGGAAACCGGTGCCAAGTTTCTTCACGCCGGGCACTGCGCTCTATACCGAAGCGGGTGGGGACCGGCTGAAAGGGCCGCGCGACCTGGCGGGCGCGAAGAAACTTCTTGCTGAGGCCGGCTACAAGGGCGAGCCGATCACCGTGCTGGTGGGCACCGATCTTGCGGTGCTGAACGCGCAAGGCTTGGTCACCGCTGATCTGTTGAAGCAGCTCGGCATGAATGTGGATTACGTGGCGACCGATTGGGGCACGGTGGGCCAGCGGCGCGCTAAGAAAGAACCGCCTGGCCAAGGTGGCTGGCATATTTTCCACACTTGGCATGCCGGCGCGGACTGCGTGAATCCTGCTCCTAATATCGCCATCAATTCCGGCCCCGGCGCCTGGTTCGGCTGGCCCAAATCGGACGCCGTGCAAGCGAAGATTGGCGAATGGTATGACGCATCCGACCTCGCCACAGAGAAGAAGGTGATTGCCGAACTGAACCAGGCGGCGATGGACGATGTGACCTATGTGCCTACCGGGTTCTTTCAGATGTACCAGGCATGGCGCGCTGAGCTGCGTGGCGTGACGAAAGCGCCCTTCCCCATCGTGTGGGATGTGAAGAAGGTCTGACATGTTTGCCTATCTCGTCCGCCGGGTTCTGGCGACCGTGCCCGTTATGCTGTTCGTGGCATTGTTCGTGTTCAGTCTACTCTATATCGCGCCCGGCGACCCGGCGGCGATTATCGCGGGTGACCAGGCGTCGCCGGCGGACGTGGATCGTATCCGCGCTTCTCTTGGACTGGACCGACCCTTTCTCATCCGCTTCTTCGGATGGCTTGGGGATGTGCTGAGCGGCGACCTCGGCAAATCGATTTTTACCAACCTGCCGGTGACGCATATGATTAAGCAGCGGGTGGAGCCAACCTTGTCTCTGATGGTTTTAACCCTCGTCCTTGCGCTCAGCGTGGCGATTCCCGCAGGTGTGATCGCGGCCTGGAAACACGGTTCTGCCATCGACCGGCTGGTGATGATGATGGCGGTGCTCGGCTTCTCAGTGCCGGTATTCGTGGTTGGTTACTTACTTGCTTTTGTCTTTGCCCTGCAGTTGGAAATCCTACCGGTGCAGGGCTATACGCCGCTTGATCGGGGCCTTTGGCCATGGATGCGCAATCTGGTACTGCCATCCGTCGCGCTAGGCGGTGTCTACATCGCCCTGATCGCACGCATCACGCGCGCCACCATGTTGGAGGTCCTTAGCCAGGATTATATCCGCACGGCCAAGGCGAAGGGCGTCGGCCAGCGTGCCATGCTGTTCGTGCATGCGCTTAAGAACGCGGCGGTGCCGATCGTCACCATTGTTGGCATCGGCTTCGCCGCCCTGATCGGTGGCGCGGTGGTCACCGAAAGCGTGTTCGCCATCCCGGGTTTGGGAAGGCTGACCGTAGATGCCATCCTGCGTCGGGATTATCCGGTAATCCAGGGCGTGGTGCTGCTGTTCAGCTTTATCTATGTCGCGGTGAACCTGTTGGTCGACCTGCTCTATACCCTGTTTGACCCGAGGATTCGGTATTGAGCACCACCATTCCCCCAGCCGGTGGCGGAGCCGCTTTTGCTATACTAGGTCACGGCGGAGCCGCTCCTACGTTGCCAGAGGGCATGACGGCCGCGCCCGACCTGGTCGATCTGCTGCCGCCCGTGAAGCAGCGCGGCATCGTTCGTACATTTACCCGCCGCCATCCGACCATTGTCCTGGGGGGGGGCTTAGTGACCGCGATGCTGCTGATCGCGCTTTTCGCACCCTATTTGTTTACAGTGGACCCCACTGCGCTGGCACCATCGAAGCGCACGCGGGAGCCGTCGGCGCTCTACTGGTTCGGCACCGATATGCTCGGTCGCGATGTGTATTCGCGCGTGATGTATGGCACGCGGGTGTCGCTGCTGGTCGGATTTTCCGTCGCCATGCTGGCGGCGGTGATCGGCATGACGATCGGGCTGGTGTCCGGCTTCGTGCGGGTGGCCGATGCCGTCATCATGCGGGTCATGGATGGCATGATGTCCATCCCGCCGATCCTGCTGGCCATCGCGCTGATGGCACTGACGCGCGGTTCCGTGCGCAACGTCATCATCTCCATCACCATTGCGGAAATTCCCCGCGTCTCGCGCCTAGTGCGCGGGGTGGTGCTGTCCCTACGCGAGCAGCCTTATGTTGAAGCCGCTATAGCTTCCGGCACGCGTGTACCAATGATCATCATCCGTCATATCCTGCCCAATACTCTGGCCCCGCTGACGGTGCAGGCAACTTTCATCTGCGCCTCGGCGATGATCGCGGAGGCCATTCTCTCTTTCATCGGCGCGGGCACGCCGCCGACCATCCCGAGCTGGGGCAATATCATGGCCGAGGGCCGCGCATTGTGGCAGGTAAAGCCTTATATCGTTTTCTTCCCGGCGATCTTTCTTTCGCTCACCGTGCTGGCGGTGAATTTATTGGGTGACGGGTTGCGCGATGCGCTGGATCCGCGGTTGGCGAAACGAATTTAATTGATGTCGCAGATGAATATACCGTTGCTACAGGTGGAAAACCTGCAAACCCATTTCGGCACGCTCGATGGCGTGGTGCGCGCGGTGGAGGGTCTCTCTTTCCACATCCAGGGCGGCGAAACATTGGCCATCGTCGGTGAATCCGGCTGTGGAAAATCCGTGACATCCATGTCGATCCTGCGCCTGATCCAGGAACCACCCGGTAAAATTGCCGGCTCCATCCGTTTTCTGGGCGAAAACCTGCTGGAAAAAACCGAGACGGAGATGCGCCAAATCCGTGGCAACTCCATCTCCATGATTTTCCAGGAACCGATGACCAGCCTGAATCCTGTCCTGACCGTCGGCCGGCAGATCGGGGAAACGTTTCAACTCCATCAGGGCATGAACGCCAAGGAGGCGGAAGAAAGAGCCGTAGAGATGCTCACTTTAGTGGGCATTCCGGCACCAGGGCGTCGAGTGCGGGAGTATCCGCATCAGCTTTCCGGTGGCATGCGCCAGCGCGTGATGATTGCCATGGCATTGGCCTGCAATCCGAAGCTGCTGATCGCCGATGAACCTACCACGGCGCTGGACGTCACCATCCAGGCACAGATTCTCGATCTGATGCGCGACCTGAAAACCCGCCTCGGCTCCGCCATCATGCTGATCACGCATGATCTGGGCGTGGTCGCCGAAATGGCCCAGCGCGTGGTGGTGATGTATGCTGGGCGCAAGGTGGAGGAAGGCACGGTGGAGGACATCTACGCCAACCCGCGCCATCCTTATACGCGTGGGCTGATCGGTGCGGTGCCGAAGCTAGGGTCTTCCCTGGTGGAAGGTGGACGCAGCAAGCTGGCGGAGATTCCCGGCCTGGTGCCCAGCCTACGGGAAAAAATTTTAGGCTGTGCCTTCGCGGGGCGTTGCGAGATGGCGACGAATATATGCCGTGCCGTCGCCCCCGCGATTGAGATAAAAGCGCCCGGCCATCTGGTAGCCTGCCATTACGCCGAACGTCAGGTGGCCGCATGAACGCCGCTCCTCCTCTGCTGGCTGTCAGCGGGTTGAAAAAATACTTTCCACTGTATGGTGGGTTCTTCGGTGGCGTCACCGGGCACGTCTCTGCCGTGGACGGCGTCGATTTCACCATCAGTAAGGGTGAGACACTCTCCCTTGTCGGTGAATCCGGCTGTGGTAAATCTACCGTCGGCCGCGCACTGTTGCGCCTGATCGACCCCACCGCCGGCGAAGTGCGTCTAGACGGCCAGCGTATCGATAATCTCCCCTCTAGCCAGCTACGCCCGCTGCGCCGGCGCATGCAGGTGATCTTCCAGGATCCATTCTCCTCGCTCAATCCACGCATGCGTGTGCGTGATATCCTGGCCGAGCCGCTGACCAATTTCGGCTTGGCCGGTGGAGGTTCCGATTTGGATGATCGCGTGGCGCTGCTGATGGACAAGGTACGCCTGCCGCGCGATTCCATGCGTCGCCATCCGCACGAATTCTCTGGCGGTCAACGCCAGCGCATTGGCATCGCTCGTGCCCTGGCACCAGACCCCGATATCATCATTTGCGACGAGGCGGTTTCCGCGCTGGATGTCTCGGTAAAGGCACAGATCGTCAATCTGATGTCGGATTTGCAGGATGATCTGGGGATGGCGTTGCTGTTCATCAGCCACGACCTCGCGATCGTGGAGCACATCACGCATCGCGTGGCCGTGATGTATCTGGGCAAGATCGTTGAACTGGCGGACCGGCAGACCTTGTTCGCCCGTTCCCACCACCCCTATACTCGAGCGCTGCTGTCCGCGGTGCCGGTGCCGGATCCGACGGTCAAGCGCCAGCGCATCATTCTGACCGGCGACGTTCCGAGCCCGATCAATCCGCCATCGGGCTGCCGGTTCCACACACGCTGCCCGTTCGCGTTCGATCGCTGCCGAACGGAGGAACCTGCCTTGCGTGAGGTCGCGCCCGGTCAGGTATCTGCTTGCCATCTGACGCACGGGCCCGGGGAAAATATTGGTACCGATATTGTACGGGCGACGCCGTAAACGCTGCGATCCAGCGCTTGACCGATGATTGTCCGCGTGACCACACTCCGTCCCGGCGGAAGGGCGGACTGAAAGGCCAGCCGGACGGCCCAACAGTTGATCATGCGTGGATAATCAAGAGGGGATTGCAATGCCTCAAGTCAACCTGACGGTGAACGGCAAGCAGCAGAGCGTCACGGTGGAAGCCCGCACCCTGCTGGTGGAATTGCTACGCGAAAAATTGGGACTGACCGGTACCCATATCGGGTGCGACACCAGCCAGTGCGGCGCCTGCGTGGTGCATGTTGATGGTACATCAGTTAAATCCTGCACCATGCTGGCCGTGCAGGCCGACGGCGCCGCGGTGACGACCATCGAGGGTCTGGCGGCCGCGGATGGCACCTTGCACCCGATGCAGGAAATGTTCCGTGAACATCACGCCCTGCAATGCGGTTTTTGCACGCCGGGCATGGTAATGGCGGCTGTTGATCTCGTAAAATTACATCCCGAGGGCATGACGGAAATACAGATCCGCGAAGGGCTGGAAGGCAATCTCTGTCGCTGCACCGGCTATCACAACATCGTCAAGGCGATCGCCGCCGCCTGGCCGTTGATCCACGGCAAGCCGATGCCAGCCATGGCGGCCGAATAAAACATCTTCGTGGTATAAACGGCGCGGCCGGCTGCTCGTCAGGCCGCCCCCAAGGGGACCGATAACATGGGTTTCGAAGGCATTGGCGCCTCGGTCAAGCGCAAGGAAGATTTTCGTTTTCTGAGCGGGCGCGGGAACTATACGGATGATATCAACCGTCCGGGCCAGCTCTATGCGTATATCAAGCGATCCGACGTCGCGCATGCTCGCATTGATCGCATCGACACATCCGCCGCGTCCGTCGCGCGCGGCGTGGTGGCAGTGTTTACGGGGGCAGATTTTGCCAAGGACGAAATCGGCGGACTGCCCTGCGGCTGGCAAATCCACAACAAGGACGGCTCACCGATGGCGGAACCGCCACATCCGGTGCTGGCACAAGGCAAAGTCCGTCATGTCGGCGACCCCATCGCAGTTGTAATCGCCGACAGCAAGCAGGCGGCGAAGGATGCGGCGGAGAAGTTGGTGATCGATCTCTCTGACCTGCCGGTGGTGGCGCATATGCAGGAAGCGCTGAAGGCGGGAGCCTCCGAAGTGCATGATGGCGTGGTGGGTAATCTCTGCTACGACTGGCATCTGGGCGACAAAGAGGCGACGGCGGCGGCGTTCGCGATGGCTCACAAGGTCGTGCGGATCGATTTGCAAAACAACCGCCTGATCCCGAATGCGATGGAACCGCGCGCGGCGGTGGGTGACTACGATGCCGCTTCGGGTGATTACACGCTTTATACCACTAGCCAAAATCCGCATGTAATCCGCCTGCTGATGGGTGCTTTTGTGCTGCATATCCCGGAATCTAAGCTGCGTGTGGTGGCACCGGATGTGGGTGGCGGCTTCGGATCGAAAATTTACCATTACGCGGAAGAAGCAATCGTTACCTGGGCCGCTGGCAAGGTGAAGCGTCCGGTGAAATGGACCGCTGATCGTACTGAAAGTTTCATGTCGGATGCGCACGGCCGCGACCATGAGAGCGTGGCGGAAATGGCGATCGACAAGGATGGCAACTTCTTGGCGCTGAAGGTGCATACCCTGGCAAATATGGGTGCCTATCTGTCCACCTTCGCACCCGCCATCCCGACCTATTTGTATGCCACCCTGCTGGCCGGCGTTTATAAGACCCCGGTGATCTATGTGGAAGTGAAGGCGGTGTTTACCAACACCGTGCCAGTGGACGCCTATCGCGGCGCGGGTCGACCGGAGGCGACGTTCCTGCTCGAACGGCTGGTGGACGCGATCGCGCACGACACGGGCATCGATCGTGTCGAAATCCGCCGCCGCAATTTCATTCTGTCGAACGCGTTTCCGTACCAGACCCCAGTAGCATTGCAGTATGACAGTGGTGATTATTTCGCGACGTTGAACGGCGCGCTGGCGGAATCAGGCTGGGTCGGATTCGAGGCGCGGCGGAAGGAGGCGCAATCGCGTGGCAAGCTACGTGGTATCGGCATTTCCACCTATATCGAAGCTTGCGGCATCGCGCCCTCGGCCGTGGTCGGTTCGCTCGGCGCGCGTGCCGGACTTTATGAAGTTGGCACGATCCGTGTGCATCCAACTGGGAGCGTGACGGTGCTTACCGGTACGCATAGCCACGGCCAGGGCCATGAGACCACGCTCGCTCAGCTTGTTGTCGAACAGCTCGGCGTGCCGCTGTCGCAAGTGGACATTGTGCATGGCGACACGGCAAAAATTCCTTTCGGTATGGGCACCTATGGTAGCCGTTCGATCGCTGTTGGCGGTTCCGCGATGGTCAAGGCAATGGATAAAATCATCGCCAAGGGCAAGAAGATCGCCGCCCATCTTATGGAAGCCTCCGTCGATGATATTGAGTTCAAAGAAGGAAAATTTACCGTCTCCGGCACCGACAAAGTAAAGACCCTGAGCGAGATCGCGCTCACCGCCTATGTGCCACACAACTACCCAATCGACGAGATCGAGCCGGGTCTCGATGAGACCGCATTCTACGATCCTAAAAACTTTACTTTTCCTGGCGGTTGCCATGTCTGCGAGGTGGAAATTGATCCTGATACCGGAGTCACCTCGGTGGTGAATTTTACCGCCGTCGATGATGTCGGGCGAGTAATAAACCCGATGATCGTGGAGGGTCAGATTCAGGGCGGCGTGGCGCAGGGTATCGGCCAGGCATTATTGGAAAATGCCGTCTACAACTCTGAAGGCCAATTGCTGTCGGGGTCGATGATGGACTACACGATGCCGCGTGCGGATAATCTGCCGAACATCAAAGTCGGCACGGAAATAACTCTCTGTACCCATAACCCACTCGGGGTAAAGGGCTGTGGAGAAGTCGGTGCCATCGGAAGCCCGCCCGCGGTGATTGGTGCCATCCTGGACGCGCTGAAGGATTTCGATGTGCGGCATATGAACATGCCGGCGACGTCGGAGAAGGTCTGGTCGATCATCAACGGCAAGGCGTGAGGGAGAACGAATATGTATGATTTTTCCTACCAGAAACCCAGCAGCGTCGCCGATGCGGTGACGGCCCTGGCGGCGGCGGATGCGAAAGCACTGGCCGGTGGCATGACATTAATTCCGGTTCTCAAACATAGACTGAATAAACCCTCTGCTGTGGTCGACTTGTCCAAGTTGGGACTGTCCAGCATCAAAGTGACTAGCAACACCGTCAGCATTGGCGCAATGACAACTCATGCGACGGTCGCGGCATCGACCGATGTGCGGTCTAAGATCCCGGCCTTGGCTGATCTGGCAGGCGGCATCGGCGATATTCAAGTGCGCCATCGTGGTACCATTGGCGGCAGCTTGGCGAACAACGACCCCGCCGCTTGTTACCCCGCCGCCGTGCTGGCGCTGGGCGCAACGATCAGTACTAACCGTCGTTCCATCTCCGCCGATAAATTCTTTCAGGGTATGTTCACGACGGCGCTGCAACCGGATGAGATCATTATCAGCGTTGAGTTTCCGATTCCGGAAAAAGCGGCCTATGAGAAATTCCGCAACCCTGCCTCACGCTATGCCATCGTCGGTGCCTTCGTGGCGAAATTGGCTGCCGCTGGGGTGCGCGTGGCCATCACTGGGGCGGGTCAGGGGGGTGTTTACCGTCACTCCGCTGCCGAGCAGGCATTGTCGGCGAATTTCTCCACAAATGCGATGAACGGTATCCGACAATCCCCTGACGATATGAACGCCGATATCCATGCCAGTGCTGTCTATCGCGCGCATCTGGTGGGCGTGACGGTCAAGCGGGCGGTGGCGAAGGCACGTTGAGCCGTCCTGGATCAGCTGTCACAGGACACTGTAACGGCGATCGCCTGTGACCGACCTGTCGGCACTTATAGCCCATCCCGGCGACAACTGCGTCGATTACGCTGATCCGGTATTTCCGGCGCGCACGCTCCGTCTTTACAGCGCCTGCCCGCTCGATGTCTCTCCCGATACGCCGGTATTGTTTGTCCATCACGGCGTTGCCCGTAATGGCCGGGATTATCGTGATTACTGGGGTGCGCACTCGAAGAAAACCGGTATCCTCGCCGTTTCCATTGAATTCTCTGAGGAAAATTTCCCGGAATATCTCTGGTATAATTTTGGCAATCTGCACGATGCGGAGGGCACGGCGAACCCGCGCGAACAATGGTCTTTCGGCATCGTTCCGCGCCTGTTCGACGCGATGCGCGCCCAAGGCGTCACCACGTGCGTGCGATACGGCATGTTCGGCCATTCGGCTGGTGGGCAGTTCGTGCACCGCATGCTGTCCTTCGGCTATCGGGAACGGGTGGCGGTTGCCATCAGCGCCAATGCGGGTACCTATGCGATGCCGGATCTCGAAATTCCCTGGCCGTTTGGCCTCGGTGAAACCGAACTCAATTCCCCCGGCCTGCGTGGGTTTCTTGAATTTCCGCTCATCGTGATGGCGGGTACCGAGGACACAAGGACGACTGGAAAATTCTTTCCGAAAGGCCCACGCTCCATGCGCCAGGGCCCCACGCGCTGGCATCGTGCGCACAGCTACGTCCAGTTGGGCCATGAAGCCGCGGCAGCACTGGGAACAGCATGCGCCTGGCGGGTTATCGACGTTCCCGGCGTCGGCCATAATGGGAGAAGAATGTCCGAGGCTGCCGCTCCAGTGGTGGCCACCGCGCTGCACTTGCCCTAGTGCTGGCTCTGCGGTCTTATCTTTCGTAAATGTGGGGGGGCGTCCATGATCGAGGAAAGCATCGATATCCAAACTCGGGATGGTGCGATGGAAACCTTCATCACGCGCCCCGAACGCGGCGGCCCGTTCCCGCCGGTGCTTATGCTGATGGACGCGCCGGGCATCCGCGAGGAACTGCGTGACATGGCCCGTCGCGTCGCCACGGTCGGTTATTACGTTCTGCTGCCTAATCTTTATTATCGCGCTGGCCGCGACACGATCTACGGCCCGGACGTACTGGAGGAAGGGAGCGCTGAGCGTGACCGTATGCGCGCCGTGCGCACAAAAATGACTATCCCGCCGGTGCTGGATGATATCGGTACGATGATTTCCTTCTGCGACACGCAAAAAGATGCGCGCCATGGCAGTCCCGTGGGTACGCATGGCTATTGCATGTCCGGTCCCTACTCGCTTGCCGCCGCCGCGCGCTATCGGGACCGCATCGCCGCCGCCGCATCTTTTTACGGCACCTGGCTGGTAAGCGACGCGAAGGAAAGCCCGCATCTCTCCTTCGCCAAAGTTAAGGGCGAGCTCTATATCGGCTGCGCCGAGCATGACCATCTGGCGCCGCTACCGATGGTCGAGGAACTGCACAGACTGTTCAAGGCATCCGGCGCGGCGGGCGAGCTGGAAATGTATCCCACCGCGCATCACGGATTTGCCTTTCCGCAACGCAAAATTTACCACAAGGCCAGTGCCGAACGGCATTGGGAACGGCTTCTCGCGCTCTATCGTCGCCGGCTGGGTGGCACTTAATTTTGCAAGGCGGGTCGGCTTTGGGCAATGGCTCTAACGTCGCCTGAAATTTCTAACAACGGGGGTTTACCATGCTTCCCACCGAAACCGATCTCGCCGCCATCCTCGCCCGCACTGGCCTGCGCCTGACTGTGGCGCAGATGCAATCCCTGCCACTCGGCGTCGCCATCATCCAGGAGATGATAGACCGCGTGAACAAACCGCTACCACGCGAGGCTGAACCCGCCGTCATGTTCCGCCCGGATCAGGTGTGATGACAGATATTTTAACTATTTCCGATGCCGCCCGCCAGATTGCCGCCCGGCATCTCTCGCCGGTGGAGCTCACCTCTTTCCACCTGGACCGTATCAAGGTGCTGAACCCGCAACTGCACGCCTTTCTGTTAGTCACGGAAGAACGTGCCGTGGCTGATGCCCGCGCTGCCGAGTCCCGCCAGATGGCCGGTACGCTGCGTGGCCTGCTCGATGGTATCCCGATCGCGCACAAGGACATCTACAACACCGCCAATATCCGCACGACCGGCCATTCTAAGCTGCTGGAACACAACGTCCCCACGCAAGATGCCTTCACCGTCCGCCGCTGGGCCGAGGCTGGCTCCGTTATGTTGGGCAAACTGACAACGCACGAATTTGCCCTCGGCGGCCCCTCCTTCGACCTGCCATGGCCGCCCGCGCGCAATCCCTGGAATACAGATCATTTCACTGCCGGCTCATCCTCCGGTACAGGCGCCGCGGTCGCCGGTGGTCTGATCCTGGGTGGGACGGGGTCCGATACCGGTGGCTCCATCCGCGGCCCGGCGGCGCTGTGCGGTATCGCGGGCATTAAGCCCACTTATGGCTTGTGCTCGCGTGCCGGCGTGCTGCCACTGGCCTATACGCTCGACCATACCGGCCCGATGGCCTGGACGGTGGAGGACTGTGCTATTTTGCTGCAAGCTATGGCCGGGTACGACCCAGGCGACCCGGCCAGCGCCAACCGCCCGGTCGCCGATTTCCGCGCCGAACTGAACAAGGGCGCCAAGGGCTTGCGTATCGGCGTCATCCGGCATTTTTTCGAAACCGACTATCCGGTCTCCGCCGCCACACGCGCGGGTATCGACGGGGCTCTGGATTTCTACCGGTCCGAGGGTGCGGAGGTGCGCGATGTCACGCTGTCCTCTCTTGCCGACTACAACGCGCCGGGCTACCTACTGATGCTGACGGAAGCACTGACCTTGCACCTGCCCTGGCTGCGCGAGCGTTTCACGGATTATGCGGATATGTTCCGCTCCCGTATGGCGGCCGCGGCGATCATCAGCGGCGCCGACATCGTCCAGGCACAACGCCGCCGCCGCGTGCTGTGCCAGGAAATGGCGGCGATGATGGCGGATTTCGACATTCTCGTTTGCGCCGCCGCCCCCGGCGAGGCTCCCTTGATCGAGGCGCTCGGCAACTGGACCAGCATGGAAAAGCCCAATTTCACCATGCCGTTCAACGTCACTGGCCAACCCGCCATTAGCGTATGCACCGGGTTCGGCGCGGGCGGGCTGCCGGTAGCAATGCAGCTTGCAGGCAAACCGTTCGGCGAACCAACGGTGTTTCGTGCCGCGCACGCTTATGAGCGTGCGATGAATTGGCGGAAACGACGGCCGGTGCTGTCTTAACCCGTCAGATCGGCGGCCCAGCGCTGCATCACGGCGGTGGCGGCTGCGAAATCCTCCATCCGCATCGCCTCATGCGGATTATGGCTGCCATTTTGGTTGCGCACGAAGATCATGCCAGACGGAATCCCCGCCTGCGCGAATGCCGCCGCGTCGTGCCCGGCGCCGGAGGCCATGCGGATATACGGAACTCCCAGTACCTGTGCCGCGCGTGCCAACCCATCCTGCACGGCAGCATCCATCAAAGCCGCCTGGCTGCCAGCTTCCAAGCCCAGCTCGAACCTCACACGACGCCGCGCCGCGATACGTGCCACCTGCCGGTGCAGTTCAGCATATAACGCATCGACGCTGGCCGGATCGACGCTGCGTACATCCAGTTGGAATCGTGCCTCCCCGGCGATCTTGGTGAAGCCAGCCTCCGCTGTCGTGCCCAGCACGCAGAACGTTACGACCAGCGCATGCCCCTCGGATTCCATTACGGCCCAGTACTCGTCCAGCAGGTGAGAGAATTCGGCCAGCGCTATCGCCGCATCGGCCCGATACCGGCGCGGCGTGGTGCCGGAATGATTATACTCACCCAATACCCGCGCGTTGCGTAGCCGGCGCGAGCCAGGAATGCCGGTGACGATGCCGATCGGAATTTGCTCCGCGTCCAACACCGGCCCCTGCTCGATATGCAGTTCCAGATAGGCCGCGACATCATCTGGCTCCATGGTCCGCTTTCCCGCGCGCACCGCATCCGGGTCGAATCCCGCCTCGCGCATATGCTCTTCCAACGTGCGCCCGCTATCCAGCCGCCGCAGCGCCAGCGCCTCCGCCCCCAAGGCGCCTAACGCTGCCTTGCTGCCCGGATAGGATGTCGGAAACCACGCCCCTGCCTCCTCCGCGCGGACGGCAATCACGGTGATAGTCCGCGCTGGGACGAAGCCGGCACGCTGCATCCCCGCGACACTCGCCAGACCTGCTATTACCCCTGCCGCGCCATCGTAATTTCCGCCTTGCGGCACGGAGTCCAAATGGCTGCCCAGCACCACCTGCTTCGCCACTCGATCCGCGCCCGGTAGGGTCATGGTCAGGTTGCCCGCATGGTCCACCTTGCATTCCAGCCCGATCGCTTCCGCCTCCGCGCGCACCAGGTCGTGCGCGATTTGCTCGCGCGCGCCATAGGCCTCGCGTGTGATGCCGACGCCATCGAAGGTTTTTTCCCGCAACGCATCGAACAGGCGTTGGGCAAGGTCGATATCGGGGGTCATGTTGGGGCGCATCCGCCCAACCTGCCGCGCTCGCCGCCCTTTCGCAACTGCGCGCCCGACGCCATAGTTGCGCGCATGGAGAAGCCCACTTTGCTACTCACCCGCCGCCTGCCCCCCAACGTGGAAGCCCGCGCCGCGCGCGATTTTCGGGCGCACCTGAACACCGAGGACAGCGTGCCAACTAGTGCCTCCATCGTCCGCGCCGCAGAGGGCGCCGCCGCCATCCTCTGCTCCTCCACCGATCGCATGGATAAGGCCACGATCGACGCGCTGCCCGCCAGCGTGCGCGTCCTCGCTACCTTCTCCGCCGGCACCGACCATATCGACCTGCAGGCCGCCAGGGCGCGCGGCCTCGTCGTGATCAACACGCCCGACGTGCTTTCCGTCGCCACAGCGGAAACGGCGATGCTGCTGATTCTGATGGCCGCCCGCCGCGCGGCAGAGGGTGAACGCCTGATGCGCTCCGGCGCCTGGAAAGGCTGGGAGCCCCTGCAACTGATCGGCACGCAAATCTCGGGCCGCCGACTGGGTATCTTCGGTATGGGCCGGATCGGGCGTGAACTCGCGCGGATGGCCCGCGGCTTTCGCATGGAGGTTCACTATCGCAACCGCGCGCGTCTCGCCTCGGAACTGGAGGCTGGCGCCATTTTTCATCCCACCGACGAAACCTTCCTGCCCATCTGCGACGTGCTTTCCCTGCACGCCCCCGGCGGTGACGCGACAAGGCACTGGCTGAACGTGGCGCGCATCGCGCGCCTACCGAAAGGTGCGGTGGTGGTGAACACAGCGCGAGGCTCCATCATTGATGACGCGGCCTTCATCGCCGCGCTGCGTTCGGGGCACATCGCGCATGCCGGCCTCGATGTGTATGATGGCGAGCCAAACCTGAATCCCGAATATCCGCGCCTGGAAAACGTCGCTCTGCTGCCGCATCTCGGCAGTGCCACCAAGGAAACCCGCGACGCCATGGGCGACCTAGCGCTGGATGGCGTCCAGGCAGTGCTACGCGGCGAGAGGCCCGCCAACCAGGTGGTTTGAGGGAGAGTAACATGCCAGATTACAAATTCGACCACATCCATCTGCGGAGCTGCGACCCGGACGCGATGGGAACTTACTTCGAAAAAATGTTCGGAGCGGAGGTAAGACGCGATATCTACCCGCCCGGCACGCTTTATCCCGGCCAGATGCGGGTGAGGATGAAAGTTGGCGGTCAGACCGTTCTGGTGGCACCGAAGCATCCGACTGATAAGATGGCCTACGCACCGCCTTTTCCCTATTACGGCCTGGAACATTTCGGCTTCACGGTGCCGAATCTGGACGAGGCAGTGGTGGATTTGCGGGCCAAGGGCGCGGAAATCGCGGTCGGCCCGGTGATGCGTAGCCCGGGGCTTTACTTGGCCTTCGTGCGCGGGCCGGAGGGAATCATGGTGGAGTTGGTGCAGCGGTAGTTATTAGAAACCGAGTAGCATCTTATCCGGCTCCAAACCGCCCGGGATCTATCGCTCCCACCACAGATTCCGCTGCTCCGGTATTCCGCCCCAGCACCTCAACCCCGAGCGCGAAGCCAATCACCAAATTCCGGCAGGTCATAATTGAGAATCCACAACGCGGCGAAGCGGCCGGTGGAATGATAGCCCGCCACCTCCTCCGCCTCCAGCAACGCCACGTGCCGATGCTCTGCCAGATGCGCCGCCGCGCTGGCCCCTGCGATGCCCGCGCCAATGATGACGATATCGAACCTGGGTCTGCATGCAGCGATCTGCCGCCGCATGCCAAGCGCACGCAAGCAGCCCTTGCCCTTCCCCTTGGATCGCGGGAGCATGCGGCAACAGAACCTGTCAGGGGAGCGAGAAGAATGATCGACCTGATCATACGCGGCGACCGTGTCGTCACACCGCAAGGCACCGGCGCCTACGATGTTGCCATCGCCGGAGAGAAAATCGTCGCCGTTGCCCACCAAGGCGCCCTCCAGGCCGCGCGTGTGGTGGATGCCACCGGCAAGATCGTGATGCCCGGCGGCATCGACCCGCACGTGCACTGCAAATGGCATTTGCCCAACCCGGATGGCAGTACCGGCCTCACCGCCCCGCCCGACGTAGTCAGCCAGGCCGCGATCTGGGGCGGCACCACGACGATGATCGACTTCGCCCGCGCCAACCAGGCGCCCACCGTGGAACAGGCCCTCGCTCTGCGTGAGCAGGACTGGAAGGGCCACTGCGCTACTGACTACGCCTATCACATTATGGTGGAGGGCGATCTTCCGGTCGGCCTGCCGCCGCAGATCGGCGAGGCGATCCAGGCTGGCTATCCCACCGTGAAAATCTTCACCACCGACATTACGCCTTCGCGCAAGGGCCGCATGGTGGATTTCGGCGATATCTGGGAAATATTCCAGGTGCTGGCAAAGAACCGTGGCCTCGGCGTCATCCATTCGGAAGACAACGACATTGTCATGCACATGTACGGAAAATTGATCCGCGAAGGCCGGACGGCATTCCACAACATGGCGGAAGTCCACAATACGCTGTCCGAGGACATTTCTTTTCGCCGCGTCATGCGCCTCGCCGAGAAAGTTCCTGGTACCGCGCTCTATATGATGCATGTCTCCGCTGCCACCGGCGTGCAGGCCATTCGCGAAGCCCGGCAGCGCGGCGTGCCGATCTATGGCGAAACGCTGCATCAGTATATGCTTTACAATAAGCAGGACTATAAGCGGCAGAACGGTCAGATCTATCACACCTATCCCTCGCTGAAGGAACCGGAGGATCAGGCTGCGCTTTGGGCCGGTACCTTGGATGGCACGATCAACTGCGTCGCCACCGACGAAATCTGCTGCACCCTGGCCACTAAGACGCAGGGCAGCAAGATCGACGATACCACCGGCGGCAATGCCGGCGTCGAACCTCGTGTCGCGCTGATGTATTCCAAGATGGTTGTGGAACGCGGCTATTCCCTCGCCCGCTTCGTCGATCTCGTCTCCACCAACGCGGCCAAGATCATGGGCCTATACCCGCGCAAGGGTGCCATCGCAGCGGGGTCGGATGCCGATATCTGCGTCCTCGATTCCGCCCTCGCCCGCGTCATCCGCGCCGCCGATTTGCACGAGGCCGACTACACTCCCTGGGAAGGCCATCAGGCGCATGCCTGGCCGTGCATGACCATCCTCCGCGGCAAGATCATGCTGGAAGACGGAAAATTTACTGGTGCGGTCGGCGACGGCCAGTTTCTGAAGCGCAAGATCGCCGCCGAGCTGATCGACGAACCGCTGCTGTGACGCAGGCGGAGACCCTATCCCTGCTGCTCGACTGCCTCTCCTTATGGGGGGTGCAGGGGAAACTGGTGGCGGAAGCCGATGGGATTGCGCTGAACATGAATGGCGCGCGGTATCATGTGGCGGCGGTCGATGCATCCCTGCGTCCCGCCCGCTGGCAATTGCAAACCCCCGCGCGCGAAGCCGCGGGACTTTCGGCGCGCATGCACCCCTCCATCGGCGCGCTGCTTTCGGCGTTGCGCAACGAACTGGGATCCAATACAGGTACGAGGCTGCGCGTCGGGCCAGCCTGAACGAAGAACGGGAGGCACAGTTATGGATGTCGAGAAAATAAACGCCATGCAGCGCCCCGAAGGCACGCCGTTCCGCATCAGCAAGATCGGCCATGTCGGGGTGAATGTTACCGACATCGAACGGTCCACCCAGTTCTACACGGAAGTTCTGGGCCTTTCCGTTACCGAAAGCATGGGCGAGAATCAGCGCCCCGGCGGCCTCGTGTTCCTTCGCTACAATACCGATCACCACGGTATCGCCCTGTTTGGCGGCCACAAGGCGCCCTTGCAAGGCGGTACCCTGAACCACATCGCCTTTGAGGTGAGTTCCCTCGATGAAGTCTTCCGCGTCCGCGAGCATCTGCTGAAGTTTTGCATCACCCCGCATTTTGAGGGTCGACGCCGCGCAGGCTGTCAGGTGGCGGTGGAATTCCGCGACCCGGACGGGCATGAATTGGAAGTCTACTGGGACATCGATCAGGTCGGCAGCGAGGCCGCGGTGCGTCCGTCCAGCGAATGGCGCGCCACCGCCACGTTGGAAGACGCCGTCGCCACGGCGCCGAAAGGCCAGGATACCACCTTGCGTGACCCGTCCCTGCTCAGGAAATAGGTTGACCGCCCTGCGGGCAAGCTGTGCCTCAGACCGCCGCTCGCGGCCGCTTCGGCACCAGCCAAACGATAAGGATCGCCCCCAGCGCTGTCACCGTATACAGCGTGAAGGCGTTCAGATACCCGATCAACGCTGACTGGCGATTGATCTCCCTGGCCAGCCGCGCCAGCCCCGGCACAGTCTCCACCGTCCAGCCCCCCATCGCCCAGGGCAGATCGAGCGCCCGGTTATAGGGAGATACCATCTCTGTCATCCGGCTGTAATTGGCTCCGGTCGATTGAATCACCTGCGCGAAGGCCAGCGAAATGAATAGGCTGGAGCCCAGATTGCGCAGCAGGTGGAACACTGCCATGCCCTCGGCCATGAAGCGCTGCTCCAGGGTGGAAAACGCCATGACGGAAAGCGGCACCCAGACGATGCCAGTCGCCATCCCCTGTACCAGGGAGTTTATCAGCAGCTCCTGATGGGTGACGTTCAGGTCGATATTCATCAGCCACACGCCGGGCAGCGCCAGCAGACCAAATCCCATCGTCAGCCCGATACGCGGGTCCAGCCGGCCAATGAACATGGCGGCAAAGAACCCGATCGTGCCGCCGATGCCACGGAAGCCGACGATCGTACCGATCATATTGTCGGGAAAGCCGACATGCGTCTGCAATAGGTCGGGCAGCAGCACTAGCGGGGTGAAGTTCAGCATGCCGTAGGTGAACACAAGAATCAGTCCCAGTGCGTAGTTGCGGTCCAGTAGTAGGCGGGGGTTCAGGAAGGGCCGGTTCGCGGTCATGCTGTGCGCAACGAACATGTAGAAGGCCAGCGCGGCAATGAAACATTCCAGGATAATTTCTGGGGATTCGAACCAGTCCAGCTTCTGCCCGCGCGAAAGCACCATTTGCAACGCGCCGATCGCCAGCGAAAGCCCGATGAAGCCCGTCCAGTCTAGTCGCACCTGCGCCCCCGGCTCATCCTTCGGCATAACGAAGAACAGCGCCACCCAAGCGGCCATACCGGCGGGAACGATCATGTAGAAGGCATAGCGCCAGCTATAGGCCTCAGCCAGGAAACCGCCGACGGTCGGGCCGATCACCGGTCCCAGCACCACCGCCGACATTCCGAACAGCGAACTCACCAGCCCGGCCTGCCGGCGCGGGAAGCAATCCAGTACCAGCGCGTTGGACAAGGGCGTCAGCGGCGCGCCGATGCCGCCCTGCAACACCCGCCACAGTACGAGCATCCCCAGCGATTCCGCCTGCCCGCACAGATAGGTGGCAATGGTGAACCCGCCCACCCCATAGAGCATTACCCGTCGCCGCCCGAAACTCGCCGTCAGCCAGCCCGTCATCGGCGTGACGATGGCGGTGGCCAGGAGGTTGAAGGTGGTGGTCCAGGCGATTTCGTCCGCCGTCGCCGCCATAGAACCTTGCATCTGCGGCAAAATGGCGGAGGCCACCAGCAGGGTGGTAGAATACAGCGTAGTCCCCATCACCACCGCGATCATAATCATGATCCGGCGGGAAAACGACAGGCTGGTCACAAGCGGGGAATCGTCCGGAATGTTATCGGACATGAAGTGGGCGCAAGCTATGCATGGATGACAACGGGCCTCAGCGGATTCGTAGGCTTGACGAATATAGCTAGAGCGATATTAAGCTAGGTGTCAGTTTCTGACGACCCCTTGAATCCAGCCCCAGCCGCACGGCACCCATGCATTCTCCGAAAGACCCCATCTCCAAAAGCCTGCCGGCTGAAGACCGTCTTCGGGACGGTCCGATGCCGGGGGACCGGCGATATATCGGCTATCTCATCTCCGACGTTGCGCGGTTGATGCGGGCGTCGTTCGATCGCCGTGTGCGCCGGATTGGCCTGACGCGGGCGCAATGGCAGGTGCTGAGCCTGCTGCACCATCGTCCCGGGGTGAGCCAGACCGAGCTGGCGGAAATGCTGGAAGTGGAACGAGCGACAGCGGGGCGCATGATTGACAGGATGGAGCGTAAGAACTGGGTCGAGCGCCGCGCCGATGCTACTGACCGGCGTGTCAACCGGCTCTATCTCACCACCGAGGCGCGCGGGGTGCAGGCGGAAATGGGTCGTATCGCCGAGGATATGCTGGACGACGTCATGGCCTCCCTGGCCGATGGGGAGCGTAATTTACTGGCAGACATGATGGAGCGGATTAAAATGCAGCTGCAGTCCATGGGACCGCGCCGCGGCGGCCCGGCAGATATGCCGCTCGCGGCTAAGGGGATGATGCGATGATTCGGATACGTCTGGCGCGACGTCTGGTGCTCCGGCTGGTGTTGCTGGTGGGTGTGCCGGCCGTGGTTATCCTCGGTGCGGCGTTTATCTGGCAGATGGGTGGGCGGTATATCACCACCGAGAACGCCTATGTGAAGGCTGATATCGTGCAGGTTGCCGCCGAAGTCTCGGGAAGGGTGATCGAGGTCGCGGTGCGCGATCATGCCCAGGTTCTCGCCGGCGCGGTGTTGCTGCGCATCGACCCCGAGCCGTTTCGCCTAGCCCTGGAAAAAGAAGAAGCCGAGCTGGAGGCGGTACGCACCGGGGTGGAGACTGCGCGCGCCACCTATTACGAAATCCGGAGCGAGCTAGGCGAGCTAGAAAGCCGCGCCGAGTATCTGTCGCGTCAGGCCGACCGCCAGCAAGAACTCGTCGCGCGCGGTGTGGCGCCGCCGACCAAGCTGGAAGAGGCGATGAACGACGCCAGGGTAGCGCAGGAACGGATCAAGGTCGTTCGCCAGCGCCTGACAAGGGTGCTGACCACCCTGAAGGGTAATCCGGATTTGCTAGCGGATGAGCATCCCTCCGTGCGCGAGCAAAAAGCCCTGCGTGACCGTGTGGCACTCGATCTGCGACGCACCACCATCACCGCGCCGATTGGTGGTACCGCGGCGAATGTCCGCCTGCAACCGGGCGAGCAGGTGCGCGCAGCTACGCCCATCTTCGCCCTGGTGACCGAACGCCGACCCTGGGTGGAGGCGAATCTGAAGGAAACGACTCTTACCAATATCGAGGTCGGGCAGAAGGTGGAAGTGGTGCTGGATATGTACCCGGATGTGACCTGGGACGGCGTGGTGGACAGCATCAGCCCCGCGACGGGTGCTGAGTTCGCGATCCTACCGCCACAGAACGCGTCCGGGAACTGGGTGAAAGTGGTGCAGCGCTTGCCGGTGCGTATCAGCCTGAAACCCCATAAGGGTGAACCGACCTTGCGTGCGGGGATGACCGCCACCGTGTCCGTCGATACCCGCCGGCAGCGGAATTTTGGCGACATGTTCATCCATTTCGGCGACTTGTTTCGTGGCTCCTCTAAGGCCGTTAAACCGCCCTGATCCAAGCGTATTAAGGATATTTCGATGATTACCCATTTTGTCACGGTTTATCCTGGCCATATCGATCTGCCCGATTGCGGCCGCGAGGCAACGCCGGCGAATGAGCAACGCTTCACCAAAGAACAACTGGCCACCCCGCTTACTACGCCAATGGCGATGATGGTCGAGCAATTGCAATGGGTATCCGAGGCAGTGATGCCGGATTTTCGGTGCTAGTTTCCATGGACACGCAGCCGACCGGGCCGTTGCGCGGTATCCGCGTTATCGATCTTACCACCGTGGTGCTGGGTCCGTTCGCGACGCAGACGCTCGGCGACATGGGCGCCGATGTCATCAAGATCGAAACGCCCGGTGGGGATGCGGTGCGCTTCATCGGTCCGTCGCGCACGCCTGGGATGGGCAGCTATTACGCCAATCTTAACCGCAACAAGCGTTGCATCGTGCTGGATCTAAAAACCGAATCTGCAAAGCAGGCGCTATGGCGACTGGTGAAGGGCGCGGATATCGTCGTCCATAATATGCGCCTGGGTGCGGCGGATCGTCTGGGCTTAAGTTATGAAAATCTATCACGCATCAACTCGCGCATCATCTTGGCGTGCGCGTCTGGTTTTCGTAAAAATTCCTCGGCGCGCGATAACCCGGCCTATGACGATCTGATCCAGGGCCGCTCCGGCATGGCCAGCCTGAACCCGGGGCCAGATGGCGCACCGCGTTATTTTCCTACCGTGGTTGCGGACAAGCATTGCGGCATGACCTTGGCCGCGATGATCGGCATGGCGCTGTTTCACCGCGAACGCTCCGGCCAGGGCCAGGAAGTGCATGTCCCCATGTTGGAAACTATGCTTTCCTTCCTTCTGGTCGAGCATTTCTGGGGCGGCACGATCGGTGAACCGGAACGCGGCATGGGCTATCCGCGCATGCTGACCCCGCATCGGCGGCCCTACCCGACCAAGGACGGATTTATCTGCCTAATCGCGGTATCGGACGATCATTACCGGAAAATCTTTACCGCCTTCGGTATGCCGGAATTGATGGACGATCCGCGCTTTAATTCCATTAAAACACGTTCGGACAATGTGGAGCTGGTCTACGGCACCCTGTACGACAACATGGCCAGGCGCACGACGACCGAGTGGAGCGACATCCTAACCGCGGCCGATATTCCCAACGGTCCGGTGAACACATTGCCCCAATTGCTGGAAGACCACTATCTACGCGAGACGGGATTTTTCACCGAGGTGGAGCATCCCGTAGAAGGCAAGTTCGTTCTGACGTCCGTGCCGGCGCAGTTTTCTGCCACGCCGCCTTCGGTGCATCGCCTGCCGGCGACCTTTGGCCAGCATACTGACGAAGTATTGCGCGAGATCGGCTATTCGGACGCGGAGATCGCCACCATCACCGGACGTGCGACGGCGGGATGAACGGGCTGGCGCGGCGCGCGCTGCTACTGGGGTCGCCCCTTCTCCTCGCCGCGGCCGGGCCTGATGTGCCGGCCGCGCGACCGTTGTCGCGCATGGATCTGCCCTGGTGGCGCGCGCGGCACCAGGGGGTTCTGGAACGGCTGCGGCAGGGCTCGGCGGATCTGCTTCTTATTGGGGATTCTATCACGCAAGACCTGGAGCTACGGGGGCCATTACCGCGGCAGGATTTCGCCGCCGTGTGGGACCGGTTTTATGCGCCGCGCCATGCGGTCAATCTGGGTTTCAAGGGCGACACCACCGCCAGTGTGATCTGGCGGCTGCGCAATGGAGAGATCTCTGGCGTTACCCCGAGAGCTGTCCAACTACTGATCGGAGCCAATAATCTCGGCCGGGTGCGGTGGGATGCCATGGCGACATTCGCGGGTATCGAGGCGATCGTGACAATACTGCGCCAACGTCTACTGCGTACGAAAATTATCGTGCTGAGTGTATTGCCTAGCCGGCGTTCGCCCTGGGTGGATACGCAGACCAAGGCGTTGAACCGCATGCTAGCAGAGCGTTTCTTGCGTTCCGTCGATGCGCGTTTTATCGATGTGAGCGCGGCGTTCCTGCGGCATGGCGTATTGGACGAGACTGCATTTTATGACGGCGCATTGAATCCGCCGGAACCCTTGCTGCACCCCAGCGCGGCGGCCTGGCTGCGCATTGCGGAAATTGTGGAGCCGACGCTCTCCGCCATGATGGGCGACCGGGCGCGGTAGTTACTCCCCGATAGCTATTCGAGGTCTTTCAGCAACCGCTCCATCACTGCCTTGGCGAACAGGCGCATATTGCCGGCGCGGTCCGGGCTGCCGGTTTCTAAGGTGAAGGCATGGCTGACAGGGCCGGCGATGGCATAGCAGCAATGGCCGGGCGCATCGCCATAGCTGTTGCCGGTGGGGCCGGTGGCCCCGGTTTCCCCAATGCCCCAGCTGGTGCTGAATTTTCCCCGCACCGTGGTGGCGAGTAGGTTGGCGTAATACTCAGTAGAGGCGCGCTTGCCCTCCATCATTTCCGGCGTGATACCCATCAGCACAGCCCGCGCGGTGCGGGTGTAGATCACTGACCCGCCCATGAAATAGACCGAGGCACCCGCCATCGAGAGCAGGGAAGCGGAGATCAACCCGCCGGTGGAGGACTCCGCCACGGCGATGGTTTCCTTCCGTGTCTTCAACCGGGCGCCGATTTGTTCCGCCAGTGGCAACAGGTCTTGCATTTGATGTTCCCCCGTTTTGTCACGACGGGGGAAGGCTCGCATGGCTGGGTGCTGGCTGCAACCAAGGCGGCACCATATGATGGGCGCCGATCAACGGCCAAACGGAGGACATCATGGCTCAACGGATTGCAGTGGTAACGGGGGCGGGCAGCGGCGTGGGACGGGCGGCTGCGCTGGCCTTGTTGAACGACGGCTATGGCGTGGCGCTGGCGGGGCGGCGGACCGATGCGCTGGAGGGGACGGCGGGTATGGCGAAAGCTGGCACGCCGTTGGTGGTGCCGACCGATGTGACGGATCCCGATCAGGTGGCGGAGTTGTTCGGGGCGGTGAGGGCGAAGTGGAGCCGGTTGGACGTGCTGTTCAACAATGCCGGCGGCAACGTGCCGGCGACTAATTTCGGCGATTTCACTTATGAGATGTTCAAGCGCGTGGTGGACGTGAACCTGATCGGCATGTTCCTGTGCGCCAACGCCGCCTATCGCGCTATGCGCGACCAGGATCCGCAGGGCGGACGGATTATCAATAACGGCTCGATCAGCGCGCATGTGCCGCGGCCGGGCTCGGTGGGCTATACCTCCACCAAGCATGCGGTGACGGGATTGACGAAGACGATTTCTCTCGATGGTAGGAAATTCAATATCCAGTGCGGCCAAATCGATATCGGTAACGCGGAAACTCCGATGACGGCGCGCATGGCCAATGGCGTGCCACAGGCGAATGGTACGATTATGGTGGAACCACGCATGGATGCGGCCAGCGTCGCCGATAGCGTGCTGCTGATGGCCAATCTGCGGCCGGATGCGAATATACAATTTCTGATGGTGGCAGCGCAGCATATGCCGTTCATCGGGCGGGGGTGATTGCTCTCGCCGCCCGCGTTCCCGCATTCCATGCTCCCGCGAGCGTTCCGGCGAGGCCGTCATCGTTTTGCGCCTCGCCGGCGATAAGGAGACGTCCATCGGCGATCGGGGTTTGAAGGCGGGCGCGGGCTGCCACGCGGCCAGGCAGGGCATAGGCGTAGGCGCCTTGGTAATGCGGGTCGTTGCCCCATTGGGTGACAAGCGCGAATTGCAGGGCGCGATCGATCCGGCCGCCCAAGCTGCGGCGGAGTTCGGAACGTGCAAAATCTTCGATGGCGGATGGGCCGGCGCGGTTCAGATCCCAGGCAATGCTACCCCCGACCCAGCCACTGATGAAATTTCGCCCTGTCGGCCAGGCGGAAAACACCATTGCGGGTTCGCCGCTCCGGCTGACCTGACGATCTATGGAGCAGTGATCCGGTAAGTCGAGCCGGTCGGCGCCGGTGGCGCGGAAAGCGATTTTCTGGGCGAGGCCCATTGGCAGAGCAGCCAGATCCGCCTGCGTCGTGGCCGGCAGGGGAGGGTCGAACCGGATGGCGCCGCTGTTCAGCACGCCGGTTGAGGCGGTGACGATGACGGCCCGGCCACGCAAGTGTCCGCGTGGTGTTTCCACCGTCACGCCATGGGCTTCTTGCCAGGCGATGCGGCCGACGGGGCACCGGAAAACAACCTTAGCAGCCATAGGGGCCAGCACACGTTGGGCGAAGGCGCCGATGCCGCCGGGGATGATCAGATTGGAGCCTTCAAGCATATTGGTACGCCAGTCACGAAGAGAAAAGGCGTTGGCGTCCGCCACATTGATAACCGGACCCTCCCAATTCTCCACCGAAACCGCCCATGGATTGTCCGCCATGCGCTGGGCAACCGCAGCGAGCGGAGCGTCGTCGTGCGTGGCCAGGATGGTATCCGCGGTGGCGGTATAGCTGTGCCAGGTTTCTTCGTACGCGGCATGTTCGTCCGTAGTGACGGCACGGGTGCCGATGAAAGTGCGCTCGGTGCGGAAGCTGTCCGATGCTATCAGTGGTTCTCCGGCTTCCCTGGCGATCGGCACCAGCGGGTTCCGTTCGGCCGCATGCAGCCACATTGCGCCGTGATCGAACCATGTACCGTCGAGTTCGGGAGGATGGGTCGTCCAGGCGCGCCCGCCGGCGCGGGCGGAAGCTTCCAGCACCACAGCCTTGATGCCGCGCTGGCGTAGGGCGGCGGCTGCGGCGAGGCCCGCGAGGCCCGCACCCACAATGATCACGCCGTCATCGCTGTCAGCAATCATTATTCGATTTCAGCACGCCCTGGAATGTAACGGAACCTTTTCGCTAAGTAGACACTACTTATTTGGCCAACGTTTGGTGAGTTGGTCGTTGGCTGCGGTGCTTTGCAGGTACCAGGCATGACTGAAAGATCGCCACTTTCATCCACCGAAGCGCAGCGATCTACCCTGACGGGCTTGGCCAATTCGCGAGACCGTGGGGAGGCAGACCGTTCCCGCGCCATACTGTGACATTGGCCGGCTGGACCAGCCCGAGGATCGCCGAGGCGTTCAGCGTGCGTGAAGACACGGTTCGGCTGCCGTACAGTGATTACATGAAGGGCAGCGTCGAGACATTGAAGGCCGCCGTTGCAACTGGCCCGACGCCGGATCGCTCCGGCGCCGTCCAGCCTTCACGCGTCCGAGTTCAGGACGGAGTAAACATCGGCACCGGGTAACCCTTGTCCGATGGCTTGAACACCAGCTTCACCAGCTGCCCAATCTTCAGGGCGGCGGGGTCGCAATCGACGATATTGGTCATCATTGAGGGACCTTCCTCCAAGGTGACATAGGCGATGGTCACCCCGGCGCGGGCCATGTGGCTGTAGCTATAGATTTTTCCCCGCCCGGCGCCCGGCACCCATTCGGTGTCGGGCGACATGCAGAACGGACAGATGGCGCGCGGATACCAGTGCACCTTGTTACAGGACTTGCACTTCTTCACCAGGAACTTTCCCTCCTTCGCGGCGTTCCAGAATGCCTCCGATTCAGGGGAAACTTCACCGAAGCTGACAACACGATCACTCATGGATGCTTACTCCCTCTCCAAGATTACGGTCGAGCTGCCGTGACGGCTGCCGAGCGAGCCGCCCGTCCCATGCGCGATCGCCAAATCGCAGTTCTTGACCTGCACTGCCGGATGCGCCTCGCCACGCAGCTGACGCACCGCCTCGATGATCTTCGTGATGCCGCCGCGGTTGGCTGGATGGTTACTGCACAACCCGCCGCCATCAGTATTGAATGGCAGCTTGCCAACGCCAGAAATTAAGTTGCCATCGGACACGAATTTTCCGCCCTGGCCCTTCTCGCAGAAGCCGAGGTCTTCGAGCTGCATCAGCACTGTGATGGTGAAGCTGTCATAGATCGCCGCGAACTTCATGTCCGATGGTTTCACGCCGGCCATGTCGAACGCAGATTTTCCGGAGTAGCGGGCGCCTGAATAGGTGAGGTCCACCATGCCGCCCATCTGGCCCTTCGGCTGTTCGCCGACGCCGATGACCTTGATCTTTGGCCGCTTCAGGGTCCTGGCGATTTCTGGGCTGGTCACGATCAGTGCGCCGCCACCATCGGAAATGACGCAGCAATCCAGCCGATGCAGCGGGGTGGAGACAATCGGGGAATTCACTACTTCCTCCACCGTCACCACATCGCGCAGCATCGCATGCGGATTGTGCTGGGCGTGATGCGACGCGGCCACCTTGATCCAGGCGAGTTGTTCGGAGGTGGTGCCGTACTCATACATGTGGCGCGCGGCGCACATGGCGTACATGTTCACCACAGTCGGCGAATAGGGAAATTCCCATTGCACGTCCGGCTGCGCCGGATTGCCGGCGCGTGGCGCGGTGCCCGTGGCCTGGCCTTCGGACCGTGGTCGGCCCGCGAGCGTGATCAGCGCGACGGAGCAGCGGCCCGCAGCGATTGCCTCCGTCGCGTGGCCAACGGCGACCTGATAGGACGAACCGCCCACATCGGTGCTGTCCACATGGCGTACGTTCAGGTTCATGTAGTCCACCATCGACAGCGGCCCCAGGCCCGGGGCATCGCCCGCGCAGAAATAACCGTCGATATCGTCCTTGCTCAGCCCCGCATCGGCCAATACGCCGATAGCGCATTCGGTGTGTAGCTGGGCGACAGATTTGTCTGTGGCCTTACGCGTAGGGTGTTCATACGCCCCTACGATGTAAGATTTTCCCTTTAAACTCATGCAAATGTTTCCTTCCGGCGCTGCTTTGTCGCGGCAGTATACCCATCGGCGGAGGTTCGGCTAGACCGTTGCTATCCCCGTTACCGGAGAGCCTACGGCGCCCGGCAGGCGCAAGGGCGGTCCGGTGAACAGGAAGCGGGAGCGGTGATTGGTCCGCAGCCAGTCAGCGAGGTCTGACAGCAGCCACATTTCCCCCAAATAGACGCCAAGCTTAAATAGGCAATGCGCATGCAAGGGCAGATGCGCACAGACCGGTTCCATGCAGGCCTCGGCGGGGGTGCTCTCAACGGCATAATTATCTGAGATCAAGGCGACGAGGCCTGTGTCCGTTACCCATTGCTGCAATCGTGGATCACGCCCGTTCAGGGCGGACGTGGTGTCGAACAGCTCTTTTGGGTTTGGGTTCTTGTTCATACCCAACAGTGCGCGGTCGAAGCCGGTGCGCAGCAGGACAAAATCGCCCTGTTCCACCACCACCTTGTCCTTGTCCAGCACGCCCATCAGGTCTTCGTAGTTCACCGATCTGCCAGTGCGCCCAAAATGCGCGAGCAGATCGATCATCACGCCCCGACCCTGCACACCGTGCTCCGCCATGTTCTGCACGCCGAGATGGCGCGCGCCGACGTGGTGCCCATCGGGTGCGCGGGCGGAGGGGTTGGCATTCCCCTTGTTATCGTAAACGACGCTGCCGATGACATCCTCATTGGCTCGGAAACCATTATAGTAAACGTCTTCAGCCACACCATCGCCATTGGCGTCGAACATCTGGCCGACATGCGCCAGCGTGTCCCATTGTGTGGAGTATTGCAGCGTCAGCACCACCTGGTCGTCGCAGACCACGTCCAAGGCGGTGGGATCGTCGCAACGCATCGGGTAATTAAAATTCGGCTTGCCATTGCGCTGCGTTGGCCGCAGGTCCGGCGGCAGGCGACGCGGATTGATAATGGATTGGCCGGGGTAGTCGAGCGGCAGAGAAAGGCAGAAGGTTTTGCCAATCTTTACTTCGGCGATGCCTTGCAAGACTTTTTCCGAAGTTACCAGATTGAGCCGGCCAAGCTCGTCGTCGGGGCCGAAATCGCCCCAGGTCGAGCCTTCCGGGCGGTGTTTCCAGCGGGGGGACGAGGCCATATGGGAGCTCCTCTGTGCGTAATGCAAATTAGCCCATGAGATCAGCGGCAAACCGGTCGCGCCAGCGGTCCAGGCTGTTATGCCGCATAACTCTCAGAAGTTCCGCATGGCGGGCGCGGCGTTCATCGCGGGGCATGTTGAAGGCCCGGTCCAGCGCCTGAGAAATGCCTTCGCTGTCATAGGGATTGACCACCAGTGCGGCCTTCAATTCTTGCGCGGCGCCGGCGAATTGGGAGAGCACGAGTACACCGGGATCATCCGAATCCTGCGCGGCGAGGTATTCCTTCGCTACTAGATTCATGCCGTCGCGTAAGGGGGTGACAAGACCGACCTGCGCGACGGCATAAAGCGGCATCAGCACCTCGCGCGGGAAGCCGCGGTTAAGGTAACGCAGAGGCACCCAGTCCAGCTCGGCGAAGCGGCCATTGATGCGTCCGGCCTCAGCTTCCAGCTCCTCGCGGATTTTTTGATAGGTGTGGATGTCGGTGCGCGAGGGTGGAGCGATTTGCAGGAACGTGACGTTGTTTTGTGCAGCTGGGAAGGTTTCCAGGAATTTCTCGTAGGTCGCAAAACGTTGTTGCAGGCCCTTGGAATAATCCAGGCGATCGACGCTGATGATCAGCTTGCGTTCAGCGACGGAGGCACGTAATTGCGCCGCCGCTCGCTGGTTGGTGGGATCGGTGGCTTGGGCGCGTACCTCATCAACATGAACGCCGATGGGATAGACACCGGTCTTAACCGTACGCCCAAAGGCGGAGATGATGCCTTGCGCGGCGCTGCCATTGGCGGAGCGGACAATATAGTCCTCGAAGGCGAGACGGTCGGTCTCGGTCTGGAACCCCAGCAAATCATAATGGCACAGCGCCGCCGCGATCTCCGCGTGGGATGGGATTGTCATGTAGATCTGCGGGGCGGGGAAGGGGGTGTGTAGAAACAGGCCGATGCGATTGTTCACGCCCTCCGCCCGCAGGGCCTCGGCGAGGGGAAATAGATGGTAATCATGCGCCCAGATTAGATCGTTTTGTTGCAGCAGTTTCGCAACCGATCGGGCGAACAGCGTGTTGACGCGGCGATAGCCGGCAAAGGCGCCCCAGCTGAGGCGCGCGAGGTTGGGCCGGTAATGCAGCACGGGCCACAGCGCGTCGTTGGAGAAGCCCCGATAGTATTCGTTGTAATCGCGCTGTGTCAGATCGATCGTGTGCAGCTCGACCGAACCGAGGCTTTGTGCGGTGGGATCGCAGGCGACGGCATCCTGGGTGATTTCCCCGCTCCAGCCGAACCAGATACCGCCGCTTTGTTTCAACGCATCCATCACGCCGGCGGCAAGGCCGCCGGAGGTCGGCTGACCTTCCGTGATGGGCGCGACGCGGTTGGATACCACCACCAGGCGCGGCACGTTTTTCTCCCGTTCTTTGCGGCGAGCCTAGGCTGGGGCCCTTGCGCTGGCCAGTGACTGTTTCGATAGCAGATCCCAATACGGGCCTGGCCGGGTGGCGAGGGCCGCGGGAGTGCCATCGTCGACGATGCAGCCGCGATCCATGACCACGATGCGGTCGAAGCGCTGCAATGTGGACAGACGATGCGCGATGGCGATCACCGTGCGCCCGGCCATCAGCGTTTCCAGCGCGTCCTGCACTGCGCGCTCGGATTCGCTGTCGAGCGCGGAGGTGGCTTCATCGAGCAGCAAAATGGGGGAATCTTTCAGTGCGGCGCGCGCGATAGCAAGACGCTGGCGCTGGCCGCCGGACAGGCTGGTACCGCGATCGCCGACCATGGTGGCGAAGCCGTGGGGCAGGGCCTCGATGAAATCCCGGCACCGGGCCATGTCGGCGGCGCGGATGACATCGGCCGTGCTGGCGTTGGGCCGGGCGTAGCGGAGATTGACCAGCAGGGATCGATTGAACATCGAGACATCCTGCGGGACAATTGCCAGGGCGTCGCGCAGGCTGGCTTGCGTGAGCTCGGAAATATCCTGCCCATCGATCAGCACACGGCCCGATAGCGGAACGTAGAAGCGTTGCAGCAGGGTCAGTAGTGTTGATTTTCCAGCCCCGGATGCGCCAACCAGCCCGATGCGCTGTCCGGCCGGGATGATGAGATCGAGACCAGGCAGAATCTCACTCCTGCCGGGATAGGCGAAGCGTACATTTTCGAACCGGACCTCCCCGGGGCCGAGGCGCAGAGCGTGCGCCGTGGGGCTGTCCGGCAATTCATGGGCGCTCAGAAGCACGGCGAGGGCCTCCTCCAGCCGCGCGAGATACTGGATCATGTCTACTAGTGAGACAGCGAGATCGCGAGAGCTGTGCAGGATGGTGAAGCCAAGGGAGACAATCAGCACCAGGTCCCCCGGCGTGGCCTCGCCGCGTTCCCACATCGCAATGCCCCAGGCGACAAGCCCCGCCGTCAGCAAGGTGGTGAGCACGGCGTGCAGCAGGCGGAGCCATTCCAGGTAATAAATGCTGCGCCGGCGCGCGCGAGTTTCGCGGCCCACGGTGCCTTCCATGCGTTGGCGTTCGCGCTGGATGCCGCCAAAGGCGCGCACGGCAGAAAAATTGCCGATCACGTCCACCAGTTCCCCATCCACCGCCGCCGCGCCGTTGGCGAAGCGGCGATGCAAGGGGGCGCCATTACGGGCGATATAGAACACTAGGGCGATGATGCTACCGGCCAGGCCAACCAGTGCCAAGGCCATGGTTGGATTGACCGAGCTAATCAGGAGTATCGCAGAGGTGACGGCGACCACCGGTGGAATCACATTCCAGATGCTGGCGCTCTCCAAGGTGAACACCGCATTTGCCGCCGCGCTGATGCGGCTGGCCAGGGCGCCGGGCAGGTGTTCGGCGAAGTAGCTGGGGGCATGGCCCGCCAGATGGGCGAATAAATCGGCGCGCACACCGGTGGTGACGGCGGTGAAAGTGGGCGCCAGCACGAAGCCGGCCAGCCGCCACAACAAAACGTCTGCCGCGATAAGCAGGCAGAGGAGCGCGAAGGCGCCCCAGGTACCGCCCCAGACGTCACGCCCGGACACGGAATCCACCAGATTTTTTACGCCGTACTGGGTGAAAACCGAGCAGATCACGGCGGCGATCACACTGAGCAGAATCACCGTGTGGCCCAGCGGATGGCGGCGGACGTATCGGAACAGGAAGCCCAGTGGCCGATGGCGCAGCGCGACCAGGGCGGCGCTCTCGGCGGCGGCGATACCAGCCAGGGTCGCAGGCTCAACGCGCGGCGGCATGTCTTGGGGTGCTCTTTTCATCTGCCCAATCTGGTGCTCCGTCTAGCGCCAAGAATCCACGCCAGTTGTGCCGAGATTTCGCCACATTCTGCCCCTAACTTCCGCCCTGATAGACGCCCGCGACGCACGCGGTCAATCGTGCGGCGCGCTAGGCCTATAGCTAGTCACGAGCTAGTCACGTGAGCACAAGGGGTGGATGGGATGCGCATCGCACAGGTTTCACCGTTGTTTGAGGCTGTACCGCCGAAGCTTTATGGTGGCACAGAACGCGTGGTGTGGTGGCTGACGGAGGAATTGGTGCAAATGGGGCACGATGTGACCCTGTTCGCGTCGGGTGATTCGGTAACCTCGGCCAAGCTTGATCCGATGATCGAACAGGCGATCCGGCTGGACCCCTCCGTGCGGGACTGGGTGTCCTATTACATGCGCATGGTGGAGCTGATCCGCCGGCGCGCCCATGAGTTTGATGTTATCCATTTCCACATCGATTACTTCCCCTTCTCCACCTTCAGCCACCAGAGCACGCCGTTCGTGACCACCATGCATGGCCGGCTGGACCTGCCGGAATTCAGGGCGGTGTACGAGACATTCCTGGATGTGCCGCTAGTCTCCATTTCCGACAATCAGCGTCTCCCCCTGCCGCGGCAGAACTGGGTGAAGACGGTGCATCACGGTATGCCGACCGAGCTTCTAATGCCGCAGCCTGTGAAGCAGGATTATTTCGCGTTCCTCGGCCGTGTTTCCCCGGAAAAGGGGCTGGACCGGGCGATCCGTGTGGCGGCGCAATGCGGCATGAAGCTGAAGATTGCGGCGAAGGTGGATAACGCCGACAAGGAATATTACGAAAGCCAGATCAAGCCGTTGTTGTGCCAAGGCCATGTGGAGTTCATCGGCGAGATCAATGACGCGCAGAAACCGGCCTTCCTATCCGGCGCTACGGCGCTAATGTTCCCGATCGACTGGCCGGAGCCGTTCGGCTTAGTGATGATCGAGGCGATGGCCTGTGGCACGCCTGTGGTAGCTTATCGCTGCGGATCCGTGCCCGAGGTGATCGACGATGGGCTGACTGGCTTCATCATCGAGCCGGGCAACGAGGAGGCATTCGTGGCCGCCGCTAGGCAGGTGCCCTTGCTGAGCCGGGCTCAGGTGCGCGCGCAGTTCGAGCGCCGCTTTACGGCGCGACGTATGGCGAAGGATTATCTGTCGGTCTACGAACGCCTGGGCGCGTGCGCAGTACCACAATTGCGCGCCGTCGGCGACTAAGCCAAAGACCCCTTGGGGGAGGCTTCCCGCCGGTTGCGGGGGCGTTCTATGCTGGCCGTCTTAACGGAGGGCGTGCGCATGGGACCGAGGCTGGTAGATTATCTGCTGTACGAACCCGAGGATAACGGCATCCTCTGGATCAAGTTCAATCGTCCGGACAAGATGAACGCGCTGATTGGCACGGCCGAGGAAAACGGCACGGTGGCCAAGGTGGGCGAATATATGCGCGCGGGTGACGATGACCCGAATGTGCGGGTGATTATCCTGACCGGCGTGGGGCGGGGATTCTGCTCGGGTGCCAATCTGGGGTCTCGGGTGGAGGATAACGCAGGGGAGAATTTTCCGGGTAACCGGAGTGCAGAAGTTGGGCTGGAGGGAACTCGACAGCATTTCTTCCACGGGTTTACCGATCTGCACCGGGACATCTCCCTCATCCGCAAGCCGACGATCGCGATGATCAATGGGCCGGCGGTGGGGTCGGGGATGGATATGGCGCTACATTGCGACATCCGCATCGGCTGCGAGCGGACGCGGTTCATCGGCTATCACAATGCCGGGCAAATTATCGAGAATGGTGGGTCTTATTATCTGCCAAAGATGATTGGCCTAGGGCGGGCGCTGGAGTTTGTCTATACCGGGCAAACGGACGCGGAGACGGCGTATCGATGGGGCATGCTGAACCATCTGGTACCGTCGGACGAGTTGGAAGCTTTCACGCGCGTGATGTGCGCGAAAATGCAGGGTATCCCGCCTCTGGTGCAATGGATTTCCAAGCGGATCATGCGCACGGCGGTGGACAGCACGTTAGAGGCGACGATGGTGCTGACATCAAACGCCGCGCCGATCCTACAGCATTCGGAAGATGCGAAGGAGGCACGAAAGGCGTTTGTGGAGAAGCGGCAAGGGGTTTTTAGGGGGGTCTGAAGTAAGAATGGTGTCTAAGGTCAGCATCAGTGAGGCAGATTTATGGGGTAAAGGGAGAGGGGGTTTCCGGCTCATCGTAGTTCTGCGAGGGGCGAAAATGAGCCAGAAATCGGTTGCCCCGAGCTAGCCGTCCGAACGGCTGGTAAAGAGCATCTGTCGGGTGCCTTGGCACCGTGTCCGGACCGGGTCAACTGGCAGTTCAGGGCCAGATAGACAAATGAAAAATGGACTTCGGGCGTGGCAGATCGATAGCAGGAATTGGCCAGCGGCGTAATAATAAAGCTCAACATTCCGGTCGTGCGGGGCTCCTGTGATTGGAAGGAAACGGCATTTTAAAACTTTGGACTTAATGTGGTCCCGCCCAACAAGTCCGAGTGACCATGCCCTCTCTCAAAGGGCAGGATTTTGAATTATACACTTTGGCTGCGCGCTAAATTTTCTCCACTAGCCCTTTGTCGGCATCCATTTATAAATCCGCGTCAACGCTCCACCCATCAACATTGCCTTCTCGCTGTCCGATAGGCGGTCCATCCCTAGAAACGTATCTACACCTTGCTTGTAAGTTAAAATCCCAGTCGCCCGCGTCCAGTCTGTACCCCACAGGCAGCGCTCCAACCCAAACGCATCGTAAATGCGGGCGAGGGGATCCCAGATGTCCTTATACGGGAAAACGTCACACGAGAGTGTGCATGCGCCTGTGATTTTTATCGCAATATTGGGCATCTCGGCGGCCTTCAGAACGTTCTCCAGATCGGCCCACGGTTCCGCCAGTGGCGGGGGCTTGAATGGTTGCGTCAGCCCGACATGGTCGATCACGAATTGTGTGTCGGGGTTGCGCGCCGCCAGAGCATAGACCTGCGGCAGGCGGTTGTAGCAGAGCAGGTTCAGCGGGATGTCGTGCTTGCGCGCTGCTGCGGCCACCGCGTTGATGCCGGGGTCGGCCGCGTCGGTGGAGACTCCCTGGCGCATCATGATGCGCACGCCCACCGTGCCTTTGTGGCTTGCCCATTCATCGACCTGGGCGCTGACGGCGGGATCGTTCGGATCGAACGGCTTGATCAGCCCGAAGCGTCCTGGATTTTTAGCATAGACTTCCAGCGCATAGGACGCATCGTGGCGATACATTGTGTAAGGCGAGATTAAGAGCGCGCCATCCACGCCGACATCATCCATGGCCTGAACCATGTTGTCGCCTGTTACTTCGGATGGGCCATGTAGCACGGCGGCCCAGGGGCGGCCTGGGCGATCGCGTTCATAGGCATGCACCTGGGCGTCGATGATCATCATGGTCCCCTCCCTGATAAAATTCAGGCGTTGATTGCGGCGGGCAGGCTAGCCTCGATCAGGCCAAGCTCGATCGCCTTGATCTGCAAGGCTAAGTATTTCGAATAGATCCTGCACTGTCCTAACCCGCCACCCATGAACCAGACACCAGGTTGCGGGGTACGGCGGAACATGTTCGCCATCTCGCCATCCACGCCGATGCCCCAGATTGGGCCGATCCGTTCGGAAATGGTATCTCCTAGCAAACGGCGGACCAGTTCCTGTTGCGAATAATAGCCGGTGGCGGTGACCAAAAGATCCGCTTTATGCACCGTGCCATCCTTCATCAGGGCGCCCTCCGCAACAAACCGTTCGATGTCGTCGAACTGCATGAGGCCGACCTCGCCATCGATGATCAGTTGCGAGCAGCCAGCATCGAGGTAATAGCCGCCGCCACGCCGGCGATATTTCATCTGGTGGCCTGTTCCATCCTCACCCGCATCCCAGCGGAAGCCGCGCGCCTGCAAATTGGCGATCAGCTCTTTGTCGTATTCAAACATTCTCTTCATCGCCGCCTGATAGCCGCGGATTAGCAGCGGATAGCTCGTGGCGGTGGCGATAAGATCAGAATCCTCCAGCGGTAGGCCTTCCTCATACAGCGCATAATTCAGCTTAGCGCTGGGATCGATACTGACGACGGTAGTGGAGCCACGCTGGATGATGGTGGTGTCCACCGCATGGCTGTGCAGATCCTGCGCCACGTCATGCCCACTATTGCCGGTGCCTAGCACCAACGCCCGCTTTCCCTTCCAGGCGATGCCACTGGAGAAGCCGTGCGAATGCATCACATCGCCCTTGAAGTCTCTCAGCCCTGGCAAATCGGGCACGCGGGCGATGCCGCTGGTGCCGTTGGCGAAGACGATGTGGCGTGGATGCATCACGCGTTCCGAACCATTTTCGCGGCGCAAGGTGACATTCCAGCGCTTGGCGGCCGCGTCATAGCTGCCGGCGCGAAATTCGGTGCCGGTCCAGCAATTGATCTGCATGGCATCGGCATACATCTCCAGCCAATTCCCGAGCATGTCCTTGGGGATGTATTTCGGCCAGGTTGGTGGAAACTGCATATAGGGCAGGTGGTTTACGTGGATCTGATTATGTAGGGCCAGGGAGTGATAGCGCGAACGCCAGTTATCGCCAACGCGCGGATATTTATCGACGACCAGGGTATCCACATCGAGCTGTCCCAGCCTCGCCGCTGCGGCGAGGCCCGATTGGCCGGCGCCGATGATAAGCACCACTGGATCGCGATCGGCATAGGCACGTGATTTATTGCGCTGGTCGAGCCAGTTATCACCGCCAAAATTACGTGAATATGCCTCGCCGCTGGGTCGGCGGGCACCGATTTTTTCCTCATGGCCTTTAAGTTCGTCGAGGCCGGTCATCAGCACCCAGGCCTGGGTAGGGTTTTCCTCCAGGAGCCGCACCACGCCTTGGCCGCGACCGAGCGCGGTCTCGAACCGGAAAATGCCCTCGATTACGCTGATGCCGAGGCGGCGCACAGACCGTGGTTGTGTGCGGCCGTCGGCAATGGCGAAGTCGCGTGCGTGGATAGTGGGCTGTGTGTCGATTAGAAATCTGGCGATATCGTGCGCGCTCTGCGCGGGGCGAATGCTCCAGGAAAATGCGAGCAGATCGCGATAATGGCATTCGACGGCGAACAGCGTTGCTAGCCTCGCCGCGTCACCTGCATGCAACGCATTCTCGAAGCTTTCCAGCCAGTGGCTGATGGCGTTGCGCCGATCGTTGTCGGTGTTGATTTCAGGCGTGGTGACAGAATGGTTCATGGACGCACTTTCGCGATGTAGGGTGTTGATATGAAAGCCAGTGGCGCGCATTCAGGCGCCCGGTGCAAGCCCGGGCCGCGTGGGGGTAGTGGCGGTTACAGGAGAAGTTCGGCTTATTGCGGTGCGAAAGGAGCACGCCAGTCTGGCCGGCCCGCGGGCGAGAGCCTGGGTGGATAGGCTTTGCTCAGATACTCTAGGATCAGATCGCGGTCGGCCTTGTCCAGATCGGGCATGTTGTGTCGCTGGCTCATCCAGGTCAGGGATACATCCCACTGTGTGCGTGTCATGCCCTGGACAGCGACAATGCGAAAACCGTGGCAGGAACCGCAAAAGCCAAAGCTTTCTGCGCGGCCGGGGTGATCGGGGTAATCGGCTTCGTTTTCGTCGCGTGGCTGAAAACCGCTCTGCGCCATGCCGAGCGCTGGAACCAGCAACAGCATCAGCCCAATGAAAATGCCACGCATGATCGGGCTTCAGCCGACCAACACCGCGATGCGGTTGATTGGATTGCCGCCATAGCCTTGTGGATTCCAGTTGGGGGCGATCAGCGGCTGGGTGCGCCCATCGCTGGCGGTGGCGCGCACCCATAGCTCGAAATAGCCATCGCTCGGTAGGACCGCGTTGTGCGTCCAGCGCACCCAATCGTAGCGATTTTTAGGCGCGGCCTGGATGGCGGTCTGCCAGGTCTGGCCGTAATCAAGGGAAATTTCCGTTCGTTGTACCCCCGCATCGCCGGCCCATGCGGCCCCGCGCAACGCCAGGGCGCGCGAGCCGGCGGGCAGTTTGGTACCACTGGCTGGGTTGGTGATGATCGACCGTACAGGCATCGATTCCAGATCGCGGAAATCTTTGCCGTCTTTGTTGGATCCCGGCACGATCGGTGCGACGGGAACGCGATAGGAGGTGCCGCCCATGCCCTGGCCATCATGGGCCGTTTCGCGCACCCAAATACGTTTCAGCCATTTGGAAGAAAGGGAGCCAGCCCAGCCTGGCACCAGCAAACGCGCCGGCCCGCCATGGATATTGCTCAGCGGCTCGCCATTCATCGCCCAGACGATCAACGTATGCTCCTCCAGCGCCTTGGCGATCGGCATGCCGCGCGAGAGGACATCCTTGGCGGGGTCGCCAGAAAGATGAGTGTCGCCACCATAATGGCCGGTGAATTTCGCCGACGGTTTCAGCCCCGAGGCGGCGAGTACATCCTTTAACGCCACGCCGGTCCATTCCGCGCAGCCGGCGCCGCCATTGGTCCATTGATTGCCGCGCGCGGTGGGCGAATAGAAAGAACGGCCATTGCCGCCGCATTCCAGTACCATGCGGTAGGTTCTTGGTTGGAAACGCTGCTTGAGTTCGCCGAGTTTCAGTTCCAGCGGCGTATTGACCTCGCCATCGATCCTGATGGCCCAGCTATCGGGCGTTGTGATCGGATCGGGAATCTGGCCGTTATTACGGATGAAGAAGCGCGCCGTCTGCGTCGTGTCCGCGTCCAGAAGATGTTCGGGTGTCTCCGCCACCAGGGGACGTTCGCCCAGCACGACGAGGCCCGGATCCTTGCCAGGGAAATCGAGCTTGATCGGTGCCGCGCCAGGCGCTTGCGCGAAGGCCGCGGGCAACAGCCCGGCAGGCATGTGGCGCGCGAACGGAATGCTTCCCCCCAAAGCCGCGCCCATCGCGGCAAGGCCGGCGCCTTGCAGGAAGCCACGCCGGGAGGGTGGGACGTGGCGTTTAAAAATTAGCGCGTCTGCGCGTTCCGGATCGCTGGTGTAAAGTTCAGTGATACTGTGTTCGCGACGCATGGCCATGATATTTACCTCTACTTTTCTCCGTCAATCCATCTTAATATCCGCCCGCCTAATCAGATCGGCGAACGTCGCCGATTGCTTCGCCAAACGTGTCCGAAACTCCGGCAGGGAATCAGCCTGCTTGTAGATCCGCCACCCAGCGACAAACAGCCGCTCGCGAAACTCCGCGTCGCTATACAAGGTGGCGATTTCCTTATGCAGCCGCTCGATAATCGGCTGCGGCACCCCAACCGGCGCATAGGCCCCCACCCAGATCGGAATTTCAAACTCCGGAAATCCCTGTTCCTTTATCGTCGGCACATCGGGAAATTCAGAATAACGTTCATCATCCAAAATTGCCAGCAGCACCAGCTTACCGGCTTTCACATGAGGAAATACGATAGAATCGAACATCCCATGCACCACGCCACTTAATAAATCCGGCACCGCCTCGCCATTACCGCGATAGGGGATGTGCAGCAAATCGATCCCGGACATCAGCTTCAATGTCTCTCCGCGCAGATGGTTCACCGATCCGACGCCCGCGGACACGAACGTGATCTTACCTGGCGTCTTCTTCGCCAGCGCCACGAACTCCGCTATGCTCTTCACGCCCAGCGAGGGATGCACGGCGAAACCCGCGATCACTTCCCCGAACCGCGCCACGCCCACCAAATCATTCAGCGGATCGTAAGCCAGCTTGCGCAAATGCGGCAGCACCACGATCGGCGCCTGCGGCGTCATCAACAGCGTGTAGCCATCGGGTGCCGACTTCACTACCGATTCCGTGCCCAGGGTTCCGGTGCCGCCGCCGCGATGCTCCACCACGAATTGCTGCCCAGTCTGGCGGGAAATCCGGTCCGCCACGCTGCGTACGATGAAATCGGTCCCCGATCCCGGCGCATAGGGCACGATCACGCGCACCGGGCGCGTCGGCCAGCTTACCTGAGCCACAGCCATCCCGGCGTTCAAACCGATCCCGGCCGCCAATGTGAGCCCCGTCGTCAGCCAACTTAACCAAAGTCGCGGCATCGCTCGTCTCCTCATTTTATTATCTTGGCGGCCATCCTATCGGTCGGCGGCCCAATCGCAACCGGGCGCTATCGCATGTGGGCGAGCATGACAATCCGGTTAAGCCCCTGCAAGCTTTTCATACCCCAAGCGAGCCAATAACTACCGCGGATCTTGGAAAATGGGCTTATGCCAGGACGTGCCCCGGCATGCGGTGGCAGAAGGCCGAGGCCTCCGCCACGTCTTTCCAGCTTACCGTCTCCGAGCTGGCCACCAGATATTGTTCCGATAACTCGCTGGCAAGCCCGCCAGCTTGCCCGCTATGGTGAGGACGGCGCCACCAGCAATACCGGGGCCGATCCCGCCGCCATCGAGCTCACCCCGGATGCTCAGGCCCTGGCCGAGCAGGCGATGGACCGATTGAAATTTTCGCCGCGCGGCTGCTCACGCACCCTGCGGGTGGCGCGCAGGATCGCCGATCTGGCCTCCAATGCCTTTCAGGAAAATATACGCCTGCGGTTCGGGGCACGGTTGGCGACCTTGCGCCGGGGGAGCTGGTGCCAAATGGAGGGCCGGAAAATGGGCCCGGCCATGTATCCTTCTGGCTGGCGGTTTCCCAACTCTGCGCCTTGCTGCGGCGAGTGGTGAAGAACGCGGGCAGTTGACGATGGTGGATCTCCTTGCATCAATTCGGCATGACGGGAAAATCACCACCCAGAACATCACCGAGGGCCACACCGAGGGCTGAGGCCGATCGCAAGGCACGGCAGGAACGCGAAGCGGCGGCGCTGCGGGAGAATTTGCGCAAACGCAAGCAGCAGGCGCGCGCGCGTGACCAGAGCAAGCCGGAAAAAAATTAGAGCGCTGGCTCCACGTAACGCGGAAACACGCCCTGCGGCGGCGGCAGGACCGTGCCCTCCGCGAGGGGCGTGGCCAATGCGGCCAGGTTGCGCGCGTCGGCGGCCACGCCGAGCTGATCCAGCATCTTTGCCATGCTGCTGGGCATGAAGGGTTGCAACACGGTGGCAATCACGCGCAGCGCACCGACCAGCACGTACAACACCACACCCATGCGGGCGATATCGGTCTTGCGCAAGGCCCAGGGAGCCTGGTGGTCGATATAGGCGTTGCAGGCGCGGATGACTTTCCACACATCTTCCAGCGCTTCATGGAAATCCTGGCGGTCAATAGCGGCACGTAGCTGGTTGGGCAGGGCATTGGCGGCAGCCAGTAAATCCCGGTCTGCGTCCGTTTCTGCGCCAAAGGCAGGCAGCATGGAGGCGCAATTGCGTGCGATGAGCGAGAGTGTGCGCTGGGCGAGATTGCCGAGATCGTTCGCCAGCTCGGTGTTGATGCGGTTGACGATGGCGGAGTGGCTCATAGATCCATCGGTGCCGAAGGGTTTTTCGCGCAGCAGAAAAAAGCGGATCTGATCGAGGCCGTAGGTTTCCGCCAATGTGCGTGGCGCGATCACGTTGCCGACGGATTTGCTCATTTTTTCGCCGTCCACCACCCACCAGCCATGCGAGGAAATGCGCTTCGGCAGCGCGATGCCGGCGGCCATCAGGAAAGCGGGCCAGTAGACGGCGTGAAACCGGATAATGTCCTTGCCAACGAAATGCACATCGGCAGGCCAGAATTTTTGCCAGGTTTCGGTCGTCTCATCGGGGAACCCGGCGGCAGTGATGTAATTGGTCAGCGCATCTAGCCAGACATACATCACATGGCCGGGCGCGCCCGGCACCTGAATGCCCCAATCGAAGGTGGTGCGGCTGATCGAAAGATCGAGCAGGCCGCCACGGACAAAGCTTAAAACTTCATTGCGCCGAGAAGTCGGGGCGATGAAGTCGGGATTGTCCTCATAGAATTTCAACAACTTGTCCTGCCATTCGGACAGTTTGAAAAAATAACTAGGCTCGCGGACCCATTCGACCGGGGCACCGGAGGGAGCGACTTTGGTTCCATCAGGGCGCGTTGTCAGCTCTCCCTCATCGTAAAAAGCCTCGTCGCGCACAGCGTACCAGCCTTCGTAATGCCCCAGATGGATGTTGCCGGACGCCGCGATGCGTTTCCAGAGTTCGGCGCAGGAACGCTTGTGGCGGTCTTCCGTAGTGCGGATATGATCGTCATAGGAAATGCCCATGGCATCGGCCATGGCGCGGAAATCGGCGGAAACCTTGTCGGTGAAGGCATGCGTGTCCATGCCGGCGTCGCGCGCCGCTTTTTCCACCTTCTGGCCATGTTCGTCGGTGCCGGTGACGAACAAAACGTCATAGCCATCCAGGCGCTTAAAGCGGGCCATTACGTCGGTCGCGATAGAGGTATAGGCGTGGCCTATATGCGGCGCACCATTCACGTAATAAATTGGGGTGGTGATGTAGCAGCGCTTGGTCATAAAAAATCTCTAGCGATGGGGTAGCAAGCCGAGGGCCTGGACCAGTGCCTGCCGCTTGTCCAGTGCGAAGCGTTCGGTTTCGTCTTGCAGCCGGGTCAGCGTGTGCCATAGCTCCGCCCAGCCAGCCAGGGGCAGCAGGGCGGCGAGACGTTGCTGGTCGGGGTCGGCGCGGCCGCGCGCGGCCGCGCGTACGGCGGCGGTGATGGCGGCACGGAGGAGGTCCATGAAGGTGGAAAAGCCCGTGTCGCTGCGCCCCAGCGCATCCGCTACAGCATAGCCGCGCCCGGCCCCGATGGCGGGCAAATCGGCCAGCACGTCATCCACCAGCCGGGCCACCGAAATGCCTTCGGCGTCCGCCAACAGCAAGGCCCGGCCCGGCGCGCCATCCGCCAGGTCGGCAAGGCGGGTGCGTTCATCGGCGTCCACGTTCGGCAGATAGGCCGCCAATGCCCCCGCCATCGCCTCATCGTCCAATGGCGCCAGGGCCAGCCGGCGGCAGCGGCTGCGGATGGTGGGCAAGAGCGTACCGGGGGAGGAACAAACCAGGAGGAGGATGGCGCGCCGTGGTGGTTCCTCCAGGATTTTCAACAGCGCATTGGCTGAGTTCTGGTTCAGGTTTTCCGCGCCATCGACGATCGCCACCCTCCAGCCGCCCTCGGCCGGCGTGAGGGCCATAAAGGCGGAGATGCGACGGACATCGTCCACCGAAATCTGCGCCCGCATGCGCTTGCGCTTGTCGTCATAGGCCAGCTCGACGGTCAGCAGGTCGGCATGCGCGCCGGCGGCGACGCGGCGGAATACGGGATGGGCCGCATCCAGCGCCAGTGATTGTTCGTCGGGTAAGCCAGCAAGCAGGCGGCGAGCAAAACGATAGGCGAGGGTGGCCTTACCCACGCCCTCTGGTCCGGTGATCAACCAGGCATGATGCAGCCGGCCCGAGCGCGCTGCGTCCGCCAGGATGGCTTCCGCAGCCGCATGGCCGAACAGCAATGGATTGGCGCGCGGTACCGACGCGCTCATGCCGGCACGTCCAGCCGATGCTGCAGCGCCGTCATGATGGATTGGTGCACCGCGTGCTCACTGCCATCCGCGGCGACGAGCACGCAGCGCTCGGGGGCGGCGGCGGCGATGTCGCGGAAGCCGACATTCACCCTGGAATGGAAGAAAGCGTCTAACCGTTCATAGCGGTCGGCATCTTCGCCACGGTGAAAAAGGCGATATTTTGCTATATCATCAGATATATTTAGGATAAATGTCATGTGAGGCACGAGATTCATCAACCTGCCAAGTTGGCGAATTAGGCCGCGGTCCGCGCCCTGGCCATAGCCCTGGTAGGCAAGGGTCGAATCACTGAACCGATCGCAAATCACCCAAAATCCGGCATCCAGCGCCGGCCGGATGCTACGCTCGATATGTTCCGCGCGGGCGGCGAAGTGTAACAATGCTTCCGCCGGCGCGGACCAGTCGGTTTCACCGCCGAGCAACAACGCGCGCAGCCGTTCGGCTCCCGGCGTGCCGCCAGGTTCGCGAGTCCGTAGCACCGGCAAGCCCCGCGCGCAGAGCGCAGCGGCCAGCAATCGCGCCTGGGTCGATTTACCGGCGCCCTCGCCACCCTCAAAGGTCAGGAAATGTCCGGCCACGCAAGCTATCCCTTGCCAAGCATCCGGGTCAGCACCGCTATGGCGCGTCCAGGTAAGCCCAGTCTTGGCACATCTGCGCCAGCCAGCAATGGTAGTTCTGTCGGCGGCACGCCCTGTCCGCCGACCGTGATCGTGCCGAGTCGGTCTCCCTTGGCCACCGGGGCTTTCACTGGCGCGTCGAAACGTATGGATAGTTGAGCATTGCGCCGCCAGTTGCGCGGCAGGGTCAGGACAAGATCGTGCCCCGGCACCAGCGGGACGGTTGGCGCCTCGCCCAGCCAGACCGGGGCCTTGTCCAGCACATCGCTTGCCCGGAACAGGGCCACGTTCTCGAATTCGCGGAAACACCATTCCATCAGCCGCCCCGCCTCTTCGGCGCGTTGGCGCTTGGAGGTGAGGCCGTTGATAACCAGGATCACCCGCCGTCCGGCACGCAGGGAGGACGCAACCAGGCCATATCCGCCCTCCTCGGTATGGCCGGTCTTTAATCCGTCAGCCACACCCTTTTGCACCAGGGGATTACGGTTTTCTTGTTCAATTCCATTGTATTTAAAAGATTTTTCTGAATCGTAGTGATAATATTCGGGAAAATCCAGGATAATCCGCTTTGCTAGCAGCGCCAGATCGCGTGGCGAAATGCGATGCGAGGGATCCGGCCAGCCGGTGGAATTGCGAAAAGTGGCACTTGCCAGGCCCAGCTCGCGTGCCTTTGCGGTCATTTGCTCGGCGAAGTTTTCTTCCGAGCCGGCCAGCGCCTCGGCGAGGACGATGCAGGCGTCGTTGCCGGACTGGACGATCATGCCGCGGATCAGATCTTCCACCTTCACATTGTTGCCGACCTGGACGAACATTTTCGACCCACCCATGCGCCAGGCGCGCTCGCTGACGCTGAGTTCGTGGGTGAGTTTCAATCGCCCCGATTTCAGGGCCTCGTAGACGAGATAGGCGGTCATCAGCTTCGTCATCGAGGAAGGCGGCATCGGCATGTCGCCACCCTTATCGAGCAGGATCGCGCCAGTGGTGAAATCGATCGCCAAGGCGAACTTCGCCGCCGTGTCGAGCGTGCCGAGCGGGGTCTGCGCTGGGCCGCTGTTGGTGGTGCTGGGCGCGGGGGGGCGGGGGCGTGGGGCGGGCGATGGCTGGCTGGGGCGGCGGTCCTGCGCCCACGCCATGCGTGGCGCGAGCATCAGCGCGGAAGCGGTCAGCAACGTGGAACGCCGATAGATTGTGTACGGGCGGATCATGCGTCGCTCTCCTGTCTATTGCGTTGTCGCATGGACGACGACGATCCTCCCGTCAGTGATGCCGGCATGGAAAACCTGATCGAGAGTGGCATCGGCGGCGGCGATATTGTGTAGCGGGCCGATGCTGAGCCGGTAGGTCATTTGGCGGCCTTCCCGTTCGGTTTCCAGTGTGGGTGCGAGATGCGCCAGCCGGGCGCGTTGGCGCTCGGCGAATTCGGCCCGGCCGAAACTGCCTAGGCGGATGAACAGAGCGCCTGGCGTGAAGCTGGTCTGCATCAGGGTGTTCGGCATCCGGTGCAGGCGCACCTGCGCCGGTGGTGCCTCGGCCAGCGCGGGGGAGGGAGGCTGGCTTGCGCCCTCTTGCCGCACAACGCCGCGCGGGGCGGTGTCGATGTCTAGGCGGGGCGTGCTGGCCAGGTCTTCCACCGCCGTGCGGCTTTCCGTTTCCAGGATATCGACGCGGATCTGGGTCCCGCCGGTGGCGGGAATGCCGAGCAGGCTGGCGGCGCGCGGCGTCAGTTCCAGTAGCCGGTGGGGTCGGTCGGGGCCGCGATCGTTGATCCGTAGTATTACCGCCAGGCCATTTTCCAGATTGGTCACGCGCGCGATGGCCGGCAGCTGCAACGTCGGATGGCCAGCCGCGAGCGCCGTGGGATCATAGAATTCCCCATTCGCGGTGGTGGCGGGATGGCGGCTTGCCGCGACTGCCGCAAGGCCGGTTTGCACGCCACTGTAATTTTCTCGCGGATAGTACCAGACATTGTCCCTTTGATAGGCCGGTCCCAGCAGATAACGCGCTCTTCCCGTCTCGCGCGGGGAGCATCCAGTGAGAACCATCGCCAACGTTAGACCCATTGCTAGCAGCAACGGGGCCGGCGTGGAGGATCCTGAGTGCTGTCGCATGTGTCAGGCTCCGATCCGATCCCCAATCAGACCCACGGCCAGGGCATAAAAATCGGACGGGTTATAGCGCTTGATGGCATCGAAATTCTTGTAGATCAGGAATGCTGGATTGCCTTGCCCGTCTGGCTGGATGATCGCGGATGGCGCGGTGGAACCCGCGCGTGGTTTCTCAAGCAATTGAATACCCATGTTACGCCAGTCGTTCAGCGACCGGCGGTTGTCTCGCCCGACGATGGTGGTGGGCAGATTTGTCGGCAATAGAACTTTTTGGCCCCAGCTCTCGCCTCTTATCCAGCCCGATTTCTGCAGGTAGTTGGCGATCGATGCGAGGGCGTCGGGCCGGCTGTTCCAGATATCCTTGCGCCCATCGCCGTCGAAATCGACCGCCAAGCGCAGGAAGGAGGTGGGCATGAATTGCGGTTGCCCCATCGCGCCGGCATAGGAGCCGGACATGTTGGCGATGGCGATATCGCGGTTCTCCAGGATCCGCAGCGCGGCAAGTAGTTCGGCACGGAAGAAACTTGCCCGCCGGCCTTCCCAGGCGAGAGTGGCCACTGCTTCGATCACCTGGAAACCGCCTGTCTTGGTACCAAAATGGCTTTCCAGCCCCCAGATTCCTGCAACGACGCGAGGATCGACGCCAAACCGTTCCTCGATGCTACGAAACAAGGCAGCGTTGGCCTGCCGCGCGGCGCGGCCATCGGCGATCCGTTGATCCGAGATGACGCGGGCGTGATATTGCTCCCATGTCATGGTAAATTCAGGCTGTTTGCGATCTAGCGCGATCACTTTCGGATTGGGCTGGATATTGGCGAATGCTTGGTCGAGTGTGGCGCGGGAAACGTCATGGCGCTGCGCTTCCTCGCGAATTCCGCCCAGGAATGTCTGAAAATTGCCTTGTGCGCGTGACGGCGTGACCAAAATGGCGGGGGCCATCAGGGCTGGCGGGGTGGCGAGTAGGAAGCGGCGCGTGAGCATGGGTCTTTTTGTCATAGATGGCGATTCGGCGGCAATGACGTGCGAAGGGGTAGGGGGGCGGGTTAGTGCCAGACTTGAACCGACGCACGGGACTTGGAAGTGGGAACGGATTGCGGCAGATTGGATCCAACATGAGGAGGATAACATCCATGGGTATCACGGCAGTATTGGCGAAATTCACCGCCGACATGACACTGGCGCAATTGCCTCCGGAAGTCGTGACCCGCGCGCGGTTCCTTGTGCTGGACCTGGTGGGTAATATCGTGCGCGCGCGCCATGACGCGGAGAGCACCGCGTCCTTCCTGGCCTCCGTGCGTGCCTTGGGTATGTCGCAGGGCAATAATGGCGTGTTTGGCGATCCGGCGCGGTATTCGCCGACTGGCGCGGCTTATCTGAATGGCGCGCTGGCCCATTCGCTGGATTTCGATGATACCCATGCCGCCGGGTCGCTGCATCCGGGCGCGCCCGTCATTCCGGCTGCGCTGGCGGCGGGGGAAATGGTCGGGGCTTCCGGTGCGGATGTGCTGGCGGCCATCATCGCCGGCTATGAGATCACCTGCCGCGTGGCGCTCGCCTTGCCCGCGAAGGCGCACTACGACCGCGGTTATCACCCCACCGCGACCTGCGGGGCTTTTGGCGCTGCCGCAGCTGCAGGGCGGGTGTTCGGTTTCTCCGCCGAACAGATCGAAGGTGCACTGGGCACGGTGCTGAGCCAGACCGCGGGCTCGCTGCAATTCCTCGCCAACGGGGCGTGGACGAAGCGTCATCAGGTGGGTTGGGCAGCGCTGAATGGCCTCGCGGCTGCGGTTCTGGTGCGTGAGGGTTTCAAGGGCGCCTCGCAAGCGTTCGAGGGACGACACGGCTTCCTGCGCGCCTATGCGCCGGAGCCGAAGCCAGAGCGCGCGGTGCAGGATCTCGGCACCGTGTTCGAATTGATGAAGACCGCCGTGAAACCCTATCCGTCCTGCCGTTATGGCCATGCCGGCATCGACGCGATCCTAGCGTTGCGCAACGCGGAAAAATTCCGGCCGGAGGAAATCGAGAGCGTCACGCTCGGGCTACCTAAGGCGGGGATGATGCTGATCGGTGAGCCGGCGGCGCACAAGGCCAATCCGCAGAATGTGGTGGATGGACAATTTTCCGGGCCGTTTGTGCTGTCGTCGGCGTTGGTGACGGGTGCGATGGGCTGGGATTCCTACCGCAACCTGCAGGAACCGACCGTGCGGGCGATGCTCGGTAAAATAAATTGCCAGTTCGATCCGGAGATCGAGGCAGAGTTTCCAGCCAACATGTCCGGCAAAGTGACCATTCGCGCGCGTGGTAAGGATTACGTGAAAAAAATCGTGGTGCCGAAGGGCGAGCCGGATAATTTCCTCACCGAGGACGAGCTGCGCGCCAAATTCGCTGGGCTGACCGACGCGGTGCTCGGCGTCGATCGCGCGGCAAATCTTGCGGACGCGGTGCTGGCGATCCATACCACGAAGGATATTTCGTCGCTCATGCGTATGGCCGCGCCCACATCGCAGGTCAAGCTGGCGGGGGATTAAAGCTCCCGCGCGTCTCCGGGCAGAAGCTTGCGGCATGAAATATCTTTGTCATGCGTCTGGCGATCACATCTTATTTCAACTGGAAACTTAAGGTGATGCCGTTTCTGAATCGGCACTGATGGACCATGCGGTCGAAAAGCATTTCCTGCGCGCGCAGGTGCGAGAGACAGCGCGCGCGGATTACCCCCTAAACGCGCGGACGATTCTTCAGTACGACCGCGGCATACCCAGCACATGCTGGCCGACATACCCGAGGATAAGGTTGGTGGAGATCGGGGCGATCTGGAACAGGCGTGTGTCGCGCCATTTACGCTCGATCTCGTATTCGCGCGCATAGCTGAAACCACCATACGTCTGCATGCAGGTCTCGGCGGCTTTCCATGCCGCTTCCGAGGCGAGCAGCTTGGCGATATTGGCGTCCGCGCCGCACTCCTTGCCCGCGTCGAACAAAGCGGCGGCGCGGCGGCAGACCAGGTCGGCGCCTTCCAGTTCTGCCCAGGCGCGCGCGATCGGGAATTGGACTGCCTGATTCTGGCCGATCGGCTTGCCGAACACTACGCGTTCGTTGGCGTAGCTCACCGCCTTTTTGATAAAATAGCGGCCATCGCCCACGGCTTCCGAGGCCACCAAGATGCGCTCGGCGTTCATGCCATCGAGGATGTAGCGAAAGCCGCGACCTTCCTCGCCGATCAGGCTGTCGGCAGGAATACGGAAATTATCGAAAAAAACTTCCGTTGTATTGTGATTGATCATCGCTTTGATCGGGCGGATATCCAGCCCCTTGCCCTGATTTTTTTCCGATAGGTCGATGAGGAACACCGAAAGGCCGTCGCTTCGCTTTTGCGTCTGGTCCGCTGGTGTGGTGCGGGCGAGCAACAGCATCATGTCGGAATAGAGCGCGCGAGAGGTCCAGACTTTCTGGCCGTTGATGATGTAGCTGTTTCCGTCGCGCGTAGCACGGGTTTTTAGTTGCGTGGTGTCGGATCCCGTGGAGGGTTCGGTCACGCCGAAGGCCTGCAGGCGAATGCGTCCGGCGGCAATTTCCGGCAGGTATTTGCGCTTCTGTTCCTCCGAGCCGTGCCGCAGCAGGGTGCCCATGATGTACATCTGCGCATGGCCCTGGCTGGCGTTGCAGCCGGCGGCGTTGATTTCTTCCAGGATCACCGCGGCAGCACGCAACGAGAGGCCGGAACCGCCGTACTCCTCCGGGATCAACGCGCCGAGGAAGCCGGCTTCCGTCAGTTCGTTGATGAATTCGGTGGGGTAGGCCTGCTCGTCCTCCAGCTTGCTCCAGTAGCTGCCAGGATATTTCTCACAAAGCTTACGGACGGATTCGCGCAGCTCGGGATCATCCTCCCCGATCGCCATCATGGTTTCTTCGCTCATGTTCGCGTCTCCTTCCGGGCGTACCTTGGCGGAGGCTTGCCCCGATGGCGGCGGGTCGTCAACTTGTTGGGGACGTAAAGGAGACGGCGATGCTGAGCGCGCGACCATTGACCGGGGTGATGGTGGTGGAGATCGGCCATTCGGTGGCCGCGCCCTATGCGGGGCTCATTCTCGCCGAACTTGGTGCGGATGTGGTGAAGGTGGAGAACCCGAAGGGCGGGGATTACGCGCGCGGCTGGGGGCCACCTTTCTGGGGCGAGAGCGCGGCGGCGTTTCATGCGCTGAACCGGAGCAAGCGTGGCATCACCGTGGATTTGGCCGACGATGCGGAACGCGCGCGGTTGCGGCGTTTCATCGTCGGGAAGGCGGATGTGTTGCTGCACAACGTCAAGGCGGGGGCGATGGACAGGCTGGGCATGGGGCCGGCGGGACTATTGGCCGAAAAGCCCTCGTTGCTGTTCTGTAATATCGGCGCCTTCGGCAATCGCGGGCCATTGAAGGACATGCCGGGCTACGACCCTTTGATGCAGGCCTTTGGCGGGCTGATGTCTATGCTGGGCGAGGATGGGCGCGATCCGGTGCGCGTCTCCGTCTCCATCATGGACATGGCGACGGGGATGTGGGCCGCCATCGGGATACTGGCGGCGATCGCCGAGCGGGCGCGCACGGGGCAGGGGGGCGTGATTGATACCTCGCTGTACGAAACATCCTGCGGCTGGATGACGGTGCCGCTGGCGGCCTATTTGTGTTCGGGGCAGATGCCGGTGCGCGCGGGATCGGGGGTGCGGGAGATCGTGCCGTATCAGGTGTTCTCCGGCTCCGACGGCTATATGATGGTGGCCGCCGGGAACGATAATCTATTCCGCAAATTATGCGGCGTGATCGGGCGGCCCGAACTGGCGGACGACCCACGCTTTGCGCTTAACGCCGATCGGGTGGTGAACCGTGACGCCATCATTGGCGCGCTGAGTGAAAGGTTGCGAGTTCAACCAGTGGCCGTTTGGATGGCGATGCTAGAGGCGGCGGGGATTCCCTGTGGGCCGATCCAGACGGTGGACCAGGTGGTGGTGCATCCGCAGACGGCGGCGATGGGGATTATCCAGGCCGGGCCGGAGGGTGTGGTGCGTACGGTCGGCTTGCCGGTCAGCTTCGATGGCGCGCGAGCAGAATTCGCGCGCGAGGCGCCGAGGCTCGGTGAACATAACGCGGAGATTTTGGGCGGGTAGGCGCGGTTGCCCTGGGGGTGACGCGCTACCCACCGTGTACGGACTTTTCTAGGGAGATTGCAGATGCCCGCATCATTGCTAGGAATGGAAGGCAAGGCCGTCATGGTGATCGGCGGCGGGCAGGGTATGGGGGAAAGCACAGCGCGCTTTCTCGCCATGGCGGGCGCCGATGTGGCGCTGGTGGATGTGGTGTTGGAGCGGGCGGAAAACGTGGCGAAATCCGTTCAGCATCTGGGGCGTAAGGGTGTCGCCGTATTGGGTGATGTGCTGGATGATTCGCAGCTGGATCGCATTGTCGCGGAGGCGGAGGAAAAACTTGGCGGGTTGGATGGCATGGTGGCGATTGTTGGCGCCGCCGCGTTCGAGAGCATCTTTGAGATGCGGACCGAAACCTGGGATTTTGAGTTCGCGCGCAATCTGCGGTACGTCTTTACCGCCGGGCGCGCGGTGGCACAAAGCATGGTTCGGCGCGGCGTGCCGGGAGCGATGGTATGCATCGCCTCGGTGGATGGCATGCAGGGCTCGCCGATGCATGCGGCCTATGGCGCGGCGAAGGCGGGGCTGATCAACCTGGTGCAGAGCATGGCGGTGGAATGGGCTGAGCATGCCATTCGGGTGAATGCCATCGCGCCGGGCCATATCGTTACACCGCGCCTCTATGACACGTCGGCGCGGGCGGATTGGTATCGCGAAAGCCTGATCCCGATGAAACGGCGCGGCACCACCGACGAGATCGGTAAGGCAGCGCTGTTCCTGCTTTCGGACCTGGCGTGCTACATCACCGGGATCACCTTGCCGGTGGATGGCGGGTTGATGTCGGCCAATCGGGTGCATTCGGGGCCGATGTTTCGTAATGCGGCGGGGAGTCAGTAAATATGAACGATGCGTTCAAGCATATCAGCGGTTTCCACGCGGAACTCACTGAAATCCGTCGCGATATCCATGCCCATCCGGAGCTGGGATTGGAGGAATATCGCACCGCCGACCTGGTGGCGCGCAAGCTCGAGGAATGGGGAATCGAGGTGCATCGCGGTGTCGGCGGCACTGGCGTTGTCGGCGTGCTACGCAACGGAAATGGCCAGCTTGCGATCGGACTGCGCGCGGATATGGATGCGCTGCCGATGGCGGAGGCGAACGATGTGCCATATCGCAGCCAGCATCAAGGTCGCATGCATGCCTGTGGGCATGACGGGCACACTACGATGCTGCTGGGCGCGGCGCGTTACCTGGCGGAGACGCGGCATTTCAACGGCACGGTGCATTTCATTTTTCAGCCTGGCGAGGAAGGTGTCGGCGGAGCGCTGGCGATGCTGAAGGACGGGTTATTCGAACGATTTCCTTGCACCATGATCTACGGCATGCACAACCGGCCGGGGGCGAAGGTGGGACATTTCTCCATCACGCCGGGCGTCGCGATGGCGGGTGGGGCGTTCTTTGATATCCTGGTGAGCGGAAAAGGGGCGCATGGGGCGCGCCCGGATGTGGGGGTCGATCCGGTGCTGGCGGCCTGTCATATCGCCACTGCCCTGCAATCGGTGGTTTCGCGTAATGTGCCGCCATCCGATACGGCGGTGCTGAGCGTGACGAAAATTACCGGCGGGGACGCCTATAACGTGATCCCGCAATCCGCCTCCATGGCCGGCACGGTGAGGACCATGAAGCGCGAAACCATGACCCTGATCGAGGCCGCAATCCGGCGCGTCGCCGACGGCGTCGCCAGCGGGCTGGGAGCGGTTGCGGAGGTGGATTTCCGGCTGATCTTCGCGCCCCTGCCGAACGCCGCAGGACCGGTGCGCGCCATCGCCGACGCGGCGGCCGAGCTGGTGGGGGAGGCGATGGTGGAGCGCGACAAGCCGCCGGCCTCGGCGTCCGAGGATTTTAGCTTCATGCTGGAACAGGTGCCAGGCGCCTATATTAATATTGGCAACGGTGAGGCCAGTGCCCCGGTGCATAACCAACGCTATGATTTCAACGACGCGGTCACCCCCTATGGCGCTACTTTGTTCGCTAGGCTGGTGGAACGGGAGATGCCGCGCGGGGTCGGCTGACCCAAGGTGCCGGCTCAAGGGCACTTGACGCGCCGGGCGGAGGATGGTTTCCCCTGTCGTTGCCGCTATCAGCCGGTATAGGGAGAACACGTCACCATGAATTTCGATGCTGCGACTATGACCGCACTGCTGCAGATCATCGGCATCAATATCGTGCTGTCCGGGGATAACGCGGTCGTCATCGCTCTCGCCTGCCGGTCCTTGCCGCCACGCCAGCAGAAGATCGGCATCATGCTGGGCTCCGGGGCCGCCGTGGTGCTGCGGGTGATCTTCACGGTCTTCGTCACCTATCTGATGGCCACCCCCTATCTAAAGCTGGCCGGCGGGCTGCTGCTGCTGTGGATCGGCTACAAACTGCTGACGGAGGAAGAGGCCGGCCAGGACGGGATCAAGGGGTCCTCGCATATCTGGGGCGCCGTGCGAACGGTGCTCGTCGCCGACGTGGTGATGAGCCTCGATAATGTGATCGCCGTCGCAGCCGCCGCCAAGGGTAGCTACTCCCTGCTAATCCTCGGCCTGTTGATCTCCATTCCGCTGGTGGTCTACGGCGCGCAGCTGATGATCATGCTGATCAAGCGCATGCCGTTTATCATCACTCTGGGCGCCGCGCTGATCGGCTATATTGCTGGTGAGGTGATGGTCACTGATCCAGCGATTGAGCCCTGGGTGGATGCCAACGCGCACTGGTTGCATTATGTCGCGCCAATACTGGGCGCGGTGCTGGTGCTGGATATCGGCTGGTATCTAAAGCCCGCACACTTGGCGGAGCCGCACAGCGTCGAGGAAGGCTTGGCGGCGCCGGTGGCGATCTTCGGTATGGGCTTCCTGGCGGGCTGGGTTGGGCAGTTTGTGCTTTCCCGCGCGCCTCTGATCGTGAGCTTCCTGGCTGGCCTGCTGGGCTTTGCCGGGGCGGATGCGGCCCTCGGCAGCGGTCAAATTGGGGAGGCCGGGAGTGTCATGCACTTGATCGGGCCGCTGGTCGGCGCGGCGATCGCCATCGGCATCGCCGAGCTGTTGGCGCGGATCTTTCATCGCCCGCGACCCGATTTTCACTGACTGCGTCCGATTGCACCGATACCGGCTGGAGCTCTTGCCCCGGTCGGTGCGGAGTCCTACCGTTGGGATAGTTGTTACGAATCATTCTTAATAAAAGGCAAAGCTATGGGGCACCAATCCAGTCAGATGGCCCGGCGATGCGAGCGTGCCGTGGTGACCGCCTATCGCGATCTGCGCCAGCATGGCACGGACGATATGTCCGCCTTCCAGGCATGCACGGCGCTCTATCGCATCCATCATCCGGAAGCTTCGTTGAACGAGGCACGCCGGCTGGTGGCGGAATGGATCGATCATCACGTGGCCCGGTCCGGGCGCGAAGCGGGGTTGGCCGATCCTCGTGGCTGAGAGCAGCGATTACAGCGAGCGGTGGGCGCCGTCGCAGAGTGGTTCCTTGCCGGTGTGCTTGCAGCCGCAAAAGGAAACCTCCCCGGTGCGGGTAGCTTTCCATTCCATCGGGCGAAATTCGCCGCCTTTATGGGCGCCATCGCAGAAGGGTTGCTTCGCGCTTTTGCCGCAACGGCACCACCAATAGGATTTTCCTTCTTCGACCGTGATCTTGTAGGGCGATTTCTGGGCTATTATCGGGGTTGCGCCGCTCATGTGTCTGCTCCTTCGTTAGTTTATTGTGCGCGGATGTCAGCATGCGCGTCGTCCAGCGCAGCCTGCAGGCGTTTGGCGATTTCGTCCAGATTTTCTTCTGTCACGATCAGCGGTGGGGAGAACGCGATGCGGTCACCGATGAAGCGGGTGATCAGACCGTGCTTGCGGGCGTACCGGTCGACGATGCGCCCGACGCCGCGCGCTGGATCGAATGGGATGCGGTTGGTTTTCTCGGCCATCATTTCCATGCCAACGAGCATGCCGACGCCGCGCACGTCGCCGATCAGCGGGTGGGCGGCGAATTTCGCTAGCACCGATTGCATGTAAGGCCCGACCTTCTGGACGTGGCCAATCATGTCCATTTCGTCGTAGATGCGCAGCGTCTCCATCGCCACAGCGGTGGTGACGGGATGGCCCGCATAGGTGAAGCCATGCGCAAAATTTCCAAGCTTGCGGCTTTCATCGAGCATCGCCTGAAAAATACGCTCGTTCAAAAGCGTGGCGGAGATCGGCTGCATGCCGGCGGAAAGCGCTTTGGCGCAGGAGATCATATCAGGGCATAGATCGTAGGTCTGGCTGCCCCACATACTGCCAGTGCGGCCGAAGCCGCAGATCACCTCGTCGACGATGAACACCAGATCGTATTTGCGGATGATTTTTTGCATCGCGTCCCAGTAGCCGCGCGGGGGTATGAGGCCACCGCCAGCGCCCATGACCGGCTCGGCGATGAAGGCACCGACGGTGTCGGGGCCCTCGTCAAGAATGAGAGCCTCCAGAGCATCCGCCATGCGCTGCGAAAATTGTTCCTCTGTTTCGCCGTCGTGATGGTCGCGGTAGTAATGTGGAAATTCGGTGTGTAGGAAGCCCGCGAGGGGGAGGCCGAAATCGGCGTGCATGTCGGCCTTGCCGGACGCGCTGATGGCGGCAGTGGTGGAGCCGTGATAGCCCATCTTGCGGCCGATGATTTTTCTCTTGTTCGGCCTGCCGATGGCGTTGTGGTAGTACCAGACGAGCTTGATCGCGGTGTCGTTGGCCTCGGAGCCGGAGCATTGGAAGAACACCTTGCTCATCTGCCCACCGAAAGCCGGGGGGGCGATCTGCAACAGCTTCTCGGCCAGGTCGACGCTGTTCTCGTTCGAGGTATGCCGGTAAAGATGGTAATATCCCATCTTGCGCATTTGTTCGTAGGCAACGCGGGCGAGGCGTTCGGAGGCATAGCCAAGCGAGGCGCACCAGAGGCCGGCGGCAGCGTCGATGAAGGTTTCTCCGCTATCATCGGTGATGGTGATGCCAGACCCGTCGGTAAAGACCTGTGGGCCGATATCGAGATGCGCAGCGAGATTGGTTTGCGGATGTACTAGCGAGGCGATGTCGCGCGCCTGGACCGAGTTGGGGATGACGTGGTTCATCTAGTTCCTCGCGCTAGTTGCCGACCAAGCGTAGCCGAGGCAAGGTTATCTCCGATACCCCCTGGCGCTGCCGGCCGGTTTCGCTAGGTTAGAAGCCCATGCTCAGCGACACACAACAGGCCCCCGGCCATTTGCCGCCGGGGCGGCGAGTTTATGCCATTGGCGATATCCATGGCTGCGGCGCGCAACTGACGGCGTTGCATGCCGCCATTGTGGCCGATCTGCACCGCCGTCCGGTGGCCGCGCCGGTACTGGTGCATTTGGGCGATTACGTCGATCGCGGCCCGGATATCGTCGGGGTGGTGGAAAAATTGGCCGCCGGCGATCCGATCGCGGGGCTGCCAACGATCAATCTACTGGGCAACCATGAACGCACCATGTTGGATGCGCTGCTGGGGGATCGCGCGGCGGCGACGGACTGGCTCTATACGGGCGGGCGGGAATCGCTGGCGAGTTACGGGCTGGACCCGGAGTTGCACACATTGCCCGATTGGCAGGCGCTTGTGCCGGCCGCGCATGTCGATTTCCTGAAACGCCTAACCCTGATGCATCGCGAGGGCGGTTATGTGTTCGCCCATGCCGGCATTCGCCCTGGCGTGGCGCTGGAGGCGCAGGAAAAGCAGGATCTGATCACTATTCGCACCACTTTTCTTTTCAGCGAGCAGAATTTCGGTGCCGTGGTGGTTCATGGCCACACGCCAACGCCGACGCGCCAACCGGTAATCAAGGCGAACCGGATCGCGCTGGATACCGGCGCCGTATATGGCGGGAAACTGACCTGCGCAGTGCTGGAGGGGACGACGATCAGGTTTTTGTTCGCGTGATTTTAAGGCTTGTCATTGGCATGCCTGCGCATGAGGGTAACCACGTTTTCGGAAGCCTGACAAAAAGACGTGGATACCCGCATGCGCGGGTATGACGAAGGGGTAAAGCGTTAAATGACTCCGGCGATCTTGAGTTGTGCGATCTCGTTGGAGTCGAGCCAGCCCGTGAGAATCTCCGCATTGCGTTTCGGATCGGGCACCGAGGGCGGCGTCGGCACGGGCGAAATACTGCGGCTGAATCTTGGTGCGGGGGCAGGTTGGACGATGCCGTCCACTTTCAGGAAGGCCTGACGGGCGATGTTGTGGGGGTGGTTGGGCGCTTCCGTCATGGATAGCACTGGGGCGACGCAGCTATCGGTGGTTTCCAGTAATGCCGCCCATGCGTCGCGGGTTTTTGTGCGGATGGTGGCGGCGATGCGGGATTTCGTTTCCGGCCAATGCTTGCGGTCATGCTGCGGCGGCATTTTTTCCACGTCGAAGCCGAGGCGCGACAAGAATTCTGCGTAAAACTTCGCTTCGATCGGGCCGCAGGCAAGAAATTTTCCGTCGGCGCATTCATAGACATCGTAGAAGGGTGAGCCGCCATCGGTAATGTTGGCTTCGCGTTCGTCGTTCCAGACGCCGCCGCCCAGTGCGCCGAACGCGCTAGCCATCAGGTTGGCGGCGCCGTCTACCATGGCGGTGTCCACCACCTGGCCTTTGCCGGAGTACTGCATTTCATGCCAGGCGGCCATGACGCCGAAGGCAAGATAAAGCGCACCGCCGCCATAATCACCCACTAGGTTGAGCGGCGGTACCGGCTTCTGCCCGGAGCGCCCGATGGCGTGCAGAGCGCCGGTGAGGGCGATGTAGTCGATGTCATGCCCCGCCGCCATCGCCAGCGGGCCTTCCTGGCCCCAGCCCGTGACGCGGCCGAAGATGAGCTTGGGGTTGCGGGCGAGGCATACATCCGGACCGAGGCCGAGGCGTTCCATGACGCCGGGACGAAAACCCTCGATCAGCATGTCCGCGCCTGCGGTCAGCTTCAGAGTGAGTTCGACGGCGGCGGGTTTTTTTAGATCAAGAGCGAGGATATCACGGTTGCGCAGCAGCACGTTGGAATGCGGCGGACGGGGCGAGCCGAGTCCGGAGGGTTCCACTCGGTCGATGCGTAGCACCTTGGCGCCGAGATCGGCGAGCAACATGGCGCACATCGGACCTGGGCCGATGCCGGCCATTTCGATGACTTTCAAGCCTGTCAGCGGACCCATGATGCGCTCCCCTTCTGCATGTTGGCGAAAGCTTCCGGGAGCCCTCTGCCGGCGTCAAGCGGCTGTGCTTGACCACGGGGCCACCGGGTGTCCTAAAGTCCACATTCAATCTTCGCTGTTCGATCAAAATCGTGCGCGCCTAATGTGCAACGATTTCATGGACGAGCTGGAATACGCTGCCGTGCAGGGCTGGGCGGGTATGGTGAGGGGGTAGAATTTCGTCACGGTGTAGGGCGATCATGCCGGAGCGGCGCAATCGGGTATGTGCCCTGGCTGCCATCGCCGCTTGGGGAGTGCTGTGGGCGTGGCCTGGCGCTGGAGCAGCTTCTGTTCGAGGTGCAATGCGCACGGCTCGCCCCGGCCTGTGCCTCCGCTGGCCTCGTCGCCTGGGATGGGTTTTGCCACGTGATACGCGCTATCATGATTAGGCGGTACGCGATTACATGGACGGTACCAAGCGATGAGGACGCGGTGAACGACGATGCGCATATCCTGGTAGTCGAGGACGATGTGCGGCTGCGCGATCGTCTGGCACGCTTTTTGGTTGAGCAGGGATTTCGCGTCACCACGGCGGAGGATGCGGCGGAGGCGCGTGCGCGCATGCGGTTTCTGACGCCGGACCTTATGGTACTGGATGTGGCGATGCCGGGCGAGACTGGCCTCTCGTTGGTGGAGGCGCTGCGCCAGGACGGCAATGTCCTGCCGGTGCTGCTATTGACCGCGCGCGCCGCGCCGGAAGATCGCATCCTCGGGTTCGAGGCCGGGGCGGACGATTACCTGGGCAAGCCCTTCGAGCCGATGGAATTGGTGCTGCGAATCCGTGCTCTGCTGCGCCGTGCCCCGCCGGGGCCGAGCGGTGTGCCCAGCGGGCCGGTGCTGCTCGGCCGGTTGGAATTCGATTCCGATCGGGGCGAATTGCGCGATGGCGCGGCTGTCATTCGTCTGACCGGCGGCGAGGCTGCCTTGCTGACGGCTTTGGCGCGCAAGCCGAACGAGGTACTATCGCGCGACGATATCGCCGCGGCGCTTGGCATGGATGAAACCGGGGAGCGGGCCATCGATGTGCAGGTGACGCGCCTGCGTCGTAAGATCGAGGCGGATGCGCGCGAACCGCGTTTCCTGCACACCGTGCGGGGGCGCGGCTATGTGCTGAAGCCGGGGGTGTGAGATGGTTCGCCCCGGCACTTTCCCAAAGCTCAATATCGTCATTCGGTTGCGGCGGATGCTGCCGCGCAGCCTGTTGGGACGCAGCCTGCTGATCATCCTGCTGCCGCTGGTGCTCTTGCAGGGGGTGGCGCTGCAATTTTTTTACGGCAGCCACCTGGATATCGTCTCGCGGCGTTTGTCGGGTGCGGTCGGCGGCGAGATCGCCTTTACGATCGCGCAGTTGAATCGTGCCTCCGATGCCGCTGATCGGGTGCGGGTGCTACGAACGGCGCGCGAAACGCTGGCGATGGATTTTCGATTTGAACCCGGGGAACGGTTGCAGGTGGCGCCGCACCAGGATGTGCTGGGCCCATGGGACGACGACCTTGCCACCGTGTTGCGCGACAAGACGCATCTGCCCTTCAGCATGGATTGGGTCAGCGCCGAACGCACAGTAAGTGTGCGGGTACAACTGGCCGATGGGGTGCTATATGTTGGTATGGAGCGCAAGCGTTTCTATACTGCCATGTTGCCGCTGTTCGTGCTGTGGATCGTTGGCACGGCGCTGGTCCTGTTTATCATTGCCGCCCTATTCATGCGCAATCAGGTGCGCGCGCTGCGCCGCCTCGCGGATGCGGTGGAGGCATTCGGCACGGGCCGCGACGAGGGTCCGATCCGCCCCGAGGGTGCGACCGAGGTGCGACAGGCCGCCGCCGCGTTCAACCGCATGCAGGACCGGCTGCGCCGGTTCCTGGTGCAGCGGACGGAAATGCTGGCCGGAGTGTCGCACGATCTGCGCACGCCGCTGACACGGCTGCGCCTGGCCCTGGCGATGCTGCCGGAGCGCGCAGAAACGCAGCGCGATATCAGCGAAATGACTGCTGATGTGCAGGAGATGGAGCGCATGATTGGCGGCTATCTCGCTTTCGCGCGCGGGGAGGGGGAGGGGGAGGTGGAAATGACTGATCTTTCCACGCTGCTGGCAGACATTGCGGATGGCGCACGCCGGGCGGGGGCGACGGTGGAACTGCGCCTGGGTGAGGCGTTGAATTTGAAACTACGCCCCGATGCGATGAAGCGCGCGATCACCAACCTGGTGGACAATGCCAGCCGCCATGCCCGCCATGTGGTTCTGGCGGCGCGGCGGGGCGATGCGCGCAATGTGGTGGTGACGGTGGACGATGACGGCCCGGGCATCCCAGCCACGCGGCGGGAGCAGATGTTTCAGCCTTTTGAATCCGGGGCGACGGGGGTGAAGGGGCAGGCGGGGCTGGGGCTGACCATCGCGCGCGATATCGTACGCGCACATGGCGGGGATATCTCGCTGGAGGACAGCCCGCTGGGCGGTCTCAGGGCGCGGGTTCGCCTGCCGGTGTAGTATCCGCTCCCGCCGGGCTGGCGGCGGCGCTGAGCCAGTTGGCTAGGGGCTCGGCGCGCGCCAGGGCAATATCCAGCGCTGCCATGGTGGCGGATAAATCGGAGCTGGGATCGGTCCGCCAGGCGCGCAGGGTCCAGAGCCACACCAGTGTGAGGCCGCGCACGCGCAGCGCTCCGCGCAGGCCGGATGCGGGCATGGCGGCGGCGTCTAGCATCCACCCCATACTGCGTTGCGAGGCGCAGGCGAGCAAAGCCACGGTGGCGGGCTCCTCGGTGGGCAAGGCCCGTAGCAGGGCGAGCACGCCCTCGCGATGGTCCTGGAACACGTCGACGCGGCGCATCAGCAGGTCGAACAGTCTGTCGCGCGGGCTCCCTTCAGGCGCGGGATGGGCGAGCGCCGCCTGATCGGCCATGCGGCCGAGGTGGAGTAGGACGTGATGCCGGGCTGGAAAGCGGGCGCGGGCGCGGTCTAGCGGCAGTGACGCGGCGCGGGCCGCGGCGAGCACGCTGACTTGCGGCCAGCCCTGAGTGGCGGCCAGTTGCAGGAAGCTTGTGACCAGGGCGGCGTCAAATTCGGAATCGTCCATGCCGATATTGTGATCGGTAGCGGAAAATTTGTCAGCCAGCGAGTTCGCGGGAGCGGATGGTGGCAGCTTCGATGGCGCGTTCCATCAGGGCAGGCCAGGCGTCGGCGGCCATCAGCACGTCCAGCGCCGCCTTCGTCGTGCCGCCGGGGCTGGTGACGGCTACGCGCAACGCCGCAGTCTCTTCGACGCTGGCGGCGAGCAGCGCGCCGGAGCCGGCGACGGTCTGGCGGGCGAGCAGGCGGGCGAGATCTGGCGGAATGCCCTGGCGGATGGCTTCCTGTTCCATGAGTTCGGCGAGCAGGAATACATAGGCCGGGCCGCTTCCGGAGACGGCGGTGACGGGATCGAGCATGTTTTCGTCGCTCACCCAGGCGACCTTGCCGATGGCTTGCAGCAGCGCATCGCACAGATCGCGTTGCGCCGGCGCCACACCGGGGCCGGGGCAGGCGACGGTGACGCCCTGGCGGACGGCGGCCGGCGTGTTGGGCATGGCGCGCACGATGGCGGCGCTGGGGCCGAGCAAGGCCTGCATACCGCGGATGGTGCGCCCGGCCATGATGGAGAGAAAAACCGCCCGTCCGGCGTAGCGCGCATGCAAGGGCAGGGTTTCGGCGGCGTTTTGTGGCTTTACTGCCAGTACTACGGCCGATGGCGAGAAATTTTCTGGAATCGCGCTGGCATCCGTGACGACGCGCAGATCGGCACCAGCGTTGTAAGCGGCTTCGGGGGCGGGATCGACGGTGATGGACGTGGCCAGCCCGCGTTCGCGCCAGCCGGCGAGCATGGAGCCGCCCATGCGGCCGCAGCCGATCAGAAGAATCGAAGGAATTGTCACATCGGGACCTTTACTGCGGCAGTGGTGGGATATGCCGTGCGTGCGGGAGTCTCTCTTGGCTAAGGGCGATGATGGGCCAGTAGTGGTCGACTGAGAACAGAGCTTTTGGCTTGTGAATACCTGCTGGGTAGTTGTCGGCTCACGCTTCGCCGACACATTCTAGCATGGCCGCCGCCAGTGCGTCCGCCGGGGACTTGCCACCCCAGAGCACGAACTGGAACGCTGGAAAAAAGCGCTCGCATTCCGTGATGGCGATGTCCACCATGTCCTCGAGGCTTTCGGCCGATGCGCCGGGCGCGCCGCGCAGCAGGACGGCGTGGCGGAAGACCGGCATGCCGTCCTGCACATCCATGCCGAAATGGCCGATCCATAGGCGGTCATTAGCCAACGCGAGTAATTCATACAGCGCCGCGCGGCGCTTCTCCGGCACTTTTAGATCGAAGGCGCAGGTAAAGTGCATGGCGCTAAGATCGTACGACCAGCAGAAATGGAGGCCAAAATCGCACCATTTTCCGGGGGCCTCGGCGGCCATTTCGCAATCGCTGCGCCGATCGAAATGCCATTCGTTGGCGGCGACGATTTGTTCCACGATATCCAGCGGGTTGGCGGCGTGTTCGAGTGCTGTGTTGAGGGCGGCCGACATAGAGGTCTCCCGTCAAAAGGAAGGCCGGATGGGTGCCTGGATCGGATATCGGGAGAGAATCGGCCGCAGGCGCTACGAGAGCCAGCCTAACCAGGCGGTGTGTCGGGTAGCAAGGGTTGCTACTCGGTTGACCCTCAGATTTTGTGCTTCACGGGATGTTTTTTACTTTGCCGCGTTTCCAGCGCGGCCACGCGAGCTTCCAGCGCGGCGATGCGGGCCTCGGCGTCTTCCTGGGCGGCGCGGGCATTGGAGGCAAGTTCCGTCACCGCATCCACTTCCTCGCGCTTCACCAGGTCGAGGCGTCGTATGGTCTCGTCGAGTCGGGCGCGGATGACGGCCTCGATTTCCTCGCGGATGCCGACTAGGGCGGAGAGGGCGCCACCGGCGACGCCGGCGATGTCGTCTAGGATGCGGGGACGGTCGGCCATGGGCTGGGTTCCATAAATGGGCTAGGTGGGCTGGGCCATTACCACATAATCTTTCCGCGCGCGGGGTCTTGCTGTAGTCTTGGTCCCTAGTCCGCAGAAGGAGACCCCGTCATGACTGTTATGGCGACCGCAGATGTCGCGCGGGCTACGCGCCGGAGGGGCGAGTCCAATGGATCGACCTATTGGATAACGTCGTTCCTGGGGGCGAACCGCCATACCTTGGCGGCGGACGCGCCAGTGCCGGGCGAGGACGAAATTTATCCGATGGCGTTCCTGGTGGAGCAGGACGCAAGTACGGTGGTGCAGCCGCATTTCCATCAGGCGGACCAGTTCCAGGTGGTGGTGGATGGCGCCGCCCGACTGGGCACGCATGACGTGGAAGGGGTGGCGGTGCATTTCACCAATCGCTTCTCCGCCTATGGCCCGATCGCGGCCAGCAAGAAGGGGGTGCATTACTTTACTCTGCGCAATGGTTTCGACCCCGGCGCCAAATACATGCCCGGCGCGCGAATGGAGTTGCGGACGCGGCGGGTGGAGCCGCATCGCGAAGCGGTGGTGGAGCCGAGCCCGAGAGCCGCGCCAGGGGAACTGGCTTTGGCGGTTGCGGTGGTTTGCACAGAGGTGATGCCGATGGCGGCGGATGGGTTGGGTGCGTGGCGCTATTGCCTGCCGCCGGGCGCGGCGTTGACCGGGCCGGACCCGACGCGGGGGCGGGGCCAAATCTGGCTAGTGCTGTCAGGCGAGGGCACGCAGGGCGCGGCAAAATTCGGGACGTTTTCCTGTTTGTTCGTGTATCCGGACGAAGCGGCGCTGGCGCTGACCGCCGGGGCGGACGGGACGGAAATACTGTGCATGCAGTACCCGCGCCGCTGATCCGGTTGGCTGTGTCCGGCGGATGAAGCAGGCAGTGGATGCCACGGGTACGGCTGGCGGCGAGTCGGATCGCGGCGAACAAGAAGGGTACTACGCGATCCCGGAACGGGCGTCCGAGGCGAGCGCGGAGGAGCGGACGGCGGCCTATTCGTGCGCGGCTCAGCAGCTGTAACGCGACATGCCGGCGTTGGATGGCGCGGCGCGTTTCACGATTTCTGCGACGATCGGCGCGGCGGATATCAGCGATGACGAATATCGCCGTGATTCATGCGGCTGACCGAACCGGAGCACGGGCGATGAAATTGCTGCTAGCCAATCCCAATACTACACAAGCCGTCACCGACCGCATGGCGGAGGTGGCCCGCGCGGTGGCCTCACCGGGCACGGAGATCCTGGCGGTGACGGGGCAGGTGGGCGTGCCCTATATCGCCACGCGTGCCGAGGCCGCGGTGGCGGCGCGGGAGACTATGGAACTGATGGCTAATCACGCGCCAGGCTGCGACGCAGCCATTGTGTCGGCCTTTGCCGATCCGGGCCTGGGCGGGGCGAAGGAGATGCTGGATATTCCGGTTGTCGGCCTCGCCGAGGCGGCGATGCTGACAGCCTGCATGCTAGGGCGGCGGTTTTCGATTGTTACTTTCGCGACGGCGCTGGGGCCCTGGTACCGCGAGGCTGTGGAGTATCATTTGCTGGTCAGCCGGCTAGCCAGCATTCGCTGTCTGGATGCGCCGTTCCACGATATCGCCAATGTGCGTGACGAGCTGGAAACATTGCTCGTGGATTTCTGCGTGCGGGTGGTGCGTGAGGATGTGGCGGATGTGATCATCTTAGGTGGCGGGCCGCTGGCGGGGCTGGCGGAGCGGGTGAAGCAGCGTGTGCCGGTGCCGCTGGTGGATTGCGTGGCCGCCGCGGTGCGCCAGGCGGAGGCGCTGGTGGCGCTGGCGCCGCGCAAGGCGAGCGAAGGCACCTTCCGCCGACCGGCCGCGAAACCGATCACTGGCGTTTCGCCAGGATTAGCGCGATTATTCCGCGGCGAATAAGGGAGGGGCAGATGCCTTACGCAATCACCGATGACGGTGTGAAACTTTATTATGAGGAGACCGGCAGCGGCACGCCGGTGATCTTCGTGCATGAATTCGCCGCCAATCATCGTAGCTGGGAACCGCAGATGCGGCATTTCGGGCAGCGTTATCGGGCGATTACCTTTGGCGCGCGCGGCTATCCACCGTCCGATGTGCCAGAAGATGCGAGTAAATACTCGCAGAACCGCGCGGCGGATGATATCGCCGCCGTGCTGGACCATCTGAAGATCGAGAAGGCGCATGTCGTCGGATTGTCGATGGGTGGGTTTGCCACCCTGCATTTCGGCTTTCGACATGCACAGCGGGCCTTGTCGCTGACCGTGGCCGGCTGTGGGTACGGCGCGGAGAAGGGCCAGGAAGAAAAATTCCGCAAAGAGGTGGAAACCGTTGTTGCGGGCTTGCGCAATGACGGCATGGCGGCTTTCGCGGAAAAATATGCCTATGGTCCGACGCGGGTGCAGTTCGAAAATAAAGACCCGCGCGGCTTTGCCGAGTTCAAGCGGGAACTAGCAGAAAATTCCAATATTGGCTCAGCTTTTACGCAATTCGGCGTGCAAGGGCGGCGGCCTTCATTGTACGATCTGGTCGCGCAGATGCAGGCGATGACGACGCCAACATTGATTTTGACTGGCGACGAGGACTGGCCCTGTTTGCAGCCGGGAGTGCTGATGAAGCAGACCATTCCGACCGCAGCCTTGTCGGTGATGCCGAATTGCGGGCACACGATCAATATCGAGGATCCGGATCAGTTCAATCGACTGGTTGGTGACTTCATCGTGCAGGTCGACGCAGGTCGCTGGCCGACGCGAGATCCGCGCGCAATGTCGGCCTCCATCACCGGCATGCGGTGAGGCGGGGTTCTGTATCTCGTCGTCCAGCGGCGTCAGCCGTACGATTGGCGATGCTACAGCCGTCCGCCAGTTCCTGGCCCGCTGGTCGTGGACGCGATGGGGGCAAGGGTCGGGCGGTTGGCGAGCCTAGCGATGCAGCGAAAGCGCACGGGATAGACGGCTTCACAGCTGGCCGGGTCTTCTCCCACGCCACGACGCTGGCCAGGGGGCGGAAGCGCCTGCCCCGGTTTTCGAATAGGCTGAGCCCGTCGCGCAGGGCGGCGTTCTGGGCGATCAGTATGCCGGCGCATTTTGCCGGATAGTGGCCGAAGGCGGTGTAGACGGCGCCCTCCATGGTGGGCTGCACGCCCGCGGGGGGAGTGGTGCAGGCGGCGAGGGCGAGTAGCGCCGCACTTGCCACAAGGCGAACGACGTCCGGCTGGGTCCGGGTGCGCGTTTCAGGGGAACCCTATGGTAGGTTTAGCGGCCGACGAGGATTAGGATCACGCTGAAAACTACCAGGATCAGGCCAGAAATTTCAGAACGTTTTAGCGTCTCCTTCAGGTAGAAACGGCTGAATAGTAGGGTGAATACCACCTCGATTTGGCCGAGCGAGCGCACCAGGGCGATCGGGGCAATAGCGAAGGAGTAGAACCAGCAGGATGAGCCGAGCGCGGAAAGCATGCCGACCCAGATGGAGTGGCGCCAGCTGGAGAAGGCTTTTTTCAGTTCTGCCGGCTCGCGCAGGGCGACGTAGCCGCCCTGCATGATCGTTTGTAGCGCGTTGGTGACGGTGAGCACGAACATGGCACGGATGAACAGGCTGTCGCCATCGATCGACTGGTTGGCGAGCTTGATAGTGACCGTGATGAGGGCGAAGATGAATCCGGTGCCGAGGCCGCAGAGCGCCGCGGGTTGGAGGGTGGCGGCCAGCAGCTGACGTGGTTTCAGGCCGCGTCCGGCCAGCGAGAGGACCTGTACGCCAAACAAGCCCACGGCAATACCGATCCAGGCCAGTGGGCGCAGCATCTCCCCGATCAGCACCAGGGCAACGACGGAGGTTTGCGCGGCTTCGGTCTTGGCATAGGCCGTGCCGACGGCGAAATTGCGGTAGCCGAACGCCATGATTAGCAAATTGGTGCCGAGGATCTGCCCCAGCCCGCTGATCGCGCACCACATCAGGAAGGTCCAGTTCCACTGTGGTAAGGGCAGGCCGGTAATCTGCAGGCTGATCATCAGGATCGCTAGGGCGACCGGCATGCCGTAGAGGTAACGCACCAGCCCGGCGGCGTTGACCGACAGCAATGCGCGCAGCTTCTGTTGCATGGCCGTACGAAAGGACTGCGACACGGCCGCGCCCAGGGTGATGGGAATCCAGAGTTCGATCATGCGGGCCGTCCTGGCTGTCGATGCGGCCGAAACGCCTGCCGACGATGGCGGTCAGCCTAGGCGGGTGGCGGGGGAGGTCAACCGGGCAGGCCCAGCACGTTCTTGGCGATGATGTTGCGCTGAATTTCGTTTGTGCCGCTGTAGATGGTGGAGGGGCGTGCCTGCAGGAAAGCGCCGAACGCGTGCAGTTCGCGGTTGCCGTCCAAAGGTTCTAGCAGCGCGCCATTTCCGCCGGCGATGTCGAGCATGGCATCGGTGATGCGCTGGTAAAGTTCGGTCTGCCAGATTTTCAATTGGGAAACATCGGGGCCGAGGGTTTCGCCGTTGCGGGTCCGATCGACATAGATTTGATATATGACGGCTAGATCGGCGAGGTCGAGGCGTAGGGTCGTGTAGAGGTTCTGGAAGTTAAGGTCCTCCCACGCGCCCATGTGTTGGGCGAGTTGGCGCAGGCGGGCCGGGGCATGTTGCGATTGCTTGGGCGAGCCGACGAAGAGGCGTTCGAAGCCGAGCAGGGACTTGGCCATCGTCCAGCCCCCGTTTACGTCGCCGACGATATTTTCCTTTGGAATGCGCACATCGTCGAAGAAGGTCTGGCAGAATTCTTCGTTCAGATCGATGGTGACGATGGGTTTCACAGCAATGCCCTGCGTCGTCATCGGCACTAAGCAGAAGCAGATACCTTCCTGTTTTTTTGCTACTCCTGCCAGGCCGGGAGAAAAATCTTGTCACCGATTAACGCTGCGGCCAGGTTGTCACCGTGCAGGACGCGCGCGGCGAGCGCGGCCGGGATCAGCGGTTCCGGCACTAGGCTGGCGCCGAGCTGTTCGGCCAGGGAATAAAACTCCCGCATGCCGAGGCCGGAGCCGCCATGATCTTCCGCCAGGCTTAGGCCGAGCCAGCCCATGTCGCACATTTGCCGCCAGATCGCGTGGTCGAAACCGGGTCGTTTATAGCGCAGGTCGCGGATGCGTCGCGTATCGCCGCCGCGCGGCGCGCGGAGCGACAGCGGCGGCGCTGTCGCGTACCATGCGCAGGGCGTCGTCATGCTCGCTCATGGCCCGATCCGCTCAGCCGGGTTTGTGCAGGGGTGCGTCGGTGCGCGCTTGCAGAACGTCCCAGTTTAATCCTGGAGCCATGTCGAGCACGACAAATCCTTTTTCGGTGATGTCGAGCACGGCGAGGTTAGTATAGACGCGTTTGGTCGCGCCGATGGCTGTGAGCGGGTAGGAGCAGCGATTGACCAGCTTCGACATGCCGTCCTTGGTGGTGTGTTCCATCAGCACCCATAAACGTTTCGCGCCGGCGGCGAGGTCCATGGCGCCGCCGACGGCGGGCGCGGTGTCTGTCTCCGACGTGGCCCAGTTGGCGAGGTCGCCATTGTCGGCTACCTGGAAGCCGCCAAGGACGCAGAGATCGATATGGCCGCCGCGGATCATAGAGAAGCTGTCGGCGTGATGGCAGATCGAGCCGCCGGGGCGCAGGGTGACATATTGCTTGCCGGCATTGATCAGCCAGGGCTCGATTTCATTATTACCGGGCGCGGGGCCGACGCCGAGTACACCGTTTTCGGAATGGAAAACCACTTCTTTGTCCACTGGCACATGGTTGGCGATGAGGGTAGGGATGCCGATGCCGAGATTCACATACCAGCCTTCCGGGATGTCCTGAGCGGCGCGGGCCGCCATGCGGTCACGGGTCCAGGGTTTGAAGTCGGCGAGTGCGTGCGACATGGCTCTCTCCTGCTTGTAAGTTAAAATCCGGTGGGATTGCCGTAGGGCACGTGCAGCACGCGGTCCACGAAGATACCGGGAGTGTGGATATTGTCGGGGTCCAGCGCGCCAAGTTCTACCACGTGCTGCGTCTGCACGATGGCGAGATCGGAGGCCATCGCAATGATCGGGTTAAAGTTGCGGCCCGAAAGTTTGTAGGTGAGATTGCCCCAGCGATCGGCCTGCCAGGCTTCCACCAGCGCCACATCGCCCTTGATGGCGTGTTCCAGCACGTACATGCGCCCGTCGATCTCCCGCGTCTCCTTGCCACGCGCCAACTGCGTGCCATAGGCGGTGGCGGTAAAGAAGGCCGGCACCCCGGCGCCGGCGGCGCGCATACGTTCGGCCAGGGTACCTTGCGGGGTAATTTCCAGCTCGATCTTTCCGGCTTTGTACAGCGTCTCGAAAACCACCGGATCGGAGGAGCGCGGGAACGAGCAAATAATTTTGCGCACGCGGCCGAGTTCCATCAGGCGGGCGAGGCCGACATGGCCGACCCCAGCATTGTTGGCCACCGCGACAAGGTCCTTCGCACCCTGCTCGATCAGTCCGTCGATGAGCTGGTTGGGCTGACCGACGGCACCGAACCCGCCGATGAGGACGGTGGAGCCGTCCTTGATGCCTTCCATGGCGTCGGTCATGGTCTGCAAGATCTTGTTGATCATCGCCTTATTCGCGGTCCCTGGTTGCGTGTGGACGTTTCCGGGTAGGCAGTCTGGTCTTGGGGGCGGAGCCTCGCAAGGCTGGGTTAGTTCATAAATATCTTGCCGGGATTCATGATGCCATGCGGGTCGAGCACGGTTTTCAGGGAGCGCATCACGGCGAGCGTCTCCGCCCCATGCTCACGTTCCAGGAATTCGCGCTTCCCAAGGCCGACGCCGTGCTCGCCGCTGCATGAGCCGCCAAGATCCAGCGCGCGGGAGACTATTTTTTTGTCGAGCTCCCAGGCGCGTGCGAGGCCGTCTAGTTCGGGCGGAACTAGGATGACGGTATGGAAATTGCCGTCCCCGACATGGCCTACAATAGGGGCGATCAGGCCTGAGGCGGCGATGTCGGCTTGCGTGCCGAGGATGGCTTCGTCGAGGCGGGAGATCGGGACGATCACGTCTGTGGCGATGGAATCATAGCCGGGTTTCAGTGCGCGGCAGGCCCAGAGCGCATCGTGGCGGGCTTGCCATAATTTATTACGCTCCGTTGGATCGGTAGCCCAGGCAAAGCCGAAGGCGCTATTTTCTCTAGCAATTTCCTCGGTCAGATGGGCTTGCTCGGTGACGGCAGAATTTGTGCCATGGAATTCGAAAAAGATGCTGTGATCGGGGCGTAGGTTTTCGAGTTTCGAATAGGCGATGCAGGCGGCCATCTGCACGTCGTCCAACAGCTCCATGCGAGCCACAGGGATGCCGAGCTGCATGATGGAGATCGCTGTCTCCACCGCGTCTTTCAAGGTCGGAAACTGGCAGACGGCGGAGGACATGGCTTCTGGTATGCCGTACAGGCGGAGTTGCACTTCGGTGATGACGCCGAGCGTGCCTTCGGAGCCGACGAAGAGGCGCGTGAGGTCATAACCTGTGGCGGATTTTCGGACCCGCCCACCGGTGGTGATGACGCGGCCATCGGCGAGCGCGACGGTGAGGCCCAAGACGTTTTCGCGCATCGTGCCATAGCGCACGGCATTGGTTCCGGAGGCGCGCGTGGCGGACATGCCGCCGATGGTGCAGACGGACGTGCCGGGGTCGACGGGGAAAAACAGGCCGGTATCGCGCAGATGCGTGTTGAGCTGTTCACGCGTGATGCCGGCCTGCACACGGCAATCCATGTCCGGCTGATTGACCGAAAGAACCTCCGTCATGCGTGACAGATCGAGCGAGATGCCGCCGCGCACGGGCGTGACATGGCCTTCCAGCGAGGTGCCGGCACCATAGGGTGTGACGGGCACATTGTACTGGTGGCAGAGGGCGAGCAGGCGTGCAGCTTCTTCGGTCGTCTCGATGAAGACGACGGCATCGGGCAGGACAGGGGGGTGCGTGTCCTGGCCGTGCGAATGGTGGTCGCGTAAGGCGGCGTTGGTCGTGATGCGCTCGCCGAGGAAATCTTTGGCGGTGGCGATGATGGTTTGGATGGAGTCAGGCATGGGGTCACCCCCTCCCACAGTATTTGCCTAGCAGGTTTGACGTGCTGATCTCCGACTGACAAGGGTGACGCGACGAGAGGATAAAAAATGGCCGATGTGATCGGGCAGACGGCGTGGTTCGGTTGGGAGGGGGCGAGTTCGATTGCGATTGGCTGGGGCGGACAACCCGGGGAGATCCTGGCGCTGCTGGCGGGAACGGCCTTTGTCGCGGGTTTGTCGCGGGGGTTTTCCGGCTTTGGTGCGGCACTGATCTTTATTCCGGTGGCCAGCGCCGCTGTGGGGCCGTTGTTGGCGGCGCCGATCCTGATGGTGATCGACTGGTTCGGATCCCTGCCGATTCTGCCCTGGGCGTGGCGGCATGCGGAGCGCGGCACGTCACTGGTGTTGGCGCTGGGCGCCTTACTGGGTGTCCCGGTAGGACTTCTCGTGCTGACCGGGGTGGATCCGGTGGCGCTGCGCTGGGGGATTTCGCTGACCATATTTGGGCTGGTGGCGTTACTGGCGTCCGGCTGGCGTTATACGGGCCGCCCGCATTTGGCAGTGACGGTCGTGGTGGGCAGTGTTTCGGGGTTTCTGAATGGCGCGGCGCAGATCGGTGGGCCGCCCGTGGTGGCCTATCTGCTCGGCCGGGCGGCGGCATCCGCGCAGGATTTGCGGGCGAATATCGTGCTCTATTTCGCTTATGCCGGAATCTGGTCAGCGGCCGTGTTTTTTATTGCGGGACTGCTCAGTCTGCAGGTGGTGATGCTGGCAGTCCTGATCACCCCGAGCTACGTCGTGGGGACGATTCTGGGGATGCGTATGTTCGGGCTTGCCAGTCAGCAGACATTTCGGCGTATCTGCTACGCTTTGATCACGGTGGCTGCGTTCGCCGGGCTACCGGTGTTTCGGTAAGGATGGGACGACATGGGCATACCCGGTATCAACCGCGATCGGCTGTGGCAGGCGCATCTGGACATGGCGGATATCGGCCCGACGCCGGAGGGCGGTAGCCGGCGCCTTGCACTCAGCGCCGAGGACGGGCAGGCGCGCGCCTTGCTGTTAAACTGGTGTGGGAGGTTAGGGTTGGAGGCACAACAGGACGCGATCGGCAATATGTTTCTGCGCCGCGCGGGGACAGAAGACTTGCCGGCCGTGGCGTTTGGCAGCCATTTGGACACGGTGCCGACGGGCGGAAAATTTGATGGGGTTTCCGGTGTGCTGGCGGGGCTGGAGGTGATGCGAGCCTTGGATTCGGCTGGGCTGCGCACGCGCCGGCCGCTGGAGCTAGTGAATTGGACCAATGAAGAGGGCAGCCGGTTCCGCCCGGCGATGATGGGCAGCCGGGTACATGCGGGCGAACTTTCCCTGGCTCGGGCGCTGGCAACGAAGGACGATGCGGGAATGTCCGTGGCTGAGGCGTTGCAGGATATGGGGGCGGGTAGCACCACCCCGCCGGGGCCGCGTGACTGGGCAGCCTGGCTGGAATTGCATATCGAGCAGGGGCCGGTCCTAGAGGCGACGAACACTGATATCGGCATCGTTACCGGCACCATGCATGCCCGGTATTTCCAGATTTCGGTCGTGGGCGAACCGAGCCATGCGGGCGCCACGCCAATGGAAGGCCGGCATGACAGTTTAGCGGCGGCGGCGGAGATTATCTTGGCCGACGAGCGTATCGCGCGGGCGGCGGAACCCGGGGGGCGGGGTTCGGCCAGCTGGATCGAGAATATGCCCAATGCGCGTGGTAATGTCCCCGATATCACGAAATTGCATTGCGATGTGCGTCATTCCGATCCGTTGCGGGCGGCGGCGATGGAGGCAGAATTGCGCTTGTCGATTAAGGAAATCGCCGAGCGGCGTGGCGTATGGGTGGAGATCGACCCCTATGCCTCGTTCGGGCCGGTGGTGTTCGATGGGCGGGTTTGTGATGTGCTGCGGCGCAAAGCCGGGGAGCGGCAATATTCCGTGCGTGATGCCGTGGCTGCGGCGGGACATGATTCGGTGTTCGTAGCGCCGCTGTGCCCCAGTGCGATGCTGTTCATTCCCTGCGCCGGCGGGATTACGCATAATCCGAAGGAATCGACCACGCCGGAACAGGTGGCTCGTGGGGCGCAGGTACTGCTGGATGCGGTGCTGGAACTGGCGGCGTAGGGACGTCATGCCCGCAGACCACGGTATGAGCGATATGGCCGCGCGCGGGCCGGTTGTCGCGCTCCGTCTACGTCAGCGCGCCATTCTGCTGGTGGTGCTGGCGGCGCTCCTGTGGAGTACGTCCGGCCTGGTGTTTCGCATGTTGGACGATACCGCGCTCTGGCGCGTGGTGTTTTGGCGATCCAGTTTGCTGGTGCCGTTTCTGCTATTGCTGATCCGCCATCGCGGCGGCGGGCGGATGTCGCTGTTGTTCCGCGCCGCCGGTTGGCAGGCACTGTTGGCGGGGCTGTTCCTCGGTGCGGCTTTTACGCTGTGGGTGTTGGCGATCGGGGCGACGTCAGTGGCAAATGCCAACTTCATTTATTGCTGCGCGCCTATCTTTGCCATGCTGCTGGCGCGAGTGTTTTTGGGCGAGAGACTAAGCGGTACGGGGATTGTCGCTATTTTTGGCGTCGTGCTGGGAATTCTTATTATCAACGCGGGGGCCATGCAGGGCGAAGGGCTGGTCGGAAACCTCTTCGCCCTCGGGACCGGGGTCAGCTTTGCCGCCTATACTGTGACGCTGCGTGCGCGTCAGCATGTGGACATGTTGCCGGCGGTGTTTTTTGCCGCTTTGTTCTCGGCCTTCGCGGGGCTGGTGGCGATGGCGGGAGATATCGGTATCGCGCCGCGTGATGTTCTGCTGTGCCTGATCCTGGGGGTAGGGCAGGTGGGTTTTGGCCTGGTGCTGTTCACCGCCGGCGCGCGCCATCTACCGACGACGGAGCTGACATTGCTGTCGCTGATTGAGGTGATCCTCTCTCCCGTCTGGGTCTGGCTGTTCATGGGCGAAACGACCACCCCACAAACCCTGCTGGGTGGCGCCGTGGTGCTGGCCGCCGTGATGGGGCCGACAATCACCCTGCTGCGTCAGGGCGCTCCTATCAAAACATCTCCGGTGTGATCACGTTCTGCGGCTTCAGGCCGAGAAGGGCAGCGCGCATAGTTTCGGCACCTTTTTGACGAGTGTCGAGTTCAGCGTTTGGCGTGTGGAAAGCGGAGTGCGGGGTGATGACAAGGCGGCCTTCGGTCCAGGGTTCACGCGCGCGGTAGGCGCGGAGGATTTCCGGCAGTGGATCGACCGGTGGTTCGATGGGCAGCACGTCCAGCCCGACGCCGGCCAGGTGGCCGCGTTTCAGCAGATCGGCCAGCGCGTCCACATCGATGATCGGTCCGCGCGCGGTGTTAACCACCACAGCGCCCTTTGGCATGCGTGCCAGCATCTCGCGCGAGACTAGACCACGTGTTTCTAGGGTTAGGGGCGCGTGGATTGAGAGCACATCGGCCTGTTCCATCAAATCTTCCAGCTTACGAACGCGCCCGACGCCGACGCCGAGTTCGGTACCGTTGGGCATATGCGGGTCGTAGACCACGACCTTGAACTGGAACGCCTTGGCGCGGAGCGCCACGGCGGTACCGATGCGGCCGAGGCCGATGATGCCAAACGTCTGGATGCCGGAGCGGCGGACCAGCGGATCGAGAACGAAGCGCCAAGGGGCGGGTTGCGGGCGGCGCTGCGCCTCGTGATGCAGCAGCACGCCGCGGCGCAGCGACATCACCAGCGCCATCGCGTGGTCGGCGACTTCCGTGGTGCCGTAATCGGGTACGTTGCAGACCATCACGTTGTGCGCGGCGGCGGCCTTCCGGTCGATCTTGTCATAGCCTACGCCCATGCGCAGCACGCAGCGCAAATTTGGGAATTTTGTGAAATCTGCCGCCGTGACGCCGTGGCCGGTGACGGCGAGGCCGGCGACATCGGCGCAATCGGCGGGGTCGAGATTGCTGACATCATCCACGTCGCGCCAGCGCACCTCGATGTCCTGGCCATAGACGGATTTTTCCACGATATTGTCGGGGTAGCGGGATTCGGAATAAAGCACGATCGGGCGGGACATGAGGTGGGATGCGTCCTTTAACGCTTTTATCAAGGACCCGATCCTGCGTGCTCACCCCCACGAGCGCAAGCACCTCTATCCGTGTTGCGCGTCGCACCACGGGCAGACCCCCTGCATGCCTGCGTAATTACCCCCATCTCGTGGATCGGCGCGTGGCGTCCGCTATCGTGGATGGGTAAAAAAAAGGACCCACTTCGAGTTCGCCTGTGCACTCGCCAATCCCTAGCTCAAGCGCCGCATTCTGTTGTGTCGCTGTCACGTATGATGAGCGAACTGCACCTGATATCGATCAATACATAAGATTAAGACCTCCAAGGGTCACGGAACTAATCAAGGCTCAGGAAGAGCCGATCAAACCCGTCCTATCAGTAAAAACAACGCAATTTCTTATTGATCAAAGTTTTCTTAAGTGTCGGAGACTGCGCCATACCCCTGCCCATCATTGTTGCCCTGCATCCGGATAACCATGACACAGCCGGCTATGATCCGGTGGCGGTGATCCGGCAGGTCTTGGGGGGCGCCCACTTGGTATGCTTCACCACCGTGCGCGGTTCGGTGTTCGGCTGCAAGCCGGCGCCGTCCATCGAGCTGGCCACCAACACGCCGATGTATCGGCGCATGTGGGACGATATGGACGTCAATTGCGGCACCATTCCTGGTGGTGATGAGAGTTTGCAAGGCTGTAGCGAGCGTATTTTCAATCTCATCCTACGCACCGTGTCAGGTAAGAAAACTAAGAGTGAGGCATTCGATTTCGGTGCCTCCGAATTTGCACCGTGGGTGATTGGCGCGACGATAAGACAAAGGGGGGTATGTCATGAATACGTCTCTGGACCGCATTGATTGCAGCGAGATTTTTACTATCAGGGAACTCTCGATCGACGGCGTGTCCGAATGTTTTGACCTGGAAGACGTGGTGCACGCGGATAGGGGCAGATTTTTGGCGAACTGCCATCTCTGCCGATGATTATGATGTCGATATTGTCTTCGCCCGCCGTTTCAAGCGGGGATCGCGTGCGGGAGGCCGGGCTGGCCGTCAGTTTCCTGATTGCCACGTGACATGAGCGAAAGCGGTGGCGGAGGCGACGTCGATGGCCATCAGCAATGTCGCCGCGGCGGGAGTCTGAAGCCAGGAATGGGTTGACGGGGAGTAGTATGGGGGGTAATTGCGAATAATTCGCAATTGCAGGTATCGGATCCATGCGCCGCCCTTTTCGTGTCTTTCTTGCTCTTGTGCTGTTGCTGACCGGCCTGGCCGCGCGTGCATGGGCGGCCGAAGTCAATCTCTATTCCACCCGGGAGTCGGGCCTGATCGTCCCGCTGTTGGAAAAATTTACCGCCGCGACCGGGATCAAGGTGAACACCGTCTTTCTAAGCGCCGGCCTCGCGGAACGGGTGGCTGCGGAGGGAACGTCCTCGCCTGCCGATGTGCTGTTGGTTGCGGATATTGGGACCATGGTGGATGCACGGAACAAAAATCTGTTGCAGCTGGTGCGTTCCGCGTTTCTGGAAGCGGCGATTCCGGCGGCCTTGCGCGCGCCGGACGGATCGTGGTTTGGGCTCTCATTGCGTGCGCGTGCCATATTCGTCGCGAGGGACCGGGTGGTGGAACCGCCGGCGACCTATGAGGCGCTGGCCGACGCTCGGTGGCGGGGGAAGATATGCCTGCGCAGCGGGCAGCACCCATACAACACGGCCCTGTTCGCAGCGTATCTAGCCAAGCACGGGGAGGCGGCGACCACAGCCTATCTCACTGCCCTCAAGGCTAATCTCGCGCGGCGCCCGGCAGGGGGCGATCGGGACGTGGCGCGCGACATCTTCGCCGGAATATGCGATGTCGGGCTTTCGAATACATATTATGCGGGGCTTTTGCTGTCCGGTCATGGGGGCGCGGAGCAGAAACGTTGGGGCGAAGCGGTGCGTGTTGTCCTGCCGAGCTTCGCGGACCATGCTGGGACGCATGTGAATGTATCGGCCGCCGCCATTGCCCGGCATGCGCCGAACCGCACGGAGGCTTTGCGCTTGTTGGAATGGCTGGTGAGCCCCGCCGCGCAGCAGGCTTATGCGGAAGCCAATTTCGAATATCCTGTCCGGCCCAACGCGGCGGTGCATCCGATCGTCGCCCGATTTGGCTCGCTACGGCTCGATAATACGAAGCTGGACCTCGTCGCGGCCAATCGGGAGCGCGCCAGCCTGCTGGTGGACCAGACCGGATTTGACCGCTGAGGCGTATACCCTGCCGCGCCGCGCCGCGCCGTCGGGATTACGGGCGGGGCAGACGTATTTGAAGGCCATCGCCTGGGGTCTGTCGCTAATCGTTCTGCTGCCGATTCTGGCGTTGCTGGCCATGGCGCTGCGCGGTTCTGGCGTGTTGTGGCCGCATCTGCTGGCCCATGTGCTGCCGCAGGCGGCGTTGGAAAGCGTCCTGTTACTGGGCGGCACCATGGTTGTGGTCATCGGTATCGGCACGCCGACCGCGTGGCTTGTCACCGCCTATCAGTTCCCGGGGCGGCGCGTGCTGGCTTGGGCACTGGCGCTACCGTTAGCGTTGCCCGCCTATATTGTCGCGTATGCCTATGTGGACCTGCTGCATCCGGTGGGACCGGTGCAGAGCGCGTTGCGTGCCCTGCTGGGTTTTGCGCGGCCGGGCGACTTGCGGCTGCCCGACCTGCGTTCGCTGGGCGGCGGCATATTTTTGTTCGGGATCGTATTTTTTCCGTACGTGTATTTGAATGTGCGCGCTAGCCTGCTGCTGCAATCGGCCGAGGCGCTGGAGGCGGGTCGGGTCATCGGCTCTTCCGGCGCAAGGTTGTTTTTCCGCATTGCCTTGCCGTTGGCCCGGCCCGCCATCGCCGCGGGGGCGGCGCTCGCGCTGATGGAGGTCCTCGGCGATATTGGTGCCAGTGAGTTTCTGGGCATTCAGACTCTTACGCTCTCGGTCTATGTCACCTGGGCGACCCGCGGCGCGGTGGAGGGCGCGGCCCAGCTGGCCCTGGCGATGCTGATCCCCGTCGCCTTGCTGTTCGCGCTGGAACACACGATACGCCATCGCCGTATGCGAGCCGACAGCTTTTCAAGGCCATTGCAGCCACGGCGCCTTCATGGGTGGCGTGCCGCGCTGGCCACGCTAGCCTGCGCGATTCCGGTGGCGCTGGGCTTTGTGGCGCCGGTGCTGCATCTGTTAATCGCCAGCTGGGCACGCATCGATGAGCATGGCCTGCCGGGGAACCTGCCGCTGCTGGCATGGAACAGTGCCCGCTTCGCAGCCCTGGCGACGCTACTCGCCCTGGCCGCGGGTTTTACCTTGGCGTTCTGCCAGCGTTTAGCGCGCGCCAACCTGCCGGTGCGGATCGTGCAGATCGGCTATGCTATTCCTGGCACGGTGCTCGCGGTTGGCCTGCTCGGGCTGCTCGCCGCGATCGATGCAGTGATCCAGACTTTTGGTCTTACTTTCCTGCGCGCGCCGTTGCTGCTGGCTTCCGCCGGTGCCCTTGTGATGGCCTATGTCGCGCGGTTCCTGGCCGTGCCAGTCAGTGCGCTGGAGGCCGGCTACGCGCGCCTGCCGCTGGTGCTGGACGATGCCGCCCGCGCCGTTGGCGCCAGCCCGCGGTCGGTGGCGTGGCACATTCATCGACCCCTGTTGCATCCGATGCTGCGCGCTTCGGCTTTGTTACTGTTCATCGAGGGTATGAAGGAATTGCCAGCGACCCTTTTGTTGCGGCCGCTGAACACCGAGACATTGGCAACATCGCTGTATGCCGAGGCGGCGCGCGGCACCTATGAGGACGGCACCAGCGCGGCGCTGGTGATGGTCCTGCTGGGCCTGATTCCCGTCCTGCTTCTGGCCCGTGCGAGGCCGGAGCGGCGATACCGTCCTTAACGCTCTTGCGGGCGAGAGTGGTTTAGCTACACTCCGCGATCAGCAGGATTAATGGGAGACTGTATAACATGAGACGCCGCAAATTTCTGGGCTCCGCTGCCGCCGCCGCTGTGTCGGCGCCGTTGGCGCGCGTCGCCATCGCGCAGCCCGCGAACCAGCGTGTTCTGCGCTTCGTGCCGCAGGCCAACCTGACCCTGCTCGACCCGATTTTTACTACCGCGCTGGTCACGGTCAATCATGGCTGGGCGATCTACGACACTCTGTTCAGCGTCAATACGAAGCAGGAAATTCGCCCGCAGATGGCGGAGGGCTATACCGTTTCCGACGACGGCCGGACTATTCTGATCAAATTGCGAGATGGGTTGAAGTTCCACAATGGCGAGCCGGTGCGCGCACAGGATTGTGCGCCCAGCCTCGCGCGGTGGGCGAAGCGCGATACGCTGGGTGTGACCTTGGATAAATTTGTCGATGAATGGGGTGTGCAAGACGACAGGACGGTCAAGATCAGCTTGAAGCAAAAACTTTCATTGTTCATGCAGGGGCTCGCAACGGGCGGCGCATCGATGCCCTTCATCGTGCCAGAGCATGTCGGCAAGTCCGATCCGTTCAAGCAGAATATCGAAACCATCGGGTCAGGGCCGTTGAAGTTCGTGAAGGGGGAATTCGTTCCTGGCTCCTTCGTCGCCTATGAACGCAACACCGCTTATGTGCCGCGCCAGGAGCCGGCCGAATGGACCTCGGGCGGCAAGGTAATGCATTTTGATCGGGTGGAATGGAAGATTATTCCCGATGCCGCTACCGCCGCCGCGGCCCTGCAGAGCGGCGAGGTTGATTGGTATGAACAGGTACATGCGGATCTGATTCCGGTGCTGCGCAAGCATCCCGATATCACGATCGGCAGCGCCAATCCCACAGGCTTCAACGCTGTCTTACGGTTTAACCATCTGCATCCGCCGTTCAACAATGTGGCTATCCGCCGCGCCATCATGATGGCGGTGAGTCAGGAAGACTACATGGCCTCTATCACGGGCAATGACCCGACAGCGTTCCGTTCTTGTAAGGCATATTTTCCATGCGGAACCAAATACGGGCGAGAGTTCGGCGGCGAATTAATGCAGGCCAATCTCGACAAGGCCCGCGCGATGCTAAAAGCAGCCGGATATGCCAACGAGAAAGTCGTACTGATCAGCCCCACTGATTTCACTACTATCGGTCCGCTCGGCGATGTCACGTTTGATCTGCTGAAGAAGCTTGGTATGAATGTGGAACTTATAGCCACCGATTGGGGCAGCGTCACGCAGCGCCGGGCGAGCAAGGAGCCGGTGGACAAGGGCGGTTGGTCCTTGATGCATACCTGGGCACCCGGCAATATCATTTCCACGCCGGTCGAGCACTTGTTCATCCGTGGCCTCGGCGCCACTGGCTGGTTCGGCTGGTATAGTGACGCGGAGGTGGAAAAACTGGTGCAGGATTGGCTTTTGGCGCCGGACGAGGCTGCCGCGCATGCTATGGCGGACGCCATCCAGAAGCGCACTTTCGATCAGGTGCCGACCGTTCCGATCGGCAACTTCCAGATCCGCACCGCGCGGCGCAAGAATATCCAGGGACAAATCGAAGCCTCTGGGGCCTATATGTGGAACATGCGCCGGGTCTAATTTCGATTTGCAATGTTTCGCCTTAAGCGCCCTCCGAAAGCGGTGGGATTAAGGCGAAACAGTCTACAGGCGGAACTATTTTTGTGGATTTCTTACAGCAAACGCGGGACACAAGGCTTCAATGTCGCCTTGCAGCCCGGCAATGGCATGTTTACTAGGCCACCAACTAAATCAAGAATGTCGTCTTCCACCGACACGGATCACCCACCCGCGACACACAAAGCGGCATGCGGTTGCGCCTTCAATGCGCTGGAGTTACAGCTGCGTCGGTCACCCGCGGCCGCTATCACGCGTTCCGACCGCGCGCCCCGTCTGTTGCAGAGCGGATTTGCACGCAGGGAATCGCGGCTTACCCGAATGGCGGGTACAACTTTTTGCTATGCTGACCGACAATCTACCGCCCGGCCACGAAGCCACCGCCAGAGGGGCGTCCTATAGGTGGCTAGGCATATTCGCAACATTAATCGAGCTTTGATTGAGCGCTACCTGCATACACCCGCTTGCTGCCCCGCTCGAAAATGCCCATGCTCGCCGCTACGATCGCGCCACGCGATATCATGGCGCTAGAGCAGCGAAGGCACCTAGGACTGTGGACACCAGCATCAGCAACGACACCGATCATCTTGCCCGCGCCCGCGCCTTGGCGCCGCTGCTGCGCCCGTTGGCGCGTGAGATCGACACCAGTCGCGTCCTGCCCCCCGTGGTCGTGCAGCGCCTGATCGCCGATAAATTCTTCCGCATGCTGCAACCGAAATCCCTCGGCGGGTCGGAGCTGCATCCGGTGCGGTTTTCCGAAGTGACCGAGGCGCTGGCCACGCTCGATGCCTCGGTCGGCTGGTGCGTGTGCCAGAATAATGGCTGCGCCATGACTACCGCCTATATGAGTGAGGCGACTGCCGTGGAAATCTTTGGCCCCGATACTGGCATCCTTGCCTGGGGTCCGCCCGGCGGGCCGTTCGAGTCCGTGCCGGTGGAGGGCGGCTATCGCGTTTCCGGCACCTGGCGATTCGCCAGCGGCAGTCATCACGCTAGCTGGCTGGGCGCGCATACGCGCATTAGCGGCAGTGATGTCACGCGCACGATGATCTTTCCAAAATCTAGCGTCCGCATGGTCGATATCTGGCACACGCTCGGCCTGCGCGGCACCGCCAGCAATGAATATGTGGCGCAGAACCTGTTCGTCCCACAGACCCATACCGTCTCGCGCGACAACCCTGCAGAACGGCGCGAACAGGGACTGCTCTATCGTTTTGCGTCCAACCAATTGTACTCGGTGGGCTTCGCCGGGGTGGCGCTCGGCATCGCGCGCGGCGTGATCGATGCGTTTCTTGCGCTGCCGTCGGAAAAGGTTTCGCGCGGCGCTTCGAAGCCGATGCGGGAGAACAATGTGGTGCAGTCGCAACTGGCGCAATCGCTGGCGCGCTGGCGCTCGGCGCGCGCCAATCTGCACAATACCTGGCATGAGGCGTGGTCGCATGTGCTCGCCACCGGCGAACAGACGATGGAGGACCGGACGATGACGCGCCTCGCCTCCACCTGGGCCATTCAGCAGGCGCGCGAGGTAGTGAACACGCTCTATCATGCCACCGGATCGATGGCGATTTTCGAGGAACATGAATTCGAGCGCCGGCTGCGCGATATCCACACCGTCGCGCAGCAATCGCAAGGCCGGCAACTACATTTCGAAACCGTTGGCCAGATTATGCTGGGCGTCGCGACAGAAAACCAATTTTAAGAATTAACTTTACTACTCTATCGTCTCCATAGGAAATTCTTCCGTGTAAAGCGTGGTGCAGCTCGGCGATTGGCGGCGATACACGCGCAGACCATCAAAGCCCGCGATCTGCCCATAGTTGGACCAGGCGCGCGCAAACGCGGAGTCGAAATTGGCCAGTACGCCAACGTAATTCAGGCTCTGTCGCGTATCGATCACCACCAAATCCGGGCAGCCGACGATGAAATCGTGCACCACCCAGGTGCGCACCGGATAATCGCGCGTGCCACCGGGATCGAGGCGGTTACTCCACAATTCACCCTTTAGAGCCCACATGGAATCGAAGCGAGAAGTCCAGGTAACATTGGTATTATTCACCACCGGAAATCCCAGTGCGATCCATTCAGAAAAGGCTAAATAGCTTTGCGCCTTTTCCCTTTTCAACAATCGTTGCAGCCGCTTCTCGGTGGACGCATCGGGATCGATGGCGCGAGCTATCTGCGGTAGCGTACGATGCACGATGTCGGCGGTCAAAAAGATTATGGCCAGACAGGCAGTGATGCTTATTAGGTGCATGCGCCGGAGGTGAGAAAATTTTAGCCCGCTGGCCAGCCGTGGCGCCGCCCACAGCACCAGCCCCAGCGTGGCCACGATGGTCGCCGGCAGGCGGTGATAGAACCAATCCTTGCTATCCAGGAAGGTCACCAGCCCAGAGGCCAAGCCGAACAGTGCCAGCACCGCCAACGCCCAGCGTTCCGGCTGCCGCGCGCCCATCGCTTGGCGGGTCAACATTAGTAGCGTCCCCAGCCCAAGCAACATGGGGTAACTTTCGGTCAGCAAGGCGGAGAATCTTACGTCCGTGACGTCGTACAACTTCAGGGCCAACGGCACTATGCGTTCCAAGTAGGCGGGGTGGACTATCAGCACGGCGACGACATAGGCGATGGTCACCGCCACCGCGCCCAGATTAGTCGCGCGCCAGGGCCGTAGCCCGCGCGCTATGGCCAACATCTCCACCGCTGCGAACGCCAAGCCGTAGCGCGGCTTCAGCAAGCATCCCAGAGCAGCTATCATCCCGGCGGCCAGCGATACGCCCCGCCCCGGCTCCTGGCCCTGCAGCGACAAGGCCACGATGCAGAGAAAGGGAAGGGCGGCCGCGATCAGCAAATGCTCCCGCTGACCCAACTCGTTACCAGCGGTCAGCAGCATTACCGAGGCGGTCACGGCGAACACTGTAACCCGGTTCTGGTACAGTGGATCCAGGCGGCGCAGCAGGCCGGCGGACCACCAGGCGCTGGCCAGAATCAGCATGGAGAAGAACGGTATCGCCACCTCGTGTGGCGAAGTGCCCAGCCATTGCGCCAGTATCGTCGGCAAGGCGGAAAGCCAGATGATCAGCGGCGGATTGATCTCGATCAGGTCGATATAGAGCTTCTGCCCGCCCATCCATTTATGTGCCACATATAGTAGCCACGCCACGTCGTCCTTTACCGGCGCCCGCATGCTGACGATCAGGACCACGACCAGCACTATGCCCAGTGCAGACAGCGCTAGCCAACCGCTCCGGTAAGGGACGCGCCTGGTGGGATTTCTTAGGGTTATGTCATTCACGTGTGGGGTGGACCATGGAGAAGTGACCATTACTCTCATACGCACGTGACATTTTCTTGTGGCGCGGAGCGAGTGTTACTCTACTAGCCTGGGCTACGTTCATATAGATATCGTAATAGATCACGAGAACAACAGGTTTGCCAATCGTGAAGCCAAAATCAGAGATTTTCGTGACCCCTTTCTCATTATCCCCATCTGGCCCATCATCACCCACTATCATCGCCGCTCTAGAGAGATTAAACCATGAATGAATTGCTAAACGCTCAATACCGCCTGATTGAGACCCATCCGCTGGCTGGCGCGCTGGGGGCTGAGATCGGCGGTGTTGACCTCTCGCACGAATTGAACGATGCGATGATGGCAGAAATTTGGCAGGCGCTACTCGAATATCAGGTCATCTTCTTCCGCGGCCAAAACATCACCCCGGCCCAGCAGCTCGCTTTTGCCAGACGATGGGGGGAGATCCATCTGCATCCTTTCGTGGATGGCATTCCGGACTTCCCCGAAATCCTCGAAATCCAAAAAAAAGTCGAGGACAGGCGCAATTTCGGCGGCACCTGGCACACCGATCAGATGTTCAATCCGCGCCCGGCCATGGCCACCATGCTATACTGCCACCGCTCTCCCGACCATGGTGGGGACACGCTCTGGTCTAACCAGTATCTCGCTCTCGAGTCCCTCACGCCCGCCATGCAAGCCATGCTGGCGCCGCTGAAAGTGGTAGCGAAAGGCGAGGGGACGAAAAAATACGGCGGCAAGTCGCGCCGCGAATTTTATGGCGAACGGCTGGCCACGGTGCGGGTGAAAGACCCGGGTGACCTGCAAACCATTTCCGCCCATCCGGTAGTGCGCACGCATCCCGAAACCGGGCGCAAGGCGCTCTATATCGGCAGCCACGTGAACGAGTTCGAAGGCATGAGCGAGGCCGAGAGCACACCGCTGGTGGATTTCCTGATGGAGCATTCCATCCGCCCGGAATTCACCTGCCGCTTTCGCTGGCAATCGGGCTCGCTGGCGCTGTGGGACAATCGCTGCACCATGCATTTTGCCATCAACGATTACTCGGCCGGGTCCAGGCTGATGCACCGCATCACCATTCGCGGCAACGTTCCCGTTTAGGCTGAAGATATGTTCGCATCCCGAATTGCTCGTCTTTTACCATCCGGGATGCATTACGCCTGGGTCGTACTGGGCGTGATGTTCTTTTCCGCGCTCTTTGCCATGGGGGTGCGCTCGGCACCTGGCGTCATCATCTTGCCGCTTCAGCAAGAATTTGGCTGGTCGGTCAGCACTATCTCCGGCGCGATTGGGCTGAATATCATCCTACTCGGCGTGCTCGCTCCCTTCATTGCCGGCTTTATGCAATCGGTCGGGCTGAGGCGTACCGTCATGTCCTGTCTGTCTCTGCTCACCGCCGCCATGGCGTTGTCGATCTTCATGACGGAGCCCTGGCAGCTCTATCTCACCTGGGGCCTGATGGTCGGCATCGGTGCCTCCGCCGGCTCTATCGGCCTTGCCACGGCTATCGCCAATCGTTGGTTCACGTCCCACCGCGGCATGATCGTCGGCATCATGAGTTCCGCGACCGCCACCGGCCAGATTATCTTCCTGCCGCTGTTCGGCTGGATGGCCGAATATTACGGTTGGCAGTACGTAGCCTTCACCCTGGCCACCGGGCTGGCCTTGGTGGTCTGCCTGCTCGGCGTGTTCCTGGCCGAATCACCGGCCCGCCTTGGCATTCCCCCGCTCGGTGCCACTCGGGTCGCGGAGCCTGTCACCGCGCAGGGCAACAACCCTTTCCACGCCACCTTCCTGGGCCTGAAACGCGGCGTAAAATCGCTGGATTTCTGGCTGCTCGCCATCAGTTTTGGTATCTGCGGCTTTTCCACCAACGGCCTGATCAGCACCCACCTGATTCCCTATTGCGGTGAGCATGGCATCAGCCAGACCGTCGCAGCGACAACGCTGGCGTCGTTGGGCGTGTTCAGCATGATCGGCGCTATTCTCTCCGGTTGGCTGACCGACCGCTACAATCCGCGCGTCATTCTGTTTGTAGTTTACAGTCTGCGCGGCCTGTCGCTGCTGATCCTGCCCTTCACCGATTTCAGCGCTGTTAGCCTGCTGATCTTCGCGGCCTTCTATGGCCTCGACTGGATCGCCACCGGTCCGCCCACGTATGCGCTTACCAACCAGATCTTCGGCGACCGCGACGCCCCGATCATTATTTCGTGGATCTACACCGCCCACCAGGCTGGTAGCGCCAGCGCCGCCATCATGGGCGGCGTCTTGCGCGACGTGACCGATACCTACATGTATGCGTTCATGCTGTCCGGCTTAGCCTGCCTGCTGGTCTCGCTGCTGGTGCTGCGCATTCGCAAGCCGATGCCGGTGCTGGCCAGCGTCGCCTAACGGGAAAAATCCATGTTGCAAGATGCCCAGGACCAAGGCCTCTCCGGCGCCACGGCGTCGGCCGTTGCCCTCTATGACGCTGCCATCCGCGCCGCCAGCCTGGGCCATGGCGATGTTATCGGCCGCCTCGATGCCGCGGCTGCCGATGCCCCGGCTTTCGTCATGCCGCTGCTCGCCAAGGCCTGGCTGTTGGCCCTTTCGCGCGATCCACTGTTTGCCGGGCGGGTTCGCACCCTGGTCCAGACCGTGGCGGGCATGGAGATGAACGACCGCGAACGGAGCCACTTCGCTGCCCTGGCCAAAGCCGCCGAAGGCGCCCGCGGTGCTGCCATTGCCAAGCTCGATACGCATCTGATGCATTGGCCGCGCGATATCCTCGCCCATCTGATCGCGCTCCTGTTCGATCTCTCGCAAGGCCGGGTCCGTTGGATGCGCGAGCGCGCCGCCCGTGCCTTGCCGAATTTCCCGCGCGACATGCCGGGCCACGCTGCGTTGCTCTCCTTCCACGGCTTCGGCCTGGAGGAGAACGGCGACTACGCCCGCGCCGAGCAAGAATCCCGCGAAGCCGCGCAACTGGAACCACACAGCTGGTTCGCCCACCACACCGTCAGCCACGTGATGGAAATGACCGACCGCCCAGAAGAAGGCATTGGCTGGATGGCCTCGCGCGAGCCATTTTGGGCCACGGAGGACCATCCCAACCGCGATCATCTCTGGTGGCATCGCGCGCTCTATCACCTCGATCTCGGCCAGCACAATGCGGCGCTCGCGCTCTATGACGGCCCCTACCTCGCCTCCGAAAAACCGCTAGCCATGAGCCTCACGAACGCCTCCGCCCTGCTATGGCGGCTCGATACGCTGGGCGTCGATGTGGTCGCGCGCTGGCAGGCGCTGCTGCCGCGCTGGCAGGGCCACGCCGATGGGCGCTGGCTGGTGTTCGCCGACCTGCACGCAATCATGGCCGAGCTACGTTCCGGCGCCGAGGCGCAGGCGGAACAGCGCCTCTCCAGCATGCGCGCCACTGCCGCCAGCAATGCCGAAGTGGCCAACACCTATGCCGAGGTCGGTGTCCCCCTGGCCGAGGGCCTGTGCGCCTATCATCGCGGCGCCTACCAAGCCGCTGTCTCCCATCTTCTGCCCGCCCGTTTCGATCTCTGGCGCATCGGCGGCAGCCTCGCCCAGCGCGATGTGATCGACTGGACGCTTGCCGAGGCAGCGGTTCGGGCTGGCCAGCGCGATATCGCCATCTCTCTCGCCAACGAACGCTTGGCGCTCCGCCCACTTAGCCATATCAATCTTCGTTTCCTCAGCCGGGCCGAACAGCTCGCCGAATGACGGATAGCATCACGACGCATTCTTCCGATGGCTCCCCGCACTGGCGGCGGACCATGTGGGGGATGGTGATCGTGGTGCTGGTGATGGGCATCGGCTTTAATTTTCTCAATCCAGTGATGCCGCTGTTCCTGCCGGTTCTGGGTGTCACCAACGAGGCGCATGTTAGCCTGCTGGCCGGCGCCATCGCCTCCATCACGTCTTTCGTCGCTGTGTTCACCTCGCCGGTGTGGGGGCGGATGGCGGATCGGCACGGACGCAAGCTGATGGTGCTGCGATCTAGCTTCGCCATCGGCGCCTGTACCGTCGTCATGGGTTTCTCCCGCACGCCCTGGGAACTTTTGGCGCTCCGCGCGCTGATGGGGGCGTTCGCCGGATTTTCCTCGGCCTCGGTCGTGATGGTCGCAAGCCAGGTGCCGGAACGCCGGATAGGCTATGCGCTTGGCCTACTGAGTACCGGCCAACTGGTCGGCTCCCTGATCGGGCCGGTGATCGGCGGCGCCATCGCAGATCTGACCGGTAGCTATCGCATCCCGTTCTATTGCGCCGGTTCCATTTGCCTCGTCGGCTGCCTGCTGGCTTGGAGGCTCGTGAAGGAGGATTTCGTGCGCCCAGCGAAGGCGCAGGACCGCGGCTCCCTTTGCCAGTCATTCGCGTTGATGCGCGCGACGCGGGGGATGCTCGCCCTGATGCTGGTGCTGATGCTGACGCAATTCAGCGTGCATGCGCTGGGGCCGATGATCACGCTCTATGTGCAGGAACTGCTCGGCCCGCGCCCGGACCTGGCGACCCTCGGTGGCCTTGCCTTTTCGATCACCGGCCTCGCCGGCATTATCGCCGTCCCGCTGCTCGGCCGCGTCACGGACCGCCTGGGCGAGCGCCGCATCCTGCTGACCGCACTGACCGGCGCCGCCTTGTTTACCCTGCCACAGGCCTTCACCGAGTCATATTGGCTGTTCGTAGCCGAACGCTTCGGTGTCGGCTTGTTCATAGGCTCCATCCTGCCTGCAGCGAACGCGCTGATCGGCCGCATCACGCCAGCTGAGCAGCGCGGCTCCGTTTACGGCATGACTGCCTCAGCCTATTTCATGGGCAATTCGCTGGGGCCGATGACCGCTGGCGGCGTTGCCGCCGTGTTCGGCTTGCACTGGGTGTTCGTGCTCACTGCCATCCTGCTCTGCCTCAACCTCGCCTGGGTCTATGCCAGCGTGCGCGACGGAAAGACGGGTACTGCGCCCGATACAACGGCTTGAACGATTTGCCAGACTCCCTTAGAAGTTCCCCGCCTCCTGTCCCGTTCGTCTAGAGGCCTAGGACACCGCCCTCTCACGGCGGTAACAGGGGTTCGAATCCCCTACGGGACGCAAATGAAATCAATATCTTAAATGATACGGGGGAAATCATCTCCAATAATATCTCCCATATCGTCCGCCCGCCCCAGCGCAAGAGCGTGGCTGTTCTGTTCAGCTACATCCGCGATGTGGGCCTGTTTCATCGGAACGCAGCCGCGTAGTTTGACGCGCGCGATTTTGCCCGCTCCCTGGTCGGCGCAGCATAAGGTACCGAACGATGACCCTTCCCCCATCCCCGCCATCGTCTGATGAGCCCTTGCGACCGCTGCTGGACGCCCAGGCAGCGAACCGGCTGTCCCGCCAGGTGGAAACTGCCACCTGGGGATTGATTTTCGTCTGGCTAGGCCTGACCTGGTTCGCCAGTCTCGGCGGCTACTGGGGCATGGTCGGCTTGGGTGCGATCTTCCTGGGCGAAGCCATCTTCCAAGGCATGCACGATCTGAAAATCTCCGGCATGGCCATGCTGTTCGGCTTGTTGTTTCTAGCCGGTGGCCTTTGGGGCGTAGCCTCGGCACCTTTTGCACTGCTGCCAGCACTGTTTGTGCTGTTCGGCGTCGCTCTGGTCTGGCGCGCGGTGATGACGCATTGGCGCCGGCGGTGAGTTTGCCTGACAAAATCTCCCCAATCGCGTGAACTAACGCGCTTCGTGGAATTCAGTAATCGCGGGTCTGCCGGCGCCAGCTATTACAAGCTGAACCGCTTCCCCACGGCGGAGGGGACCACCACGGTCTCACCATAGGCGCGCTCCAGCGCATTCAGCGCCCGCCAGCCGGTGCAATGTGCCGGGATCATCACGTCGAGACCGAACGTACCAAGATCGCGCACCGTCTCGGGGATGATCGCTTCGGTGGCGCCTGACAGATGAAAGCCGCCCATCACCGCGTGCAACTTCAGATCCGGAAACGTCGCACGCGCATGGTGCAGCACATTGACGATGCCGGCATGTGAACAGGCGCTAAACACCACCAACCCCTTGCCCCGCACATGCACCGCGAGGAAGCGTTCGTCCATCAGCAGCGGATCCGGCTGCCAATCCCCGTCGTCGGTTGGCCGGCAGACCTGGCTGACCAGACCTTTCTCGTAGCCAGAGACGCGTGGAATCTCGCCGCTGACATAGAAAGCGCCGTCCAGGCAAGTCTGGGGTGCGTCCGTTACCACCGGGTCAGCGCCGAGCATGGCCCATTCAGCCGGCAACGGGATCCGCTGCATCGGCAGTACGCCGCCATCTGGTTGGCGTGCGCCGCGTGGGTGGAACATGCCCGGGTGCAGGAACAGCGGCACCGGGCGGCCGCCATTGGCTTGCCCGATCATGCCCAGCGCGCGCGGGATGCCCCCTGCATGATCCCAGTGGCCATGCGATAGCATCACCGCGCCGATCGCCGCGAAATCGATGCCCAACCGCACGCCGTTGCGCTCTACCGCGTAGTCCACCGGCCCACCATCGAACAGCAGCGTGCGCGCGCCGAACGGGCCATGCGCGGTAATCACCAGGGCCAGGCCGTGATTGGCGCAACACAGTGATGCACCTATGGTGATCCGCATGCCCTGCCGCTGCAGCGTGGTCCACTCTCGGGTTACAAAAGCTGGCGTGGACGAAAGAGTATCAGTGATGTTGTCGACCAAAACCTGGATATCGAGCCGATCAACAGGCTGCAATGTGGCCATGACGTCCCCCGGGGACCAAACAGGCGTCCAATAAACTGACGTTTCCCAGATGAATGGGCAAACTTCCGCCTCGCCACCAGCAAGAAGGCTCTACGCCGCTCCAACCAGAGACCAAACATGGCCGCGAAAAAAACCACCGAATGAGGTACAGCCACGGAAGGTTAACTCGACGCCGCGGGCTGTAAACCAGGGCTGCGCTGCCCTTTTCTCTTAACCCGACTGGCAAACTTTTACACCGCGATCTGGCAGGGTTTGTCCCCGCCGTAGACACGTGGTGACGGTGGTCATTGAAATTGACCGGGGTAGCTTAGCGTATCCTCTGTTTCACTAAAAAAATCATCGCCAGGATGACGCCGATGCCTATTAGGCTAGGGGTGCCCATCTCGTTAGCGAATTGGACGACATTATTGACAACAAGGCTCACATATTCTCCGGAATTTTCTCCGAGCAGTAAGTGAACTAAAATAAAGGTGAGAACGGCGAGAAAGCCTAGCTCAATAAACGCCCACATAAATCGCCGAATATTTTCGAGGAGAGCCATTCTTTCGAGCCCCAAAACTATCAGGTGGAGAGCCAAACTCCCCGCCCGACATTACGACTACCTAGGTAGCAACACACCCAAACTGAACGTTTCACTCAGTTTGGGTGTAAGCTCAGGAAGGATTGCGGTTGGAGAATAGCCAAAGAACGACACCGAGAGTAATTAAGCCAGCCAAACCGCTTGATCCGAGGTCTTTGACCAAGGCGATGATGTTGGCTGTTACATTTCCGAAGAATGACAAGTTGCCAGCGCCTACCAACAAGCCTACAACAATTGCAAGCGCCAGGAGTGTCAGGCCGAGGTCAGTTAGGGCGGCGACCCATGCCTTTGCGTTGTTCAATCCGTTCATGCTCGTCTCTCCTTGTAGAAGCAGGGAATTCAACGGCAACCCTGCGTGGATCATTGAACACGATCAAAAGGATTCGTGTCACCTAAATAATTATAATTATTCACCCCACCTCTGGAATTTTTTCTTCGGGTAGTTTGGCTGCCCCTTAAAGGTGATCCAAGGGTGGAGAGATATTCAGTTTGTGGGATGCGTCGGGTCGGTCGCGTCGGGGTGTAGCGTAGGCGAGGCCAGCAGGACGCAGCGAGCTGGTTTCGGGCGCTAGCGGCCGGTATCCCAGCGAGGAAAGCGGGCGGATGGTGTTTTAGTGGCACTGCCAGCGTTCGATCGGCACCTCGATCCCCTTCAGCGAGCAGAAAATTACCCCGTTCAGGAGCTCGTCCCGTAGCTGCGAGTTGAAGCTCTCGTTGTAGCCATTCTCCCAGGGACTGCCGGGCTCGATGTAAAGCGTCCGACCCCGATCTGGCCGAGCCAGTCCCGCACGCCAATGGCGGAGGACTCGCTGCCATTGGCGGAGTGGATATGGTCCGGCTGACCGCGTTCGACGAAGAGGTCAGCCCTTCATCAGCTCGACCTCAGCCTGCCGCAACAACCCGATGATCTGCTCTGCCGTATGTCGTTTCTTTGGTATCGTACCTTGTTCTATGTGGAGGCCGAATTTTCCCTCAAACAATGGAGCCCTTTAACGGGGGCAGACCAAAAGCCATCGGTCGCCTTGCGGAAGATGATGCTGGGTCGGAGGTGTCGCTCCGAGACGTTGTTGGTGTCATGCCGGGTGGTCAGACGGTCAGCCTGCGACCTTCTCCAGCAGCCTGACACCGAATTGTTGTGCCGCGTTAGCGCCCATCATGCGGGCGATGATCTCGTTAGGAACATTACTTTGGTCAGCTTGTCGATGGCCTCCCAGGCGCTGGTGGTGTCGTGATGCGGATAGCGTGAACCCCAGATCACCTTTGCCGCGAAATCATGTGGCAATTTGCGGATCAGCCGCTCCTCGGCGTCGAACCCGAGCATGACATTGCCCTCCTCCCAAAGCTCTTCGGTGTCGGTGCGGACGGGAAAATGATGTAGCAGCGGGATGACGCGGGTGGAGGCTTCCATTTTCTCCAGCACCTCCTCCATCCAGGATGCCTTTCCATG
>CAMBMS010000006.1 GCA_945868845.1 Asaia bogorensis | reverse complement strand
CGGAAGCTCCCGCGATTCAATCAGATGTGATCACGCTCTAGCCGAGTTTAGGGCAAAGCCCCCAATCCTCCTGCCCGCAGGTCGCGCCCAGCGAGACTTAGTATAAGACGGCACTGGCCCGCTCCCCTACCCGACTTGATCTGTCCGGCTTGATCCGGCTCGATGGGCGCCGCACCATGCGTGCGCAGCAAGGAAGGAGATCGCCCTGATGAAGGTACGCGCCGCTATCGCCCGTGGGGCAAAAAAGCCGTTGAGCATTGAGACCGTGGACCTAGATGGCCCGCGCGAGGGCGAGGTGCTGGTGGAGATCAAGGCCACGGGTATTTGCCACACGGACGAATATACGCTCTCCGGCGCCGACTCAGAGGGACTGTTCCCGTCCATTCTCGGCCATGAAGGTGCTGGCATCGTGGTGGATGTCGGGAAAAACGTTTCGTCGCTGAAGAAGGGCGATCACGTCATCCCGCTCTACACGCCGGAATGCCGGCAATGCGAATATTGCTTGAGCAGAAAATCTAACCTGTGCGTGTCCATACGCGCCACCCAGGGCAAGGGTCTGATGCCCGATTCCTCTTCCCGGTTTTCCTGCAACGGCGAGACGATCTATCATTACATGGGTACATCGACCTTCGCCAACTACACCGTGGTGCCGGAAATCGCGCTGGCGAAAATTCGCCCTGATGCGCCGCTGGAAAAGGTTTGTTATATCGGTTGCGGCGTGACCACCGGCATCGGCGCAGTAATTAATACCGCAAAGGTGGAAGCCGGCGCACGGGCGATTGTGTTTGGCCTCGGCGGCATCGGGCTGAACGTAATCCAGGGCTTGCGCATGGTGGGCGCGGAGCAGATCGTTGGGGTGGATCTCAATCCGCGGCGCAAGGCTATCGCAGAAAAATTCGGCATGACGGATTTCGTCAATCCCGCCGAGGTGGAGGGCGATCTGGTGCCCTATCTGGTGAACCTCACCAAGGGCGGTGGCGACTATACGTTCGAATGTATCGGCAATGTGCAGGTGATGCGCCAGGCGCTGGAATGCGCGCATCGTGGCTGGGGGCAATCGATTATTATCGGCGTCGCGCCGGCCGGCGCCGAGATCGCCACGCGGCCGTTCCAACTAGTGACGGGGCGCAGTTGGCGCGGCACCGCGTTTGGTGGGGCGCGCGGGCGCACCGATGTACCGCGCATCGTCGATTGGTACATGGATGGCAAGATCAATATCGACGACCTGATCACCCATGTGCTGCCCTTCGAGCAAATCAACGAAGGGTTTGACCTCATGCGCCGCGGCGATTCCATCCGCACGGTGTTAACCTACTAACGCCGCCCGAACATCCGTTCCAGATCGCCCTTCGATAGTTTCAGGAATGTCGGCCGGCCATGGCTACAGGTGGCCGCGCGCGGGGTGGTTTCCATTTGCCGCAAGAGCGCATCCATTTCCGCCTGGCCGAGGCGACGGCCGGCGCGGATGGAGCCGTGGCAGGCCAGGCGCGCTATCACGGCATCGAGGCGCGCGGTCAGGCTGGTGGTCTCCTCCATTTCGGATAGTTCGTCAGCCAGGTCGCGCAATAGTGGCGCTGGGTCCGGGTTGCCTAGTGCGGCGGGCAAGGAGCGGACCAGAAGGGCCCCTGGGCCGAAGGCTTCGAGTTCCAGGCCAAGGGTCGCAAATTCCGTGGCGTGGGCGAGCAAGCGGGCCGTGTCGGACGGAGGAAAATCTACCACGGCGGGCAGCAGCAAGGGCTGGCTGCGCACTCCACCCGCCTTCATCTGCTCGCGGATCGCCTCATGCGTCAGGCGCTCATGCGCGGCGTGCTGATCGACCAGTACCAGCGCGCCATCGGCGGCGACGGCGAGGATGTAGGTGTCGAGCACCTGCGCCACAGCGGCGCCCAGCGGGTGATCGGCAACGGATATCGCCGGTGCCGGCATGGCGCGCGCGCCGGGTCCAGCATCCAGCGGCAACATGGCCTCTGCCATGCCGCTGGATGTACCACTAGTCATGCCGGGGAGCGGCTGGCGCCAGCCGACCGGGGGACGCTGGGTGAAGCCGTAGCCCTGCAGGAGGCGTGCCGGAACGTTGGCCACACCGCCCGCGCCGTGCGCAAGGGCGCGCCCGACGGCGCCGATGACGAGGGCGCGCACAGCGCTGGCATCGTGGTAGCGCAATTCGGTCTTGGCGGGGTGGACATTCACGTCCACCGCCTCAGCTGGCAGGTCGAGCCACAACGCCGCCACCGGTTGGCGGCCGGCGGCGATGACGTCGCGATAGGCAACACGTAGCGCCGTACGCAGGACCGGGTCGGCGACTGGGCGGCTATTGACCGTAAAGCCCTGCTGGGCTGCGGTGGCGCGGGTCAGGCTCGGCGTGCCGATGAAACCGGAAAGGCGCATCTCAGCGCGGGTTTCATCGACCTCCAGCAAGGCGGCGGAAGCATCGGCGCCAAGCAGGGCGGTCACGCGCGCGCGCCGGTCCTGCGCCGGCAGGTTGAAAACCTCCCGCCCGTCGCTTTCCAGACGGAAGGCCACCCCAGGCGCGGCGAGGGCGAGGCGCCGCACCGCTTCGTCGGCCCGGTCGGCCTCGGTGCGCGGCTGCTTGAGGAATTTCTTCCGCGCCGGGGTGGCGAAGAATAGGTCGCGCACCACCACGCGGGTTCCTGACGCCCCGGCGCAGGGTTCGACGGCGAAAACCTTACCGCCTTCGACGCGGATCATGTTGGCCCAATCGGCGGCAGGTGGGCGGGAAATAATCGCGAGGCGGGCGGCGGCGCCAATGGAAGGCAATGCCTCGCCGCGAAAGCCCAGGGTAGCGATACGGACCAGATCGTCGTCATCAGCGAGCTTAGAGGTGGCGTGGCGTTGCACGGCGAGGGCGAGATCCTCGGCGGTCATGCCGGTGCCATCATCGGTGACCTCAATGCGGCCGATGCCGCCCTCCTCCAGGGTGACGGCGATGCGGCGCGCGCCGGCATCCAGGGCGTTTTCCACCAACTCCTTCACCGCCGCCGCTGGGCGTTCGATCACCTCGCCTGCCGCAATCCGGTTGACGGTGCTTTCCCGCAGCAAATGGATGCGCGAATGCAGAACGGGGGCCATCAAGCTTCGCCGCGCAGATCCCGGAAGGCGCGGATCAGGGCGGTGGTGGAGCTGTCATGTGTGCCCGGATCGGCCCCCGGGGTGAGGGCCGGGACCAGCGCACCCGCCAGTTCCTTGCCGAGTTCCACACCCCATTGGTCGAAGCTGTTGATGCCCCAGACGCGGCCCTGCACCGCCACCTTGTGCTCATAGAGCGCGATCAGCCGGCCGAGGGCGAAGGCATCGAGCCGGCGGAACAGGATGGTGATGGAGGGTCGCTCGCCGGAAAACGCGCGGTGCGGCGCCAGGCGTTCGGCCTCGGCTTCAAGCAGTCCCGAAGCCAACATGCCGGTTTTAGCCTCCGCCGCGCTGCGTCCGCGCAGCAGGGCTTCGGACTGGGCGAAGGCGTTGGCGGCGAGTGCCCGATGGGCTTCGGGTCGGTCATGGTCGGGGGTGGCGGCGAGAATCAAATCCACCGGCACGATGGCGGTACCCTGGTGCACCAGTTGCATGAAGCTGTGCTGAGCGTCGGTACCGGGCACGCCGAACACCACCGGGCAGGTCGGCCGCACCGCCGGAGTGCCGTCTAGCATGACGGACTTGCCGTTCGATTCCATCTCTAGCTGCTGCAAAAAAGCCGGCAACAATCCCAGCCGGTCGTCATAGGCGAGCACGCAATGCGCGCCGCAGCCCAGGGCATCGATATGCCAGATGCCTGCCAAGGCCAGCAGCACCGGTAGATTTTCCTCCAGCTTGGCATCGCGGAAATGGCAATCCATCGACCAGGCGCCGTCCAGCAGCGCCTGGAACGCGCCCCATCCGGCCGCCAGCGCGATGGACAAGCCAATCGCGGACCAAAGCGAATAGCGCCCGCCCACCCAGTCGCGAAAACCGAATGTTCGCTCTGCCGCGATACCGAACGCGGCCACGGCTTTTGCGTTGGTAGATAGCGCGGCAAAATGTTGCGCCACCGCCGCTTCGCCCAGCGTGCCGGTCAGCCAGTCCCGCGCCGCGCGCGCGTTCATTATCGTCTCGGCGGTGGTGAATGTTTTCGACGCCACCAGCACCAGGGTCCGCTCCGGGTCCAAGGTTCGCGCCAGTGCGGCGAAGGCGTGGAAATCGACATTGGAGAGGAAATGCGCGGTGAGCTGTGCCCCGCCCGCCATGGTCAGGGCGCGCACCACCATGCGCGGGCCGAGATCGGAGCCGCCAATGCCGATATTCAGCACGGTATCGAATTTTTGCCCCGTGGCGCCGCGCAAGACGCCATCATGCACGGCCTGGGTGAAGGCGCGCATGCGGACCCGTTCCGCCCGTGCCAGGGCACTGGCGGCATCGATACTACCGAGCAGGGTCGCCCGGAGGTCCACGTCGTCGGGGGCGCGCAGCGCCATATGCATCGCCGCGCGGCCTTCGGTCGTATTCACCGCCGCGCCGGCAAACAGCTGGCGGCGAAAATCCTCCAGCCCTGCCGCCCGGGCTAGGCCGATCAGGGCGCCAAGAGTATCCGTGTCGAGCGAAGTCTTGGAAAAATCCAATGTCAGGTCATCCAGCCGGCGGGAAAAGCGCGCGGCGCGGTCTGGATCGGCGGCAAAGAGCGGCGTGATGCGCCTAGCGTTGGGGCGCGCGGCTATGTCACCGATGCGGTGCCAGGCCGCGTCACGCAAAGCATGTGTTTCGGGGTTCATAGCCCCGAAGCTAGCTCAGAAGATAGAGTCGAAGAAACTGCGGCGTTTCGGCTGTTCGACGGCGGTATCGCCGGCCCGACTATCCTGGCCCAGGGCGGCATTTTCGCGCAGCCGTTTGGCCTCACGCTCGGCATCGACGATGACAGATGGGTCTTTCGGCGTCTGCCAGAACAGCATCCGTTGTACGAAGCTGCGCTGATAGACCTCGTGGCGGGCATCGGCCGCCACTTGATCGCGGATATTTGGCGCGGCCTGCGGCCCGGAGGCGGTCAGTAAGGCCTGCTGCCCAGGGCTCGGAGTGACAGGGGAGGGATTTTCCAGCGCCAGGGCGGGCGTCAGCACCTGCTCCGCCTGCTGGCGCTCGCTCAGCTCTTGCGGGCGGGAGGCGCCGGGGCGCGGCGGGGACAATTTAAACTCTGTGGGCATGGATAGCGGGGCGCGCGTGGTCACCTGGAATTCGTCCGGAGCGTCACGCACCAGGCCGAAGAAGCGATTGACGTTTTCCCCGCAGCCCGACAGCCCGAAGGCGCTGCCCAGCAGCAGGGCCCAGGCACCCAAAGGAAAGGTTCGGAATCTCCGCATCGAGGGGGTCATTTTCGCGCAATTGGGGTGACGGCAAGGCAGCGGCAAGAGGATGGAGAGATTACTGTGGTTCTTCGGTTTTCACAAACAGGTTTTCCGCGATCAAAGCAGCCACGCCGCACACGATCGCCGCATCGGCGATGTTGAACACATACCACGACCAGCCCCAGGCGTGGACATGCAGGAAATCCACCACCGCGCCAAAGCGTAGACGGTCGATCACATTACCGATGGCACCACCGGCGATAGCGCCCACGGCGAGCGCCACCCACCAGGAGTGCGTTCGCCAGAGCCAGACGGCGAACGCGATGACGGCGAGCAGCGCGAGTGCTGAAAAAATCAGCTGCGCGGTGTCGGCATCTGACGTCAACAGGCCAAAGGTGATGCCGCGATTCCAGACCATGGTCAGGTTGAAAAAAGGCAGCACGACGATCTGGTGGATGGTCGGAAGGTTCAGTGCATAAAGCACACAGTATTTACTGGCCTGATCGAGCAACAGGATTGCCAGCGCCATACAGCCGCCGGCGATTTTGATGCGGCGGTGCGTCACGTGGCTTTGCAGACCAGGCCGGATTCGACCGCATCTACGCAGCGCGTGCAAAGGCCAGGATGGACAGTGTGGCGGCCGACCTCGAGCAGGATTTTCCAGCAGCGCACGCATTTATCGCCGGGTGCCAGCTCGACGCTGACGGCGGCACCGGTTACTTCGGCGAGGCGAAATGCATCCGCAGGCGCGTTGGTGAGCGCGAACTTGACATCGGACACGATGGCGAGTTCGGCCCAATGTTCCGCCGATAGTAATTGCTGCGCGTTATTGTCCAGATAGACCACTGGGCGGGCCTGCAAGGAAGCGCGGATATGGCCGTCGGCGCGCGCACGTTCCAACCCGCCAGTGATGACGCGGCGGATATCTCGAATGCGTCCCCAGCGGGCGGAGAGCGCCGGATCGTGCCACGTTGTTGGCAGATTGGGGAAGGGTTGCAGATGCACGGAGCTGGCTCCGTCGAAACGCGCGCTCCAGGCTTCTTCTGCGGTGAAACAGAGCACGGGGGCGAGCCAGGTCGTCAGGCAGCGATGTAAATGATCGAGCACCGTGCGCGCGGCGCGCCGCGTGGTGTCGTCGGGGCGGTCGCAATACAGAGAATCCTTACGCACATCGAAGTAAAACGCCGACAGATCGCCGGCACAGAAGACATGTAGCGCGGGGTAAACGCCGGTCCAGTCGTAACTTAGGGTCGCCGCCCGGATCAGGTTGTCGAGTTCGGTCAGACGATGCAGGACAAAGCGTTCTAGTTCCGGCATCTCGGCCAGGGGCACACGCTCGGATTCAGTGAAGCCATCAAGGGAGCCGAGCAGCCAGCGCAGGGTGTTACGTAGGCGACGGTAAAGTTCCGCCTGTTGCTTGAGGATTTCCGGGCCGATGCGCAGGTCTTCCGATGTGTCGGAAGACATCACCCAGAGGCGAAGAATATCGGCGCCGTATTTTTCGATCACTTCCTGCGGTGCAGTGACGTTGCCAAGCGATTTCGACATTTTTCGTCCCGATTCATCGAGCACGAAACCATGAGTCAGCACTGCCTTAAACGGCGCGACGCCACGGGTGCCGACCGATTCCAGCAAGGAAGAATGGAACCAGCCACGATGCTGGTCCGAGCCTTCCAGGTAAAGATCAGCGGGCCAGGGTAAGTTTCTGTCTTCCAAAGTAAACGCATGCGTGGAGCCGGATTCGAACCAGACGTCGACGATGTCCATCACCTGTTCGTAATCGTCCGGGTTTCTACCCGCACCTAGGAAGCGGGTTGGGGGAGAAGAATACCAGCAATCCGCTCCCTCGGCGGCGAATGCATCGATGATGCGGACCATCACCGCCGGATCGCGCAGCGGGATACCAGTGGATTTTTCCACGAACACTGCGATCGGCACGCCCCAGGCGCGCTGGCGGCTGATGCACCAATCCGGCCGCGCAGCGATCATGGAACGCAGGCGGGTTTGCCCGGCCGGCGGCACGAACTGTGTCGCATCGATCGCGTCCAGTGCTTTCTGACGGATTTTTTCGTCCCCATCCATGCGGATGAACCATTGCGGCGTGGCGCGGAAGATCAGCGGTGCCTTGGAGCGCCAGGAATGCGGGTAAGAGTGTACTAACTTGCCCCGTGCCAGCAGACCGCCCGCATTGGTTAACTCGGTGCAGACCGGATCGGCAGCCTTGTAGACATGATGGCCGGCGAACAGCGGCACCCAGGGGTTGAAGGTGCCGTCATCACCCACGGTTTCGGCAATTTCTAGGCCATGTGCGCGGCCTAGCACAAAATCATCCTCGCCATGGCCGGGGGCGATATGAACAAAGCCGGTGCCGGCCTCGGCGGTGACGAAATCGCCCAGCAGCAAAGGTGTGTCGTGATCATAGCCGCGCCCGCGCAACGGATGCGCGCACACTATGCCAACAAGTTGATGGCCCGCGAACATGGTGACGATATGATGCTTGGCGATGCCCACCGTCTCCACGAACGCGGGCAACAGCGGCAGCGCCACCAGGAGTTTTTCGCCGGCGCACGCGAGCGAGCCTACCGCCACGTCATCGACATGGATCAGCGCATATTGCATCTCCGCCCCGGCGGCGATGGCGCGGTTGCCGGGCATGGTCCAGGGCGTGGTGGTCCAGATCACTACCGACGCGCCGAGCAATGCGTTGTCAGGTGCCGTAACGACCGGAAAGCGCACCCAGATGGTGACAGACGTATGATCGTGATACTCGATCTCGGCTTCCGCTAGCGCAGTTTTTTCCACGGGGCTCCACATCACCGGGCGTAGGCCACGATAGAGCGCGCCGTTCATCAGGAATTTACCGATTTCCTTGACAATGGCGGCTTCAGAGGAAAAATCCATCGTTGCGTAGCGGGCGGAAAAATCGCCTTCGACGCCGAGGCGGCGAAATTCCTCGCCCTGCACATCCATCCAATGCTGCGCGTAGGCACGGCATTCGGCGCGGAAATCGAGAATGGGCACATCATCCTTGTTGCGTCGGGTCTTGCGATAATCTTCCTCGATCCGCCATTCGATCGGCAGGCCGTGGCAGTCCCAGCCGGGGATATAGAGTGCATCCTGCCCGGCCATCTGGCGCGTGCGGTTGATCACGTCCTTGAGAATTTTGTTCAGTGCGTGGCCGATATGGAGGTTGCCGTTGGCGTAGGGCGGACCGTCATGGAGGATGAATTTTGTCCGCCCCGCCGCATCCGCGCGCAGCCGGTCCCACAGCTTCATCTGCTCCCAGCGCGCCAGGATGGCGGGTTCTTTTTTCGGCAGGTCGCCACGCATGGGAAAATCGGTTTTTGGCAAGAACACCGTATCGCGATAATCGCGCTCGGTTTTAGGGGCTACTTCGCTCATGAAAAATACATCCCGGCGGCATCGGGCCGCGTGCGGAGGAGGGGGAAGGCGCGCATGGACAGAATTTCCCGGCGGTTCAGATTGCCGAGCGGATAATTCGTGCTGGCCTATACAGGGTTCCCACTCGCGGGACTATGCGGAGGCCAGGCCCGCGCGGTCAAGGATTTGCCGGGCTTCGGCCGCGTCCGCCGCGATCTGAGCCTTTAGTTCATCAAGGCCGGAAAAGCGCTGTTCGGGGCGGATGAAGGCGTGGAGAGCAACGGACATTTCCGCGTCATAAATATCGCCTGCCCAATCAAAAATATTCACTTCCAACCGGCTTTCCGGGCCATCATTCACCGTCGGGCGGCGGCCGATGTTGGCGACACCCTGCTTCACCGTGCCGTCAGGCATGCGGATCGTGACGGCATAGACCCCGCGCGCGGGTTCTATATGTCGGCCCAGCTTCAGGTTGGCGGTGGGGAAGCCGATGGTGCGGCCGCGCTTATCACCATGCGCGACAACGCCGCGGATCGCCCAAGGCCGGCCCAGTTCGGCGGCGGCGCGTTCCGGGTAGCCATCCTGCAAGGCACGACGGATGCGGCTTGCGGAGATTGGCCCGCCGGCATCGGCGATGGCGGGGACAGGGGAAAAGCCCATGCCCAGCGCTTCGGCGCGCGCGGCCAGGAAAGCGACATCGCCGCCCTTGCGATGGCCGAAGGCGAAATCCGGCCCACAGGCCAGATGCTTCGCACCCAAGCCGGCATGCAGGATATCGGCAACGAATTGCTCCGCGGACAGATGGCGAAAGGCGGCGTCGAACGGCAGTTCGTAGACGATCGCGCCGCCGAGTGCCGCCAGAGCATCGGCCCGTTCGCTGGAAAGCGTCAGGCGGAAGGGCGGGTCGTCGGGGCGAAAAAATTCGCGCGGATGCGGTTCAAACGTCAGCACCGCGAGCGGCGCGTCCGGGCGCGCGGCATGGGCAGCGCGCACCACGGCGGCATGGCCACGATGTACGCCATCAAAATTTCCGAGCGCGATGGTGGCGCCCCGTATGCCGGCGGGCAGGTTATGCCAGCTGTCGAGGATGTGGATCATGGGCGCGCACGATGAGAGGTGGGAAACGGCATGTTTTGTTTTTGGGCGATGGTTTCGGCCGGGTCAATGTGCCCCGGTCAATCCGCCTGGGGACGTGCAAGATCCGGTGGCAGTCTGCTCAAACAAACCATCAGGCGAAGGCGGGCTGATGGTCCATGATCAGAGCACGCGATGGTAGCAAAATCAACGGCATGGCATCGGCGACGACGCCATCGAGCACGTCCAGCAAGACCGGAAGATCGGAGGTGCAGGCCAGCGCCTAACCAGCCTCGTCTTCCAGCGGGAAGCCGTGACTGCCGGCCCCTTTCCGATAGGTTAAAACCTTATTCAACAAGGGGCGCGCAGGCGGCGGTCAGCCAGGTTTTTGTGGCGACGTCCAGTAGGGGGGCAATGTGGCTCAAAACGCGGGCATGATAGGCGTCTAGCCAGTCAATCTCGGAACGGGTCAACAGGGCGGTATCCAGAAAATCCCGGTCGAACGGGGCCAGGGTGAGTGTTTCGAATTGTAGAAAAGGTTTTGCTGCGTCCGATAATGCTGCCGGTTGTACGAGAAGGAGATTTTCCAATCGCACGCCGTACTGGCCGGGCAGATAGAATCCGGGTTCATTGGATAGGATCATACCCGGAGCAATCGGGACCGGGCGGGCCGCGCGCGAAATGCTGACCGGGCCTTCATGAACAGAAAGAAAGCTGCCGACGCCATGGCCGGTGCCGTGGTCGTAATCTAGGCCAGCTTGCCAGAGCGCAGCGCGGGCGAAGGCGTCTATATGGGCACCACCTACTCCGTGCGGAAAAATCAGCTTTGTTAGGGCGATATGGCCCTGCATGACGCGGGTGACCCGATCGCGGATGGGTTGAGGAGCGGGATCCGGGCCGGTCCACACAGTACGGGTGATATCGGTCGTGCCGTCCGGATACTGCGCGCCGGAATCGATGAGGTAGACTTCGTTCGGCTGGATCGGTCGGTTGGAGGTTTCCGTCACGCGATAATGGATGATGGCGCCGTTTGGGCCGGCGCCGGAAATGGCCGGAAAGCTTTCACCGCGAAAATCCTTCACTTGCTGGCGGAAGGCGAGGAGCTGCTTGGCGGCGGAAAGTTCGGTGGCGCTGCCCCGCGGGCCGACCTCGGACAGGAAATGCAGGAAGCGACAGATCGCCACCGCGTCGCGCAGATGCGCATTGCGGGCGCCTTGCTGTTCCACCGTGTTCTTCATGGCCTTGGGCAACGCGCAGGGATCGGGGCCGTCCGCCACCGTGGCGCCGGCCGCGCGCAAGGTGGCGGCGAACCAGGCAGGGGAAAAGGCTTTGTCCACCCGCACGGTTTTGCCGGTTAGGCGTGCGAGGGCGGGGGCAAGATCGGCGCGTGGGGCGATGCCGACGCCATTGCCCAGCCAGGCGCGGGTTTCGGGTGGGATTTTCTCCGGGTCCATAAAGATTTCCACCCGCGTATCGGCATGCGCAAGGGCGAAACCGAGGGCGAAGGGGGTGAAGGGAACATCGTTTCCCCGGATATTGAGCAGCCAAGCGAGTGAGGCGGGGTCGGTGATCACCGCCGCATCCTGTTTGGCGGCGCGCAAGGCGGTGGCGACTTCCTCGCGCTTTTCGAGTGATGCCTTGCCGGCATAGTCCAACGCATGCGGCAAAGCTGGGGCCGTCGGCGGAGCGGGGCGTTCCGGCCAGATGATATCGACGGGATTCGCCTCCATCGCGACCATGCTCAGGCCGGCGTCGGTGTAGCGGGCGAGCGAGTCCTCGCTGATGAGGAGGGGATCGTAGCCGATGTGGGCGCCCGCGCGGGCATATTGGGCCAGCCAAACGGGGGGCGGGATTTCTGTGATGTGGCAGCGTTCCCAGACGGTTGCATCGGTCTGCTGCTCCAGTTGTAGAACATAGCGGCCATCGGTGAACAGCGCGGCGCGGTCCGGCAGGACCGCCGCCAAGCCGGCGGAGCCGGTAAAGCCGGTGAGGAAGGTCAGCCGTTCCGCCGCGGGGGGTACATATTCGCCCAGATGTTCATCGGCGCGCGGGACGATGACGCCGTCCAGGCCCTGCTTTACCAATGTGACGCGCAGGTCGGACAGGCGATGGGCCCAAATGCTTATCGGCGGAGGGGTCATCTAGCGGCTCCTTGAAGCGGATCAATGGCTTTTACACCATTGGCGCGCATGATTTGCAGCAGATGCATTCCTGGAACAGGGCATTTGCACGCAAAAGCAAGCCCAGGACGCATATGTTGCGGCGCATCAATCTCCATATACGTCGTGTTAGCGATGTTGAGCTTGAGTTCCGTAAGATAAAAAACCAATCAGCAATTTCTACACGATCGTTTGGGTGGAGGCGCCCGATAGGTCGGCGGCGCCGCCGGGCTGGGGGCAATGCCGGGGCCAGGACCAAATGGCGGAAAGCGCGCGCGAAACAGTGTCGCTTCTGGCCGGGTCCGCAGCTTGCCAACGTGGGGAGCACGCGTGGCCTGTTGCTGCCCCGCGACTGACCTAGGTCAGTTTTGTGCCCGTTTATTCTGTTATTCTACGGCCACCTGCGCAAAGACGTGGCTGAAATATGCGTATTTTTATTAAAATAAATTTAATCATGCGTTTTACGCATGTCTGAGCCGGTCAATCGGCGCTTATCCATAGGTTCCCGCAGGCTTATGTCGCACTTCGAAAGGCCGAGGTTGCCCCGCCATGAGGACGAGGCGCCCGATTCGGCCGATCATATGGGACCAAACCGATGAACATTCATCTCGCACAAATATCGCTATGGCATCGTGCCGGCCTCACGTCCCGGCCCTATGATCCCTCGGCGCGGCCCTTCCACTCAGACACCACTCCCAGCTCCGCCAGCCCACGGGATGTTGGTGAAATCCTGGGTGTCGATATTAGGCGCCCGCCCGTTATGCGCGCTCTTGGTCGGCGCGTGGTGCGCTTCCTGGCCTTTCTGGCCGAATTGTCGCGCCAGGCGGCGGAGCGCGATCAACTCGCTCGCTGCACGGACCGCGAACTCGCCGATATGGGTATCACACGCGGTGATATCGGACGCATCCACGATCCGCGCTTCGCCGCCGACCTCACCACCCGATGCGCAACCAGCAACAGCCTGAAATGGCTGTGATGAGGTAGTTGAAGAAGGCCAGGGGGCTTTGCCCCCCGTCTTTCCATTCAAAATCCCCACCAAGGGCGTGACGCCCTTGGAACCCATTCTACTCAAACGGAAAGGTTCTTGGGGGCGGCGCCCCTTAGCGGGGTCAAGGGGCAGCACCCGTGGCCTGCCTTAGCTAACCAATCACCCCCACTTCACGGCCGACTGGCGGTGTCGATCTGGGCGATTTCGGTGGGGGAGAGTTTTATGGCTGGAACGGCGATCATTTCAGCCAGTTGCTGGGGGTCGGTCGCGCTGACGATCGGGGCGGTGACAGCGGGGCGGGTGAGTAGCCAGGCAAGGGCGATTTGGCCGGGTTTAGCGCGGTGGGTCGCGGCCACTTCGTCCAGAGCGCGCAGCACGGCGAAACCTTTATCGTTCAGGTATTTCTCGACGCGCGCGCCGCGCAGCCGTCCGGCCGTGTCCGCCGCGGATCGGTATTTGCCGGTGAGGAAGCCGCTGGCAAGCGAGTAATAGCCGATCACGCTGACATTTTCCCGCACGCAGAGATCCTGCAGCAGTCCTTCGAATTCTGTGCGCTCGACGAGACTGTATTGCGGCTGGTGCGTCTCATAGCGCGGCAGGCCGAGTTTCTTCGATGTCTCCAGGGCTAGTTGCAGGCGCGGCGCGGTATAGTTGGAGGCGCCGATCACCCGGACCTTGCCTTGTCGGATCAGAGTCTGGAAGGCGGAAAGGGTTTCTTCCAGAGATGTGTCCGGATCATCGCGATGGGCCTGGTAGAGATCGATGTAATCGGTTTGCAGCCGGCGCAGGCTGTCTTCCACCGCGCGCATCATGTAGGCGCGGGAAAGGCCTTTATTGTCGCCGCCCATGTCCATGCCGAGTTTGCTGGCGATGATCACCTTGTCGCGGTTACCCCGCAATTTTAGCCAAGTGCCTATGATGGTCTCAGACTCGCCACCCTGGTTGCTGGGATGCCAGCGGGAATAGACATCGGCGGTGTCGATGAAATTGAAGCCGGCGGCCAGGAAGCCGTCCAGCAGGCGGTGCGACATCGTCGCATCCGCCGTCCAGCCGAAGACATTGCCGCCAAAGGTCAGCGGCGCGACCTCCAGCACCGAATTGCCTAGCCTGCGTTTTTCCATAGTCTTATTCCCTTGCGTGTGGGGCGGGAGCAGAGAGGAAGCACGGCGGGTTGTCCACCGTGGTTCAGGGTGGGGTGACCCGTTTGAACCAAGCACGCGCCAGGGTAATGCACCAGACGGGCACGTCGTGGCCGCCATCGTGCAAGGCGAGTGCCAGGTGGGATTCGGCGGCGTTCGCCGTCCAGCGGCGGCACCAGATGCCTTAGGTGCCCCGGCGGTCGTGGGCGGTTGCGCGGCGCAAGATGGCGAGGCTGACGAAGACACTCCGCCCTGCCCCGCGATGCAGCGGCCTTCTAGCGGCACCACATCCGGTGATCACCAGCGCGGCCGCGAGGATGCGCTTCATGCGGGTTTTCCTTTTTACCAGGCACGTTGACCGCCTCCTGACGCTGCGGCAAGAGATCGTGCAGGCGAGGAAAGGAAACAAGTTCATGCCTATGATGTCCGGCAAGCGCGCCTTCCTGGAGATCCTGAAGCAGGAGGGCGTGGAAATCATCTTCGGCAATCCGGGTACGACGGAATTGCCGCTGATGGACGCGTTGGCGGGCGATAATTCCATACGCTACATCCTGGCCCTGCAAGAGGCTTCTGTGGTGGCGATGGCGGATGGCTATGCGCAGGCATCCGGCAAACTCGGAGTCGTCAATCTGCATGCGGCGCCAGGATTGGGAAATGGTATGGGCATGCTGTATTGCGCGAAGCAATCCGGCGCGCCGCTGGTGGTGATCGCGGGCCAACACGAGCAAAGTTTTAACAAGACCGAGCCTATTTTGTACGACGATCTGCCGCCGATCGCGAAGCCGTTTGTGAAATGGACAGCCGAGGTGACGCGGCTAGAAGACCTCCCTATTATGCTCCACCGTGCCTGCAAGGTGGCGCGTACGCCGCCGACCGGGCCGGTGTTTCTTTCGTTACCGGGCGATGTGCTGAACGCGGAAGCCGATATTGAACTCGGCGATGCGACGCATGTGGGTACGCGCGTACGCGGTGATTTGGCCAGTATCAAGGCCGCGGCAGACATCCTGGCGCGTGCCGAGCGCCCGGTGATAGTGGCCGGCAGCGGTGTCGCGCATAGCGATGCGCATGCCGAGCTGGTGCGCCTGGCCGAGTTGATTGGCGCGCCGGTGCATTTTGAGGGCGAGGCCACCAGCAATGCCTTTCCAACATCCCATCCGTTGTTTCGTGGTCCGATCATCAGGCTGACGCCGCAAATCCGGGCCTGGCTGGATCAGCATGACGTGTTGTTCGCGGTGGGGGCAGATGTCTTTACTTTGTCTCTGCCGAACAAGGTCAATCCGATTCCGCCAGGCCTGAAGATCGTGCATCTGGATAGCGACCCATGGCAGATCGGTAAAAATTATTTTTCTAGCGCGGCTATTGTCGGCGATATCAAGGCGAGTCTGCCTGAGTTGTCCGACGCCATAGCGGCGCAGATGAGCGCGACGCAAAACCGGTTGGCGCAAGAGCGGATAAGCGGGCTGGGTATTGAGATCGCCGACGAACGCGCGAAAATCACCGCACAGGCGGTAGCTGAACGAGAGAAATTACCCATCCGGCCGTTGGCGCTAATGAAAGAGATTGGCGATGCGGTGCCGGCCAATGCGATCCTGATTGAGGAGGCGCTGTCGTCAGGCGCCGGGCTGCGATTTTTCCAAAAACCCGATGATGCGCAAGGCTTCTTCGGCGGGCGCGGCGGTGGAATCGGCTGGTCGGTGCCGGGTTCCGTTGGAGTAAAGCTGGCGTTGCCGAATCGTCCCATCGTTGTCGTCGTGGGCGATGGATCGACGATGTATACCTGTCAGGCGCTGTGGACGATCGCGCATCAGAAACTGGCGATTACCGTGCTGGTGGTGAATAACCGCTCCTACCGCATCCTCAAGCAGCGTTTGTTCAACACGCAGGGCATTGCGGCGCAGACGGATAATTTTGTTGGTATGGAATTGGTAAATCCGGCAATCGATTATTGCGGGTTGGCGCGTTCTCTGGGCGTAGATTCCGTTTACTGCAAGACGCTCGACGAGGTGAATGTAGCGATCCGGTGCGGCGTGGCCAGCGATAAGGCCTTGCTCATCGAGGTAGAAACCGACGGCACCTACAAGCCGCTTTGAAGGACAGAAAAATGATTACAGCTGGGCGGCTGATTATCAACGCACTAGCCGCGAATGGTGTGGATAGAGTCTACTGTGTGCCCGGGGAAAGTTTTTTACCCATTTTCGATGCTCTTTATGGTAACACGATCGATACCGTGGTGGCGCATCATGAAAGCTCTGCCGGCTTCATGGCGCTGTCGGATTCGCGGATAACGGGCCGTGTTTCGGCGGCGTTCGTCTCACGCGGGCCGGGAGCAACAAATGCGTCGATCGCAGTGCATTCGGCGGATCAGGATGGAGTGCCGTTTTTACTTTTTATCGGCCAGGTTCCGCGAAAGGGTTTGCGAAGGCAGTCGTTCCAGGAAATCGATTATTCTAAAATGTTCGGTGACATCGCCAAATGGGTGGTAGAGATCACCGATTCTGCGCGCATTCCCGAAATCATGTCCCGCGCCATCCAGATCGCCACCGCGCCGACACCGGGGCCGGTGGTGATCGTGATGCCGGAGGATATGCTGGAGGATATGGTGCCGGAGATAGTAATTCTACCGTTTCAGCCGACAGTCTCGGAAGTTAATATGACGGCGGTGGAGGAGGCTGCTTCGCTGTTGCGTGCGGCACAGAAACCGTTAGTGATTGGTGGAGGCGAGCTGTGCACCGATGAAGGGCGTGCGGCGTTGGCGGAATGCGCGGAGGCGTGGCAGTTGCCAGTAGCATCTAGTTTTCGCCGGCACGATATTTTCGATGGCACAGACCGTAAATTTGTCGGTGATCTCGGCATCCAGAACACCACGGCGCAGATGGAGGCGATCCGCGAAAGTGACGTGGTGCTGGCGGTGGGGACGCGGCTGGGGGATTTAACGACGCAGGGTTACACGTTTCCGGAAAGCCCATTTCCGCAGCGTAAACTGATTCACGTGTTGGCGGATGCGAAGGTGCTGGGGGTAAATTTCCGTGCCGATGTCGCGACAAGCTGTTCGGCAGCTGCGTTCCTGAGCGCGTTGGCAAAAGCGGCGCCGCAGGTGCAGCCGGGACGGAACGCGTGGATTGCACGGCTGCGTGATGAACGACTGAAGGTCATGGCGTGGAATACGCAGACGGCGTCGGATGGGGTGGTGTTTGGCAATGTTGTAGTGCAGGTGGTGCGGCGACTGGCGCCGGATGCGGTGATGGCCTTGGATGCCGGACTGTCGGCGGCGATGTTCTATAAGCATTTTCCGGTAAAGGCACCGCAGCAACTCATCGCATCGATCACCGGGGTGATGGGCATGGGGGTACCCGGCGCGGTCTCCATCGCCATGCGCTGCCCGGGGCGGCAGGTGGTGTGTGCGGTGGGCGATGGCAGTTTTTTGATGACAGGGAACGAGATCGCGCTGGCAGTGGAGCGCAAGTTACCGATCCGTTTTATCCTCGCTGCCAATAAAAGTTATGGGTCCATTCGGCTAAACCAGGAGAAGGAATATCCGGGGCACGTGGTGGGCACGGATCTGACCGTGCCGGAGTTTTCCCAACTGGCGCAGGCGTTCGGATGTCCAGGGTTCGTGATCCGGTCCGATGCAGATATTGCGCCTATGTTAGATGCCGCGTTCGCGGTGCAGGGTCCGGCGATGGTGGAAGTTAAAACCAGCCTTACGTCGATCTTGCCGAAAACATAGAGTATCTGTTTGAGCGAACAATTTTATCCGATCAGATGACTTCATCTGGTCGAATTTTTCTCTAACCAAAACGCTGCCGCCAGCTTACCTGCCCGCCCGGCAGGGGCGTCGCCTCATAGACGCCGCGGGCGATGGCGCGGGCCATGGTAAGGGCGGCTGTGTGGCCGAGTTCTGTCAGCGCTGTCGTGTCGACCACGGCGTGCGTGCCGGTGGCCGCGGCGAAAATCGTGTCGCCATCCATCGGCGCGTGCGCGGGCAGGATGGCGCGCGCAAGGCCGTTATGCGCCATGATGGCGAGGCGTTTGGCTTGCGGCTTCGTTAGGATCCCATCAGTGACGACGAGGCCGATGGTGGTGGCGGGGCCGCCCTTGAAGCGGGGCGCGGTGGCGTTCGCTGGCATCGGCGATGGCCAGCCGCGCGCACCAAATTCGCCGTTGACCTCGAATGGCGCGGCCCAGAACCAGGGGCCTTCGCCGATCAGAGGGGAGCCGATGGCGTTTACGACGGCGAGCGCCGCGACGATGTGGCCGGTGCTGGTGCGTGCGCTGGCGCTGCCGAGGCCGCCTTTTATAGTCGCGGTGGTGGCGCCCGTGCCGGCGCCGACGCTGCCGAGCGCGAAATTTCCGCGCGTCGCGGCGACAGCTGCTGCGTAGCCAAGCTGCTGATAGGGAGAATAACGGCCCCAATCTTTGCTTCCGCCATTGGCCAGGTCGAAGATGATCGCCTGGCTAACAAGGGGGATGCGTATGCCGCGCACATCCAGACCTCTCCCGGCCTCGCGCAGCCAGGCTTGCACTCCGCCGGCAGCATCCAGGCCGAAGGCGGAGCCACCGGAGAGGACGATGGCGTCCACTGCGTCCACCGTCATTTCCGGTTCCAGCATATGCGTGTCGCGACCGCCCGGCGCGCCGCCCAATACCGCGACGGACGCGATGGCGGGTTGATCGAATAGCACCGCGGTCACGCCGGAAGCGAGCGAAAAATCCGTCGCATGGCCGACCGACACGCCGGCGATATCGGTGATCAGGTTGCATGGGCTTGTCATCCCAGCAGCGTATCCAGATCGATGGCAAAGCCCATGGCAAGATAGCCGGCATGGTTGGGATGCACTTTGTCACCCTCGCCGCCGATCCCGCCGTCGGGCTGCATTTCGGCACGCAATTCGCCGGTAATGACATCCCGTGTCGCTTGGTCGAAATCTGCGACGGAATCGAAGATATTCGTGGCGCGAAGGAAAGCGTTGATAACGTGCCGGCGTTGCTCCACCACCGGATGGCCGTGATGGCGTTGCGCCCCGACGGTGGAGGTCAGGGTGGCGCCAATGACGCGCACGCCGGGAATGGCGGCGCGAATGCGTGCTACGCCTTCGCGCAGGCCTGCGATGACCGTCTCTGGGTCGGAGCCGGAAATACCGAGATCGTTGATGCCTTCGAACCAGATCACGGCGGCAATGGCGGAAAGATCCAGCACGTCGCGTTGCAGGCGTTCCAACGCGGAGGCACCGCCATTTAACGGATTGGCGATATCGTAATGCGCGGGCGCGGCGACCTGATTGCCGCCGATGCCAGCATTCACCACCGATATACGGTTGCCATAGCGTGCATGCAGGCGGCGGCCCAGCACGTCCGGCCAGCGATCATCGGCGTTCATCGCCGCCAAGGTGCCGTCGGTGATGGAATCGCCGAGGCAGGCCACCACGCGCGTGCCGGGGGCGGTGCGCATATCCACCGCGTCAAGAAAGAACCAGGATGCGGTGGTCAGCGGGAACGCCGCACTATGCTCGGTCGCGCCGTGCGATCCGGCGCCCGGCGGCGTGACATAGGAGGTGGCGAGTGCTTTCGCATGCCAGGTCATCGGGCCGGAGGCGCCTGCAACATGAAAGCTGACGGCAAGGTTGCGACCGCGCAGGAGCGGATTGTCGGGGTTATCGACGAAGGGCAACTCCACCAGATCGCTCCAGGCCATTTTTCCCGCCGCGATGGTGATGGCCTCGACGCCGTTGAAGCGCACTAGCTGGTTGGTGCCCCGGATGATGCCGCTGCCGGATTCCTGCAGGCCCGCATGGGCGCCATCGATGGTCAGGGGGCGTGACCCCATGACATTGGAAAAGCGCAGGCGCGCTGCCTTGCCCCAGATATCTGGGCGCAGGATCAGCCGAAATGTCTGATCGCGCGCGCCAATGGCGGGATCGGGGAAGGAGAAACGCTGATCGGGCTGGGCGGAGGGGTTGCCGGCCGGATAGGGGCCCTGCGCCGCGCCCAGCCAGGCGGTGGACCAGATCGTATCATTCATCCGTTTTCTCCCGCTTCTGGCGGGAGGTTAGCAAATTCCTTTCCGCGCGCTATCGCAGGGCGCGCAAGGCAGTGCAGACAGTTTCCACCTGGGCGTCGGTAAGTTCGGGGAACATTGGCAGGCTGAGCACTTCCGCTGCGGCGCGTTCGGTTTCGGCACAGCGAGACGGGCCTAGGGCAACGCGGCCCTTGTAGGCGGGTTGCAGATGCACCGGGACCGGGTAGTGGATGCCGGTGGCGACATTGGCGGCGCGCAGGCGCGCCTGGATATCGGCGCGATTGCCGGCGCGGGTAACGTAGAGGTGGAACACGTGCGACGCATCGGTGCGGCGAGCGGGTGGGCGGTGCGCGGTGCCGACCATCGCGGCATCATACGCGGCGCCGATGCTCTGCCGGCGCGCATTTTGTGCGTCCAGATGTTGCAGTTTTACGCGCAGGATCGCCGCCTGGATTTCATCGAGGCGGGAATTCACCCCAACCTCGTCGGAAATATAGTGCTGGCGCCAGCCATATTGGCGCAAGGCCATCAGCCGATCGGCGAGCGCCGTGTCGTTGGTGGCGACGATGCCGCCATCGCCCAGCGCGCCGAGATTCTTGGTGGGATACAGGCTGAACGTGCCGATGGCACCGAACGTGCCGAGTTTCTGGCCGCGCCAGGTGCCGCCGTGCGCCTGCGCGCAGTCCTCGATCAGGGCAACGTTGTGGCGGGCGCAGACGGCCTGAATGGTATCCAGATCAGCGGCCTGGCCGTAGAGATGCACGACAATGACGGCGCGGATCGGCGGTAGGTTTTTCGGCGGATGGGCGAGAACCTCCGCCAGATCGGCAGGGTCGAGCGTGTAGTGGTCGGGGTCGATATCCACCAGTAAGGGCGCGCCACCCACCATCTCGATAGCGGCCACGGTGGCGACGGCGGTATGGGAGACGGTGACGACGGTGCTGCGGGGGCCGATATCCAGGGCGCGCAGGGCTAGCTCCAGCGCGTCGGTACCGTTGGCACAGCCCACCGCGCGGGCGCTGCCAAGCCAAGCGGCGAATTCGGTCTCGAAGGCGCGACCCTCGGCGCCAAGGATGTACCAACCGGAGGCCAGCACGCGCGCGACGGCCGTGTCGATCTCGGTCTTTAGGGCCAGATAGCCGGCGCCGGGGTTGGCGACGGGAATGATGCTCATGGTGGGGCCTTTACAGATAGGCAGCGAGGCGGGAGCGGTACCAGTCCAGCGAACGGCGAATGCCTTCTTCCAGCCCGACTTGCGGGGCCCAGCCGGCGGCAGCGCGGAAGGCGGCATCGTTGGCGTGGTAGCTACCGATATCGATGCGGGCGCGGTCGGCGGGGAACGCGCGGATGGTAAAGGTCGCCGCACCGTTGGCGGCGCGCACGGTCATTTGCGCCAGTTCCAGCAGCGATGCCGGCGGCGGGCCCCCGATATTGAAAATCTTGCCATGACAGGCCGGGCTGGCAGCGGCGGACAGAAAGGCTTCAGTCACGTCGTCCACATAAGTCAGGTCGCGCAATTGCTCGCCACCCCAAACCTCGAACGGCTTGCCTTCCAGCACGTAGCGGATCCAGATGCCGAGGAAGGTTTGCCGCGCGTCGCGGATGCGTAGGCGCGGGCCGTAGCAATTGGTTAGGCGCAGTGAAACGACTGGCCGATTGTGTACGCGGTGTTCCAGCATCCAGTACTGCTCGCCGGCGAATTTGGAGACGCCATTGGCGTCCGGCGGGTTGATCGGGTGGTCTTCATCGACCGGTAAATAAAGGGCGCGGCCATAGAACTGGCGGGTGGAGGCGTGCACCACCACGGCATCAGGCGCGGCCTCGCGCGCGGCCTGAATTAGGCGGACCTGGGCGACGGCATTGACGGCGATATCAGACAGTGGGTCGCGCTGGCCACCCATGTGGGAGGTTTGGGCGGCAAGATTGAAGATGGCATCGCGGCCCTCGCAGAGATTGCGTAAATCGATGTCGCGGATATCGCCTTCCACCAGTTCAACATCGGCGCCCTCCAGGTTCACCCGGTTGGCGCCGCCGCCGAACAGGAAACCGTCCAGCGCCGTGACCCTTGCGCCGCGCGCGGCCAGGGCGTGGCACAGATTGGAACCGAGGAAGCCGGCCGCGCCAGTCACCAATATTCTACGTCCCTGCCAGTCCATTGCGCCGGTTCTCCCTTGTCCTTATTTCGTGCGCGATAAATGTCCAAACCATGTTCGTATCGCGTCCACGCCGGGGCATTTTACGGCAGGGCCGCGATCTCCTCGAGCATCATGGCGAGTTCGTCCGGCGCGGTGACCATGGCGTCGTGGCCGGTGGCGATTTCGCGCCAGTTCCAATCCGCGCGGCCGCGCAGCATGGCGCGCGTGTCGGCTAGCGATGGGTAGAGCGGATCGGTGCAGGCGATATAGGTTTTCGGCCGGTCATTGCCGACGGGATGGCGTAGGGTGAGTTTCGTCTGGAAGGTGCTGAGCGGATGCGGGGTCAGATGCGATCTTAGCCAGTCGGCGAGCGGTCCATCGGGTACGCCGAAGGAAAGCGGTGTGGGTGGCGGGATGGAGAGGCCGCCAGAGCTGTCGATGGCGGACCGACGGCGGGCTTCGTTGATGTCCGCCACGCCGAGATCGAATGGCGCCTGGCCGTTCTCCAGCACACGGGCGTCGAGATAGACAAGGTGGCGGATGCGTTCGGGCATGCGGTCCGCGGCGCCGGAGATCGGGCCGCCGCCAAAACTGTGGCCGACCAGGACGATGTCGGTCAGGTCTTCCATGGTGATATGATTGACTAGATCGGTGGTGAAATCATCCAGAGTGAGCTTGCGTGAGATCAAATGCCTGCGCTCACCGACGCCGGTTTGTGTCGGCGTAGTAACGTGATGGCCACGCGCGCGCAGCCGTTCGGCGACGAAGCGCCAGCACCAGCCACCATGAAAGGCCCCATGCAGCAGAACGAAATTTCGCAATATGATGTCTCCTAGGGCATTCGTCGCTTACGCTCAGTGGGCGCCGGCCGCCCCCCCATCCGGCCACTAACAGTTTACGATCGTTGGGTGGCCGGGGTGGGGGTGTGGGCCGGTGCCCACTGAGCGTAAGCGCCTCATCATTAACGTACGTAGTGCGGCCGGCGTAGCAGGCGTTGCAGCAGGCTGTCATGCGGGCCGGCCAGGATCAACAGGGACCAGCACGCGCCGGCTGTCAGGATGATCGCGGGGCCGGTGGGCAGGTCGGCGTGATAGGAGAGCAGCAGCCCTGCATATGACGAGAAAATGGCCAGCCCGACGGCAGCGCGGATTTGCCCGCCCAGACCGGCGGAAACATGGCGCGCGGCGATGGCCGGCAGCATCATCAGGCCCACCGACATCAGGGTGCCCAGCGCGGTGAAGCCTGCGACCACGCACATCACCACTAGCGCCATGAAGCCGAGATGCCAGCGGCCCCCTTTGCCGCCCAACGCGGCGAGAAAATTCGGGTCCATGCTTTCCATGATCAGCGGCCGCCAGATCAGCGCCAGCACGGGCAGGGTGATCGTCGCCACCCCGGCCATGGCAAACAGGGCGGCATCGTCCACCGCCAGCACATTGCCGAACAGCAGATGCGAGAGGTCGACGCCGCGCTGGGCCGAGACGAGGATCACACCCAGCGCCAGGGCGAGCAAATAAACGCCGGCGAGCTGGGAATCCTCGCGCCCGCGGGTAACGCGGCTGAGCCAGCCGGCCAGCAAGGCCACCGCCAATCCGGCGGCCATGCCGCCGAGGCCCATAGCAACGAGGGAGAAACCCGCGATCGCCGCGCCGATGGCGATGCCGGGGAGAATGCCGTGTTGCAGCACGTCGCTCATCAGGCTCATGCGGCGCAGGACGAGAAAGACGCCGAGCGGCGGGCCGGCGACGGAGAGGGCGAGGCAGCCGGCGAGGGCGCGGCGCATGAAGCCAAGCGCGAAGGGTTCGAGGAGAAAGGCCTGGATCATGTGGGCGCCGTCCGGTGGGCAGGCGCCAGGAGCGGGTGGGTGGCATAGACCGTAAGGCGCGGATGCGCGGGCCAAGCTCGCGCATGACGGCGGGGGGTGACATCACCCGGCATATAGCTTTACGCCGCCACGTGGCAAATTTCGGCGCTGTCGTCCCAGACCTCGCTTAGAATGCGCGCGCGCATGCGGTTGGCGGCGGAGAGCGCGGTCTCGGTGGCGGTCCACGCTATGGCTTCGCGGGCGAGGAGGAGCGTGTCGGGGAATTCGCGGCGGATGAGGTCGAGATCGTGCAGTACCGCCACGACGGTCTTACCGGCCTGGTGCCAGCCGCGCAGCACGCCGAGCAGATCGGAGGTAGTGCGGGCATCGAGCGCGCTAAACGGTTCGTCCAGCAGCATGACGGAGCAATCCTGTGCCAGCAGCCGGGCGAACAGCACGCGCTGAAACTGCCCGGCGGAGAGCGCGCCGATCGGGCGCGCGGCCAGTGATTCCATGCCGACCTTGCGCAGTGCTTCTTGCGCGGCATCGCGCAGCGCCGTGGTCACGGGGCGAAAGGCGCCGATCTTTCCCCAATGACCCAGTGCCACGACATCGAGGCAGGAGAGCGGAAAACTCCTGTCCAGCAGGCTGGCCTGCGGCAGTAGGGCGATATCGGATGGGCGCAGGCCGGGATGGTCGATGCGGCCTTCATCCAGCTGGTGCAGACCGGACAGCGCCCGCAACAGGGTGGTCTTGCCCGCGCCGTTCGGGCCGGTGATGGCGGTCAGGCTGCCGGGGGCGAACGTGCCGGAAAGATGATGCACCGCCGGGTGGCGGTCATGGCTGAGCACCACGTTTTTCAACTGGATTGCCGGGGGGGGTACCATGGGATTCATGCCATGGCCCACAGCGCGACCAGCCAGACAATGGCCAGCAGGCCGCCGGCCAGGGTAAGGCGCGGCAAGACCCCAGCGGTGGGTGCGAGCGGATCGATCATCGTTATAGTATAACATTTTAACTGGGCGCTGGAAAGTGGGAACCGGGGCCGGGGCCAAGCTTAAACGGACTTACAACCGAAAGACCCGGTTGCCGTGAAGTCGTCGCCACCCGTAAATCGATATCTGCACCGCTTGGAAATCATGTCCGACACCATCGCACATCGTGAGGACGAGATACAAAGGCGCGAGGAAGCCGACAGGCGCGCCTTGCGGAGGCATCGCGCCTGGGCCACCAGGTTGCTGGTATTGATGGCCGTGCTGACCATCGGCAGTTATGCCCTACCGGGCGGATATGCCACCGATCTGTTGCAGGCGGCCGCAAAGGCGGGTTTCGTCGGTGGCATCGCCGATTGGTTCGCCGTGACGGCCCTATTCCGTCATCCGCTGGGCATTCCCATTCCGCATACCGCCATCATCCCCAACCAGAAGGCAAGGTTAGGACAGGCATTGGGGCGGTTCGTCGCCACCCATGTTTTATCGCGCGATGAAATCGCTCGGGTGCTAGAGCAGCTGGACGTGCCGGCGATCTTGCGGCGGTTTCTGGCCGATCCCGTCGCGACCCGCCCGGCGGCGGAGGCGCTGGCACAAATCCTGCCGCGTTTGCTGGCCACGGTGGAGGATGGGCGGGCACAGCGACTGGTGGGCCGGATCGTGCCGCGCATCCTGGGCGGGCCGGCAGCCGGAAAAATCGTCGCTCGCGCCCTGCGCGAGCTGATCGAAAGTGGGCGGCATCAGGAGGTTCTCACTTTCCTGCTGAGTGAATTGCGGACTGTGCTGGCCGGGCGGGAAAATGCGCTTCGGCACGCCATCGAGGAGCGGGTGCGCGAGCAGGGCGGGCGGCTGGTTGGCTGGGTGCTGGGCGCGACGGTGGCGCGGCGGGTGCTGGCGGTGGTCAACAACGAGTTGGAAAAAATCGGCCCCGACAGTTCCGAGCTCCGCGCCGCTTTTGACGAATGGGCGCGGCGCGAAATCACCCGCATGGAGGAAGACCCCGAACGGGCCGCGGCGATCGGCGCGGCGCTGCGCCGAGTGGTGGCGCATGAGACTGTGCAGGCTTGGCTGAGAGATATCTGGGCACGGCTGCGTATGGCGCTCGAGGCAGACGCGGGACGGGTCAATGGCCGTACGGTCACGTACCTAGAAGGCGTGCTGGCCAATCTTGGCGGGCTGCTGGAGGCCGATCCGGCGGCGCGGGCGGGGGTACAGCGGACGGCGGCGGGGGTCGTGAGCACAATCCTACTGGCCGTGCAGGGGCAGATCGAAGGTGTCATTGGCAAGATCGTCGCCGGCTGGGACACTGCGACAATCATCGACCGGATTGAACTGCGCGTCGGCAAGGACCTGCAATTCGTACGCATCAATGGGACCCTGGTCGGGTTCCTGGTTGGCGGGATTTTATATGCCCTCCTGCGTGCGACATTCGGGTAAGTGAGTTTTTAGATTGGATGATACCGCCATGCTTCGGCTTTCCGTGCTCGATCAGTCCACCATCGTAACCGGGCGTTCGCCCGCGGCATCGATCCGCGAAACGCTTGCCCTCGCGCAGTATTGCGAGGCGTTGGGGTATCACCGCTACTGGTGTGCCGAGCATCATAATTCCGACAGCATCGCCGGCACCGCGCCGGAGGTTCTGCTTGCGGCCATCGGCGCGATCACGACGCGGATAAGGATTGGCTCCGCCGGGATCATGCTGCCCCATTATTCCTCGCTGAAAGTGGCCGAACAGTTTCGCGTGCTGGAGGCGATTGCGACCGGCCGCGTCGATATGGGGTTGGGCCGGGCGCCGGGGTCGGACGGGCGCACCGCCTATGCGCTGAACCCGAACGCAGATACGGCAGCCGATCATTTTCCGGCGCAGGTGCGCGACCTGTTGGCCTGGATTTCTGGCGAAAAACTGGTGGAGGGGCATCCGTATCGGGATATCGTCGCCCAGCCGCTGGGCGAGGGCTTGCCAGAGACCTGGATCCTCGGCAGTTCCGATTACGGGGCGCAGGTCGCGGCCTATTTCGGCCTGCCTTATTGTTTTGCCAGCTTCATCAGCGATGGGCACGGGGCGGAGCAGGCATTGAACGTCTATCGCCAGACATTCCGTCCGAGCGCGCGCCACACTGAACCGCATCCGGCTGTCTGCGTCTGGGCGCTGGCGGCGGAGACAGAGGAGGAAGCAAAATATTTATTTCGCTCGCGCGAAGTCTCCCGACTGCTGCGCGACCAGGGTGTGTTCGCACCGTTGCTGTCGCCGGAGGAAGCGGCGGCGCGGGAATATTCCGAGCGCGATATTATACAGATCGAAAAAATCCGCGCGCGCACCTTGCATGGCACGGCAAGGCAAGTGGGTGACGGGCTACGGCAGTTGGCGGAGAATTTAGGTGTGGCGGAAATCGCCGTACTGACCACCGTGCACGATCCAGAAAAGCGTCGCAGTTCCTATGCGCTTCTGGCCGAGGAGTTTGGTTTAGAGGCTTATTGAAAAGCCCGGCACCAGACTCTCCCCCAACTGGTCGCCCAAGGAAATATACTCTGGTTGGGTGGCCGAGTGGAGAGTGAGATGACACCAGATTTTATCAAATCAGCTCTAGACTGGAATGCGCTTAGAGGAGAACGCACCCTGTCTAGCTCTATTCATTTGGGAATGTGATTCAGACTTCTAGCGATTCCACCTATGGTCATCTCGCTCTAGAGCGAGATGATTTTAGGATGGATCGATTGGGAGCTCCCCACTGGGTTTGTTTTTAATTCAACCTAATTACTGGACAGAAGACTTATATGGAAGGGAAAACCCTACTTTATTGATCTTTGCGAGCGGTTGGTTGCGGCGGTTGCATGATACCGGCACCGGCGCTCCGGGACAGATGGGCGCCGTGCGGCACGCGGCTCCTCGTCAAAGTTCTGCATGGTCATTAGAAAATCACGGTCTACCTCGTTGCGCTGCGCCACGACTGGACCGTCGCCCCATGACTGCTCGAGGGCCCCATCAACGGAGAAAGGCCCCAACTCTATGTCAAGAAACACTTCCTCCCGGTACTGTATCCTGGCAATATCGTGATCATGGGCAATCTCGAAAATCACAAGAGAAAAACTATTCTCCGTCTTATCCGTTCGGCCGGAAAAAAAGCTGATCTTCCTGCTAAAATATTCACGCGATCTGAACCCGATCTAACAACTCTTCGCCAAACTTAAGTATCTGCTGCGAAACGTCGTCATCCGAGCCATAAAAACTGTCTATGCCGCAATCAGGCAATTACTCACAGCCTTCACCCTAGACGAATGCAACAACTATCTCCAGAATTCTATTTATGACCCATCGTAAAAATATCACACTCTAATAACAACGCCCCAAAGTAATGACCGTTACTGCATCCTCCGTCACGATCCATGAAGGTGAACCATCCACGGATTTTTTTGTGCGCTGCCAAAGATATAGATAATCAACCTTCGCCGATCATGACGTTAAGGCACGTTGAATCAACAGGGAATTATTTCAGCCCGTTAGTATAAGAGCATGCACCACCGTTGCCCGCACAAACTCATTGCGAGCCGGCATAGAGTGTCAGTGATTCTGACCGCCCGGCGGCGTAGTTGAAACCCGAAATTTCAGCGATGGGGAGTGGGGTCAGGCCGGCCTTGGCGGTGGCGTCCAGGAAGGCGCGGCGTTGGCGGGCAGCGACGAGCAAGGTGCGGCCAGGCGCGGCAGCGAGGAAAGCGGCGCCTTCATGGCCATCTCGGGTGCTCATCAACACGACATCGGTACCGGCGAGGAAGAGCAGACTGGGTTCGTGATAACCGATCGTAGCGAAGCTACCGCGCGGGCGGCCTTGCGGGTAATGCGCGGCCAGGGCCTCGGCGATGCGGGGCGAGAGCCAGACCGGGCGTAGGGCGGGGAGCAGGATTTCCAGGATCGCCCAAGTCAACAGCGGCATAGCCAGGATCATGCGGCGCAGGCGTGGCCAGTCTTGCGTGCGCGCCACATCAACGGCGAGCCAGAGCATGATCCCGGCGGCGAGCAATGTAGGAGCGCCGCGCCAGATTTCGGTGCGCAGTAGGATCGGCAGTGCCAGTCCGGCGGCACCCAAAAGCGTGGCGGCGACGAGGCCCGCGATGACCGCGAAGCGCGTCCATCGCGGGCCGGGCTGGGCGCGGTCGGGCGCAAAGAGCCAGCGCGCGGCGATCAGGAACAGCGCAGGATAGAGCGGCAGCACATAATGCGGCAATTTGGTGGGGACGGCTTCGAAGACTAGCCAGCTGGGAATGATCCAGGCGAGCAGGAAGCGGGTGAACGGCTCAGCGCGCTGCCGCCAGGCGCCGGGCAGGGCCAGGAAGACCACGATGGTGGCGGGGAACAGCATGACCGGGCTGACCAGCAAATGCGCCCCGGGTGGGCCCCAATGCTGCTCCGCCCCGCCGACGAGCTTGCCGGCAAGATCGCCGCCGAGGGAGTCGCGAAAGAATCTTCCCTCCGTGGCAATGCCGATCGCGATGAACCAGGGCAGGGTGATGAGTAGCATCAGCGGCACGCCCCAGGAGGAACGCAATGGGCGTAGCCAGGCGGCGCCGCGGTCGGCGATCACGAGGGTGAGGACTGTGAGGAAGGCAATCATCAGGATCACCGGGCCCTTAAGCAGAATCCCGGCGCCGAGGGCGATCCAGAATAGGGCAGCGGCGCGGGCGGTGAAGCTGGCAGAATGAAGATAGGCGCGCGCGAGCAGCAGCATGGTGAGGGTAGTGGCGCCAAGCAGGGCGCCATCAGTCTTGGCGATATGGGTCTCCGTCACAAGCAGCAGGCTGGCGGCGAGCATTGCGGCGGCGAGCCAGGCGGGACCGTCGCCGGCCAGCCGTCTGCCCTGATGGTAAAGTGCCAGCACGGCAAGCAGGGCGCCGAGGACGGAGGGGATGCGGTACGGCCAAATCGGGTTCTCTGCCGCGAGGCCGGTGGCGCGGATGGCGGCGGCGAAGGGCGCTTGCAGCCAGTAAATACCGACCGGTTTGCGGTTGCGGGCCTCGGTTCCGATGCGGATGTTCACATAGTCGTGGGTTTCCAACATCTGCTTGCTGGCCTGGGCGAAGCGGCCTTCGTCGCGGTCGGTCGGCGGCAAGGTAAAAAAGCCCGGCAGCCAGAGGATCAGGCAGAAGGCGATCAGGCACAGGTAGGGGCGGCCGGGTGCGAGTTGGTGCCGGACTGCAAACAACATCCCTCCACTCTAGCATCGCGGGGGAAAGCGCGCCATGAAGCGGGCGACATGTCAGACCCCACCCGCGACGCCGCTTTCGATTTGCTTTCCGCCATACTGGACCGGCACCGCACGTCGGAGGAGGCACTGGATGCGCTGCCCCCGATGGAGCCGCGCGACCGCGCCGCCGGGCATCGGCTGGCCGCCGCGGTGCTGCGCCGGCTGGGCACGTTGGATGCGGTGCTGGAGCCGTTCCTGAAAAAAAAACCGCCGGTGGAGGTGCGCCATATCCTGCGCATCGGCGCGGCGGGCGTGCTGCTGCTGAAGACGCCGGCGCATGCCGCCGTGGCGACCAGCGTGGAACTGGCGCGGGCGCGCAAGCTGGTGCCGTTCGCGGGCCTGGTGAACGCCGTGCTGCGCCGGGTGGCGGAGGCGGGGCCGGGGGCTATGGCGGAGTTAGATTCGCCGCGGTTGGATACACCGAGCTGGCTGTGGTCGTCCTGGGTGAATGCGCTGGGCGGCAAGGCGGCGCGCGCGAGTGCCCTGGTGCACCAATCCGAGGCGCCGCTGGATATTTCCTCGCGCGCTGGGGCCACCGTGCCAGCGGGCGGGGGGAAACTGCCAACAGGATCGGTACGATTTTCACCGGGCACGCGGGTGGCCGATATTCCGGGCTTCCTGAGCGGCGATCATTGGGTGCAGGACGTAGCCGCGGCACTGCCCGCGGCACTTTTGGCGGCGCGGGCGGGGGAGCACGTGGTCGACCTCTGCGCCGCGCCGGGCGGCAAGACCGCGCAGCTCGCCGATGCTGGGGCGATCGTTACGGCGGTGGAGCGCGACGCGGCACGTATACCACGGTTGCGTGAAAATTTAACGCGGCTGCGGCTGCATGCGGAGGTCGTGCAAGAAGATGCTGTGTCCTGGCGGCCTGGACGAAAATTTGATGCCGTTCTGCTGGATGCGCCGTGCAGCGCCACCGGTACGATCCGGCGCCATCCCGACGTGATGCATCTGAAGCATCCGCGCGATATTGCGGCGCTAGCGGCGGGGCAGGACGCGCTACTGGACGCGACTGCGGCTTTACTGCGCCCGGGTGGGCGGCTGGTCTATGCGGTGTGTTCCCTCCAGCCCGAGGAAGGCATACTCCGTGTGGCCGCCGCCTGCGCACGGCTGGGACTGGTGCACGCGCCGTTCTCTGCCGAGGAATTGACGAACATTCCCGAAGCGCGGACCGCGGACGGGTTTTTGCGCACGTATCCTGGAATATGGGCCGAACGCGGCGGCATGGATGGGTTCTTCGCGGCGAGATTGCAAAAACCCTGACGTTCCGCGCTTGTTCGGTCAGAAGCTGCCGCTTAGAACATCACTATGCCGCGTCCCCTCATCATCGCGCCGAGCCTGCTGGCCGCCGATTTCTCTCGCCTCGGCGAGGAAGTCGTGGCGGTGCAGGCAGCCGGAGCGGATCATTTGCATCTGGACGTGATGGATGGGCATTTTGTGCCGAATATTTCCTTCGGTCCCGGACTGATCCGCGCCGTGCGCGCGCGGTGTTCGCTGCCCTTCGACGTGCATCTGATGATTTCGCCCGTCGAACCCTATCTGGCGGCGTTTGTCGAGGCTGGGGCCGATCTAATCAGCTTGCACCCGGAAGCCGGGCCGCATCTGCATCGCGCCCTGCAGATGATCCGCGGCCTGGGCAAGCGGGCCGGGGTGGTGCTGAATCCGGCAACATCGCCAGATAGTGTCGCTTGGGCGCTCGACCAGATCGATTTTTTTCTTGTCATGACCGTGAACCCGGGTTTCGGCGGACAAAGTTTTCTAGATAGCCAGTTGCCGAAAATTTCCGCTTTGCGGCGGATGGTCGCGGCTAGCGGGCGCGATATCGGTCTCGCCGTCGATGGAGGCATCACCCCGGCGACGGCTTCGCGCGCGGTGGCGGCGGGGGCGGATACGTTGATCGCCGGCACCGCCATCTTCGGCCAGCCCGATTATACCGCCGCTATCGCTGCCCTGCGCGCCGCCGGAGCAGCGCACGCATGATTATGGCATCAGGTCGCTGGCTGCGCGGCGCGCGCCTAGCCGTCGCGCGGCTGTCCCATCTACGCATGACCCGCGCGCCTGACGCGCCGGCCCTGCCGATACGCGACCCGTGGTCCGGCGACGCCGCGCTCGGCGCGCGGCTGCTGCGTGGGGAGATCGAATTACCCGGCGCGGTGCGGGCCTTGAAGGCCGGTTTCTGGCAGGACGGGACCGGCCCGGCCGCAATGCGCGCGCATGCGCACGGCTTCACCTGGCTACGTGATCTGCGCGCGCTGGGCACCGATGCGGCGCGGCTTCGCGCTCGAGCTTTGGTGGGCGACTGGATCGCTAATCCGCCAACCGATCTGCTGGCACATCGCCCCGATATCGTCGGCGCCCGTATCGCCGCCTGGCTGGGTCATTACGATTTCTTCTTCGCCGCCGCCGACGATCTGTTCCGCCAGCGCGTGATGGCACGGCTGCTCGCCGACGCGCGCTGGCTAGCCGCGAGCATGCCGGCGGAGGAAATGGATGGCCGCGCCCTAACGGCGCTGAAGGGTTTGATCGCCGCCGCCGCCGCCATGCCCGATCATGCCGCGTATATGAGCCGCGCGCTGCGCTTCCTGGGACACGAGCTGGCGCGCCAGGTGCTCCCCGACGGTTGCCACGCTGAGCGCAGTCCGGGCGCGCATCTGGCCGCCTTGCGGGATCTGGTGGAAATCCGCGCGCTGCTTCAAGGCGCGCAAGTCGGTGCGCCGGCGGAGCTGGCCGGCGCGATCGTGCGCATGGCGCCCGTGCTGCGCCTGTTCCGCCATGGCGATGGTGGCTTGGCGTTGTTCAATAACAGCCGCGAGGAATCCGCCACGCTGATCGAGCAGGTGTTGGCGCAGGCCGGGCGCACTAATGCGGCGCCCACCGCGCTGGCCGAAGGCGGGTTCCAGCGTTTGCAGGCGGGGCGCACCGTGCTGATCGTCGATTGCGGCGTGCCAGCCGCGCGCGGCGTGGACCGTTTCGCCCATGCTGGCACGTTGGGGATGGAAATCTCCGTCGGGCGGCAGCGCCTGATCGTCAATTGCGGTGCGGCGCCTGCGGCCTCGCGCGAATGGATCGACGCGCTGCGCGCCACGGCGGCGCATTCCACACTGGTGATCGCTGACACGTCGTCGTCGGAATTGCACCCAGAGGGGTTGGGCCGGCGGCCTTTAAAAGTCACCGCGCAACGCCAGGAAGATAACGGCGCGCTTTGGTTGGATGCGAGCCATGATGGCTGGAAAAAATCCTTTGGCGCGTTGCATCATCGCCGACTCTGGTTGGCGCAAAGCGGCGATGAAATTCGCGGCGAGGACGTAGTGGAGGCCGCCACAGGCCAGCCCTATGCGCTGCGCTTTCATCTGCATCCCACCGTGCAGGCCAGCTTGCAGCAGGATGGCGAGGCGGTGCTGCTGCGCCTACCTTCCGGCTCCGGTTGGCGGCTGCGCGCGCAGGCGACGCGGTTGAGCCTGGAGGAGAGCATCTATATGGGTGGGACCGAACCGCGGCGAAGCGAACAGGTGGTTCTTAGCGGCTATGCCGATGAGCCGCAGATGGTGAAATGGGCGATCACTAAGCTCGCGTGAAACCGGCGAAATGGTTTCACCCTGGGGTCGCGGAACCAGAGGAAATTGGCCGGCGCTATGGAGATCGGGCCGTTAATGGCGAAGACGGTGATTTCATATTGATCGCCCGGCGCCCGGTCTCGGCAAGCACGAGGCGATTGGGTGACCGGCTGAGCCTACTGGGCATGCGCGATCATGTGCTAGCGCAGCGGGCGGTGGCCCACATCTTCGTCCTCGCCAGCCAGTTCGATGGGCTGCCGATGGCGGTGATCGAGGCGATGTTTTCGCCGCTTCCTCTGGTTGCCTGCACCGTTCGCGGTCCGGCGGAGCAGGTAGTTTGAGGTGGCAACCGGCCTGCTGGTGCCGATGGGGGATGTGGCCGCGCTAGCGGTGGCGTTGCGCTGACTGGTGACGGATGACGATCTGCAGGCCACGATGGGCGCGGCCGGCCGGTTGCAGATTAGGCCATGCTATGATGAAGCGGCAGTCAGCGCCCGCACGCTGGACGCGCTCGGCCTCTAGGGCTATGGGGCGCCGCATGCCTGCTTAGGATGATATGATGACCGGTACATTTCTCATTCGCCGTGCCCTGATCTCAGTCTCCGACAAGACCGGGCTGGTGGATTTCGCCCGCGCGCTGGTGGCGGGCGGTGTGGAAATCCTCTCCACTGGCGGCTCCGCCAAAGCCCTGCGCGATGCCGGTGTCGCGGTGGTGGAGGTTTCCGACCGTACCGGCTTTCCGGAAATTCTCGATGGGCGCGTCAAGACATTGGTGCCGCAAATCCATGGCGGCATTCTCGGGCGGCGTGACGTGGCGGAACATGTGGCGCAGATGGCGGCGCACCATATTGCGCCGATCGATCTGGTGGTAGTAAATCTATACCCGTTCGAGGCTACGGTCGCGCGCGGCGCTGGCTATGACGAGTGCGTGGAAAATATCGATATCGGCGGGCCCGCCTTGATCCGTGCGGCGGCTAAGAACCACGATTTTGTCGCGGTGTTGACCGACCCGTCGCACTACCCATCCGTGCTGGCTGAATTTTCTTCCTATGGTGGCACGTCGCTGGCGTTGCGTCGCACCCTAGCAGGTGAAGCCTATGGGTGCACCGCAGCTTATGATACCGCCATCGGAACCTGGTTTGCGCAGCAACAGAAAGTAAATTTTCCACCGCGCTTCTCCATTTCCGGGACATTGCGCCAGAAATTGCGCTATGGCGAAAACCCCCATCAGGAGGCGGCTTTCTACGCCACCGACGCACGTCCTGGTATCGCCACTGCAACCCAGATCCAGGGCAAAGAGCTTTCCTATAACAATTTGAACGATGCCGACGCGGCGTTTGAATGCGTTGCGGAATTCGATGCGCCGACCGTAGTGATTGTCAAGCACGCCAATCCCTGCGGTATCGCTAGCACCACCACCCTGGCCGACTCCTGGGACGCGGCCTTGCGCTGCGATCCCGTCTCCGCCTTCGGCGGCATCGTCGCGGTGAATCGCATCCTAGACGGCGCGGCTGCCGAGAAGATTTCCTCGATCTTTACCGAAGTCATCGTCGCGCCCGGTGCCGACGATTCCGCCCGGTCCATCTTCTCACGAAAAAAAAACCTGCGCGTGCTGCTCACCGGCGGCTTGCCCGATCCGGCCTCGCCCGGAATTAACTTTCGTAGCCTCGCCGGTGGCTTTCTCGCGCAAACACGCGACGCCGGGCGCATTACCGCGGAACACCTTAAAACCGTCACTCAACGTCCCCCCACAGAGGCGGAGCTCAAAGATCTTTTGTTCGCCTTCCGGGTTTGTAAGCATGTCAAATCCAATGCCATCGTCTATGCCAAGGCCTGTGCCACCGTGGGCATCGGTGCAGGACAGATGAGCCGCGTCGATAGCGCGCGCATCGCCGCCTGGAAAAGCGAGGAGGCCGCCAAGGTAGCCGGCCTCGCCACCCCGCTGACACAGGGTAGCGTCGTCGCCTCCGATGCCTTCTTCCCCTTTGCTGACGGCCTGCAAGCCGCCATCTCTGCCGGCGCCACGGCCGTCATCCAACCCGGCGGTTCCATTCGCGACGCGGAGGTCATCGCCGCTGCCGATGCTGCCAACATCGCCATGGTCTTTACTGGAATGCGCCATTTCCGCCACTGACGTGATCCCACGTCGTCAAGAATACCAGCCGGGCCAAATCCCGCCCCACCCGATCCTTAAAAACTTGCCCCCCACTCTCCGATCCCGCACCATCGCCGCGAAGTAGCCCGAGACAATATCATGGAACCTTGGATCACCGTCCTGCATGCCGCTGACACCGCCGCTCGCTGGCACGTCCACCAGCGCCGCAAGGGAGAAGCCGGGGAGCCCTATATCAATCATCTGCTCGAAGTCGCCCTCCTCGTCGCGCAAGCCACCAAGGGCCAGGACGTTAACCTGGTCATCGCCGCCCTGCTGCACGACGTGATCGAGGATTGCGACATTCCGGCGACCGACATCGCCATCCATTTTAACCCGGATGTTGCCGGCCTGGTGCAGGAAGTCACCGATGACAAGACCCTGCCCAAGGCGGAACGCAAACGCCGGCAAATCGACCACGCCGCCCATGCCAGCGCGCGCGCCAAAATCCTCAAACTCGCGGATAAGATTTCCAACCTTCGCGCCCTCGCCGCTAGCCCGCCCAAAGGTTGGTCCGCCGAGCGCCGCCTGGATTATGTCGACTGGTCCCGCCACGTCGCCACGGGCCTGCGCGGGGCAGATGCCTGGCTGGAAACCGAATTGGCCGCCGCCGCCCAAATGGCCGAACGCGCCACCGAACAGTCCGAGCCAACCCAGGCCTGAGGTTTCAGCCCCTATACTTGATCCAACCCGCCCACTGCCCTATACGCCCGCCTTCGCGCCGCCGGTCCCAATCGGCCGCGCCAGCAGGAGTAGCGTCATGAAGCCGGAAATCCACCCCGAGTACCACGAAATCAACATCGTCATGACCGACGGCACGGAGTTCAAAACCCGCTCCTGCTACGGCAAGCCGGGCGACACGCTCCGCCTTGATATCGACCCTAAATCCCACCCCGCCTGGACCGGCATCCAGCGTATCATGGATACCGGCGGCCAGGTCGCCAAATTCAACAAGAAATTCGCCAGCATCGGCACCCGCAAGGGGTAAGAACAAGGTCTCGGCGAGCTTAGCCCGCCGGAAGCTAAGGTCGGGTCACGCTCACCGAGACCTGGTATCAGGGTCCATTTTCACGTCCGACTCACGTCCTCAACCGCCATCTGCTCCCACCGGCTTGCGCGTGCGCCGATCGATAGCGGCGCGCAGCAGGGCGGCGAAGCGGTACGCGCCATGGACCATACGGCTATACGGCAGCGCCAAGAAGAACGCCATCACGAAGCCCAGATGGATGGCCAGCAGCATACCCATCGCCCCGGTGGCGCGAAACGCCAGCAGCACCAATCCCGTCAGGGCCACGGCGAAGAGCAGGAACAGGAGCGCCACCTCACCGCCCAGAAGCTTTTTCGACGTTGGCTCGTCATCGCCGATAACCTTCAGCCAGAACAGCCCGACGCTGCCGACCACCATGCCGACGCCGCCCAAGGTGCCGAAAACGACCGGTAGGCGAAAAATATCGTAGGGTGCAATCCAGCCGCCCACATGGTGATAGAAAAACCCCAACGTGGTGGCGAGGAAGCAAAGCGCGAACCCATAGAACAATGTGTGATGCAGATGCCGTCGCGCCTGCGAAAACGGCTCATCGACATCGTTGCAGCCTTGCCCGCCGCCACCTAGATTTTTCAGGGTCAGCGCGTCGTGGATGGCTTCCATCCAAGATTGACCCTGGCTGAGCCCCTCGCCACCGGTCGCACGCCAGAAATTACGTGCACCCATGAAGATGGCGAGAAGCGAAAATAAAAACACGATGGAAAAGGGCCAGACCATCATGCCGAACGGAATGACTTTATAGAATGCGCCCGGTACCATCTCATGCGCGGCAAACACCATATCTGGCGATTGCAGCACCATCACCAGGATCAGCACCAGTGCCAGAGCCGCGGCAGTAACGGTGGAAACGACTACGCCATTTTTGTGGAACAGCCTGCCCATCACCGGTGGCCAGGCATGATCGGCGTAGGTTTCCTGCCGCAGCTCGGCGAATTGCCGTGGCAGATTGACGCCGAATTCATGCGGCGGCGCGTACTGGCAGGCGTAATAACAACCCCGGCAGCCATGACAAAGATTTGCGAGGTAGCCGAGATCGGTATCGGAAAATTCCCGCTGCAAGGTCATGGCCGGAAAGACGGCACAGAAAGTCTCGCAATAGCGGCAGGCATTGCAAATTTCAATGGAGCGGCGCGCGGCGGACACCGCTTCCGTGCTGCGTGGCGCGGCTGCCATAGCGGGCATCTTGTTCGGCGCCGCCGGGATTTCAATTTCGGACATGCTTTGCCGCCTCCGCCCCTGCGATGCGGCCAAATACTGTGCCGATCGTCATACCAAACCCCGCGAGATAGCCCTTGCCTAGAATATTTCCAGCCATAATCTCACCGGACGCAAACAGATTGGCCGCCGGCGCGCCATTGTCCATCAGCACCTGCGCCCGTTCATTCACCCGCACGCCGAGATAAGTAAACGTGATACCCGGGCGCAGCGGATAGCCATAGAATGGCCCCTGGTCGATCTTGCGCGCCCAATGCGTCTTTGGCGGAGCAAGTCCTTCTGTGCGGCATTCATCCAATTTTGTACTATCGAATTTTCCCGCACGAACGGCGGCGTTGTATTGCGCTATCGTATCGATGACTGTCGGGGGATCAAGTCCGAGCCGCTCCGCAAGTTCGCCAATCGTCTGCGCGGCGATGGCGGGAAACACCGATGGCATGAACAACGTCGTCGATTTTGAATCGATGATCGAATAGGCAACCTGGTCCGGTTGCTGCGCCACCAGCCGACCCCAGATGGCATAGCGCTTCGGCCACACATCCTCACCTTCATCATAGAAACGTTTGCCGTCCTTGTTCACTACTACGCTGAACGGCACGCAATCGAGCCGCGTGACGATGCCGCCATCGAATTTTGGCGCGCGGCCATCAATGGCCACGGCATGGAACTGCGTCGGATCTCCGACCGCCGCCACGCCCTGGTCCAGCAGATTTTTCAGCACCCGGCCCTTATTATAAGGCGTGCCGCGGATGAGAAAATTATCCGCTGCCTCGCCCCAGTAATGCTTCAGCCATTCCAGATTGGCCTGGAAACCACCGGACGATGCCACAAACACCTTGCCGCGCACGGTTTCCGGAAACCCATGGCAGGTCAACGTGGCGGAACGTACAAAACCATCATCCATGTTTAGGAGTATGACTTCGGTATCATACAGAATATCGATGCCCAACCGTTGAGCGGTCATGTAATGCGCATTCAGCAACGCCTTGCCACCACCAAGAAAGAACGCATTAGTGCGCGAAAGCGATAGCGTGCCGGAAAGCGAGGGCTGGAATCGTACACCCGAATCCAGCATCCATTTGAACACCGCGGCCGAGGCACGAATGGTCATCCGCGCCAGCCCTTCATCCGTCTGCCCGCCGGTGACGCGCAGCAGATCGTCCCAATACTCATCTTCCAGATAGGTGTCCGTCAGCACACCTGTGGGCGTGGTGTGCATGGCGCGCAGATTTCGAGTATGGCGGCTATTGCCGCCACGCATAGATTTCGGCGCGTGTTCCAGCACCAGCACGGAGCAACCCGCCTGCCGTGCCGTGATCGCCGCGCAAAGCGCCGCGTTACCGCCACCCACCACCACCACATCGTAAACCTGCGTCAGATCGACCATTTCGTCGTACCTTGCACTGCGCCCCTGGTCCGACCGCCCTATACAGGCGTATACGCAGGGCTACAATATCATCAACCTTTTGAGGGGGCACACATGGCAGGGGAAACCCGCGCCTGGTTTGAAATTACCCGTGACGTGCTGCGCGCGCATAACGTGCGGCTAGTACCGTATGTACCGGATAATGTCCTGCGTCCGCTGATCGCCCTCCTGGAGACCGATCCGTTCTTCACCGTTTTCACCAGCACGCGGGAAGAAGAAGCCGTCGGCATCGCCTGCGGCGCCTGGATGGCGGGCATGCACGCGATTGTGTTGATGCAAACCTCGGGCTTTGCCACCCTGCCGAACGTGCTGGCCTCGTTGCCGGTCCCGTTTCAGATTCCTATTCTTCTCATGGTCTCCGAACGTGGTACCTTGGGAGAATTCAATATCGGCCAGACCCTGGTGGCGCGTACGATGCGCCCCAGTCTCGACAGCCTAGCGATGGAACATCATACTCTCACCCGGGTGGACGAGGTGGAATTCATCATTGACCGCTCTATCCGCCAGGCTGTGGCCACGCAACAGCCGGCTACTTTCATTCTTTCCCCCCTGCTCACCGGCGGCAAGGTGTTCAAGGAGTAGCGTGATGTCGGGAAACCAAAATCAACGGATGGTCCGCTCCGACGCTAAGGTGATGGACCGCTTCAACCTGACCCAGCGCATGGTCGGGAAACTGAAGCGCGAGGAAGCCGTGATCGGCGGCATCGGCTGGTCCAATTTTGATCTCTGGGCTGTCGGCCACCGGCCGCAAAATTTCTACATGCTCGGCAGCATGGGCCTTGCCGTGCCGATCGCGCTCGGCGTCGCCATTGCGCAACCGGCGCGCAAAGTCATCGCTCTGGAAGGCGATGGCTCGATCCTGATGCAACTCGGCTGCCTCGCCACGGTGGGGGCACGAGCGCCGAGAAACCTCACCATCATCATCCTCGATAATGGCGGCTACCAGATCACCGGCGGGCAGGTGGCCGCTAGCGAACTCGGCGCCGATATCGTTGCCATCGCCCGCGGCGCCGGCATCGCACAATCCACATGGGCCGAGGACGAAGCGCATTTCGAGGCACTGCTCGACCGCGCGCTCACCGAAGACGGCCCCTGGTTGATCGGCTGCCGCATCAACAACAACAAACCCGTCGCCACCACTGAACGCGACCCTTCCCTTATCCGCGACCGCTTCATGCGGGGTATGGGCGTGAAGGCATAGGGCTGGGGGCGCGTGCGTGAGGAAGGTCGGGGCGCTGCCCCTAACCTAGTTAAGGGGCGTTACGCTCTTGGTGGGCAATTGGGGGGAAAGCCCCCAATTTCTCTTTCAACAGGCCGTGCAAATCGAAATCTGGTATCAGCTATTGGGGCCGCGTTCCATGGAGATGGGCTGCCAGCGGCGGAGTTTAGTGCTGTTTTGCAGCACGGAGGGGTTGACGCAGCTCATCGGCCATTTACCGGAGAGCACGAGGCTAAGCTCGCGTCCGACATGGGTTTTGCGGGCAGGGTCGAAGCGGGCGGAGGCCGAGGCCGTGTGTGCAGACAGGGTGACGTTCGGCATCGACAGGATGGGGTTGTTATGGCCGGGGGGTTCGACTTCAAGAACGTCGAGACCGGCATGGGCGATCCAATTTTCTGCTAGTGCCTTAATGAGGGCGGATTCCTGTACGGTCGGCCCACGGCCGCAGTTAATAAAAACTGCGGTGGGTTTCATCATGCGAAAATGCTTTTCCATCAGCATGCCCTCGGCCTCTGGGGTGGCGGGGGCGTGCATGGAGATAAAATCAGATTGGGAGAGTACCTCTTCCAATGTGGCGGGAACGACCCCGTGCTCAACCATGACCAGCTCCTCGATGAACGGGTCGTAGGCGATAATTTTTAGGCCAAAGGGCTTGGCGCGCTTGGCGACAGCGCGGGCGACATGGCCGAAGGCGATGAGGCCGAGGGTCTGGCCCATCAGGCGGGGAATTTTGAGCAGTGCGGGGCGCCCTTCGTGCCATTTATTTTCGCGCACCATGCGGTCCTGTTCGATGGCGCGGCGGAACGAAGAGAGCAGCAGCATCATCGTATGATCTGCGACTTCCTCGATAAAGGTATCAGGGCAGTTGGTGACCGGTATGCCGCGCTCGGTGGCGGCGGTAACTTCGACGCTGTCGACGCCGACCGAGCCGAGCACGATGGCGCGGCACCGGTCCGGCAATCCGTCAATCATGGCTTTGGTGAAGCGGATGCCTTTTGCATAGATCGCGTCGGCGTCCTGTGCGAAGGCGATGAATCTGGCAGCGTCGACGGGACCTTCGACAATGGTGGCGTCGATGCCCATGTCGAGGAGCGGTTTCATCTCATCGTCATAGCCGCCGCCCGCGGTGGTGAAGCTGGCACCGGCGGGGGTGGCGATCTTGAATATGGCCAAGGTGGGGTCTCCTGTGTTCTCTTACTTCGGGGGAGCGCGGACGGCGGCTTCTTTGATGTTCATGCTCCAGCCGGAGCAGGTGGAAAATTTTAGGCCACCATTTTCGAATTCCGGCACGGCGTGATAGAATTCATCGCGCCAGGGACAGCTGTCGATGTCGATTTCCATGACGCGAAAATTCGGTATATTGGCGGAGAAATGCGCGGAGATAATTGTGCAGAGATGTCCGAAGAAATTATGCGGCGCACGGTTCATTTCATACACTTCCGCCATCGCTGCGATTTTCAGCGAGTCGGCAAGGCCGGCATTATCAAAGCTTTCGGTGAATTCTGACCAGCCGATGATGCCGTCATCGGTGGTGATCTTCAGATAGGAGAACATGCGCCAGCCAGCATCGGCACGCAGCGTGTCCATGCGGGCGACTTTCATACCGAGTTCTCCTACTGGTTGGTCGGCGACGATCCACGGTGATCCAACGCAAGGCGGAAGTCGTGGAAGCCCGCAGGCGCGGGCGTGGCGGTACGGCGGCGGCGGGAGCGGATATTACCCCCGCCGCAATCCGATTTATAGCTTGGAAACCCGAGTTTCCTTGCTGGTGATGAATTCCAGCAAGGCCGGCTGGCCGGCCTGCGTGGCTTTGATGCCGCGCTGGATGGCGGATTTGATGTCGCCCGGCTGAGTGACGCGCTCGCCATAGCCGCCGAAGGCTTTCGCCATGTCGGCGTAGTTGCCGGAGATATCGGTCGAACGGTATTTTTCCGTCGAGATCGGCATGACTTTCAGCTCGATCGCCATGGAGAAATTGTTCAGCAGGATAGAGAGGATGGGAATGCGCTCGCGCACCGCCGTTTCAAAGTCCATGCCGGTGAAGCCGATGGCGGCGTCGCCCCACAGGTTAATGCAGAGTTTTTCGGGTTTTGCCAGCTTGGCGCCCATGGCGAGGCCGAGGCCGTAGCCTAGCTGCGTGGTCTTGCCCCAGCCGATATAGGAAAGCGGTTCGGTGGAGACCCAGAATGGTGAAATCTGGTCGCGCGGGCTGCCAGCGTCATGGGTGATGATGGTGTTCTTACCATCCACCGTGTGCATCAGATCCCAGATCACGCGATAGGGGTTCAGCGGCGCGTCGTTGGATGTCAGCAGCGGCATCCATTGTGCCATGAATTCCTCGCGCAGCTTGATGATTTCAGCCACCACTGGGCTGGGGTCGCGCGGAGATTTGATGGTTTGGCCAAGCTCGCCGATAAGGGCTTCTAGGGTTAATGCCGCATCGCCGAGCAGGCCGACTTCTGCGCGCACATCTTTATTAAGGTGGTCGGGATCTAAAGTGGCGTGGACGAATTTTTTGCCATTCGGAAATTTGATGCCGAAATTTGTTTCGGTAAACGAGCATCCGATGCCGATGATCAGATCGGCGTTCTGTACGAAGTGATGCACCTGCTTGGAGACGGCATTACCGCCGGAGCCCAGCGAGAGTGGGTGATTTTCGGGGAAGGAACTTTTGCCGCCGAGGCTGGTGGTAACGGGAGCGCCCAGAAGTTCTGCGAATTTTCTCAACTGTGGCCAGGCTTCTGCCCAATGCACGCCGGTGCCGGCATAGATCAGCGGGCGTTTGGCGGCGAGAATCGCGGTAGCGGCCTTGCGGACATCGGCGGGGTCGGGCGCGGTCTTCGCTGTGACGACCGGGGTATAGGTAAAATCGCCGATTTCCTCATTCCAGATATCGGTGGGGATTTCAACGAGGCAGGGGCCGCCCCGGCCATTGCGCAGCTTGCTCATCGCGCGGCGCAGGATGTTTGGGGTTTCCTTCGGCAGAATGATCTGCTCCGCCGATTTGGTCACGCCGCGCATTTGCGTGGTGGAGCTGAAATTCGGGTCGATGCCCGCGAGATGGCGCGGGTAGCCCATTGGCAAGATTAGCACGGGAATGGATTCGCCATAACATTGAGCGACGCCGCCATAGGCGTTTTCCGCGCCTGGACCGTGCTGCATGCAGAAGGCGCCCAATTTCTTGCCGGACGTGACGCGGGAGATAGCGTCCGCCATGTGGATGCCGATACGTTCCTGGCGCACCATGATCGGGCGGATGTCCTGCGCGGCGGCGAATTCGATCAGATGATTAACCGGATAGCCGCAGAGGATGTCCATCCCCTCGACCTTCATAATGTGCGCGATGGCTTCGCCGACTTTCATTATTTTCTCCCTTAGAATGTATTATGGCAAGTTTGTTGCCAAAGGGAGGCGAAACTAGGACGGAGGGGGGGGGCTGGCAACGGGGGCGGCGCGCAATAGTTTGGCGGCAGCGGCGAGTGCTGCCTCGACGCTGATGCCGGCCATCGTGGCATCGGTGGCGACGGCCACATCGGCGCATTGCCCGGTAGGGCCGTATTCGCGCCAGTCGGTGGGGCCGAACAGGCCGATTGTGGGCACGGCGGCGGCGGCGGCAAGATGCATTAGGCCGGAATCATTGCCGATATAGAGCGCGCAGCGTTGCAGGCAGGCGGTGACTTCTGGGATGGCGAGAGCACCGCGTAAATCGATCGCGTCGGGCAGGGCGGCGCGCAGGGGGGCGGAGAGTTCTTCCTCCAGCGCGCCGGGGCCGGCGAGAATGGCGGCGCGGGCGCCGGGCAGGGGGCCGGCAGCGAGGGCATGGAACAAAGCGGTGAATTTTTCCGCCGGCCACATCTTGATACTACGGCTGGCGGTGGGACCGAGCGCGATGATGGGGGTACCGGGGGGCAGGAGTTGTGCGGCGCGGGTGTGGTCTTGCGGACTCGTCCAGGTAACCGGCATGGGGGGCGGGTTGAGGCCGAGGATAGTGCCTAGTTGTTCCACCTTTGTGCCCGGAAGGTCGTTGCGCATAACGACGCGGCTTTTGGTGGGGACCAGATAGGCCATGCCGGAGGCCCGGATATCGACCACCAGATCCCAGACCTGCCGGACGGCAAACCACCAGAGGGGGAGCCAGTGGCGGTCATAGCTTTGCTTCTGGAACACAATTAGGCGTTCGAGTTGCGGCATGTGGGTGAAGACACCGGCGGCGATGGGGCCGGTGGCGACGGTGATGCGCGAGTTCGGGTAGGTGCGAATCAGATGATCCAACAACCCGGTGGTGAGGACGGCATCGCCCAGACGATTGGAGGAGACGAAAAGGATTTTCATTCCGCCGGGGGCATAGCACGGCGGTGGGGTTTGGGGAGGGGGCGAGACGGTAGAGATGGTTCGGATTATTATGGTTCATCGGCTTCATCCGAGGGGATTTCCATGACGCGGCATTTTGGGGTGCTGATTCCGGCGACGAATACGACGGTGGAAGGCGAATATACGCGGCTGCTACCGGGAGGGTTGCAGGCGCATTATGGGCGGTTGGGAAAAGACGGAAACACACCGTTTTCGCCTAGCCTGACGGCGGATGTGGTGTATCAATCGCAGCTGTTGGGGCAGGCGAAGGTGGAGGCGGTAGCGTTGGCGCAGACATCCGCCAGCTTGTTTTCGGACGATTATGACGCGGTAACGACGCGGCAGATGGCGGAAGGCTCTGGCGCACCCGCGGTGACCTCGGCGGGGGCAGTTGGGCAGGCAGTTCGGGCGTTGGGGGCACGGCGGATCGCGGTGATCACCCCTTATTCGCCGGAGGTCATCGGCCGGGCAAAGTGGTATTTCGAGAGCCAGCACGGGCTGGATGTGGTCGCGATGGAGGGATTCGACGCTGCTGACGCCTATGCGATCGGCGGGTTGGGGCCGGAGCATGCGCGCGACGCGTTTCGGCGCATGGATCGCGCCGAAATCGAGGTGCTGGTGGTGCCGGGAGGAAATTTTCCAACCATGCGGTTCGTGCCCGCGTGGGAGGCGGAGTTTGCCAAGCCCGTGGTGACGACCAACGGGGCAGCATTGTGGGCGGTGCTGGGGCTGATGGGATATGGGATGAAGCTGCCGGAATTGGGGCGGCTGCTGGCGGAGATGCCGCGTCTATAAAGAAGGCATATGGGGGAGAATGGGAATGAGGTGGGTCCAGAAAAAGATCGTAGTTATATAATATAATAGTCAGAATTTATAACCTATTCCGGGCAGTAAGTTTAAGAGGCTCGGAAAGCTGTCTGGTCTGTGGATTGTTTCGCGTGAAACGTCCATCCGCGAGAGGGGTAAATAAGGCGGAGTTTAGTGCATTAACCGTCCCAGCCATTCTAGGCCGAAGGCGCCGGGGGCAAGGATACCGGTGGCCCAGACTAGGGCAGAGGCGACGTTGGCGATCTGGAATTGAAGGCGTGGCATGTCGCAGATACCGGCGACTAGGGGGATGGCGGAACGGAGAGGGCCGAAGAAACGACCCAAGAAAATACCGGCGATACCCCATTTTTCGAAAAAGACTTGGCCGCGTGGGATCAAGGTGGGATGACGGTTTAGCGGCCACATCACGGCGATCGCGTGACCGTAATGCTTGCCTAGCCAGAAGGACAACCAGTCGCCCAGGATCGCGCCTACTGCGGCGGCCATCCAGAGTGGCCAGAACTGCAACCCGGCGCCATTGATCAGCGCGCCGAAGCCGAACAGGATCACCGTCGCGGGCAGTAGCAGCGACACGAAGGCCAGCGATTCGCCGAAGGCCAGCAGGGCGACGATGGGAATCGCCCAGACCTCATGCGCCTTCATGAAGGCGAGGATGAATTCGGTAATGGGATGTCCTCCGGATGATCAGGGCGCGGCGAATTCCGTGAGGACGTAGCGCACCACGTCATTTCCCACAACGCGCGGCTTGTGGCGGTGGGCGCGCCCGGCGGGGATGTGCAGCATGTCGCCGGGCCCGGCATGCGCCGTATGGTCGTCGAACTGGTATTGAATGTGCCCGGAAAGGATGAATATCGAATGTCCGGTTTCGCACCAGTTGGGTTCCGGCGCGTGGGGCGGATCGGGCGCGCGTTCCTGATAGCGAAGCGCAATGCCGAAGCCGGTCTTGGCCTCGCGCAATTTAAGCCGGTCATTCACCTGGGCCAGCTCATGATCCGCGGCGCAGAACAAATAGGGGCTCGGGGGCATCTACCGGTCCAGCCAGATATCTTCGCGGCGATGGCCACCGAAGCCGCTATTGACCATCACTAAAACGTTCTGCACGTGCGGCTGCCAGTAGGAACTGGGACGATTATAGAAAATGATCGGCCGCACATTCTGCTCCGTCAGCTTACGTTCTATATCCCAGACTGCCCGCTTGCGCTTTTCTCGATCGGCCCCTATCGGTTTCACCTGGATCATCACGTCCACCGCCGGGTTGCAATACCTATCCTATTTCTGATTTCCCTTACAAGCATAGAATGAGAGCAGGATCGTACCGGGATCCGACCGACTGGTTTGTAAATTCAACCCGATGGTAAATATCTGCCGCGTGACGAGGGGGGAAGTAAGTGATGGGGTCCACCACGTCGAGATTAGACTCGATAAACACTTCGCGCGGCTGATCGGGGGGGATCACTGTGGGCGCGCGATAGAGCGGGATATAGCGCGTCATCATTTTTACTTTTATCCGTCTCTCCAAACCATAACCGAGACCACGCATGATCTGCCGTCCCTGTTCGCGGTTCTTCGCCACGTCGGGATCGCAACCCGACAAGCTGCGCAACTACTCCGTCGGCATTCCCCACAGCCCATCCGGAGCTGGCTGCACCATGCTACCGATTTAGCCCTAGCTCTGGGAGATGACGTCGATAGACGCATGCCGATCGAGCGCCTGCGGCATGGCCCGGCGCAGCTCGGCATTGTCGAAGAGCGGGAGTTCGCCATTGACGATCAGGTGGTGGTTGATGCTGCGACCTGGCCGAAAGCCCACTTTCGCGACCCCCGTCCCATCGTGCATGATGGGAGGGGGGTTCTCGTGATCGCATGACCGTCTCGCGTCGCCTGCTGATCGTCACCTTGTTGTGTCTGCTGCCCAGTATAGCAGCCGGGCTGTTCACTCAGTTCGATCTGCAAACGCGCCGCACCTGGGAACTGGGTGAGCTAGCCATGCGCCAGGCAGAACTAACGGAATCCGATCTGCTCTCCATCATCGACACGGCGCGCCAGCTCGGCGTTGTCGCCACCCGCTTCCGCGGAGTCGAGCATTTACAACCGGAATGCGGGCAGCAACTTTCCGTGTTGCATATGCGCCTGGCGCGCTACGCGTTCCTGGCCGCCTATCGGCAGGACGGCACATTGGCCTGCGCGTCCGTGCCCCAACTCACCGGCGACAATCCGCCCTGGCTGCCCGAGCATGCCGATGACGAACGTTCGAGCGTCGGCCAGCTTGCCCGCCAACCCGGCTTCGCGGCACCTATTCTGCCCGTCGGCGTGCCTATCCTGGATCCCACCGGTCAGCGCAATGGCACGGTCATCATTGCCATCGATCTCGACTGGCTCAACCAGCGCCAGGGCGAACTGCGCCAGGGCCGCACGCAGCAGCCGGCGCGCACTGAGCTGATCATCGCCGATCGCGGGGGGCGGATCATCGTACGCAATCCCCCTTCCGCGGCCGCGATCCCGCTGGGTGACGGGTTGTGGCGCGCAGATGCGCTGAGCGACACGGAAACCGAATTCGCCGCCCGCCCGGTCGCCGGCCTCGCCCAGCTCACCGGTCCGGATAATATCGAGCTGCTCACCGCCTATATTCCCTACGCGGCACAAGCGGAGCCGATCTATGTTCAGGTCGGCCTCTCGTTGCCCGCCGCCACTGCCGAGATCGACGCTATCGCCCTGCGCGCCGCCGTCCTGGTCGGCGCAGCATCGCTGATCGCCTTGATCCTAGCCCTAGCTGCTGGCGAGGCTTTCATCCGCCGCCCCACCGAACGCTTGCTGGTCGCCGCCCAGGCCTGGCGCATTGGCAACCTCGCCGCCCGCGCGCCGGTCTCGGAGGAAGTGTTGGAATTCGGCCGCGTCGCCATCGCCTTCAACGAAATGGCCGCAAGCTTGGAACAACGCGTCGCTGAGCGCGAACGCACCACGCAATTGCTCGAACAGCGCGTCGCCGAACGCACGGCGGCGCTTTCCAAATCCAATGCCCGCCTGCATGTCGAAATCGCCGAGCGGGAAAAGACCGAGGCCGCTCTGACCCAGGCGCAGAAACTCCAGACCGTGGGCCGCCTCGCCAGCGGTATCGCGCATGATTTCAACAATCTTCTCGCCACCATCATGGGCAATCTGGAACTGCTGGAACGTCGGCTAGATCCAGCGCAAGACCGCATGCACACCTTAGTCGCACGTGCCACCGGTGCGGTGCAGCGTGGCGCCCAGCTCACTTCTCGCCTGCTCGCCTTCTCGCGCCGCCACCGTATGGCCCGCAGAAAGGTGGATGTGAATCGTGTGGTCAACGACCTCGTCACCCTCGCCACCTCCACCCTCGGCCGCCGCATTAAGATCGAAACACGGTTCGATCCCAATGTCTGGCCCGGCCTCGCCGATCCCAGTCAGTTGGAGGCGGTGGTGCTGAACCTCGCCCTGAATGCGCGCGACGCCATGTCCGAAGGCGGCAAGCTCATCATCGTCACCGCCAACGAAACGCTAACCGAGGCCGAGGACGGTGCCAAGCCGGGCGATTACGTCCGCGTCGACGTCATCGACGATGGCACCGGCATGACCGATGAGGTGAGGGCGCGCGCGTTCGAACCCTTCTTCACCACCAAGGGCCCTGCCGGCTCCGGCCTCGGGCTGAGCCAGGTTTATGGCATTGCCCAGCAATCAGGCGGTACCGTGCGCCTGCATTCGGTGCTCGGCCGAGGCACCACGGTTTCCGTGCTGCTGCCGCGCACCGCCGCGGAGCAGGAAGAAGTCGCGGCGTTCGGCGACCCACGCCGCCTGACCAAAAATCTCACCGTGCTGCTGGTCGATGACGATCTGCCGGTGCGCCAGGCCACCGCCGAGATGCTGATGGAATTCGGTTGCACCGTCGTTGAAGCTGATAGCGGCGAGGAAGCCTTGCGCATCCTGCGCGATCCGGGCGATTATAATCTCGGCCTGCTGATGGTCGATTATGCGATGCCCGGCCTGACTGGCGTGCAGGTGGCCATCGTGGCGCGCAATCTGGGCTATGCATTCCCGATCCTGCTGATCACCGGCTATGCAGAATTCGGTGATGCCAGTGAACCTGGAGTCGATCTACTGGGCGGCGTGCTACGCAAGCCGTTCTCCGCGCAGGATCTGGAATCCACCCTCGCTCGGCTGATGTCCGAAGAACCCGCGCCAGCGGTGCGGTCCTAATAACACCCCCACCTAACTAATGCGCGCTCTTTCTCCCCACACCGCCACCGGCGCCGTTATCCTCGCCATCCACATGGCCTGGCTGCTGATCGAAGCACTGCGCAGTGGCTGCCCCCCCTTGTTCAAGATCTTGCCCTCAACAATCCCCCAAAACTTACCGTCATCGCCGCCGTCCTTCCGCTCAGCACCATCCTGCGCCGGATCACCGCCCCCCAAACCGCGGCGCGCGGCGCAGGAGAAAAAGCAGGAACATCGGTGGGATCGCACTGATGGCCAGCATGCGATAGCTATTGGAATAGGCAATGATCTGCGCCTCGCGCTGCACCATGCTGTCCAGAAGATTGGCGCCGATAGCGGTTGCCGGATCCAGCCATTGGGATAGGGAAAAATTCTCCAGCAGCACCCGATGGAATGGCGTGACGATACTGCCGATCTCCTCATTCAGTTCCTGGGCATTGTGCGCCAGGGTAAAAGTGGTGATCGAAATACCCACGGCGGCACCGATATTGCGTGCCAGGGCGTGTAGGGCCGTGCCATCGCCACGCAGATGGGCCGGCAGGGTGATGAACGCCATTACCGTCATTGGATTAAAGAAGCAGCCGACGCAGAATCCTTGTGCCAGCACGGTAAACATCACATGTCGGGTGGAAATATCAGGCGTCCAGCTGCTCATCTCCAGCATGGAGATGGTGATGCCGATCAGTGCGAATCCCATGATCTTGCGCTGATCGAGTCGCCCACCTGTACGGCTAGCAAAGATCATACCGGCCATGACGCCGAAGCCGCGCGGCGCCATGGTCAGCCCGGCGGTGGCGATAGGGTAGCCGGCAAGTTTTTGCAGATACGGGGCGAGAAGGGCTGAACTCGACATCAGAATCGATCCGCCAAACAGCATCAGCAACACACAGATAATGAAATTGCGATCCTTGAACACTGTCGGCGCGACGAAAGGTCGTTCTGCCGTCAGCATATGCACGGTAAATAAATAAAGCCCGAGACCCGCCAGAACAGCTTCGATAATGATCTCCCGCGAGGTAAACCAGTCCTCGCCGGACCCACGATCCAGCATCATCTGCAAGCTGCCGATACCCAGCGCCAGCACGGCGAAGCCGGTCCAGTCGAAGCGCAGATCGTCACGCACCGGCGCGCGCGGCATAAACAACATGAGGCCAATAATGGCCAAGACACCCAGCGGTAAATTGACATAGAAGACATAGCGCCAGTTATAGATTTCCGTCAGATATCCGCCCAATGTAGGCCCCAGGATCGGCCCCAGCATCACGCCGATACCAAAGATCGCCATCGCATGGGCCCGCTGCTCGAACGGATAGATATCCAGCATCGTGGCCTGTGACAGCGGTACCAGGGCCGCGCCACAAATACCCTGCATCACACGGAACACGACCATCTGCTCCAGCGAATGCGCCCCGCCCGCCAGCATAGAAAACCCGGTAAACCCGGCCAGGCAGGCGATGAACAGGTTCTTCCGCCCATAGCGCACGGCGAGCCAGCCCACCGGCGCAGTCATGATCGCCGCCGCCATGATATAGGAGGTCAGAACCCAGGTAATCTCCACCGACGATGCTGACAGCGCGCCCTGCATATAGGGCAGTGCCACATTGGTCATATTGGTGTCCAGCACCTGCATCAGAGTTGCCGTCATTAACGCGCCGGTGATCAACGCGCGATGCGGCACTTTTTCTGTCGTCGAGCCCGACATGGTCACTCAGGGCCGCATGGTGAAACTGGCTCGGCCTCGGATGCGCAAGGGGGCGGCGAGATCGGCGAACTCGCATAGCAAGCGCCGCGTATCGCGCGGATCGATAATCTCCTCTAGCCAGAACGCCTCCGCCGTACGAAACGGCGAACGCAAGGCCTCCAGCTTCGCCTCGATTTCTTTAAGTTTCGTCGGCTTATCTTCGGCGGCATCGATTTCTGCCCGATACGCCGCTTCTACCCCGCCTTCCAACGGCAGCGACCCCCACCGCCCGGACGGCCAGGCATAGCGCAGACACAGTCGCTTATTCGGTTGATGCCCCCCTCCGCCCACGCCGAACACATTGCGAATTAAAATGGAACACCATGGCACGGTGGACTGATTGATGGCGCTGATCACCCGCACCCCCTGGCGGATCACACCCTGCGACTCCGCCTCCAGCCCCACTGAGAAGCCGGGGCAATCCACTAGATGCACGACCGGAAGATGAAACGTCTCCGCCATGTCGATGAAGCGCGTCACCTTCTGGCACTCGGCATTGCCCCAGGTTCCCGCGTGCTGCATCGGATCACCCGCCATCACCGCTACCGACCAACCATTCAACCGCGCGAAGCCGGTGATCAGCCCCCGCCCATAATAGCGCCCCATCTCGAAAAAACTGCCGCTATCGACCACGGCATTGACGATTTTCCGCATCGGATAGGTGCGCCGCGTATTGCGCGGAACGATCGAGAGTAAAAATTCATCGCGCCGGTGGGGATCGTTCGCCAACTGCGCCTGCGGCGCCACATCCCAAACTGAATTTGGTAAGTACGAAAGAAACGCTCGCGCCCGCTCGAACGCTTCTTCTTCCGTATCCGTTGCATCGTCCACACCGCCGGAGGCCAGTTGCACCGCATGCCCTCCTAGCTCCTGCTTGGTGCGCGGCTCGCCCAACCGCTCCACCACCGGCGGCCCGGCGACAAACACCGCCGACATTTCCTTCACCATCAAGGTATAGTGGCTCGCCGCTAACCGCGCCGCGCCCAACCCGGCAACGGAGCCCAGGCCGAGCGAGACCACTGGCACCTCTCCCATATTCGCCGCGCACAAAAATAGCCCGGACGATGTGCCCGTCCCGCCCGGCAGATTGGCCCGCCCCATGGTCTCGATCGTGCGTACCGATCCGCCCCCGCCGGACCCCTCGATCATGCGGATCAGCGGCAGGCGATACTCATACGCCATGATCTCCGCCATCTTGAATTTTTCCCAGATCGACGCATCGGCCGATCCGCCACGCACGGTGAAATCGTCGCCGGTGATCACCACCGGCCGCCCATTCACCTTGCCTCGGCCAAACACACAATTGGCCGGTAAAAATTCTGCCAGTTGATTGTGATTATCATAGCCCGCTTTGCCGGAGATGGCGCCGATTTCATGAAAACTGCCAGGGTCGAGAATTCCGTCGATGCGCTCGCGCACCGTCAACCGTCCGCCGGCGCGCTGGCGCGCCACACGCTCCGTCCCGCCCATCCGCTTGGCAAACTCCTCGCGCTTGGCAAGCTCGTCGAGTTCCGGCTGCCAGGACATTTTTTCGCGCCCTCAGATCACGGCCACGGGACGCACGGGACACCCGGTGGCTCCGCGATACTTCGTCGCCAGCAAAATAAAACAGAACTGATGGAGTTTTTCCACCGCCAATTCCTCCAGCGCTAAATTCTCGATGAGGTAAGTGCCGGTATCGGCCAGCGTATATTGATGCACCGGCAGTGACAGTCCGTGATCAGGGTTCGGCAGCACCTCGACCGCCATGTTATCAACTCCGATCGCACCCACTTCGCGCTCCACCAGCCAGCGCGCCGCCGGTAGGTCGATTCCCGGCTCGCCCTTCAGATAGCGCGCATTATCGACACCAAAGAACCGCCCCCAGCCAGTGCGGATCATCACGATATCGCCAGACTCGATCACTACATCCGCATTGTCGCAGGCGCGCTGCAAATCGTCGGGCGTCACCACCCGCCCCGGCTCCAGAAATTCCCCGCCATCGAACCCCGCCACGTCCAGCATGATGCCGCGCGTGATCATCGGCGGCGCGTGCTCGATGCCGAGCCTATCAAGCCCCCAAGAACTCACCGCCTCGTCGGCACTATTGCCATTGTAGAGCCGATCACCAGAGGAAAAATGCCCCAGCGCATCGATATGCGTCCCCACATGCGTGGTCATCTCCATCCGGTCCACATTCGATCCCGCGTCGTTGCGAAATCCCATCTTGCGCCGCCGCTTAATGGAATCCTTCCACGACGCCCACATCGACAGTAGGAACGGCGTCTGGTTCGGCGCCATGTAGGGCGCGTCTTGGCCGATCACATGCGAAACGTCGAACACCTTCCCTTGCTTCACCGAGGCCAGGGCCGCCAACCGCTTCGCCGCGGTTAGATAATTGGCGGAGCCAATTTGATCGTCCTTGCCCCAGCGGGAAATCCATTGCGAATGGTCGTGGTTGCAGATGGTCATCGTTTTTCCTCTCCCGTCATCCGGCGGCATGACGCATGGTGGGCACCAGCATAGGCCCAGACACAGCTGGACGGAAACGGTGAGGGAGTAGAGACAATGGCGGGTGCATTATCGGGCAGGGTCGCCCTGGTCACGGGCGCGGGCAAGAATATCGGCCGCGCCATCGCGCTCGCCCTGGCGCGCGACGGCGCCACGGTGCTGGTGAATGGCCGTGCCGACCGCGCATTGATCGATGGCGTGGTGGGAGAGATCAATGCCATAGGTGGCCAGGCCCTGGCAGCGATGGCGGACATCACCGATGAAACCCAGGTCGCGCAGATGCTGGCCGACGCGATCCCCGCGGTGGGCGGCATCGACATCCTGGTCAGCAATGCCGGACTGCGCCGACAAACCCCCTTTCTGCAAATCTCCCTCGCCGAATGGCGAGAAATCCTGTCCGTCGCGCTGGACGGCGCCTTCATCCTGGCGCGCGCCGTGGTGCCGCACATGATTGCGCGCGGTGCTGGCTCCATCATCGCCCTTTCCGGTATTTCGACGCATGTCGGCACGCCGAACCGGGCGCATGTGTCGGCGTCCAAGGCGGGGTTGGAAGGGCTGATGCGCGCCTTGGCGATCGAACTCGCACCGCATAATATCCGGTGCAACGCCATCGCCCCAGGATCGGTTGATACGGTGCGCGGCCCCACCGCCGGCGCCCGGCCCTCCAGCCTGGGCGATCGAGACATTCCGCTGGGCCGCAAGGCCCGTGTGGAGGAAATTGCCGGCGCCGTCCGCCTGCTGGCCGGGCCGGAGGGCGGCTACATCACGGGCCAAACCATCCATGTGAATGGTGGCCTGTTCCTGACCTGATTGGATAATATTTTTTGGGGAGAAAAATCATGACCATCGGACCGCGTTTGCAAGGCAAAGTTGCCATCATAACTGGCGGAGCGTCAGGTATCGGCGCGGAGACAGCCCGGCTTTTCGCCACCCACGGCGCCACAATCATACTCTGCGATGTTCAGGACGAGCTCGGCCATGCGGTCGCTCGCGAAATCACCGATGCGGGCGGTATCGCCGAATATTTCCATCACGACGTCACTAGCGAGGATCAGTGGAACACCCGCGCCGCTGCGACGGAGAAAAAATACGGAAAAATAAATATCCTTGGTAATATCGCCGGCATTTCCGGCCGCCCGCCGGGCATGGTCGTGCAATCGGGCGGCCCCACTGCCGGCGCCATGCTGCTCGATCAGACCCTTGAAAACTGGAACCGCATCATGGAAGTGAACGCCACCGGTGTCTTCCTCGGCACCAAGGCGGTGATCCCCGCAATGCAACGCGCCGGCGGCGGTTCGATCATCAATATCTCTTCTATCTGCGGCATCATTGGTTCTTTTGCCAACGCCGCCTACCACGCGTCGAAGGGCGCTGTGCGCATTTTCTCTAAATCTGCCGCTATCCAATATGCGAAAGACCAGGTGCGGGTAAACTCCGTCCATCCCGGCTTCGTTGACACCCCAATGGCGCGCCCCGGCCTGCTCGGCAACGAATCGGGCAAGGCGCGCATGGACGCCACCCCGATGGGCCGCTTCGGAAAACCGATTGACATCGCCAATGGCTGCCTGTTCCTCGCTTCCGATGAAGCATCGTGGATGACGGGCGCCGAATTGGTGATCGATGGCGGCATGACCGCGAATTAAATTTTCCACCAACAGGCTGTTGCCGACATTATCGACGCGACGCTGCACTACTTATGGCCTAACCACCTGATCGCCTAAACCAATTACGACATGGCGTCGATATCGCGCGGAGCAGCGGCGGGTAAGTTAAAGGCGCTGGTTGTCGGAAATCGCCTCGCGTGCGAAGGTCTGCCAGCGCGGTAGCCTCACGCCGGTAATTTTAACAGCGCATCCGCATTGCCGTGCGACAGCTTCATCCTGTCCCCTGGCGCTAGCGCGATGCGATCCAGAAACGCCCGCCCCTTCGTATTCGGCGCATACGGATAATCGACCGAGAACATGATTCGGTCGATCCCGAAGGTCAGCAACGCGGCCAGGAATGGCGGCTCGCTGAAAATCCCGCTGGTGGTCAGCCACACCTGGTCCAGGATCGCACGCGTGATCGGGCGTTGCAGATGCTCGATGTCATTGGCGAATACCTCATCGGCGCGCGCCATCATCATCGGCAGCATCTCGCCCATATGGCCGATAATCAGGCGCAGTTTCGGATGCCGGTCCAATGTCCCCGCTAGCACCAGGCGCAGCACATGGATTGCCGTCTCTGAATGCCAACCCCAACCGGCGGCCTCAAGCACGCGTCCCGCGCCGGCATCGAGATTGGCATAATATGCATCCCGCACCGCGGCCGGCGCCAGATGCGGATGGATATAGATCGGCACATCTAGCGCCACCGCCTGCGCCAGTAACCCGTCATAGCAGGGGTCATCGAGAAATTTTCCATCCGTCGTGCCGTTGATCAGCGCCCCGAGAAAACCCAGCTCCTTCACCGATCGCGTCAACTCGGCCGCGCACGCATCAGGGCTCAGCATGGGCAGCACGGAAAATCCGGCAAACCGGTCCGGACGGCGCGCGCAGGCTGCTGCCAGATGGTCATTCAACTCCTGCGCCATCCCCACGCCGTCCGAGCCCGGCACCAGATCCGGCCCTGGCCCGGTATTGGACAGTATCTGCACGGTAATCCCCGACGCATCCATCGACGCCAACCGGCGCTCCCCGATCTCCGGTGCCAGTTCCATCGGGTTCACCGCGCCGGGCGCGATCCGCCGTGGCCGAAATCCGCGCCGGCGGACCACATCGCGATTGATGTGGCCGACAATGTCGGGGGCTGTGAAATGCTCTTCCAAGGCAACAACGCGCATAACGATTCCCTTGCACCGGTTGGATCCGTGGGTTGGATACCAGCGCTGGAACTAAACACCTAATAGCCTGCCAGCGGTCAAAGGCAGATTTTTCTGGACAATGCCTGCCGCTGAACTCACCGACTATCTTCTACTCTCCTTCAAGACGCCGAAGGAGAAAAATATGTCAGGTTTCTATGGGACACATTTGAGACGAAAGACACGCACGAAAAATATCAGCTCGCCTTTTTCGCCTATCACATTCTCACGATGAGCTTTATCTATTTCAACATCGGATAGATCAAATGCCACTGGCAATGCCTTCTCCAACACGCTGGCGACGTTCGATGGTAAGGTCACCGACATATTGCGCGCGGTGGATGAAATTCAAACTCATCTCATAGTCATTGAAGGAAAAACAACTACGGAATGGCGTCCTCCCAGTCCACATACCGCATCTTGGTGAGCGTGCTCGCCCAGAGCGACTGAATATTTTTGTCCAATGTCGAGCAGAAAATAATTATACTCCTGGGGCCAAGCGCCTGTGGGTTCGCCACACTGGGCTTCATATATGTGGTTGGTCAGTGAGCGCGGATGCTCTCCCAGCTTTAACAGGCATCGCGCTTCATCGAATGCAGTGGCCAGTTTTGCGGCACCAAAATGGTGGACTTTGCGGGGCCATTGACACCCGGCGGGATCGGCTCGGCGCAAGAATCGAGAGATTGCAGCGGCCACAGGCGGCGCGCGGCACGGTTGGACCGTGCTCCGCCTAAGGATCATAACTTCGATATGCGTCCATATCTGGGTCGATACCCACAGGCTTGAATATGGTGGGCCAGACATCGGCTCAATCCAGACGCAGCAGGCGCTGCTGCGGGCAGTGTTGCTAGCGATGAAGGGGTCGGCGACGGCGTGATCGGCAGTCCCTACCCCGGTTGATGAACGCCATGCCCTACGGTACCGCCACATGGGTTGATGTTGAGGAACCGTATACTCGGTAAGGTGCTTGGCAGAGCGGCTTTGATCTGCCGCCACTGACTGATCTATTGATTTTAGTGGCGTCCCGTAGGGGATTCGAACCCCTGTTACCGCCGTGAAAGGGCGGTGTCCTAGGCCTCTAGACGAACGGGACATAGAGGAGGGCGCTGCGTAGCGGAGCCACAAGCCAGGGTCAAGCCACTCGGGTTAAGTCGCGGAGGCGGCGTCCGATATAATGAATCCAACGCTCGTTGTGCCATTCCATTCCTCGGCGCGCAGATGCCCCGTCAGGTGCAGCGGAGCGCCGCCGCGGCCCAGCAGCGCATCCGCCAGCGCGCCTTCCCGGGCGCGAAACAGCATCGCCTTTAACCTAACTCCTCCGCCTTCGCCTTCGATGATTGCGCGAATGGTGGCGCCATCGCGCCCGACCCGGTCGGCACGCAGTACGCGCGCGCGCTGCAGGACGAAAGTCGGTTCCTCATTGCCATTGCCAAACGGGGCCAGCCGGCTGATCTGCTGTGCTAGGTCCAGGCTCGCGCCGGGCACGGAAAGGCTCGCTTCCACGGCCAGATTCGCCGCCGCCGGCAGATGTGCGGCGGCCGCCAGACGCGCATTCAGGAAGGCCTGAAAATCCTCCCACCGCGCCGCCGGCAGGGAAAATCCGGCCGCCATTGCATGCCCGCCCCCCGTGGTTAGGAGACCGTTCTGCCGCGCCGCGATGACCGCCGCCCCCAGATCGAGACCGAGCACGGAGCGCCCCGATCCTTTCGCCATCCCATCCGCCAGCGCCGCCACGCAGGCCGGGCGGTTGAAGCGTTCCTTGATGCGCCCGGCGACGATCCCGACGACGCCCGGATGCCATTGCGCGCCGCTGACCATCAGCACTGGCTGACCAGCCGCTGCCTGTGCCTCCGCCGCGCGCATGGCGGCTTCCAGCATGCTGGCTTCCACCTCCTGGCGTTGGCGGTTCACCGCGTCCAAGGTGCCGGCTAGGCTGCGTGCTTCCACCGTGTCCTGCGTCACCAGCAGCCGAAGCCCCAGATCGGCTTCGCTGATACGCCCGGCGGCGTTGATGCGCGGGCCCAACGTAAACCCCAGGGTGAACGCGCTCGGCCTATCCTTCACCAGCGCCACATCGATCAGGGCCGCGATCCCCGGCCGAGCCCGTCGCGCCATTACTTTTATACCCTGGCTGACCAAGGCGCGGTTCAACCCGATCAACGGCATCACATCGCAGACCGTCGCCAGTGCCACCAGATCCAGTAGCGAAAGTAAATCTGGCTCCACACTGCCAGCGAAAACCCCTCGCCGGCGCAATTCGCGCACCAGCGCTACCGCGGTCAGAAACGCGATCGCGGCCGCGCATAACGATCCCATGCCCGACGCATCGTCCAACCGGTTCGGATTGACCGTGGCGACGATCGCTGGTGCCAGCCCATCGGCCTTATGGTGATCCAGTACCACGATATCCAGCGAGCCGCTGACCGTGGCAAAAACATCCGCCGCCGCCGTACCGCAATCGACGCAGATTACCAGGCTCGCTCCCCGTTGCGCCAGCGCTCGCAGGGCCGGCGCGTTGGGGCCATAGCCCTCCGTCATGCGGTCGGGCACGTAATGCAGCACGGGCGCGCCCAGTTCGCGCAGCAGGGAGAAGATCAGCGCGCCAGAACATGCCCCATCGACATCGTAATCGCCGAACACCGCGATGGTTTCGCCCCGCTGCACGGCATCCGCGATGCGCGCGGCGGCGGCATCCATGTCTATCAACGCCGAAGGATCGGGCAACGAAGCGCGCAGGGTGGGATCGAGAAAATGCGCCGCACCGTTGATATCCACCCCGCGTGCCGCCAGCAACCGGCCAACGATTTCCGGCACGCCCAGCCGTTGCGCAATCCCCAGCCCGACGCGATCCTCGCCAAGCCGCCATACCCAGCGTCGCCCGTTCAGGCTGCGTTCAACGCCGAGGACCGTGCCACTCACGGGGTCATTACGTCGAAGGCGACCAGGTCTTCGTCGCGAAATTATGATGTGCCTCGATATAGCGCACGGTGCCGGATTTGCTGCGCATCACCACAGAATGGGTAATAGCGCCATTGCCGAAGCGGCGCACGCCACGCAGCATCGGCCCGTCCGTCACGCCGGTAGCGGCAAACATCACGTCGCCCTTGGCCATATCCAGGATGTTGTATTTGCGATTCGGGTCCCGCACACCCATGTCGCGAGCACGCAGGATCTGCTCCTCGTTTTCGTACAGCAGCCGTCCCTGCATCTGCCCGCCAATGCAGCGGAGCGCCGCCGCCGCCAGTACGCCCTCCGGCGCGCCGCCCGAGCCCATATAGATATCTACTCCCGAATCGGGCATCGCGGTAGCAATCACGCCAGCGACGTCGCCATCACCGATCAGCATGATGCGCGCCCCAGCATCGCGGCATTCGGCGATTAATTTTTGATGCCGGTCACGCTCCAAGATGCAGACGATCAGGTCGGCGACATCGCGCTCCTTTGCCCGCGCCACGCTGCGCAGATTTTCGGTCACCGACCAATCCAGATCGATCACGCCATCGGGCAAGCCACCACCGACGGCCAGCTTGTCCATGTAGATGTCCGGCGCGTGCAGAAACCCGCCCTGCTCCGCCAACGCGACCGTGGCCAGCGCGTTCGGCCCGCCCTTGGCGGTGATTGTTGTGCCTTCCAGCGGATCGACGGCGATATCCATCGCCGGGCCGCCGCAGCCGACTTTCTCGCCGATATAGAGCATCGGCGCCTCGTCCATTTCGCCCTCGCCGATCTTGACCGTGCCATTGATGGCGACAGTGTCGAACGCCTTGCGCATGGCTTCCACCGCGGCGCCATCGGCCTCGTTCTTCCTGCCGCGCCCGATCCATTTGGACGCGGCAAGCGCCGCGGCTTCCGTCACACGGACCAGTTCCAGCGCTAGATTTCTGTCCGTTACATCGCCGGGCCTTGGGGTCGTTGTCATGCTTGCCTCCTCACCGATCAGGCGGGCTCGATACGGATCATGGTCGGCGCTTCCATGACGGCGCCGAGCGTGGCGATCCGCGAAAGGGCCTCGCGCATCGCTGCCTCGCCAGTTTCATGCGTCACCAGCACCACCGGCACTGCTTCGCCCGGACTGCGGCCGCGTTGCAGCATCGATTCCAGAGAAATGCCGAGATCGCGCAGCACCGCCGTTACATCGGCGATCACGCCGGGTCGATCCACCACCATCAGGCGTAAATAATAACAGCCGTGATGCGCATCCATCGGGACGGAGGGTGCATGGGACAACGCTCCCGACGCCGCGCCCCAGACGGGCGCATTGCGGCCGCGTGCGATATCGATCAGGTCCGCAACAAGGGCTGACGCGGTGGGGCCTTCGCCGGCGCCGCGGCCTTCCAGCATGATCCGACCGACGAAATCACCCTCAGCCACCACAGCGTTGAACACGCCATCGACGCGGGCGATCGGCGCCGATTGCGGCACCATGCAAGGATGCACTCGCGCCTCGATCCCCGCTTTCGTCTGTCGCGCGATACCCAGTAACTTAATGCGGTAGCCGAGTTCGTTGGCGAAGGCGATGTCTAGTGCCGAGACAGCGCGAATGCCTTCTACATACACATCCTTGAACGCCACGGGCCGGCCAAAGGCGAGTGCCGCGAGGATGGACAGCTTATGCGCCGCATCAATACCATCGACATCGAAGCTGGGGTCAGCCTCGGCGTAGCCAAGCTTCTGCGCATCCGCCAGAACGTCGGAAAATTCTCGCCCGCGTTCGCGCATCACGGTGAGGATATAATTGCAGGTACCGTTCAGGATGCCGGCAATCCGAAAAATATGATTAGCAGCTAGCCCTTCGCGTAGCGCCTTGATGGCCGGAATACCACCCGCTACCGCAGCCTCGAACGCCAGCGGTACGTTTTTGACCTCCGCCAGCGCAGCCAGTTCCGCGCCGTGCACGGCGAGCAATGCCTTGTTCGCCGTCACTACCGGCTTGCCGGCGGAAAGCGCCGCTTCCACCAACGCACGGGCCGGGCCTTCGGAGCCGCCCATCACTTCCACGATCACATCCACACCGGGATCGGCGGCGAGCGCGACGGGGTCTTCGTACCAGCGCATCCCACCGATCGAAAAACCACGGTCACGCGAGCGATCGCGCGCGGAGACGGCGGTCACGGCAATCGGCCGGCCGGCGCGCGCGGCGATGATATCGGCATTAGCGCGCAGCAGCTTCAGCACGCCCCCACCGACCGTTCCCAGCCCGGCTACGGCAACAGACAACGGACGACTCATTGCGTATGTGCCTCGCTCATCACGGGCTCGGCCGGGCCGGCATTGTCATTCTGCATGAAGATGCGGATGTTACGAATGGCTTGGCGTAGCCGGTGGTTATTCTCCACCAGGGCAATGCGTACATAGCCCTCGCCATGCTCGCCAAACCCGATACCCGGCGCCACCGCCACTTTTGCGCGCGCCAGCAGGAGTTTGGAAAATTCTACGCTGCCTAGTTGCGAAAATTTCGGTGGTACCGGCGCCCAGGCGAACATCGACCCTTCCGGGCTGGGCACATCCCATCCTGCACTAGCAAGACCCTTGATCAGGATGTCACGCCGTTCGCGGTAAAGATCGCGCATTTCCTGCACGCATTCCTGCGGCCCGCTCAGCGCTGTGGCGGCGGCGACCTGAATGGGCGTGAAGGCGCCATAATCCAAATAGGATTTGATTCGGGCCAGCGCATTGATCAGGTACGCATTGCCGGCGGCAAACCCCATCCGCCAGCCCGGCATCGAGTAAGTCTTGGATAGGGAGGTAAATTCCACTGCGATATCCTTCGCTCCTGGGATTTCTAGGATCGAGGGCGGAATTTTGTCGCCAAAGTAAATTTCGGCGTAGGCAAGATCAGACATGATCCAGATCTCATGGCGCCGGCAAAAGGCGACGATTTCCCGATAAAAATCCAGATCGGCTAGATAGGCGGTCGGGTTGGACGGAAAGTTAACAATCAGCGCCGTGGGTTTCGGCACCGAATGGCGCACGGCGCGATCCAGCGCGCGCAGCATGTCCTCGTCCGGCGTGGCGGGAATGGATCGCACTGAGGCGCCGGCGATGATGAAGCCAAACTGATGGATCGGGTAGGACGGGTTCGGCACCAGGATCGTATCGCCCGGCGAGGTGATGGCCGACGCCAGATTGGCCAGCCCTTCCTTCGAGCCCAGGGTGGCGATCACCTCAGTCTCCGGGTTCAGCAGCACGTTGAACCGGCGCTCGTAATAACGCGCCAGCGCCCGCCGCAGCCCGGGAATTCCCTTGCTGACCGAATAGCGATGCGTGCGCGGGTCCTGCACCGCCTCCACCAGCTTGGCGACAATATGCGGCGGCGTCGGGCTGTCGGGATTTCCCATGCCGAGATCGATAATATCCTCCCCGGCGGTACGCGCGTGGGCCTTGGCGGTGTTCACTTCCGCGAACACATAGGGCGGCAGTCGGCGGATCCGATGAAATTCGTTGGACATGGGGATGGTTCCAGCTAAGGGGCAGCTACTCTACCAGACGCGCGACCGCGCCGCGACCGGCGGCTTCGGCATCGATACGCAGGGCATTGGCGGGCACGCCGGCGGTGGTCAGGGCGGCTGCGACCGCCTGAGCGCGCGCCAACGCCAGTAACAAGGCGGCCGATTGCTCCGCGGTATCGCTGCCCGCCGCCTCGCCATATCCAGTTATCGCGATCGTGCCAACTTTGCGTCGCGCCGCCAGCTGGCGCAAGGCGGGCAGGGACGTGCGCGGCACGGTGGCGGAGCCGAGGGTGAAGGGCACACCGACGGCCGGCCCGGCCGCCGCCGTGCTGGCGCTCGTGGGGCTGGGCGCCACCGTTGTGGTCGGGATCACGCTGGTTTGGCTGGGAGCTGGCACGGGCGCGGAGGTCGGCGCGCCCGGTAAATTGGCCGGCGCGGGCGGCGCCAGGGGTAGGGGAAGGCGGGTGGGTGCTTCGGACCGGGGTTCCTCCAGCGGCGCGGATGTCACATTGCCGACCGGCACGCGCGCCACGCCGGTCGGGCGTTCGGTGGCCATCGCCGGCGGCGTGACCGGCACCAGCCTGGCCTGGCTGGCGCCGCCCGCTAGTGCTGCCGCTGGTGGCGCAACTGGCAGCGGGACGGAGCCGCGACCAAACAATGTGGGCGAGGCGACGGGATTGGACGGATCGGCCTGCTGCACGCTCCCGGCATCGTGCTGCGCATTGTCCCGGTCCGCGATCAGCGCATCGGCGATCTGCTGGCGCAATTTCGGGTCGGAGGCCGGCGGGCGCGCTGGCACGCTGGCCAGGTTGGGATAGGGATCGTCAGCGCCTGGTGGGGCGGGGCGCTGTTCGGCGATCGCACCGCCTTGTAGCCCATGCCACCATTGTACCGGGTTCAGCGTTTTCGACACGGAGGAGCATCCGCCCAGCAAACCGCCCAGGCCGAGCGTAATAAGCACGACCGCACGCGCACCTTGAACATGCTTGCGCGCCGTCCCAGCTTGGACTGCGCCGGTTCTTACCGCATTTTCACTGCCCATTTGGTTCGACCTGCTCCACACTCGAGCCGCACACATAGCCTGCGACACCGCCTTCGGAAAGGATCACGCCACGGCCGATCCTGAAAAGCCCGTTTCCGCGTTCAAGATGCCCGATCCAGCGGAGCTGAGCCGCTCCATTACCGACTTCGCCAGCGCCCGCATCACGCTGTGCGGCATGAAATATCGCAGCCCGAGCACCATTTCTAACGGAATGAACAACGGACACAGATCCAGCGCCACGATGTTTCACAGGTTAAAATTCAAGGATGACGTTCGTCGCGTCGCAACAACACGACTGCCTGTTCGCCGAACAGGTTGGCCAGCCTCGGATAGCGTAGCCACGGGGCCCTCTGGCCTGCCTCATCGGCGGCTAGCCATTGTTCCACGCCGTAGCCTTCCCGAACGCATAGATCGAAGAAATCATGGATGGTGCAGGGATGGATATTCGGCGTTTCGTACCAGCGCCGGTCCCAGGTCGGAGTCATCGGCATCCGCCCCCGGCGCAACAACTGCCAGCGCACCAGCCAATGGCCGAAATTAGGAAAGCTGACCACGGCGCGGGCCCCGATGCGCAGCATCTGGCGCAACACCTCGCGCGGGCGTTCCACCGCCTGCAAGGTGCGCGAGAGGACCACGTAATCGAACGTCCCGTCCGGGTAATGCGCCAGATCGACATCGGCATCGCCATGCATCACGGCGAGACCATGGGTGACGGCGTGGGTCACCTCCGCCATGTCGATCTCGATGCCGCGCGCATCGCAGCCCTTGGTGCGATAGAGATATTCGATCAGCGCGCCATCGCCGCAGCCAATATCGAGCACGCGCGAACCGGGTGCGATCATGCCGCCGATCAGATGCAGATCGACGCGCATATTCTTGGCAACGAAGCGCACGGGTGCCGTGGTGTCCACCTCAGATCAGTCCCGCGTGTTCCGCGCAGCCGCCCAGAAAGCCGGCCAGCATGCGATGAAAATCTGGCTCGTCGAGCAGAAACGCGTCATGGCCCTTGTCGGACGGAATTTCCACAAAGCTCACATTCGCCGCCGCCCGGTTGAGCGCGCGCGCGATCGCCCGACTTTCCGCCGTCGGGAACAGCCAGTCGGAGGTAAAGGAGACCAGGCAGAACCGCGTCTTCGTGCCCCGGAACGCCGCCGCCAGATCTCCCACATGGTCGGTCACCAGATCGAAGAAATCCATCGCCCGGGTGATAGTCAGATAGGAATTGGCGTCGAAGCGATGCACAAAGGTGCTGCCCTGGTGGCGCAGATAGCTTTCCACCTCGAACATATCGCCGAACAGGCCGGTCGCCTCCGCCGGGTCCTTCGGCGCGTTCTGCAGCCGGCGGCCGAATTTGCGCGTCAGCGCCTGTTCGGAAAGATAGGTGATGTGCGCGCACATGCGCGCCACCGCGAGGCCGCGGGCGGGGATTTTTCCACTTTCCCAATACCGCCCACCCTGCCAGTCGGGATCGGCGAAGATCGCCTGGCGGCCCACTTCATGAAAGGCGATATTCTGCGCCGAATGATAGGCGGCGGTGGCGACGGGAATGGCGGCAAACACCGCATCGGGAAAATCCGCCGCCCATTGCAGCGCCTGCATGCCTCCCATGGAGCCACCGATCACGGCAAACAGCCGGCCGATGCCCAGATGGTCGATCAGCATCTTCTGCGCGCGCACCATGTCGGGGATGGTCACCGGCGGAAAATCCGTACCCCACCGCGTGGGCGGGTCGATATCGTCTTTCGGGCTGCGCGGCCCGGTGGATCCCATACAGCCGCCCAGCACATTGGCGCAAATGACGAAAAACCGATTCGTATCCACCGGCAGGCCAGGTCCGACGACCTGGTCCCACCAGCCGGGCTTGCCCGTCACCGGGTGGTCTTCGGCCACATATTGATCGCCGGTCAGGGCATGGCAGACCAGGATAGCGTTGCTGCGTGCGGCATTCGGGGTGCCATAGGTGCGAAACGCGACATCCATCCGCCGCAAGGTCACGCCACAATCCAGCGCCATGCCCTGCGGGAAGGTGACGTGGCTATGCTCGATCAGCGAAAGCGCGTCGGTCGCGTCCATCCTGGTCGAGTGCATAGGCCGAGAGACGGCCTTCTCGCAAGGACTTGCATATTTTTAGTGCGGTCGGCATCGCGCTGCACCCCCGCCCCTGCCCGGTTTGCAGCCAGGCCGGGTTGCGCGTATCTGTTCCGGCCGTTTTGCCCCACCCGATCTATCGCGCCCGACCCGTCTCGCAGGAAACATGTCCGAACCCGTCCCCACCCCAGAGACCGCGGACGCCGCTCCGCCCCCCCCCTCCGCCCCTCCCGGGGGGCCACGGAGCTTGGCAGACGTGCGAGCGGAGCTGGATCGCATTGACACCACGATCCACGATTTACTCATGCAGCGCGCCGGCATCGTCGCGCATGGAATTACCGCGGCGAAAACGGGCCTCGCCCTGCGCCCGGGGCGGGAAGCACAAATCATCCGCCGCCTGCTGGCGCGCCACGTCGGGCCGCTAAGCCCACACACTATGGTGCGTCTTTGGCGTGAGTTGCTGGCTGGCACTACCGCCCTACAAGGCCGTTATGTCATAGCGGTCTGCGATACCGATCCGCAGGCAGTCTTTACCCAATGCGCGCGCGAGCATTTCGGTGCCCTGACGCCGCTGCATATCCATCCTAGCCCGGCGCAGGCCATTCGGGAGGTTTCCGCCGGCACCGCCTCGGTCGCCGTGCTGCCGATGCCGTCTGAGACTGAAGGCCCCCGTGAGGCCTGGTGGACGGCGCTGATGCAGAAGGACGAACCGCGCATCCATATCATCGCTCGCCTGCCCTTCTGGGCCAGGCGAGCCGATGGCGCGCCGCGCGCGCAGGCCCTGGTGGTGGCAGCCAGCGCATCGGACCCCTCGGGCGATGACCGCTCACTGATCGGCCTCGAGCTGGCCACCGATATCAGCCGTGCTCGCCTGACCAGCTTGCTCACGGCCGCCGGGCTGGCACCGGCGGCGATCATACTGCGCCGCGATGCCGGCGCGCCGTCCGCCTTGGCGATGGTGGATGTGGCGGGCTTGCTGGACGATGACGACCCAAGGCTGCGCGCACTCGATCCCGCCTTGCGCCGCCCGGCGGTCCTGGGCGCCTATGCGGTGCAGGTGGGGGGTCCATGAGCACCCCGCGACCCCGCCCGGAAATTCTCGGCATTTCTCCTTATGTCGGCGGCGAATCGAAGCTGGCTGGGGTGAACCGCACCATCAAGCTGTCGTCGAATGAGGGCGCCTTCGGCCCCTCACCGGGCGCGCAGGCGGCGTTTCGCGCCGCGGCGGAGGAAATCCATCGCTACCCGGATGGCAGCGCCGCCGATCTTCGCGCCGCCATCGGCCAGCGCTTCGGTCTCAATCCCGATCGCATCGTCTGCGGTGCCGGATCGGACGATCTGATCTACCATCTTTGCCTCGCTTATGGCGGCGCCGGGACCGAGCTGATCATGACGGAGCATGGTTTTTCCATCTACCAGATCGCCGGCCAATATGCGGGTACGCGGGTGGTAAAGGTGGCAGAACGCAGCCGCACAGCGGATGTGGACGCGATCCTGGCGGCGGTATCGCCGGCCACGAAATCGGTGTTCATCGCCAATCCAAACAATCCTACGGGCACGATGCTGACAGAGCGCGAGATGCAACGCCTGCGCGCCGGTCTGCCGCCGGAAGTGCTTCTGGTGATCGACGCCGCCTATGCCGAATATGTGGATCGCGCAGATTTCGACGCCGGCACGCGGTTGGTCGATGCCAACGACAATACGGTGATGACGCGTACATTTTCTAAAATGTGGGGTTTGGGGGGCATGCGCGTTGGCTGGGCCTATGCGCCCGCCCCGATTATTGATGTGCTGAACCGGGTGCGCGGGCCATTCAATGTCTCCATCCCCGCGCAGGCCGCCGCGATCGCCGCGCTGGCCGAGCCGGGCTGGCTGGAACGCTGCCGGATGCATAATTTGGAATACCGAGAAAAATTAACAACGGCATTGCGCACCGCCGGCGTCTCGGTGGGTGATAGTGAGGGCAATTTCGTGCTCGCCGATTTTGCCACCGATGCCAAGGCCGATGCCGCGAATGCGTTCCTGCGCACGCGCGGGCTGATCGTGCGCGGGGTGCGCGGTTACGGCCTGCCAACCTGTCTGCGTATCACGGTGGGCACGGCGGAGGAGGTTGGCCTGGTGTCGGATGCTCTGACGGAGTTCATGAAGTCCAAAGGCCACATAAATGGCTGAGCCATTGTTTAAGCGCCTAGCCCTGATCGGCATTGGCCTGATCGGCAGTTCGGTGGCGCGCATCGCCATGGAACGCAACGACATCGCCGCCGAGGTGGTGGTGAACGCGCGTACGCAAAAAACCCTCGACCGCGTGCTGGAGCTCGGCATCGCCCATCGCGTGGAGATCGATCTGGCGAAGGCGGTGGAGGGGGCCGATTGCGTCATGCTGTGCGCCCCCGTGGGTGCCTTCGGCGATATCGCCGCCGCCATCGCCCCCACCTTGGCGTCGGGTTGCGTGCTGACCGATGTGGGATCAACCAAGCAATCCGTGATCCGCGATGTCGGTCCGTTCGTGCCCCGGGGCGTGCATTTGGTCCCCGCCCATCCGGTAGCCGGCACCGAATATTCCGGCCCCGATTCCGGTTTCACTACCCTGTTTCAGGGCCGCTGGACCCTCGTCACGCCGCTGCCCGGTGGCGATGAGGCTGCCGTCGAAAAAGTAGAGGAATTATGGCGCCGCTGCGGGGCCACGGTGGCGCGGATGGAGCCGGCGCATCACGATCGGGTGCTGGCCATCGTCTCGCACCTGCCGCATCTGATCGCCTTTACCATCTGTGGCACGGCGGATGCGTTGGAAGACGAAAGCCGCCAGGAGGTGCTGCAATTCGCCGCCTCCGGTTTCCGCGATTTTACCCGCATCGCGGCCTCGGATCCCACCATGTGGCGCGACATCTTCCTCAATAATCGCGAGGCTCTGCTGGAAATGCTGGCCCGCTTCATGGAAGACGCGCAAGCCATGTCACGCGCCGTGCGCTGGGGCGATGCGAGCTATATTGAAGGTTGTATCGAACGCGGGCGGAAAATCAGGCAGAGCCTGATCGAGCTGAAGCAGGCGTGAGCCACCTGCATCAGGGTCGGTAAAGGCCGACCACCCACGCCTTCACCCTAGCCGATACCGGTTCACCAGATCCCAGTTCCGTTCGATTCCAAAATTCGGCCCCGTCGGGCTCGCGGAGCGTTCGTTCTTGATCAGCGGACCGTCATACATCTCCCGCCAAAGCGGATCGCGCGCGGGGTCGGCGAAGCATCCCACGAATTGACCTGAGCCCCAAGCTCTCTCCAGTCAAAAGTAGAGTCTTGGGTTTCCATCACGCCCATCGTGACTGTGTTTTCTGCCCCAACCTTCCTCTTCCACGCCGTCGCGCGCAGCCTGGGTCAGGGCTGGCCGCAGGCAAGCATGACGCCGGCCTGATGGAGGCCGGGCTTCGCCCGCCCAACGTCGAATGCGGCCGAACCTCGTTGTAGTCGCGCTGCCAAACCTTCAGCCCCGACCGCACATACGCCAGCGAGGTAAACAACGTCTCGTTCAGGCATTCATCGCGCAACCGACCATTGAAGCTCTCCATGAACGCGTTCTGCTGCGGCTTGCCCGACAGCGACGTGTCCGCCAGCAGGCACAGGCATTCACGCGTAAAATCCTCCACCACCGCCAGCACGCGCAGCCAACGCCCATCCGTCAGCGTGTCAGACACAAAGTCGAATGACCACCGTTGGTTCGGACCCTGCGGCAACGCCATCGGCGCGCGCGTGCCTACCGCTCGCTTGTACCCACCACAACAGCGCACCTGAAGCTGCTCCAGCCCATACAGACGACGTAGCTTCTTGTGATTGATCCAGATGCCTTCCCAACGCAGAAGCACATGCAGACGCCGGTAGCCGAACCGCCGGCCCTCCGCCGACAGTACCCGCAGCCGTAACCGAACCTCGCCATCGTCACCACGCAACTGCCGATAACGGATCGTCGTCCTATCAGTCGCGATCTCCCAACACGTCCGACGCGCCTCTGATACGTCCAGGCCACCATACTTGGCCTTCCACTTGTAGAACGTCGCACCGTTGATACCGTGCCGGCGGCACAACGCCGCCGCCGCGCGTCGCCAGGCTAGAGCCTTTCCCGTAATGCAAGAAGCATGGGAAAGTGCTCTGAATCTTTGTTTAAACCAGCAATTTTATCCGCTCGAATGATTCCATTCGAACGGATGTTACTCTAATTCCGCCGCCCCGGCGCAATATCCACCAGCATGCCGCCATCCACCGGCAACGACACGCCGGTGATGAAATTGGCTTCGTCCGACGCCAGGAACAGCGCCGCGTTTGCCACGTCCCAGGCCGACCCCTGTCGCCCGCGCAGCGGCACCCGTTGATCGCGTTCCCGGATGATCTCCTCGCGCGGCTTGTTGATGGCGCGCGATCGCACATCGATCGCCATCGGTGTTTCCATCAGACCTGGCAGGATGACATTGGCCCGGATGCCGTACTCGGCGTTGCGGATCGCCAGTTGCTGGGTAAAGGCGATCATGCCTGCCTTTGTTATCTTGTAAGCGACATTCGGATAATTCTCCCATGCGGAGATGGAGGAAATCATCAGGATTACGCCCGATTTCTGCGCCCGCATGATCGGCAGAACGTGCTTGCAGGCCATCACCGCGCCGCGGATATTCACCGCGCTGATCAAGTCGAACGACTCCTCGGTGATCTCCGTCACCGGCGCATCACCGCCGGCCACAGCGATGCCAACATTGTAATGTAAAATATCGATCCGGCCGAACCGCTGGTGCGCGGCCGAGATGGCGGCTTTCAGCTCCGCCTCATGGACCACGTCGGCGCACGCGGTGGCACAGTCCGCGCCCGCGGCCCGTGCCAGGATGGCGGTTTCCTCGGCCGAGGCCAGATCGCGGTCCACCGCCATGATTCGTGCCCCCTCCTGCGCGAAACGCAGGGCCGTGGCACGTCCGTTGCCGATGGTTTCCCCCGCGCTTTGCCCTGCGCCGATAATGACCGCCACCTTGCCCCGCAGCCGCATGCTCACTTCCCCCTTGCGAGATTCGATGCTGCCTCCCGTCGCACGGCTTGGCAAATGTCCGGTGCGATGCCACATGCGCAAGATGAAACGTCGCACCCTGCTGGTATCCGCCCTGCTGCTTCCCGTCGCGGCCCAGGCGCAGCCGCGCTTTCAGCCCAGCGTGCAGGACCGTGCCGATCTCGCGCGGATCGAAACCTATCTGAACGGGCTGCGCAGCCTGCAGGCGCGCTTTATTCAGATCGCGCCAAACGGACAATTGGCGTCTGGCACCGCCTGGCTCTCTCGCCCCGGCCGGATGCGGTTGGAGTATTTTCCGCCTACGCCATTCCTGCTGATCGCCGGTAACGGGCTGCTGATTTTTCACGACGTTAAGTTGAAACAGACGACTCAAATTTTCCTCGGCCAGACGCCACTCGGGATCCTGCTGGCCGACAATGTCAAACTCTCGGGCGGCGTCACGGTGCTCGAGATTCGGCGGGAGCCGAATATGTTGGAAGTGTGGCTCACCCGTACCACCAGCCCCGGCGATGGTAGCATCGCCCTGATCTTCGCCGACAATCCGCTGGCGCTGCGGCAATGGACGGTGCTGGACGCGCAGCGCCAGGAAACCCGCGTAACACTCAGCAATGTGGAACTCGGAGGCAGTTTCGACCGCAAACTGTTCGAGTTCGTCGATCCCAATCTTTTCGCCACAGACCCAAACCGAGGCAATTGACGGACGCCGCTCGGCGCCGGGTTCGCAACATGGTCACGCCCTGATAGAACCCCGCGCCATGGACACAAAGATCGCCTCCATGACCGGCTTTGCCCGCACCGATGGCCAAGAACATGGCTTTGTCTGGGCATGGGAGCTGCGCAGCGTGAATGGCCGCGGCCTGGATCTGCGCTTTCGCCTGGCGCCGGGCACGGACGCGCTGGAACCCGCCCTGCGCGACGCCGCCGGCAAGGAGCTGAAACGCGGCAGCGTCACTGCCAGCCTTGCCCTCAAGAGTGAGACGACTGCGGTGTTCAGCCCTGATCCAGTGGCGTTGGAGCAGGCGATCAGGCTGGCGCTGGAAGTGGCCGCGCGCATTCCCGGCGCCCCATCGCCGCGCGCCGAGGCGCTGCTGCGCCTACCGGGCGTGCTGCGCACGGCGACGGCAGAGACCGATGTGGGCATCCCTATCGCTGCTATCCAGAAAGGCTTTGCCAGCGCGCTAAACCAACTCGTCGTGGCCCGCCGGGGCGAAGGCGCGCGCCTGGAAGCAATCTTGCGCAGCCAGTTGGCGGAAATCTCGGCATTGCACGCTGAGGCCAGCGCCCAGGCCGCCGATCAGCCCGCCGGGCACAAGGCGCGCGTGATGGAAAACCTGCGCGCGCTGCTGGCCGATGTGCCGGGCCTGCCGGAGGAACGCATCGCCCAGGAAGTCGCCCTGCTTGTCGCGCGCTCGGACGTGCGGGAAGAACTCGACCGCCTCGCCAGCCACATTCATGCCGCCGAGGCGCTACTGGCGGAGGGTGCGGCTATCGGAAGGCGCTTCGATTTTCTGGTGCAGGAATTCAATCGCGAAGCCAACACGCTTTGCAGCAAATCTTCGTCTGTTGTATTAACAGCAACGGGATTAAAACTAAAAGCTACCATCGAGCAAATGCGCGAGCAGGTGCAGAACATCGAATGACCCTTGCACCCGTCCGCCGTGGGCTATGCCTGGTGCTCGCCTCGCCCTCGGGAGGCGGCAAGACTGCGATCGCGCACCGGCTCGTGGCGATGGACGAAAATCTTACTTTGTCGATCAGCATGACCACGCGCAACCCGCGCGCAGGTGAGCAGGACGGGATCGACTACCTGTTCCGCGCGCAGGCCGCGTTCGATGCGATGGTTATGGCGGACGGATTTCTAGAATACGCGCAGGTCTTTGCACGCAGTTACGGCACGCCGCGCGTTCCGGTGGAAGCCGCGCTGCCGGCGGGGCGCGACATGGTGCTCGATATCGACTGGCAGGGCCATCGCAGCCTGCGCGCCGCATTGCCAGGCGATGTGGTGAGCGTGTTCATCATGCCGCCCAGCCTGCGCACGCTAGAAGATCGCCTGCGCAAGCGCGGCGACGGCGGAGTGGCGGTAGCCAGCCGCATGGCGCGCGCGCGCCACGAGATCAGCCATTGGGCGGAATTCGATCACGTGGTGATCAACGAGGATTTCGACCGCGCGGTCGAGCAGGTGCGCACGATCCTGCATGCCGCGCGCCTGGCCACCGCCCGCCAGCACGGTCTGAAAGACTTTGTCGCGGGGCTGAACGGCTGAACACGCCGCGGCGATGTCGGTGAAGCTGGGTTAATACCGGGTTTGGCTTTGTCAGCTTAACCGTCCAGTGTAGCAGGATGAGGCATCGGACGCGGGGATAGTCGGTTTCAGGCCATAAGGGCCCGCCACTCGTCCATGGTGGTGGCGAAATTTGTATTGTAGGCTAGCCGGCTGATTAGGTGGCGCCGTTGATCCAAGTGATGATGAATGGAGCCGTGCACGGCGGCGAATTGCCGCAGTGTTCCTAGCCACCCCTGCTGAGTGGTCCGGTTGGGCAGTTAGTTTATTCTTGGTCGTGACACTGACCTTTCCCCTGCGGAACGTCTCCTAAGGCTGCATGTGTTTCAACAGTTTTGGAGGAGCGGACATGACGGGGATTTTGCGGGTGCGCTATACGTTGGAGTTCAAGCAGGAGGCGGTTTGGCTGGTGCGTGGAGGTCAACCACTGTCCTCAGTTGCTCGAGGTCTTGGGGATTCGCGGGAATCGATTGACAACTAGGTGAAAGCGGATGCCGTCGGTGGTCTGAAGGAAGCCAAGGGCAAGCCGGTGAATGCAGATCAGATGGAGATTGCACGGCTGAAGACCGAACTGGCGAAGATGCCCATGGCGCGCGACATCCTAAAAAAGAGACGGCGTATTTTGCGAGGGGCTCGCGGCGAGATACGCCTTTATCGAGCGACACGAGAAGGTCTGGCCGACCGTGGTGCAATGCCGGGTATGGGCTGTGAGTGCCAGCGGCTACCATCAGCACCGGGCACGCAGGAAAGTGCCTAATCAGCCGGGTCGCATCTGCGCTCCGACCCTTCTGGTCCATGTCCGAGCGATCTTTAATGAGATGAAGGGAGTCTATGGCTGGCCGAAATTATGGCGCGAACTTGCTGCGCGGGGCGTTCATGCCGGCAAGGAGCGCGTGCGTAAGCTGATGAAGGCCAACGTGCTTCATGCCCGTGGAAAGCGTAAATTCAAGGCAACGGCGAACTCCAATCACACCCCGCCGGTCTTGCCGAACCTGCTGAGGCGGAACTTCAGCGCGCAGCAGCCGAACCAGGTCTGGACAGGCGACATCACCTATATCCGGACGGACGAGGGCTGGCTGTATCTTGCTGTCGCCATCGACCTGTTCAGTCGGCAGATCATGGGCTTTGCTATGTACCAGCGCATGACACGTCAGCTTGCGATCGATGCCCTGCGGATGGTCTGGTTCCGGCGGCGCCCCGCATCTGGGCTGATCTTCCATTCTGATCGCGGCAGCCGATACGCCAGCGGCGACTCACAGAAGCAACTGAAGGCCTTTGGCATGCTGGGAGCAATGAGCGGCAAGGGTGGTTATTGGGACAACGCTGTCACTGAAACGCTGTTCGGTCCATTGAAGGTCGAGCAGCTTCACGGGATGCCGTTCGAAACGCGCCGGGCCGCAAAGGACGAGGTGATGGACTGGCTGCAGTTCTACAATCATCGCCGTCTTCATTCGCTACTGAGCTATCTCAGCCCCATGAACTTCGATAAGGCGCAGGCTATCCGGAAAGTGCCGCTTACCAAAGTAGCCTAGCACGCAGCATAATCTCCGCGCCAAGGGCGACGTTAATCCCAAGTAAGGTCAGTTTGTCTGACTGAGAGCGTAGCAATTCCAAGTTTTCTTGGGATTCTTATGTGTTATAAATGTCCATAATACTACTATATAATAATACAATTATGCACCTTTCGGGATATCGCTTTCAAGCTTTAATTTTAGTTTGATCGATTGATCCGAGAAACGGCAATGCACGTGGCGCTTGTATGGATCGCGCAGGGCTGGAGAGTTACGGTTTGGGCAGCTGCGGCGAACATAGTTCTTTTCCCCTATCCGGTTCAAGCGAGAGCATTACGGGCACGCACAACTATGGCGAGTAGGTATAATCAAGACGAGTAGACTATTTTTCCCATTGTTGCCGGCGTAGATTTCGCGCACGCTACATGTGTGATGTGGGTGGTTTATTCATATCAAATAGTCACAAGGGCTATCTGCGATGAAGCACGAGGATATCTGGCGGGCGCTGGATACGCTGGCGGCGGAAAGCGGACTTTCCGCCTCCGGCCTGGCCAAGCGCGCTGGGTTGGATCCGACCACGTTCAACCCGTCCAAGCGAACCATGCCGGACAGGCGACCGCGCTGGCCCTCCACTGAAAGCATCGCCAAGGTGCTGGGCGCGACAAATGTCTCGTTGGAGGCGTTTACCGCGTTGGTCTCCGGCGCGCGCGCGATCGCGTCCTCCGGGCTGCGCACGTCCGCCAATCTCCGCCGGGTGCCGCTGATCGGCCTCGCTCAAGCAGGTGGCGAGGGATATTTCGACGATGCCGGGTATCCGATAGGCGGTGCCTGGGATGAGGTCATCTTGCCCGATATCGCGGATGCCAGCGCCTATGCGCTGGCAATCTCGGGCGAATCCATGGAACCGGTTTTTCGGGATGGCGATACCGTCATCGTCTCCCCCAACGCACCCGTGCGCCGTGGCGACCGGGTGGCGGTGCGGACCGGCACGGGCGAGGTGATGGCCAAGCAACTCGCCCGCCGTTCCGCCCGCCGCGTGGTATTGAAGAGCCTGAACCCGGCGCATCCCGATTATAGTTTTGAACTTTCCAACATCGTCTGGATCCACCGGATTGTGTGGGCGAGCCAGTAGTTCGGCCCGTGGCGGCGCATTGCAACACCCGACCGCCGGGGGCCTGACCGAGGCGGATATCAGGTTGTTTCCTACTCTGCTGCGTTTCGATGCCGTCTATTACGGCCTGTTCCGCTGCAATCGCCGGCATCTGACCGATTATCCGAATCTATGGGCCTACACGCGCGATATCTATCAATAGCCCGGTGTTGCCGCGACCGTGGATATGACGCATATCCGCCGACATTATTATAAAAGCCTCCCGGCCCTTACCCCGACCGGATCAACTCCGGGTCGACCCCTGTCCAGTCTCGACACCCCGGCCGATCGCGGCAAGGACATCGGGTGGTTGCGGACGTCCTCATCGTCCGGGTCGGTGCCGGCTGATACCAAGTTCCGATAAGTCACGCCTAACAGAACCTCGTATGAGCGTGGGTGATCTATCCGGTTGTCCATGTGCTGCCGGTCCAGCCGTTTTCGTCGTAATCGCCGAGGCATTTGTCCACCAGCGCCTCCATGGCCGTCAGGTCGCCGCTGCGTTCCGCGCCGGTCAGTACCTGGGCGCGGATATCTTCCCAGCCGCCGGAGTAGTTACGTTCGTAAAGTTCATGCCGGCCGGCAAATTCCGTACCGATCGCGTCCCAGAGAAGCTTGATTACCTTGATGCGTTCCCGGTGGCCGATATCGCGCGACCCACGCACGTATTTTTGCAAATAGGGTTCGATATCGGGGTTAGAAAAATCCTTTACTGAGGATGGTAGATAGATCAGCGCCGAGGTCACAGTCTTCTGCACGATATCCTTGATGCGCGGCCAGGAATCGGGGGCGAAGACACGGTAGGACGCGGCGGCGCGTAATTCCGGCAGCAAGGCATCGCCCTGCCAGGGTTGTGGATTGCTGGCCATGGCGTGGGACAGCGACCAGAATAAATGCCGCCAGGCGATGACTTCGCCGAGCAGGACCTGGTTGGACCGGGCTTCGTCACCACCGGTGCAGCGCAGCGCCTTGGCCAGCAGCCCGCACATGAAATCCAGTTTTACAGCATAGCGGGTGCAGCCCTGGAACATCGCGCCATGCAAAAACCCCGATCCGGGAAAGAAATTCATCACCCGTTTTGGATCGCGATAGATGAACACGTCTTCCCAGGGAATGAACACATTATCCATAATGAAGATGGTGTCGTTCTCATCAAAACGCGACGACAGCGGATAATCGAACGGCGATGCATTGCGCGCCGCCGCGGCTTCATAGGAGGTGCGACAGAACAGCTTCAATCCCGGTGCGTTGATCGGCACCATGAACATCAGCGACATGTCCAGGTCCTCCGTTGCGGTCTTCGATGACTGGCCCATGAAGTTGTAATGCGTGAGGGCTGCCGAAGTGGCCACAACCTTGGCCCCGGTCACATAGATACCGGCATCGGTTTCCCGCTTCACGCTAGCATAGACGTCCTTGACTTGTTCGGGTGGCTTCTGCCGGTCAATCGGCGGATTGACGATGGCATGGTTCATGAACGGCACGGCTTCCTGTGCTCGCGTGTACCAGCGGCGGGCGTTGTCGGCGTAGGGGCCATAATATTCGGGAAATCCGCCCAGGGTGTTGGAAAACGCCGCCTTGTAATCCGGCGTGCGACCCATCCATCCATACGAAAGTCGTGCCCAGCCAGCGATAGCTTCCTGCGCGCCGCGCATATCGTCGCGTGATCGCGGCACGCGGAAGTATTTATGAGTATAGCCGCCCGATCCGGTATCGGTGGGGCAGGTGAGCTGGTCCTTCGTCGCCGGATCGTGCAGTGCGTCATATAGGCGCGCGATGGAGCGCACCGCGTTGCGAAAGGCCGGATGGGTCGTAACATCGGCCACGCGCTCGCCGTCGATGTAAACCTCTCGCCCATCGCGCAAGCTGGCGATATATTCGGCTCCCGTGAAGGGACGTTTTTTGTCAGCGATGGTGTCTTCCGGTCGCATGGGCGCTCCCCTGTTGCGGCTGGGGGAACGTTAACGCAGGCAGTGGCGAATTGCGACCGCGCGCGAGGCTGGCCCGATTCTTCTCATGTTTACAGCGCAATGATTAGCTTCGTTCGGTCACGAAGGGCGGTGGCCGGGATGGTGTTGTGAGATGGCGCTAGAACGTATCGTACTGCTTAACCCACATACCTCGAAGCGGAACGTGCCGCTCGCTGGCAAGAGCTGGCCGTGTCGCCGCCGGAAACGGTGAAATTCGAGTAAGCGCATGCCGATGCCTAGTTCACCACTGGCTGTGCCGCGGTGGGGACGCCTTATGTGTTGCGAGAAATTCTCGGGCGGTTCTATCTGAATACTCCGTCGGTTTGGCAGCGCGCGCTGGCCGGGCGCTTTCTGCAGCCTGCCGAATGCGAGGCATCCGGCACATTCTCCGCTGCTGACAAGGCTCGGCTGGCCCACATCCGCGACTGGTAGTCGCCCACATCCCCCGCCGCACGTTGACGCGGCCACGCTACCCGGGGAGCATCGCCGGTCGCCTACGCCGCTCGGGCGCTTGTTTGTGTCAGGAGACCGATCATGCAATTCCGTCATTTGGGTAACTCCGGCTTGCGAGTCTCCGCCATCGGCCTCGGCTGCAATAATTTCGGCGGCCGGCTGCGGCAGGAGGAAACCCGCGCCGTGATGCACAAAGCGCATGATCTGGGGATCACCTTGTTCGATACCTCCGACACCTATGGCGCTACCGGCGGCGGCAAGACGGGCGATTCGGAATTGCAGATGGGTCAGTTAATGGGCTCGATGCGCCATGCCATCGTCCTAGCCACCAAATTCGGCAACCCGATGACGCCGGATGGCACCAAGCAGGGCGGCTCGCGCCGCTACATCATGGCGGCGGTGGAAGACAGCCTGCGCCGGCTGCGCACGGATTACATCGACCTTTATCAGATCCATACTACCGACGCGCAGACGCCGATTGAGGAGACGTTGCGCGCGTTGGACGATCTGGTACGGCAGGGAAAAATCCGCTATATCGGCTGTTCCAACCATGCCGCCTGGCGCGTGGTGGAAGCGGCCTGGACGGCGCGGCTGTGCAACTTGAGTAATTTTATCTCGGCACAGGACGAATATTCCCTCGTGCATCGCGCACCGGAAGCCGAGCTGATACCGGCGCTGCAGCAATATGGCATGGGGATGCTGCCCTATTTTCCTCTTGCGTCAGGTTTACTAACGGGAAAATATCGCCGCAACGCCGCCATGCCGGCGGGGGCCCGGCTGACGGAAACCCAGCGCCTGGCGGACCGGTATCTGAACGAGCGAAACTGGACGATCGTGGAAAAACTAGGCGATTACGCGGCGCAGCAGGGCCATACGATGCTGGAACTCGCATTCTCCTGGCTGCTTGCGCAGGCGCCGGTCACATCCGTGATCGCCGGGGCGACGAAGCCGGAACAATTAACGGCGAATGCCACCGCGGGCGGCTGGAAAATGACCGTGGCGGAACTAGCCGATATCGATCGCATCGTCACCACGGCATGAGCGATCACGACGCGGCCATGTGAACTCACATTCACGTGTCGCGTCCGCGCGGGACGCATGTTTCGTATAGAATACCGCCCACACGTCATCCAATACCACCTGTGGGAGGCACGATAGATATTCCAGAGCACGATAAAATAGAGCGAGCCGCAGACCGAAAACCTTGCGTCGATCGAGGATACCGACCTCGCGATGCTGCTGGGGCGGCCGGAAGACGTAGTCGGCTGGTCGAAGGATCAGAAGAGCCGGGAGCGGCCCCGCCCTACCATCCTGTCGCATAGGCCTTAAACGCGACCGGAATCCGCTTTACCGCCGCCACCGTCTCCAGCGGCATATCGGAGGGCATGGTGCTGCTGACGGAGGCATAGACCGTATCGACCAGCCCGCCGAAGCGCTCCGCGATCCGTACCGCGATTTCGTCATGCGTGCCCACAGCGGCAAAAAGACGTACCACGTCGTCGGTAATCCGGGTCGTCATCGCGTCCCATTTGCCCTGGCGCGACAGCGCGTTCAGCTCGCGGCCCAAATCCTCCAGCCCATGCGCGGCCAGAACCGGCCAATAGGCTGGGGTGGAGCCATAGAATGCGACGCGCATGCGCACCCATTCCACGGCTTTCGACACCGCTTCCGCGTCCTTGCCGGTGGCGATGAAGCCACCGCCGGTGATCTCGAAATTTTCCTGCGCGCGGCCGGACTTCATTATGCCTTCGGCGAGGCGCGGCAGCACAGCCTCCTCCAGATATTTTCGCGTGCAGAACGGATGCAACCGCGCGCCATCCGCCACCTCACCGGCCAGACGCAGCGAATAAGGGCCCACGGCGGCCAAGGTGATCGGCACCATCGGCAGATGCCGCGACGGCGGCACGAAATTCGGCGTCATTAAGGTAAAACGGTAATATTCGCCTTCAAAATTAAGCTTTTCGCCAGTTTCCCAGCAGCGCCAGATCGCCCGTAGGGCGTGGACGTATTCGCGCAGGCGCGGCACCGGGGCCGACCACGGCACTGAAAACCGCCGCTCATTATGTGCCCGAATTTGCGGCCCGAGCCCGAGCACGAACCGCCCGCGCGAGGCGATGTGCAAATCCCAGCTGGCATTCGCCACCACCATTGGGCTGCGCGCAAATGCGATCGCCACCGCCGTCCCTAGCTCGATCCGGTCGGTAGCGATGGATGCCACCGCATGCGCCAGAAACGGATCGTTGCGGTTTTCCAGGGTGACGAGCCCGGTAAACCCATCCACCTCGGCCTTGCGCGCCGCATTAGCGACCTGGTGCAAATCTTCCTGTGGGACGGTCGTGACGATGCGCATGCGGAGGCCTCCTGCTTTCGGCATTCCTTTGGCATGGAACCGCGCCAGTGGGGAGACGGTTGACGCGCCGCCGCGCCGCCGTTCTGCTTCGCGTATGACCGGAACCCCCTGGCTTGCCGCGCTCATCCTTAGCACCCTCGTGCAAATGGCCGGTAGCTTCATGAGCCAGTCCGTCCCCGTTGTCGGCCCGCTGCTGACGGCCACAATGGGGGTGGAGGCTTCGCGCATCGGCCATCTTACCGCCCTGGTCTCGTTCGGCTCCGTTGTGTTCCTGGCGCTGGGCACACCGCTAGTGGTGCGGCTGGGGCCGACGCGCGCCTTGCAGCTTTCCGTCTGCGCCGGCGCCGGCGCGTTGGTGGCTGTCACCATGGGTGCCTGGCCGGCTGCAATGCTGGGGGCGTGGATGATGGGCCTCTCCTATGGCCCGGTGCCGCCGGGTACCACGCGCCTGCTCGGCGCCACCGCGCCGGCGCGCCATCGTGGGCTGATTTTTTCCCTCAAGCAGGCGGGCGCACAGGCGGGCGGCGTGCTGGCCGGGCTGATCCTGGCGCCGATCGCCGCGCGTCTGGGCTGGCAGGCCGCCCTGTTCACTGCCGCTGCTACAGGAGTGGCAGCTGGTGCCGCGGTATTCGCCTTCCGCGGCCTGTTTGGCATCGGCCGCGATCCGTCCCGGGCGCTGTTCCACGCCAGCAATTTGCGCGCCCCCTTCGCCGCCATTGCGGGCGATGCGCATCTGATTGCGTTGACGGTGCTCACCACGGCTTTCGCCGTGGCGCAGGGCTGCTTGTTTTATTTCTGCGTCACCTTCCTGTCGGTGGAGCACGGCACCGGTCTGGTCGCCGCCGGCATCGCCTATGCCTGCATGCAGGGCGGCGCGATGGTCGGGCGCGTCGTGCTCGGCTTCATGGCGGACCGCTCGGGCGATGTGATGCGAAACTTGTTGGCTCAGGCCCTGGTCTGCGCAGCGCTGGCGCTGGTTTGGTCCAACATCGCCCTGCCGCAAGGGGCCTGGTGGGTCGGCGTACTTGCCTTCGCCGTCGGCGCAGTGGCAGCAAGCTGGAATGGACTGGTGTTGTCGGAAATCGCCCGGCTAGCGCCGGCAGAGAAAGTCGCCGATGCCGCCGCTGGATCGACGATGATATCCTTCTGTGGCTACGTGTTTGGACCTGCGCTATTTTCGCTCGGTGTACATTACTTCGGTGAATGGCGCACACCCTATGCCATCGTCGCGGCGCAACTGGCGCTAACAGCCCTGATCCTGCCCGCGTGGCTGCGCCGCTCCTACCGGATTGCCTGAACCGCCCTATCCTGCCACCCTGCGTCCCTGCGTCCGGGGGAGGCTTTTCGCATGCGGTGGCTTAATTTTTCAGCAGGCGGGCGAACTGCCTATGGTATCATCGAAGGCGACACCATTAAGGAGGTCTCCGGCAACCCCATCCTGGGCGCCTGGGAGGCCACGTCACGCACCCATAAACTGGCGGACATCACCTACGAAGTGCCGATCATCCCACGCACCTTCTATGCCGCCGGCCTGAACTATGCCGAGCACATCATCGAAATGGCCAAGAAGCGCGGCGAGGAACCCAACCTGCCGAAAAACCCGGACATGGGCTATCGCGCTCAAAACGCGCTGATCGCGCATGGCGAGAACGTGGTGATCCCTGCAGACGCCGGCGAGCTGATCCATTATGAAGGAGAACTTGTTGTCGTCATCGGCAAGAAAGCGAAACATCTGACCCCGGCAAACGCGCTGGACGTGGTGTTCGGCTACACGATCGGTAACGATGTCTCGGAGCGCACCTGGCAACGCAACGACCGTACCTTCTGGCGCGGCAAGAACGCCGACACGTTCAAGCCAATGGGGCCGTGGATCGAGACCGATCTTTCTCTTGATGACAGCCTCATCACCACCGTACATGTGAACGGCAAGGAAAGCCTGCGCTATCACACCAACCAAATGCTCTTCGGTGTCGTCACCTTCCTAGTGGCGATGACGAAATATCTCACCGTTTATCCGGGCGACGTGATGTGGATGGGCACGGACGGCACCTCGCCCAACCTGAAGCACGGCGACGTCGTGGATATCTCCATCACCGGAATCGGCACGTTGACCAATAAATTCGTGCGCCAGGAACTGTAATGCCCCAACCCTTCTCGACCCATCGCGCGCAAATCGAATTCATTCTGCTCGGCTGGGGCATGCAGGCCGCGCCTGCCGCGCGCACCGCCGATGTCATGGCCTGGGCCGATCTGCGCGGCGTCGATTCCCATGGGTTATCCATGCTGACGGTCTATGATTCCCGCCGCATGGCGGGGCAGCTGAACATCAAGGCTAATCCGCGCATCATCCATGAAACACCGGTTGCCGTGCTTGTGGATGGCGATGGCGGTCTGGGCCACATGCCCTCCATAATCGCCATGGAGGCAATCATCAGAAAGGCGAAGGAAAGCGGCCTCGCGCTCGCCTCGGTACGTAACTCCGCGCATTTCGGCCCAGCCGGCTATTACTCCAACATGGCGGCCGAGGCTGGCATGATCGGCATCGGCTGCACCTCCGCGTCCGGCATCCAGGTCGCACCCACGGGCGGGGCAGAGGCGAAATACGGTACCGATCCCTGGACCTTCGCCGCACCCACGCGGGAAGGCGAGCCGTTCCTGCTCGACATGGCCACCACCACGGTGGCGGCGGGGAGAATCCGCAACAAGGCGAACGAGAGCCTGCCCGTACCGCTGGGCTGGATGGTGACCGGCGAGGGAAAACCCACCACCGATGCTACCGAAAACCAGAAGGGTGGCTTCCTGACGCCGCTCGGCGGCACCGCGGATGGGTCGTCCTACAAGGGCTATGGCCTAGCGGCGATGGTGAACATCCTTGCCTCAGGCTTGTCGGGCGCCACTTTTCCGACCGATCCGATGCACACCAAGAAGCGCCAAGGCCAAGACATCGGTCATTTCTTCCTTTGCATCAATCCTGCCCTGTTTCGCGCAGCCGAGGAATTCCGCCAGGAAGTGACAACATTTTGCGACAGTCTGCGCGCGACGAAGCCCGCCGACCCGGACAAGCCGGTGATGGTGGCTGGCGATCCGGAACGCAAGATCGCCGCGCAGCGTGGCCAGCAGGGCATTCCCGTGATGCCGAACCTGGCCGAGAAAGTGAAAGCCATCGCCCAGGCCGCCAGGGCAGAGTGGATTCTTGACTAACCTCAATCCGCTTGACGCCTTCCGTGCCTCCGACGCGAAACGGCTCGCCACCACCACCGCGGAGCGCTGTGAGGATCTCGATATCAGCTGGTATATCAACCGTACTCGTTGCCTCGCCTATATCGAGGAACGCCGCCTCGCCCTGCGCCGGCATTTGAATGTCGCGCCTGATCGATCTTCAGACCGCCATATCCCTTGCGCCAAGATAATCTCGGCCTCGCGCAACTTACCGATAATCTCCTCAGGCTCCTGCGCCTTGCAGATTTCCCTGCCCCTGCAGGGTCCAGACTAAAATAGCCAATAGGCCAATCTGAAGCCGGCAGATTCAGCCTCCTAGGCTTCCCTCACCATGGCCGTGGCGTCAGACCGTGCGGGTATGGTATGTCTCTTCATAGCGGCGCTCGCTATTGTGGACCCGATACCGCGGGCCTAACGCCCTAAGGTCGCCAACGCGGACTAAAATTATTGCAATATCGGACGGGACAGACCCTTCGATAAGTTCCCCCGGGAGCCATGAGAGTAGATGACCATACGACCTACTAGTGCCGATAATGATATATCTCAATACGCAGAAACAAATGCCCCGACTCCGCTTTTGGATTGGACCCGCATGTATCTCCGCGCTTGGAGGAGGCGTCGCAGGCTAAAATCGGTCGCGTCAAAATTTACCGGCTATGGCCGATCCACCAAAGAGGGAAACAGATTCGTCGCTCTTGCAGAATATGGTACATTAAATAAAATTAATGGCCTAGGACGTGGATATGGTTACTTAGTACGTCAATCGGAGATAACAGAAGTTATATCTCCTGGGATGCCTTCATTGCAGGCAGGAGATAAATCCAATCTCCGAATTCTTATTTGCGGCCAACCGGATCATTATTCCAGTTTATTTTCCAATACGACAGATTGGATGCGCGAGGCGTATCGCATAGGAACATGGGTGACAGAGTTTGAGAATCCACCATCTCACTGGGAGTTCGCTCGAAATATTGTGCATGAGGTATGGACACCTTCGACGTTTAGCGCAAATGCAATACGGAAAATTTTCGATGGAACAATTAAAGTTATACCTTACGATATCCCTTTATATAATGTACCTCCAATGCTGCGAAATCGATTTGGCATTAGAGATAATCAATTTCTAGGATTGGCGATCATGGATCTACGCACCTGTCCAGATCGGAAAAATCCCTTAGCTCACGTGCGGGCATGGCAGCGTGCTTTTGGTAAAAGCCCCGAAGAAGTACTATTGATCAAGGCAATTTTCTCAGATCGGACTCGATTTATGCAGAGAGAAATTCAAGAAGAACTCTCCGAAAATCCGAACATCCGTGTCATCGACCAGATTTTTGATCATCAGGACTTCGAGGCATTTCAGCGCATGGCAGATGTTTTTATCTCTCTTCATAGAGCCGAAGGTTACGGGCTAAATATTCATGAGATGCTAAAAATAGGCACCCCAACGGTCGCAACAAGTTATTCTGGCAATATGGACTATATGAGGATGTATCCTCATGCCTTTCCTGTTCCTTATCAGCTGGTCCCTTACAAAGATCGAACCTTTCATTATACGGACACCGGATTGCGTTGGGCTGAACCTAATATCGACGAAGCAGCTTCCATGCTGCACGACATCAAAGAGGGTTGGTTGCTCGGAAAGAAACATACAAATTCTGTAAGCCAGGGCATAGATTTCAGCCGCCAGAATCTCAAGCCATGAATGCGATTTTCGAACGTTTTTTGACCCTGCAGGACTTTGTTGTCTTGAAACGGCTCGTGGCGGAAAATTTTAAGAAATTCCTACCTAAATATATTCTCGCAATTTTCTTGATGCTGGTCGGATCTAGCGCTGCTGGGCTTACTGCCTGGCTATCGAAGGATCTCATTGACAAGGTCTTAATTAATCGAGACGTGCAAATGATGTATATTATTTGCATCTCTGTCGTGGTTATATATGTAATTAAGGGATTTTCTAGCTATGGACAAGAGATCATTCTGGCCCGCATAGGGAATCGAATTGTCGCTGAAACACAGCGAAAAGTGTACAATTCTGTGATTGCGCAGGATATTTCCTTTTTTCAAAAAAATAGCGCCGCCGATCTGGTCACGCGTATTAGTTATAACGCTCAAGCAGCCAGTTCGACCTTAAATCTTTTGGCCGTATCTTTTGGTCGGGACGTATTTACAATTATAAGTCTTTTAGTTGTCATGATACTTCAGGATGCGGTTCTGACCTGCATTGCATTTTTGGGTGCGCCAATTCTCTTCGCCATTGTCACGAGACTTCTTAAAAAGACCCGTGAACTATTTAGCAGTGAGGTAAAATCACTATCATCAATAATAGCGGTAATGCAGGAAACTGTCTATGGAATTCGCGTTATTAGGGCATTCCAGATGGAAAATCTCATGCGCAAGCAGATGGGATCGTCGGTCGCAGCTGTCGAGCGCCTATCAAATCGTATGGTATCTGTGCAGGCGGCTATAAACCCTATAATTGATACACTTGGTGGAGTTGCGATAGCAAGTGTCGTACTTTATGCAAGTTGGAGTATTTTTTACGACGCGGCGACGCCTGGGCAGTTTTTTTCATTTATCACAGCACTTCTCTTAATTACAGATCCTGCGCGGCGGCTTGCGCGCCTTCACATTTCAGTCACAGCATCTGTCGTAGGTGTAAGAATGCTATACGACCTTATCGATACACTACCATCCACGCCAGAGGGGATCGCTTCCGAAACGCTTATTATATCAGAGGGGAAAATTAGCCTGTCCGGCGTTACTTTCGGCTATGACCCAGATAAACCAGTTTTGGATAATATAAATATTGTTGCCTTAGCTGGTCAAATTACCGCTCTAGTCGGCCAATCAGGTAGTGGAAAGTCCACCATCTTTAATTTGTTACTATCGTTTTGGCGGCCTCAGGCCGGTGTGATTAAAATCGATGAGACAGATCTATCCATGGTAAGCCAGGCGTCGCTCTATGACGCAATTGGACTTGTCGGCCAGGATGTATTTCTTTTCGAGGGAACTGTCGCGGAGAACATTCTCCACGGCAGGCCTGGCGCGACGAAGGAACAAATGATTGAGGCGGCGCGCCTCGCATCCGCGCATGATTTTATAACCGCGTTGCCACAGGGATATGAGACAAGTGTTGGTGGATTTGGCGGCCAACTATCAGGTGGGGAACGCCAACGTATAGCTATTGCTCGTGCCTTTTTAAAAAATCCCAAGATATTGTTACTTGACGAGCCAACTTCTGCGCTTGATGTTGCAGCGGATTTGGAAATCCGAAAATCTATTCAGCGCCTGATGAAAGGGCGCACTACAATTATCATTGCTCACCGGCTTGCTACGATTGCCGAAGCGAACTGTATCTACGTTCTTGAGTACGGTCGGGTCTTGGAAAGTGGAACTCATCAGGATCTTATTGCATCCCAGGGGCGCTATGCTCATCTAGTGAAATTGTCAGTTAACGAACCCCATAGGTTTTTTGATGCTGCGTCCTAGGGTCCGGTCCTGTAAATTCCTTGAGGCGGCACGGCGTACTGGGCGTCTCACCCCCGAAGTGTGGGGCATTGTATCGATCCAGAGAAAACCGTCATGGATGAATGAATCTGTCTACTGGTTGACCAGCCACTGAGGTAGCGCGCTCGCAAAATCTCCGTCATGCCCGCTCCTCCAAAGCTGATAAAACACATGCAGCCTTGGAAGACGTTCCGCAGGAGCAAGATCGCTCGCCCTCTTCTTGATCGTCACCAAATGAACAAGCTCCAAGAGCGCTAAGCCCTTGGCGAGTTCGGGGCAGCGCCCCTACCTTACTTCTGGCCGGTCATGCCCCATTGGATTTGGTATTAATGGTAACCTTTTGGGATGAGGCGATGTTCACGGGCTTCACGTTCTAGGTTTTCGCGGTAATCGGGGTGGGCGATGGAGATCAGTGCCTTGGCGCGCTCGGCGACGGATTTTCCCTTCAGATTGACGATGCCGTATTCGGTGACGACGTACATCATGTCTGAGCGCGGCGTAGTGACGATGTTGCCGGGTGTCAGGTTCAGCACGATGCGGCTTCTGCGGATGCCATGGCGTTCATAGGTGGAAGCGAGGCAGATAAAGGCCTTGCCGTTTTCCGATGCATAGGCTGCGCGCACGAACTGCAACTGCCCGCCCGTACCGCTGATATGTCGATGGCCATCCGATTCGGACGCGGCCTGGCCTTGCAGGTCGATCTGCGTGGTGTTGTTGATCGCCACCACGCGGTCGTTGCGCATGATATTTTGCGGCATGTTGGTGTATTCGACCGGGCAGCAATGAAAATGCGGATTACGGTCGATCGTTTCATACAGGATTTTAGAACCAAGGCTGAAAGTAAAGACAGTTTTTCCAACGTCGATTTTCTTGTTTGCGCCGGTGACCCGACCGGATTTATAGAGATCGATAATGCCGTCCGTCAACATTTCGGTGTGAATCCCGAGATCGCGCGCGTCGCTTTGTAGCAACACGGAGCAGACAGCGTTCGGCATGCCACCGATGCCGATTTGCAGGCAGGATCCATTTTCGATTTCGGCGGCGATCAGCCGGCCGACCGCCTGATCGACGGCGGAAGGCGGTGCGCTGGGTAGTTCGGCGTTCCCCAGATCGTTGCCTTCGATAATATAGTCGATCTCGCCGTGGTGGATGCTATTTTGCGCGCCGAAGACATGCGGCAGCCTATCGTTGATCTCGACGATGACAATTCTGGCGCGTTCCACCACGGTGCGGTGCCATAACTGGCTGCCGCCAAAGTTGTAATTGCCGTTTTCATCGGCTGAGCGAGCCTTCAGGATGGCAACGTCGATCGGGTCGTTGAAGCGGGTGTAGTAATCAGGAATTTCACCGAGATTGACCGGGATATAGTGAGCGATCTTCGCATCGTGCTTGGCGCGATCGTAGCCACCAAAATGCCAGCTGAACCAGAAAAAATGCTCGCCATCCGGGTCGGCTTCCAACACGGCGCGCGGGCGGACGGAGATGCAGGAGCGGATCTTGATATCGCGCAGTTCAAGCTTGCGCGCGGCGAGCGCGTGATCGAACAGATCGGGCTGCACCAGGACACTGCCGTAATCCAGCCAGTCGCCGGATTTCACCACGCCCGCGGCTTCCTCCGCCGTGACGATGCGCGGGGTTTTGTTGCCAGGATTGATGCGCATGGTGTTCGTTCCTTTAGTGGCGTTAGTTAAGAGAGCATCCTCGTGTCACAGGGCGGTTTAAATTGTAAGAAAAGGACGACCTGTCTGACATGGGGGACGGCGATATGTTGTGAGGCGGGGGCGGCGGAAATTGGCTGGATTTGGCGCCAGGCCCGCGACCCGGGTGCGTATCTGGATGGGTGCGATCTGGGCCCGCTTGGCTTGCATGCGGCGCACCCAAAGTCCTGTAGGGAGATGGCGGGGCGCATGGTCCGAAATCCAGTCCTTTTTATGCCAAGCCGAGGATCGTGGGGCGCTGCCCTCGTCGGTGATGCGGCGCAAGAAATACAAATTAGCCACATCCGATGCAAGTTCGAAGAGTGAGGCGGGCCTGCACGTGCATGCCCAGGTCCTGCTCCCCAGAGGCGGCAAACTGACCGAGGCGATCGGCGATCATATTTTCGATGGGTGGCAGCAAGATTATAACGGACCCGATAAGGAAGCCGGTTGCAGGAAGGTGCGATCCGTTCGGCCCTCGAACAAGGTGCCGGAGACCAGTTGAAGTCCGATCTGCAGGACTACCAGATGCAGATATGCTTTGATCGTGCTTAGCCCCTTTGGTGTTTTGTCTGGTTGGAAGCCTTCTGCACGCAATGTCTCGGCGAAGGCCAGACCGGCGATGATATCGATATCACCCGAGAGGATCGTTCCCTGGGCGTAGAACGCGCCGGTGGCGCCGCCGACGATCAGGACCTGCCGACCGGTCTGCTGGCGGTAGCGTGCGACCGACGCGTTAAAGAGTATCAGGGCAACGCCCCTCTCTAGACCACCGCCTTCGCCCTGAGTGCCGCGATTTGTTTCAGGGTGTAGGCGATTTCCATGAGTACTTCTTGCGTGTGCTGGCCCAAGGTGGGCGGGGGCCGGGAGCTGCCTGCACAGATAGCAGGTCCGTGGTGGCGGCGAGGGCTTGGACCCGTGCCGGCATGGCTAGGCTGCAGATAACTAGGTTGGCGAGCAGGAACGCGGAGATGAGCAGGTGACGGATGGCAGGCATCGCAGGCCTCCGTGCAGGTTCGGGTGCGCAAGGTTACGTGCTGCCGTGACGGGGCGGCAGGGCTGTATGTGATTTCCCGCGCTAGTCGGGCGAGCGTGGCTTGGCTATGAGGAGCGCCGAGCGGGTGCTTGGAGCCCCCGCAGAAGCATGGATGCGGGCATGAACCATTCCTTCCGGAGTTTCGCGCGCGCGGCGCTGGCCGACATCCAAGTACAGGGGCGCTATCGGGAATTCGTCGCGCTGGAGAAGCTGGCGGAGGGATACCCGTATTACCGCGCGGCGGACGGGCGGCGGATCCTGGTGTGGTCGGCGAACGATTATCTGGGCATGGGCGGTCATCCCGTGCTGGTAGAGGCGGCCTGCGCGGCGGCGCGGGCGATGGGCGTGGGGGCGGGCGGTACACGCAATATCGGCGGGACCAGCCCGGTGCATGCGGCCTTGGAGGCCGAGCTTTCCGCCCTACATGGGAAACAGGCGGCGTTGCTTTTTACCTCCGGGTTCGTGTCCAATCAGGCGGCGATTTCCACGTTGCTGAATGCGCGGCCCGCCGGCACGGATGTGAAGTGGCAGGTGTTCTCCGATCAGAAGAACCATGCCTCCATGATCGCCGGGATCAAGGGCGCGCAGGCAGAATGTAAAATCTATCGCCATAACGACATGGCGCATCTGGAGGTATTGCTGTCGGGCGCACCAGTGGACGCACCAAAGATGATCGCATTCGAAAGCGTTTACTCGATGGATGCGGATATCGCGCCACTGGCGAAAATCTGCGACCTGGCGGAACGCTTCGGGGCGATGACATATTTGGATGAGGTGCATGCTGTAGGGATGTATGGGCCTACCGGCGGCGGTGTGTCTGAACTGGATGGAGTGGCGGGGCGGATCGATATTATCGAAGGCACCTTGGCCAAGGCGTTCGGCTGCCATGGTGGCTATATCGCCGGCGACGCGGAGATTATTGACTATGTGCGGTCCTTCGCGCCGGGCTTTATCTTTACCACGTCGCTGCCGCCAATGGTAGCCGCGGCGGCGCTGGCGGCGGTGCGGCATGTACGCGCTGACCCCACGCTGCGCACAAAATTATTCGCCAGCGCCGATCTGCTTAAACGGAAATTCGATGATGCCGGTCTGCCACGCATCGCCTCGGACAGCCATATCGTGCCGCTGCATGTGGGCGAGGCAGCCTTGTGCAAGAAAATCAGCCTTCAGCTGTTCGATAAATTCGACATGTATGCCACACCTATCAATTATCCCACCGTCCCACGCGGTAAAGAATGCCTGCGCTTCACTCCAGGCCCACTCCACACCGAAGCCATGATGGACGCGCTCGTCACCGCCCTGCGCGCTGTCCTGCCCACCACGTGCCGGGTGGCGACCTAAGGAAGTTAAGGAAGGTCAGGGGCTCTGCCCCTGGACCCGGCCAAGAGTGGAGCCCCTAGCTTCCCTTAACTCCCTTAACTCATCACTGGCATTTGGCGGGGCAGGCGGATGACGATGGCAAGAATGAGGGTGGCGGTGGTGGCAAGGATGAGGAAGAGGGTATCGAAGCCCCAGTTGGCATGGACGAGGGCGATCAGAGGCAGGGCCGCAGCGAGGGTTGTGAAGCTGACGACGTAGCGGATGCCGTAAATGGAGGCGCGTTGCGGGCCGCTGGCCATTTTGCCGATTAGGTAGTCGTTGATGGGGATCTGGCCGAAGGCGCCGAGCATGAAGCCGAGAGCGACTGCGAGGGCGTAGGTATCGTGCAGGCCAGGCATGAGAGCGAAGAAGATGATCTGGATGATGGCGACGGTGATGAAGACCGGGCGGGCGCCGAGGCGGTCTAATAATTTACCGACGATCAGTTGCGCCATGGAGGCGGTGGCGAAGACGAGAAAGGCGAGGCTGCCGATGGTGGTGGCGGCCTCGCCGTCGCGCAGATAGCGGGCGAGGTCTTGCAGGCGTTCGTCGAGAATTTTCGGCAGGGCGAAGGTAGTGGACTGGAAGATAATGGAGGAGAGCGCGGTGGTGGCGAAGACGATGATGGAGACGCGCAGGAGAATGCCTTTCATCGTTGGGCTGATGACCGTTTCCGCGGTGGCGGTTCTCGACGCCGTGTTGGTGTTCAGTTCTGGCCAGCGCAGCGCGGCGTAGAGAATGCCGAGGATAATGGAAAAAATGCCTGGCGCTATGAAGGCGCCGCGCCAGTCACTGTGGTCGATCAGTGCGCCGGCGATCAATGCGGCGCCGCCGACGCCGAGATTGCCAAACACGCCATTGACCGCGATGCGGATGCCGGTATTACGCCAGCGCGCGGTGACGATGGCAAGGCCGACCGGGTGATAGATGGCGGCAAAGATGCCGATGCAGAACAGGCCGATGCCGAGTTGCAAGGGCGTGGAGGCGAAGCCGGTGGCGATGGAGGAAAAGCCGATGCCTATGAAGAAGACGACCATCATGCCGTCGCGGCTCCAGCGGTCGGCCAGCCAGCCGGCGGGCAGGGCGAACAAGCCAAAGGCGAAAAATCCCGGGGTAGCGTAGGCGAGGAGGGTGGCGTAGTCGGCATTCCATTCGCGCGAGAGGGTCAGCGCCGCAATGGTGGCGAAGACCAGGGTAAAAAGATGGTCGAGGAAATGGCCGATATTGAGAAGCAGGAAATGCGCGCGGTCGCGGTTCATGGGGTCAATTCCATTCGGGCGGGGCGAGGATCGCCATCACGATAACGAGCCGCGGCGAACCTGCTGATGCCGAGAAGGAGGCAGTGCGGCATGTTGTATCAGGTTTTGTTGCGATCGCGCAGGCCGCGGAGTCCGAGGGCGTAGCCGGCAATGCCAAAGCCAGAGATTCCGCCGAGGCTGGCGGCGAGAATTTCGGAATTGGTGCCGCGCTTGGCCGGGTTGGACATGTGGACCTCGATGGTGGGGAAGTTTACCTGCGTGATGGCGGCGTTGAGCGAGCGGTATCCGGTGGTGAAGCCGGCGGGGTTGAAGAGGGCGCCGATGACGCCTTCCTCATGCGCGGCGTAGATTTTGTTGATGATCTCACCCTCGATGTTTGAGTGAAAGATTTCGACCTCCACGCCAAGCTCAGCGGCAAAGGCTCGGATCTTGGTGTCGTATTCGGAAAGCGTCATGGGGCCGAAGGTCTCGACCTGCGCCTTGCCGCGCATGTTCATGCCGGCACCGTGGATGACGAGGATTTTGGGCATTTTTCAAGTTCCGTAATGATTGTTGTCGGCTAAGGTAGCGACGCGCGAAGGATGGTCAAGCGTGCATGATCGGGCTTTAGCCGCACCGTGCCAGTTCCCGGATGTAAGCTGGAGCCTTGCCGAATTGTCGAGGGGTGCTCCGCCGCCGGCAACCCTGGCCCGCAGGTCTGCGTTGGGACGCGCGCCTCCTGTGAGCGTCCAGACAACCTTACGGAGATACGGCCCTCCCCAACATCGGGCCGGCGCTGGGGGGCGAAGCGCCGCAATCGCTCACAGGATGGGCTGGAACAACCTGCGTGAGATCATCACCTCGGCCAGCTGAAACGTAACCGACCGGGCGAGCCGAACAATTTTGGCGCTAATCTTCACCAGACGATCTCGCAGCGTCGTCAGCGACCAATACTTCACGGCTTCCGGCGGCGCCAGGGTGCACAGGAAGTTGGCCAGATTGTAGGCCAAAGCATGCAGCTGCAGCCGCACGGCGTTGGCGGTAAACCGCTTACGGGATAGCCGCGTCCAGATGGCCCCGCTCTTGCCTTCCTTGATATATTGCTCCGCCGTGCTGCGCTGGTTGTAGAAGGCGATGATCCACTTGGCCGGGCGGGTCCTGTTGGTCACAATGAAGCCGACGCATGGACACAGCGCGCCCGGATGCCATTCGGCCTTGGCGACCACCCGGCGCGGCTTGTTCTATGACTTTGCTTGGTAGCTGAAGCTAGCCTGGTAGCGGCGCACCTCCAGTGATGGCCGCCCGAGCGGACGCGTCAGCAACTAAGTGATGCTCTCCTGCAATACCGCATTGGCCGGCAGCCGGATGGTGTATTTGTAGCTCTCCGCTTCCAGAAATTCATAGATCTCGGGATTGGCGAAGGCCGCGTTATCTGGTTCACCCACTGGGTGTTCCATGATCGCGTGCTCCGTCTGCCAACAATACACTGAAATTCATACCAAATTCCAACGAACCGTACAGGGGAATTCGATACCATCCCGGAAATCTGAGCTTAATCGATCCATGCAATGGCGGTGGGCTGAGGGACCGAGATATTGGGTTCCTGACGGGTCAGCATACCATTGGCGAGAATAACGCCATAGCGAGCGATGCTATTTCCGTCGCGATTGGCGACTAGAAAATTTGTGCCGTCAGTAGACCACGCTAAGCCGTGCGGCGTGTGGCCAGGGGCTTCACGCGCGCGCATGAACAGTTTTCCGCGCCCAGGTTGGATGGCAAAAATTACTATGCTGTCATGACCCAGATTGGCCAAATAAAGATAGCGTCCATCCGGACTGATCGTGATATCGGCCGCGATATTTATGTTGTTCCAATCGGACGGAATGGTACGAATCGATTGCGCAAAGCTGATACGTCCCTCGATAGCGTTCCAGTGATATGCGGTGACGGTGGAGTTGCCTTTGTTGCTGACATAAAGCAGGGGCATGGTGGGATGGAATACTGCCCGATGCGGCGCGTCACCGAGGCGGGCGCGGATGACTTGGTGCTGGTTGGCCAGGCCGGAAGTGGGGTCGAAACGCAGCACGCAGAGTTTGTTTTCGCCCGCATCGGTGATGATAGCAAAGCGCCCGTTCGGGGCCATCGTTACGTCTAGCGCGCGGGCCTGGCCGGGCAGAGTGATTGTCGGCTTGGCAGGACATAACGCGCCATCGGCGGCGAGCGGAATGATACCCAGATGCGGGCTATCGGCATGGGCGACCAGGAGAAAGCCTCCGTCGCGGCTTAATGCCGCGCCCGCGGGATGCAGCCCGCCCGCATTGACCCGGTTCACTAGGCGCAGTTTTCCCGTATGCGGATCGATGGCGAAGGCGCTGACGAGTGGACGTACCGCATGCAGGCAATAAAGCATTTTTTTATTCGCGTATGGAACGAAGCGCACCAAGGGATCTTCCATTGGCAGATGCTGCACCGTTTGCCAGGATGTATAGGCATTGTTCGCCTGGTAAACGCGCAGACCTTCGCCATCACCGCAGCCGACATATATGAACATCTCAGGGTAACGACTGATAGGGAGAAATGGCATGCACATGGGATTGGTGCACGAAGCATACTACGCTCTGATGTGGCAACATGACGCTAGCCTGTCGGAGAAAATGCATTACCGTCAGAATCGCACCCATAACCCACCGATCCATGTCCCTGTGAAATTTTAGTAAAGTCATTGCCACGACGCCAGCTGCGCACGCAGGCTCAGTATTATGGAACTTTCAGTACCTTCAGGGTCAATTTTAATGATTTAGAAATCCTACTGCGACAACATCATGGCCATGGTTGCCGAATCCAGCATCAGAAGCCGACCAGCTCGATCTGGCAGGATGCCCATCGAATTTTCTTCGCTGCTGTCGCCTAGATAGAAGACCCCAATCTGAATGATATGTTGCAACGAAACTACAGCACCTGGCAATTGCCGATCATGGTGGCGTTGCGCTCCAGAATGGCGTGAGTTGCCGGATGGGACTCCACGCAGACCAGCGCGATGTCTGGATAGATCAGGCGGGAATAAGCGTCGACTATGCCCCCATCGGCGCCAATATCCAACACCGCGCACTGTCACGGTAGGCATGCAGCAAATCGTCAAATTTCCGGTGATAGGGGGGGCGACGGCGGTCTTCACATGGCAGACTTGTGACGCGATCCCAGCGCCGGGGGCGTCTCTGGCGGGCCGGCGAAGCATTGCACGATGCGCATCCAGTAGCGCGCGGTTTCCCCGGTTATCGTTAAGTTGGTGTCGGCGGCGTTGCGGATTTGCGTGACGGCCTGGCAGAAACTTAGCGCATCGCCAGTCATGGCATTTGTATCCGATGGCGTATGCCATTCCCAGACATCTCCGAAGGGCGTGGTGAGCCGGATATAGGGGGCATCCACGGGCACTTCGAGGCCGCGATTGCGATAGGCCCAGGCGAAGGTACGCGCGCCGATCTCGGCGATGTTGCGCAAGCGCGGTAATACGGGGGGGCGATCGACGCCCACCAGATCGTAAATTGCCTGGCCATGCGCCCAGGTTTCCATCTGTCGCGCGGTGGTGAACATGCGCACGCCCATGCCGGGACCGGGCCATTTTAGACGGTCTCTTGGGTCGCGGTTTGCCAGGGCGTCACACAGACCGGCCAGGTAAGTAAGCCAGTGCGCACACAATTTCTCGCCTTTCAGATCGCCCAGGCGCTGGCGGGTTTCCTGTACGCGGGTCAGGCCCTTAGCGCGCTGCGCGTCGATATCCGCCATCAGCGCATCATAGCCATCTGGGTCGGTGACGGAGTTGAAGGCCATAACATCAGCGATGTGCAAATGCTGTACGACATCGTTGATCGTCCATTGTTTGAACAGGGTCGGACGGTCCCAGTCGGACGGTGCGAGCGTGGCCAGTAGGCGCGCCAGTTCATCGGCTTCATCACGCAGGTCGGTGATTTGCTGGATTTCCATTTTTACCTCACTGTGTGGGTGGTCGCGATACGGATATAGCCCACGTTGTAGACGGCGATGGTGGCGATCAGGCAGACAATATTTTGGGCGAAATAGGCGGGCAGGTAGGTGGAATAGGCATCGCGCAGCAGGCCGGCGACAAGCCGCGAAAGCCGTAATAGCACGCCAGCACCATACGATTATCGAAGTGGTCCGACAGCCAGCCGGAGCAGATAATGCCAGTGAAATTGGATGCCCCTATCATCGCCAGGAACGAGGCCGCGGCGACGGTGCCGACGCTATTATCGGTGCAGAACGGAATGAATGCTGGTTGATAACCACTTGTAGTGGACAGGCCGCAGATGAAGAGCGTGCCGGCTAGCACCCAGAAAATTCGAGTCACCGCTGCCTTGCGCAAGGTCGCGTGGCTGAGGGTGATCGCATTGCCGGCGGATGGCATGACGGGCGGCTGAATGCGGTCTTTGCAATAGGGCGCGCGAGGTCGATATCGGTCGGCCCGTCGCGCGCGGGCAGAATAAAAAAAAGGGTGTAGACTCCTACGCCGATGACAGCCGACCGCATCGCCATACGCCAGCCCTGATGCGCGGTGAGCCAAGCGGCGGGCCAGTCGGAGGGCGATGGATGTTGCGAGCATCGACCAATCCTTGCCGGTGGAACGGGTGTGGGGGCCTCTTTGGCAAGGTGCGGGAGGCGCGGCGTTTCCACAAGGATTTAACGCGCACTTATTTCACCGTGGCCACGCGCAACGCGTTGGTAGTGCCGGACTGGCCGAACGGAACGCCGGCGGTCACCACGATTGCCTCGCCACGCTGCGCGAAGCCTTCCGTCAGCGCGACGCGGCAGGCGCGGGTGACGGCCTCCGTCAGGGAATGCACATCGGGCGAGACGACCGCATGCACCCCCCACACCACGGCGAGGCGGCGCGCAGTGTCAACCAGCGGAGTCAGGCCGATCACCGGGCTGGGCGGGCGTTCCCGCGCCATGCGCAACACAGTGCCACCGGTGAAGGTAAAGCCGACAATTGCCCGCGCGGCGATCGTGTGGGCTACCTGACGCGTCGCCGCGGCGATCGCATCTGCTACCGCGTGTTCCGGCTCCGGCCGTTTGGCATCCATCGCCACCCGCCAGTCCTGGTCCTGCTCCACGCGGGCGACGATGCGGTCCATGATGTTCACCGCCTCGAACGGGAACTGCCCGGCGGCGGTTTCGCCCGACAGCATCACCGCGTCGGCACCATCGAACACCGCCGTAGCAACATCGGAGGCCTCGGCACGCGTCGGCGTCGGCGTGGTGATCATGGATTCCAGCATCTGAGTCGCTATCACCACCGGCTTGCCCAGCTGGCGGGCGGCGCGGACGATGCGCTTTTGCGCCAGCGGCACCTCCTCGGGCGGTAGTTCGACGCCGAGATCGCCGCGCGCCACCATCACCGCGTCGGTCAGGGCCAGGATCGCGTCCAGGTTTTCCAGCGCCTGCGGTTTTTCCAGCTTCACCATGATCCAGGCGCGGCCAGCAATAATTTGTCGCGCCTCCGCCACGTCCTCGGGGCGTTGCACGAAGGAGAGGCCGATATAGTTCACGCCATGGTTCAGCGCGAATTCCAGATCAGCGCGATCTTTTGCCGTCAGCGCCGGGATCGGCAGCACCACATCAGGGACATTTACGCCCTTCCGATCCGAAAGCTGGCCGCCGACCACCACTTCGGTCTCCAGCGCATCGGCGCGCTTGTGGACGACGCGTAGGCGTAACTTGCCATCATCGAGCAGCAGGGTGGAGCCAATGGTGGCGGCGGAAATAATTTCCGGATGCGGCAGATTAACCCGCCTGGCATCACCTGGCGTGGCATTCAGGTCGAGGCGGAATGTATGTCCGGTTTGCAAATGTACACGCCCGCCGCTGAATGTGCCGATGCGCAGTTTCGGTCCCTGCACATCGGCCAGGATGCCGATCGGGCGACCGGTTTTTTCCTCCAGCGCTCGGATCATCGCGATGCGGGCAGCGTGATCCTCATGCGTGCCGTGGGAGAAATTCAAGCGAAACACATCGGCGCCGGCATGGAACAGCCGCGCCATTATTTCCGGCGTGGCGGAGGCGGGGCCGAGGGTGGCGATGATCTTGGTGCGGCGGCGGCGGCGGATTCTCGGGCGGGAGGGCATTTTTCGCCTTTTGTCGTTTAGGTCACTAGAATGGCACGAATATCGTTCACATTGGTCAAGGTCGGCCCGGTGCGTATGAGATCCCCGATCGCGTCAAATAGGGCATAGCTGTCATGGGCTGCCAGGGTGGCGCGCGGGTCTATATTTTGGGTTAGTGCGCGGGCCAGCGTGTCGGGAGTGACGATGGCGCCGGCCGCGTCTTCGGTGCCGTCGATGCCGTCCGTGTCGGCCGCCGCCGCCCAAATGCCTGGGGTGCCACCCAGCGCTATGGCTAAGCCGAGTAGGAATTCGGTGTTGCGCCCGCCGCGACCGGCGGAACCGGTGCCGATAGAAACTGTAGTCTCGCCGCCCGAGAGCAGGATCGCCGGTGCGGCCGCCGGCTGGCCATGGGTCTGGATGGAGCGGGCGATACCGGCCATCACGATGCCCATTTCGCGTGACTCTCCCTCTAGCGCGTCGCCAAGGATGATTGGGAAGAGGCCCAGGCCGCGCGCTTCCTCCGCCGCTCGAGCGAGCGCCATGGCGGGGGTGGCGATAAGGCGAAATTCCGCCCGCTCCAGGCTACCGGGTTTCGGTGTCTCGTCCGCGTCCTGCTCCAGCCGCGCCGCCACATGCGCGGGCAACGAAATTCCACAGCGCGCCACCAGCGCCCGTGCGTCGGCAAACGTTGTCGCATCGGGCACGGTAGGGCCGGATGCGATTACGCCCGGATCGTCCCCCGGCACGTCCGATATGGCCAAGGTAAAAACTTGCGCCGGGAATGCCGCTGTCGCTAGCCGCCCACCCTTGATGGCGGAGAGATGTTTACGGACGGCGTTCATCTCCGTGATCGTCGCGCCGGAGGCCAGCAGGGCGCGGTTTACCGCCTGCTTGTCGGTCAGGGTCAGGCCCGGCGCCGGCAGCGCCATCAGCGCCGAGCCGCCGCCGGAGATCAGCGCGATCACCAGATCGTCCGGCCCCAGCCCTTGCACCGCTGCCAGCACGGCGCGTGCGCCGGCCTCGGAATTCGCGTCCGGCACCGGATGCGATGCTTCGATTACCCGTATTTTCCGTGTCGGCACGGCGTGGTCGTAGCGGGTGATCACCACGCCAGTGAGCGCAACGTCCGGCCAGGCGTCCTCCAGCGTAGCCGCCATGACCGCAGCCGACTTGCCACAGCCAACCACCACGATCCGCCCGCCCGGTGGCGTCGCCGGCAGATGTGCGGCAAGGATCAGGCGCGGGTCCGCCGCCGCCACCGCAGCGTCAAAAATCCGCCGCAGCGCGCCGCGCGCCTCGGTATCGGTCCAGCCCATGTACCCTGTCTCCAAATTCTTCGCGTGCTACTATGGCTAAGCCACATTGCGCGCACCACTTATGCCGCGCGCACAGAAGATAGGAGATCGCGATGTCCACCCCCAAGCTCGAAAAGGAAACGCAGACCGAACTGGAGGCCGCCGCCTTCCGCAAGCTGGTGGCGCATCTGCGCGAGCGCACTGATGTGCAGAATATCGATATGATGAATCTGACTGGCTTCTGCCGTAATTGCCTGTCGCGCTGGTATCGCGAGGGCGCCGCCGAACAGGGCATAAGCATCGCCGATCCGGATGCGCGGGAGATCGTCTACGGCATGCCCTATAAGGAATGGCAGGCGAAATACCAGAAAGAGGCGACGACGGAGCAGAAGGCCGCTTTCGCCAAGGCCAATCCGGGGCATTGATGCCGGGTGGGGCGCTGCCCACAGGTAGGGCCTAGTATCGACCAGATTTCATCTCCAGCGCGCGCACCGCTTCATAGATCGCGATATCGCGGCCGTAGACGCGTTCAAGGACGGCCCGGTTGGATGCTCCCAGCGAGGTTGCCTCGCGTCGCGCCGCATGTTCAGCCGCGTGCCAAATTCCCCTCCCGGGGCATGCAGGAGCAGGTCTAACCGCTCGATCGAGCCGATATAAAAACAATGTTTGCGGATGAAGGCCAACGGCGCGCCCACTTTCACGCCGCCGAACACATAACGCGCGGCGACATTGCCATAGGTGGCGCGATACTCATTCTGAAAGGTCAGATAGCCGAAGAAATCATGCTGCCCTGCCGCCATCGCGAGGTCGTGGCGATGCCATTGCCGCCAAGCTGGGCGACAGAGAGAACCCAGGCGAAGTAGTTATAATCCGACAAGGCGCGTGCTACAGGATCGCGCACCCGGATCTTATGTTTTAGGTTCAGTCTGAGCAGCAGCATCGCCGAAGCGGATATACCGGGTTACCACATGGCTTGGCCGTGCGTGCCGCGATATTTTACCAGGTGGTCGCCATCGAGTATGTGCCATGCAGGCGGCGCAGCACCTATGGCCGATTGCGGGCAAAGCGAAACTGCTCGATCCACGTGCTGAAATCGGGCTGCGCCTCTCTGGCGAGCATGCTGCGCAACAGTCTGCGCGGCACCACGGTCTGGGGCATGCCGACCGACCCAGCCACGCAGCGAGGCCGGCCACTGATCACGACTTAGAAAAAGACGCTGGTCCCGTTCCGCTCGGCGAGGGTCATCGCGCCGGCGCCGAATCGCTCAGCCCGGCACGGCGGGTATTGTTACCCCGATCATATCGCCCTCGCGCACGATCGCGGCCAGTTGCCTGGCGCTCCAGCCCTCCGTTCCGGCGGGACGCATAGGCAACACCATCCAGCGGTAATCGGCGGTCGAATCCACCACCCGCACTTTGACACCGTCCGCCAGCTGTGTGCCCCATTCACCAATAAGCCCGCGTGGATCGCGCACCGCGCGGGCGCGATAGGCTGCGGATTTGAACCAGAAGGGCGGATAGCCCAGGACCGCGCGCGGATAGCAGGAACAAAGCGTGCAAACGACGAGGTTGTGCACGGACGCGGTATTCTGCAGCACGCCCAGAGGCGGCATGCCGCGCATCATGATGCCTATTTCCTCTGCCGCCGCCGTCCCATCCGCCAGCAGGCGCGCGCGATAGGCCGGATCGGTCCAGGCTAAGGCTACCATGCGTGCCCCCTGCGCAGGCGAGCCTTTATCGGTTACGGCAATCCGTTCGGCGATTTCCTCGGGCGAAAGAATCCCCTTGCTGGTCAGCAGGACGCGGACGGCCGCCAGCAGGCGATCGGTGTCGGTCTCCAGCAGGGCGGTGTCTAGGATGCTCATAACGGTTCCAGCCAATGTTCGTAGATTTCCACCAGCAGTTCGTCACCCGCGCGCCCGCTGCGCCAGACAGCGGTCTGATCGAACGCGACGTGATAGAGCGGGCGCATCTCCGCTGGGCGCGCGAAGGCGAGATCCTCGGGATTCGGGTAATCGCCAAGATGGCGCACCACCACGCCCGGTTCCCCGCGCAGATAATGCGGTGTACGGATATGGCACGGCCCGCGCGTCTCAGGCCAATCCAGTCTTACCCGCACTTTCTGGCCCGACGAGAAAGTCACCGCCCCGCCTCCAAGGCCACGCGCAATTCGGCTTCGGTAATCACGCCCCGCGTCAGGAGGTTATCAGTAATAGAACGGATCCAGCGCTGGTAATAGGATAGCTGATGATATTCAGCTTCCGGAATCGCCTCGATCCCGCGGCGCAGCTCGTCCACGCTCATCACCTTCTTCATGTCGAGGATCTGGCGGATCGCATCCACCTCTCGGTCGAAATCGGTGAAGGCATGCGGTTCGATGTCCACGGGCTCGCACATGAATTTCGACACGCCGCCCAGGTCATGGGAGGCACGGAGAACGTCTTTGTTCGCTGACTTTTCCATGCGCGTAGCCTAGCGTTTCAATCGCGATTTTCCAACCGTTCAGTTCACGGCTTCACGACCCAGGACGCCCCAAAGCTCAGAGCGTTTCATCCAGCCTTTATGTTCTCCTACCTGCACTTGGCACCACGCCGCGTCCACCTCGCATCGCTTCAGCAAACCTACCACCCCGGGCCTTAGCCGCGCCACCACCCCCGCGTCGTCGGAGGCCTGCCGACGCATCGCGCGTTCCTCCCCCAGGACGAAGAAGGTCCGCCGTCCCGTCAACGTGGCTTGATGCACCCAACCCTTCACGCCCTCAGGATCGCGCACCAGCCGCCAGACATCGAATTCCCGCTCGATCTGCACTGGCAGATCGCGCCGCTTGTAGACCCAGTCCACAGGATAGCGCTGGCCTGGCCCGGTACGCAGATTGACCTCGTCGGTCTTCAATGCGGCAAAGCGCGGGATCGGCAGATTGGTCACGCTGCCCTTGCCGGGTTCGAGCACCGGCTCCACCGGGGCGGGTACCTCCGGCGGCGGGACGGGGACGGCGGGGCGCGCCGTCTGGGCAGGCCGTTGTGCATTGTCGCGCGGCGGGGCCGTCACCACGGGGGAGGCCGGCCGGTTGGAACCGACGTGCGCGGGGGGGGTGCGCGGTGGCGATGCCGGGCGCGTCGGGGCCGCCTGAACCGTATCGGGCCGCCGCGGCGGCGCGGGTGGCGGAATGGGCAATGCGCCTGTTTGCGCACCTACCGGCTCGCTGGCCAGCATCACCCCCATCATTACCACGCGCACCAGCGACCCGAACATCCTGCTCTTGTGCCAATCACAGGCGAATCGGGTCCAGAACATGCTTACAGCGAAAGAAATTGCCCGCCCCCGACGGCCGCTAGAAATGTCGCCACACCGGCGATTTCGACGCCGGGGAACAGCGCCGCATGTTCCAGTCCCTCGCCGCGCAGGCCAGCTTCGCAGGCGATCATACGTAAATCCAGCTCCCGCGCCGCGTCGCGCAACGTCGCCAATCCCGCCACGCCGCGCCCCACCAGCACCGCGTCGCGCCCCGAATCCGCCAGCCCCGACCAATCCGCCAGCAGCGCATGGCAGCCGTCATTGGTGGCGAACAAAGTTACCCTCCGCCCTAGCGCCGCCGCCCCGGTGGCGAGGACAAAGGCATAATGCGCCCGGGCATGATTGCCGGAGATCAGCAGAATACCCAGATGAAGCGCCTCAGACCGCACAGACCGGATCCGGAACATCCCCATGCGCTGAAAGGTCGCGAATCGTCGGCGCCGTTCCACACAGGGCGCATTGCGGATCCTTGCGCAGTCGGATGGTACGAAACCGGCTGGCCAGCGCATCCCAGACCAGCAACCGGCCCGACAGGGAATCGCCGGCGCTGAGAATTTCCTTCAGCACCTCGGTCGCCTGTAAGGTGCCCATCACCCCGGTCACGGCGCCCAGCACGCCGGCCTCCGAACAGGACGGTATCAGACCTGGCGGCGGTGGTGCCGGATAAAGACAGCGGTAACATGGCCCTCCCGCATGCGCATGCGGCTTGAACACCGATAGCTGGCCCTCGAATCGGAGCACAGCGGCGGAGACAAGTGTTTTGCGCCCCAGGACGCAGGCATCGGCGATCAGGAAGCGGGTGGCAAAATTATCCGTCCCGTCGCACACCAGATCGTACTCGGAGATCAGCGCCGCCACGTTTTCCGCGCTGAGCCGCGTGACATGGGCATCAATCCGTATTTCTGGATTGATCGCCAGCGCGGTTTCCGCCGCCGAAATAGCTTTCGATTGCCCGATCCGCGCCGTGGTATGCGCGATCTGGCGCTGCAAATTGGACAGTTCCAGGGTGTCGTGATCGACGATCCCGATCCGACCTATCCCGGCGGCGGCCAGATAGAGCACCAGCGGCGACCCAAGCCCGCCCGCCCCCACCAGCAGCACCTTCGCAGCTTTCAGCTTCGCTTGGCCAATGCCGCCGACATCCTGCAACAGGATATGGCGGGAATAGCGGCGAATTTCGTCTTCGGAAAAATCGAGATCCATGAGAAGAGAATAGGCACTCACCGCACCAAAGCGAAGAGGGTGCAAGATAATGGATCAAACCGCCTTGGTGCTGTTCTCCGGCAGCCAGGATGCCGGGACGTGCCTCGCCTGGGCGCTGGTCTGCTTTGCTCGGGTGAAGACGATCGGGTTTGCCTATGGCCAGCGCCATGCGGTGGAACTTGGTTGCCACGAACCGCTGCGCCAGGACGTCGCGCGGCTGAACAGCTGGAGCGAAAAACTCGGCGCCGACCACATGGTTGATCTGACAGCTACCATCGCCCAACTGGGCAGTTCGACGCCACCTCGCAAGCCGAGATCACCATGCGAGCGGGCTGGCCTGCCAAATATCTTCGCCTCAGGCCGCAATTTGTTGTTTCTCACCTGCGCCGACGCCCTCGTCTACCGGCATGGCCCGTTGCTTCGTGCTGGAAACCCAGTTGATGAGGTACGATAGGCCGGCCACTTGGGCGCTGGCACACTATCTGGGTGGCGATGCGCTGGTCGAACTGATCCGTACCGAATCACGTTCCTGTTATCTCGGTGATCGCACCCATCTGCACGAATGGGGCCATTGCAGCGATGACTGCCCGGCCTGCGATCTGCCGGCCCCCGGATGGCGGAAATGGTGGGGTTGAGTTTTTGGTCCAGCCGACGACTTACTGACCAGCGCCGGCTCGCGGCTCGCCCCACTACGGAGAACGACCTCTATGCAGCTGTTCCGTTTGACCCTCGCCGCCGTTCTGATGGCTGATCTGGCATTCCCCGCGCCCGCGCGTGCCCAAGTGAGCCGGGAAGGGCGAGAGTTTGTTATCGAAGTACGCAATGCAGGCGAGCTCGCCGCGCTCTGCGCCGCCAAGCCTTCCGATTTACATTATGCCGCCAAGGAAAATTTCTGTCACGGCTTCGCCCAAGGCGTCGTCAGCGCGGAGCTTGAACGCGTTCGTGCCGCCGGGGCGGGGGCCACACGGGCCTTCTGCATCACCGGCGACCCCACGCGCCGCACCACCTTGACGGAATTCGTTCGCTGGACCGACGCTAGGCCGGGCGAGAAGAACGGCGCGCCCTTCGCCACCCTGATGAAATTCCTGACCCAACGCTTCCCATGCTCCACCACGCCGCGGCCTGCGGTCGGCGCGCCGGCAACGCCCGCGCCAGCTCGCTGAACCGTCAGACGTGGGTGGTGAGCAACTCCGGCGTGAACCCTGCCGCTTCGATGGCCGCGACCAGCTCGGGCGCCGGTCGCGCGCTCTCGATACGCACCAGCTGCGTCGGCACATCGGCGGCGATCGCCGCCGCAGGGTCTGCTGCCCTGACCGCCTTGGTGATCGCCTGCACGCAGCCACCGCAGGTCATGTCGGGCACTCGGAATACTTGCATCGCCATTCTCCTTGCGAGGAAAACCTAGCACCGCCCCATCGCGACGTCTTGATTCGCGTCATGGCCGGGCCAGAATACCATGAATGCGAAGCCTGCGAATGAACCAAGCCGTCAAGCCGCCCGCCGCCACGGCGGATACCTGGGACATCACGCTCGACATCGCGGGCATGACCTGTGCCAGCTGTGTCGCGCGAGTAGAAAAAGTGCTGTCCCGCGTTCCAGGCGTGCAACGCGCCGAGGTTAACCTGGCCACCGAGCGCGCCAGCATTCACGCCACGCAAGGTGTGACCGCTGATAGCCTGGCCAATGCCGTGCGCGCCGCCGGCTACGACGCTCACGCCTTCCGCCCCGATACCGCCGCCGGCACGGACAACGCCAATACGCGCGACCGGCGCGACATGGTCGAGGCTCTCATCGCCCTTGGTCTCGCCGCCATTCTGGCGCTGCCGATGGGCTTCATGGCGTTTGATATCCAACTGATACTGCCCGGCTGGGTGCAGCTTCTCCTCGCCAGCCTGGTGCAATTCTATTTCGGAGCCCGCTTCTATGCCGCCAGCTTCCGCGCCGTCCGCGCCAGGGCCGGCAATATGGATCTTCTGGTCGCGTTGGGCACTTCCGCCGCCTTCGGCCTCAGTCTTTATGAAATGGCGGCCGGCGGCGAACTTTATTTCGAAGCCGCCGCCGTCGTCATCGCCTTGGTACGCCTGGGCAAGGCGCTAGAAACCGGCGCGCGGCACCGCGCCATCGCCGCCGTTCGCGCGCTGACAAAACTCCGGCCCGCCACCGCCCATGTTTTCCGCGCCAGCAGCGAAGTGGAAATCAAGCTGGAACGCGTGGTGGTGGGCGACATCGCCATCATTCGCCCCGGCGAACGCATCCCCGTGGATGGTCGCGTCATCGAGGGCAACAGCGAGGTCGACGAAGCTCATATCACTGGCGAAAACCTGCCGGTTTCCAAAGGTTCAGGCGACCGCGTAACCGGTGGTGCTATCAACGGCTCCGGCCTGCTGCGCGTCGAGACCACCGCCATTGGGGCGGAGACCGTGTTGTCGCGTATAGTTCGTCTGATCGAGGACGCGCAAGGCGCCAAGTCGGACATCCAACGACTGGTGGACCGTGTCTCGGCGGTCTTCGTGCCAGTCGTCCTGCTGATCGCCCAGCTCACTTTGGTCGGCTGGCTGCTGAGCGGCATGCCGACAGAATCCGCCATCCTCCGCGCCGTGGCCGTGCTGGTCATTGCCTGCCCCTGCGCGCTCGGCCTTGCCACCCCCACCGCCATCCTCGCCGGTACCGGCATCGCCGCGCGGCACGGCATCCTGATCAAGGACCCCGACGTGCTGGAACGCGCCCATGCCGTGCGCCTCGTGGTGTTCGACAAGACCGGCACCTTGACCATGGGTCGGCCGGAGATCACCGCCATGGTGGCGCTGGACGGTAACGAGGACGATCTGCTGGCCGACGCCGCCGCCGTGCAGGCGGGCAGCGAGCACCTGCTGGCGCGCGCCGTGTTGCAAGCAGCCAACGCGCGCGGCCTGCAACCGCCTGTTGCCAGCCTAGTGTACGCCATTCCCGGCCATGGTATGCAGGCCAATGTCGCCGGCCGGACCCTGCTGCTGGGTAAGCTCGCCCTGTTGCGCCAGCACGGCATCGATCCCGCCGGGATGGAAGCGCGCGCGGGGGAACTGGCTAAGGCCGGGCGCACCGTTTCCTGGCTGGCGGAGGTGGCGCCGAACAGGCGTGTGCGCGGCCTGCTCGCCTTCGGGGATATTGTAAAACCCAGCGCCGCCGCCGCCATCTCCCAGCTCGCCCGGGACGGTATCAGCAGCGTCATGCTGACCGGCGACAACCAGGCCAGCGCGCAGGCAATCGCGGCGAAACTCGGCATGAAACAGGTAGAGGCGGACGTGCTGCCCGCGGACAAGGCGGCGCGTGTCGTCGCGTTGCGGAAGCAGGCGCCTGTGGCCATGGTGGGCGATGGCGTCAACGACGCACCGGCGCTGGCGGCGGCCGATGTCGGCATGGCGATGGCGACCGGGACCGACGTGGCGATGCACGCCGCCGGTATCACCCTAATGCGCGGCGACCCGATGCTGGTGCCGCAGGCACTCGATATCGCACGGCGCACGCAAGCGAAAATCCGCCAGGGGTTGTTCTGGGCGTTTGTCTACAACGTTATCGGCATTCCGCTGGCCGCCTTTGGCCTGCTGACCCCGACCTTGGCCGGCGCCGCGATGGCCCTGTCGTCGGCCTCTGTGGTGCTGAACGCCCTGTCGCTGCGTCGCTGGACCCCTCGTTCTCCCTGACCGCGCTGCCGAGGGGGGCGTTGGACCCCGCGCTGAATTTCTGCCATTGCCATGGCCCAGTTTCGGGATGGAGGACGACGTGACCAAACTAACCGGAAAAATCGCCTGGGTGACCGGTGCTGGCACCGGCATTGGCGAGGCCGCCGCCACCGTGCTGGCGGAGGAAGGCGCGACAGTCGTCCTGAGCGGGCGTCGCCGCGTGCTGTTGGAAGGCGTCGCCGCGCGCATCATGCAAAAAGGTGGCAACGCTGATGTGCAGAACGGCGACATGACCCGCAAGGATGACGTCGCCCGTATCGCCAAACATATCAAGGCCACGCATGGAAGGCTGGATATCTTGGTGAACAATGCCGGAGTGAATATCACGCCGCGGCACTGGAACCAGATCTCCTATGAAGGCATCGAGACGATGCTGGACGGCAATCTGACAGCCGCCGCCTTTGTCGCGCATGCCGCACTGGAAATCATGCGCCCGCAAGGTGATGGGCTTCTGGTCCACACCGCTTCCATAGCCGGGCGCAATCCCGGCGGATTCTCCGGCCCGCTCTACGGCGCCGCTAAGCATGGCGTGGTGGCGATGAGCCACACGATCAACATGGAGGAATGCATCAACGGCATCCGCTCCACCGTGTTTTTGCCCGGCGAGGTCGCGACACCAATCCTGGACAGCCGGCCCAATCCGGTGAGCCCGGAAATGCGCGCGCTTATGGTACAGTCGGAAGATTGCGGCAACCTGATCTGCTACATCGCCTGCTTACCGCGCCATCTGGTGATGAATGAGGTCTGGCTCAGCCCACGGCATAACCGCAAATATGTCGCCGACCTGCAAAAGACACTTTAAATCCTGACGAGAACGAGAAAATCCATGGCCCCCAATCGAAAAAAAGTTTTAGTCCCCTCCAATCTCGGCAAGCAGGGCGTCGATATCCTGCGCGCCCGCGATGATATCGAGATGGTTGTTTATCCCGTCGACATCACCCTGTCCGATTTGCGCCCGATACTGGCAGATGCTAATGCCATCGCGTTGTCGGCTACGCCCTTCAAGGCGTCGGAAGCCGCTGTCTCTCCGGCTCTGCAAGTCGTCGCGCGTATCGGTGTCGGCTTCGACGCAGTGGAAATTCCACCTTTGTCGGCGCGGAAAATTCCGTTGATGACCACGGGGATCGCCAATTCGACATCGGTCGCCGAGCAGGCAATTTCCTTCATCTTCGCCCTCGCTAAACGCCATGCCGCGCTGGACCGCATGGTGAAGGACGGTAAATGGATGGATCGCTTCAACGCCGTGCCGATGGAATTGTCTGGCAAAACGCTGCTCGTTATCGGCTATGGCCGTATCGGCACGCGCACCGCTCGCAAGGCCGCCGCGCTGGATATGCACACGATCGTCTATGACCCCTTCGTGCCGCAGGGCATGATCTCGGGCGCCGGGCATGAGCCAGTCGTCGATCTCGACGCTGCGGTCGCGCGCGCCGATTTTATTACCATTCACGCGCCGAAAAGTGCCAGCACCATTGGGCTGTTCGATGCCGTTCGATTCGCCAAGGTTAAGAAAGGTGCCTATATAGTCAACACCGCTCGCGGCGGTATCATCGACGAGCCGGCGCTGTATGATGCCCTGACATCGGGCCATATCGCGGGCGCTGGGCTGGATGTGTTTGACATGGAACCCACGCCAAAAAACAATCATCTCCTTTCCCTGCCCAACGTGTTGTCCGCGCCGCACATGGCCGGCGTCACGGTGGAAGCCATCGCTGCCATGGCTGAACAAACCGCGCGGAATATGCTCAGCGTGCTGGACGGCCAGATCATCCGCGACAACGTCGTCAACAAGGAAGTGCTGGACTGATGCCTCAGCCCGGCCATATTTCTAAACTCGGCGTTCCCAGTCCCGAGACCCTTGACGAGGACCTTCGGCTGCTCTGGAGCAAATGCGTCGAAAAATTGGGTTTTGTGCCGCACGTCTTCAGTACCTATAGCCTGAAGCCACAGCGGCTACGCCATTTCATGCAGATGTATAACGATATTATGCTTTCCCCGTCCGGCCTTACCAAGCTGGAACGGGAGATGATCGCCGTCGTGGTTTCCGCGGCTAACCGGTGCTATTACTGCCTGGTCGCGCATGGTGCGGCGGTGCGACAACTCTCTGGAGACCCCGAGTTGGGAGAGATGCTGGCGCTGAATTACCGCGTTGCGGAATTGTCACTGCGTCAGCGCACCATGTTGGACTTCGTCTGGAAACTCACCGCCACGCCACATTTGATGGAAGATGCCGATCGCGACGCGCTGAGTAAGCACGAATTTTCCAACGAGGATATTTTCGACATCGCGGAGGCGGCGGCGTTTTTCAACCTGTCCAACCGCATGGCCTCGGCCACCGATATGATGCCCAATCGAGAATATCACCGCGCCGCCCGGGATGCACAACCTTGATACACGCGCGCGCCCTTTTCATGCTGCGTTTGCTGGCTGTGGGTGTCGCCGGGCGCGCCGCGACCGCGCCGTCAAACACGGAGACAGCCTCCACCGCGCCCTAACTCAAACCCGGCAAAGTGCACGCCCATACGCAACGCGGCCGATAATGCTTTCCGACGTGCCCATAAATCACCATACCAAGCTAGGCGCGGAGCCACCTGATCCGCCAGCATGTGCTGCCGCGCCACATAATTGCTCGCGGCACCGGCGATCCCACTCGCCATTTCCGAAAAATTGATCAGTTGCAACAGCCGGGCGCGCTACTCGCCCGCATTACGAAAGAGAAGGCTGGTCCTGCCATCTGTGATCGTCCGCGCGCCAATATTGTACCCCATATCCACCACCAACCGGGGGGTCAGCAGAATACGCGGTAGTAGATTGGCGGCAAATTAGTCGGGATAGAGAGATTGGCCGGACATCTGGATCGGTTTCGGTGCTTCTTGCCTACGAATGTATTCCACGGCCCGGTTCTATCCGTACCCTGGTTAACAGGCAGTTTCATCAGTGGACCCTTGAGCCCTCTCACCATCCAGCCCACACTCCCCCATGAATCATAGTATGAGGCAAAAAAATGCATTTCGGCGCATCGATGTTCTTCACCGATTATTCTATGTCTGCCGCCGACCTGGCGCGTGCGCTGGAGGCACGCGGCTTCGAATCGATCTGGGCGCCGGAGCATTCGCATATCCCGACCTCCCGCCTCTCCCCTTGGGGCGGCGGCGGCGATCTGCCGAAGAAATATTACGACGTGATGGACCCGTTCGTGAGCCTAACCATGGCCGGCGCAGTGACGAAAACCCTGAAGCTCGCCACCGGCGTCTGCCTTGTGCAGCAGCGCGACCCGATCCAGACGGCTAAGCTCGTTGCCTCCCTCGACCAGGTTTCCGGTGGGCGCTTTCTGTTCGGCATCGGCAATGGCTGGAACGCCGAGGAAATGGCCGATCACGGCACGGCATTCGAAACTCGCCACAAGCTCGCCCGCGAGCGTATCGAGGCCATGAAGGAAATCTGGACCAAATCCACCGCCGAATATCATGGCGAAATGGTGGATTTTGGTCCGATGGTGGCCTGGCCGAAGCCGGTGCAGAAACCGCATCCGCCGATCCTGGTCGGGGGCGCCTTCCCCTATGCCGCGCGCCGCGCCGCCGCCTATGGCGATGGCTGGATTCCGCTGGCAGGGCGCGGCGGTAGCGATGTGACGGACCATCTTTCGGAATTTCGCCAAATGGTGGCCGCGCGAGGGCGCAACCCGGCCGATGTGCCGATCTCGCTGTTTCAGATGACGGAAAATGTCGACAACCTGAAACGCTATCGCGATATGGGTGTCGATCGTGTCGTGGTCAGCCTGGATTCTGCGGGCACCGACGTCATTCTGCCGGTGCTGGACCGCTGGGCTGCGATGATCCGCGCTGTGTGATGCCTCGTCTCGGTGCGCATGATCGGTCGTAAGCAAGGTCGGGGCTTTGTCCCGACCTCCACGGACGGTACACCCTTAGAACCCATACGGGCGGGTTCCAGCGGTGTGCCCTTCTTGGGGGTGGGTGTGCAAAGCCCCGACCTTGCTTACGGTCCGTCACGCCCATGAGCATGGAACACACCGACGTCATGATCCTGGGTGCTGGTGCGGCCGGGTTAATGGCCGCTATCGCCGCCGGGCGACGTGGGCGGCGCGTTATCGTTCTGGATCATGCGCGGCAGGCTGGTCCGAAAATCCTTATCTCTGGTGGTGGGCGTTGCAATTTTACTAATCTGCACTGCGAGCCGGATCGGTTTCTGTCAGCCAACCCTCATTTCTGTAAATCCGCTCTGGCGCGATACACACCGCACGATTTCCTAGCGCTGGTGGAAAAACATGGTATCGCCTGGCACGAAAAAACGCTGGGGCAACTTTTCTGCGACGGCTCCGCCCGCCAGATCGTCGCCATGCTGTTGGCCGAGTGCGAGGTCGCTGGCGTGTCCGTGCGGCTCAACACATGTATTGGCGACGTAACCAAATCCAGCGCATTTCGCGTCGAGACGGATCGTGGATCTATCGAATCGCCAAATCTCGTGCTTGCCACTGGGGGCCTTTCCATTCCGAAAATGAGCGCCACCGGCCTTACCCACGACGTGGCCCGCCGCTTTGGCCTGCGCCTGACCGAAATCCGCCCTGGCCTTGTACCAATAACCCTCGGCGATACAGAGCTTGCGCGCGTCCCAAACCTCAGCGGCGTCTCTCAGACGGTGATCGCGCGGATCGGCAAACGTGCCTTCCGTGAGGCGATGCTGTTTACTCATCGCGGCATTTCCGGCCCTGCCATCCTGCAAATCTCTTCCTATTGGCGGGACAGCGAGCCGCTCGCCATTGATCTGCTCCCCGATGAGGGGGTCGATTTTCTCCAGCATCGCAAACGAGCCCGCCCCAAGGTCAGCCTACGTACCGTGCTGTCGGACGTGATGGCCCAACGGCTCGCCAGCGCATTCCTGCCCGCGCCCCTACAGCAAACCGCTCTGGTCGATATTCCTGATCGCGCGCTCCACGATCTCGCGATGACGTTAAAATCCTGGACCATCACTCCCAGCGGCACCGAAGGCTACGCCAAGGCCGAAGTCACCCTTGGCGGCGTTGACACCGCGGAACTTTCGTCACGCGATATGTCCGTCAAAAACGTCCCTGGACTGTTTATTATCGGCGAAGCCGTCGATGTCACCGGATGGCTCGGCGGCTATAACTTTCAATGGGCTTGGGCCAGCGGCTGGTGCGCCGGCTCGGCAGCCTGATGGCGTAAGGCATCGAAAATAAGCTGGGGGTTTTGCTCCTAAACCCTCTTTTGCGTCAATGGCGAACAGGCAGAGAATATCATTGTTCTGAGTTTGTTTTTTGTGGTGCGGTTTCCAGTTCGGCTGCCTTGAGCATAGCAATGAATTCCTCGACGACTTTGATCCCGAGGGCTTTGCCAACTTAACTGCCCAATGTAGCAGGAGCAGACATCGGGCGCGGGGATGGTCGGCTTTAGCCCATAAGGGTCTGCCATCCGGCCATGGTGGCAGAGTAGTTTGTCTTGCCGGTCTGTCGGCTGATCAGTTGTCACTGTTGGTCAAAGTGATGATGGATGGACCCATGCACGGCGGCAAGTTTCTTCACCGTCCCCATGCGCCGGAAGCACAGCATCGCCCGCCCGCATCGAATGAAGAGCCCCCCTGCCCGCTCGACCGGCACTAAGCGCACGACCGCGTGGATAATCAGTTTTTTCGCCAGTTTGGGAATCAGCAGCCAGCGCGTTACATAGCGGGCGCTGCCGGTCGCGTTGTTCCGTGACATTAACCACACGCGCATGAGATGATTGGGATAATCCGTCAGTCCCGGCATATTGGCCGCATGCAACGGCTACAGCACGGCAACCGCCAGCGCGAGATAAGACAATGGCGCCACGAATCTCTCGTGCGTTATCGCGCGTGTGGTCGAGGCGCCGGATGGCACGTGGATCGCCGGAAGCTCTGCCTTGTCTTTTCCGCCTTGTTCTATTCCCCCCGTATCGACGGCGCCGTATCAGCATGAAAGAGTGCCGATCTTGACGCATTCCTGGGGCTCAGGCACGCCTAGTTCGATATTGGCCGGGGGAAAAAACGATGGATCATGTTCTGCTGAGCGAAAACCGCGGTCCGATTCGGATCCTGACCATGAATCGCCCGGAAAAGCTCAACGCGCTAAACGCTGATCTAGTGCACGCGTTGATGGATGCGCTGCTCGCGGCGCAGGACGATGACAATGTGGCAGTTGTGATTTTGGCAGGTGCGGGACGTGCTTTTTGCGCCGGCGCCGATCTTTCCGTCGGCCGGCCGCTGACGGCGGAAACACGGCGTGGCAATCTGCGACACGGCGACCGCAATATCGCCCTGTTCAAGTTGCTGGCTCGCATCGATAAGCCGATCATCGCCGCCGTGCATGGCTATGCCCTGGGCGCTGGCTGCGGGTTGGCGATCGGCAGCGACATGGTCGTTGCAGGGGAAAGCGCGCGCTTCGGCTATCCGGAACTGAAGCGCGGATTGGCGGCGACCACGGTGACAGCGCACGCGGTGCATTTGCTGGGGCGTAAGATCGCGTTCGAGCTGGTGACCATCTGCGAAAACCTGGAGCCGCAACGTGCCCTGGAACTCGGCATGGTCAATCGCGTGGTTGCGGACTCAGTGCTGATGGACACTGCCATGGGACTGGCGGAGATTTTGGCTAGCTGGAACCACGATGCGCTGTGGCAGACTAAGCGCGTGTTCCAGCGTGCGGCGATGATGCACCCGGAGGCATCGTTAGAGATGGCGCGCGACACCGCCGTGCTAATGGGCCGTTTGACACAATAACACAACGGGCGAGTTGCCATGAAGGCCTATGTTCGAGTCGCCGAAACCATCAAGGGCGAGGGAATGTTCGCCGAATACCGCAAGAAGGTCGTCCTGACCATCGCGGCATTGGGCAATCGACCCGCCGTACGCGGGCGGGATTTAACAATCCTGGAAAGTGAAGGGCACATCCGGGGCTTGTTATCATCGAGCCCCCATCACGGGCCGCCGCCAAGGGCTGGTACAAATCCACCGCATATCAAGAGATCATCTCACTTCGCCTTAACAGCTCGGTGGGCAATCTGATCATCGTCAATGGTGCGGGCCGATTCTTCATCTTACCCGCATAGCACGCATCCGACAGGACAAGTCATGAAAATCACTGCGCTGGAAACCTGGCATACGAAAATCCCCTTCTCGCAAGGCTCTCGACCGGTGGCACTAGGCGCCGCAGTGCCGGCGGGGCAGATGCATACATTCTGGCTGCGGGTCGTCACCGATACCGGCCTGGAAGGCTGGGGCGAGGGGTTTGGCCATGCCTGCGTACCAGCCACGCGGACTGCGTTCGATACGCAAATCGGCCCCGCCGCGTTGGGTCAGGATGCGCGCGACATCCGCGGCATCTTTCGCCGCTTCAACCAGATGTTTCATATCTTCGGCCGCAACGGGCCGATCACCTACGCGCTCTCCGCCCTGGATATCGCGCTGTGGGATTTGGCGGGCAAGGCGGCGGGGCAGCCGGTCTGGCGCCTGCTGGGCGGCACCAACCCCGGCACCCTGGAAGCCTATGCCAGTTTGCTGCGCTATGGCGCCTCAGAGCAGGTGGCGGAGGCGTGCTCACGCGCCGTCGCGCAGGGGTATAAGCATATCAAGCTGCACGAAATTTTTGTCCCGCAAATCACTGCCGCCCGCACGGCGATTGGGCCGGACATTAAGTTAATGGCGGACGTAAACTGCCCGTGGACGGTAACGCAGGCGCTGGATATGGCTCGACAGTTGAGGCCCTTGAACCTGACCTGGCTGGAAGAGCCAGTGTTCCCGCCTGAGGATCATGACGGTATCGCCCGCGTCCGCCGCGAGGGTGGCATCCCGATTTCCTGTGGCGAAAACACGTCCAACTTGCATGAATTCAAGCAGCAATTTGACAAGGGCGCGCTGGATAATTGCCAGCCCAGCGTAATTAAGATAGGAGGCATCACGGCGATGATCGAGATCGCGGCGCTGGCGAAGGCGTATGCCGTGCAAATGGTGCCGCATTGCGCCTATTTCGGCGCCGGCTATTTGGCGTCCTTGCACGTAAACGCGGCGCTGGCGCCGGATGTGCCGTTTGAGCGGTTGTTCGTCGATCTGGAGGCGAGCCCCTGGCATGACAGCGTACTGGCGCATGGCGGGCGCGTAGCCGTGCCGGAGGGCCCTGGGCTGGGCCGCAATCCGGACATGGCAGTAATCCAGCAATACGCCCAGGGCGCGCCGACACAGTTGCGGGCGTGATTAATTTCCTTCGGGCCGCGTGCGCAGGCGCTTGGTGGCGCCGCGCTGGGTTTTTTCATCCACCCTGCGGGCACGGGCGGCGCGCGAGGGTTTTGTCGGCCGGCGCATCGGCGGTGGCGGGATCGCGGCAGTGCGAATTAGGTTCAAAAGTCGCTCTTGGGCGTCCTCCCGGTTGCGTTCGCGGGTGCGGTGACGCTGCGCGGTTATTACGATGACCCCCTCACGCGTCAGTCGGCGTCCGGCTAGGAGTTCCAGCCGGGCGCGCACATCGTCCTGCAGGCTGGGAGAGTGACGAGCATCGAAGCGCAGCTGCACCGCCGTTTCGACTTTCTGAATATTCTGCCCCCCGGCGCCGGACGCGCGTAGGAAATTTTCGACGAGTTCCTGCTCGTCCAAGCTGATGCGGTCGGTGACGCCGATGCGGGCCATCACCGTGTCGCCATCATGGGATGTAATCCAACGACGCATCCTGTTTGAGGATCTCACCAGCCAGATAGAGGCTGCCGCAAATCAGAATGCGGGCGGGTGGTCCGTCTTTCGGAATGGCCCGCAAGGCGGCCTGTGCCGTGGGGCCGGGGCGGGCAATGTTTCCAGAGGCAGCGATGATAGCTTCGACCGGCAGGGCGAGATGCTGGCCTGGCTCGGCAATGGCCCAGAGCGTGGCGGCGTGCGGTAGCATCGGGCGGAGGAATTCGGCGGAGTCTTTCGCCTGTTTCATACCGACGATCAGATGCGCGGGCCTGTCGGCCCAGGTGCGCAACTGATCAGCGAGGACGAGTCCGGCACCAGGGTTGTGGCCGCCATCCAAATAAAGCTCCCAGTCTTGCGGTAGGGTTTCTGCAAGTTTACCGGTTAGGCGTTGCATGCGTGCCGGCCATTCGGCGCTGCTGATGCCGGGCGCGATGGCGCGGCTCGGTATGTTCAGGATTGCCGCGTGCAGGGCGGCGATGGCGATACCGGCGTTGTCGTGCTGGTGCGCGCCGGGCAAGGATGGTGGCGGCAGAGTAAAGCTAAGAGTTTTGTCCGTGTAGCGCAGGCCGGTGTCTGTGGGGGCGATTGCCCAGTCGCGATCGCGCAGCAGTATAGGCGCGCCGATGGCGGCGGCTCGTGACAAAATCACGTCCAGTGCTTCCGGTGATTGTGCGCCGACGGCGCAGGGTACGCTGGGTTTGAGAATCCCAGCCTTTTCGAAGCTAATTTTAGCTAGCGTGTCGCCGAGAAACTCGCGGTGGTCGATCGAGATCGAAGTGATCGCGCAAGAATTCGGACGTACTATGACATTAGTTGTGTCAAACCGCCCGCCGAGCCCGACTTCCAGAATACAAAGATCGGCCGGTGTCGCGGCGAACAGTTGAAACGCCACCGCCGTCAACATCTCAAACACGGTGATCGGCGCGCTCGCATTGATGCGCTCGAGGTCTTCCAGAGTTTCGATCAAGGTGGCGTCGGAGACCAGTTCGCCGGCAATCCGGATGCGTTCGTTGAACCGCACCAGATGTGGGGAAGTGTAGACATGGACGCGCCGACCGGCGGCTTCCGCCATTGCGCGAAGGAACGCACATGTAGAGCCCTTTCCGTTTGTACCGGCGACATGGATGATGGGCGGCAAGCGGCGTTCCGGGTGATCGAGCTTTTCCAGCAGCACGTGCAGGCGGTCGAGCGAGAGATCGATCAGGCGTGGGTGCAGATCGTGCAGGCGTGCGACGACGCCCTCGATACGCCCCGCGCGCTCATGCGTGACAGGTGAACTCATACCGGAAAGTAAAGCCGTGGTTGTCCGCACGCCCGGGCATGGCAGGCAATTATGGGTGAGGTTGTCGGGATCACGCCGCTTCCTTGATCCGCAGCAATGAGATGAAGCGAGCTAGGGTAGCCTTCATCTCCGTGCGCTTCACCACCGCGTCGATGATGCCATGTTCATACAGATATTCGGCGCGCTGGAATCCTTCGGGGAGTTTTTCGCGCACGGTTTGCTCGATCACACGGGCACCGGCGAAGCCGATCAGCGCACCGGGCTCGGCGAGATGAATATCACCCAGCATTGCGAAGCTGGCGGTGACGCCGCCGGTGGTGGGATCGGTCATCACTACGATGTAGGGAAGGCCGGCTTCCTTCACCAGGCGCGTAGCAATCACGCTGCGCGGCATCTGCATCAGGCTGATGGCACCTTCCTGCATGCGCGCGCCACCGGAGGCGGTAAAGATGACGAGTGGAGATTCCTGCAATACCGCGAGCCGGGCGGCGGTCACGATGCCCTCGCCAACGGCGGCGCCCATCGAGCCGCCCATAAATTCAAACGCCATCACTACAACCACGGCGCGTTGGCCATCGATGGCGCCATGCGCGACAGCCAACGCATCATCCATGTGCGTGGCATCGCGCGCCTGCTTCAGTCGATCAGTATAGCGTTTCGAATCGCGAAAGCGCAGCGGATCAGCCGTTACCTTCGGAAGTTCGATGCGGGTGAACCCCTCATCCAGGGTCCAGGCGAGGCGTTCGCTGGCATTGGCACGTAGATGATGTCCGCAATGTGTGCAAATTTTCAGCGTCGCTTCCAGATCGCGGTGAAAGATCATCTGCTGACACGCGGGGCATTGGTGCCAGAGATTGTCCGGCACCTCGCGGCGCGCGAACAGCGAGCGGATTTTTGGCCGGATGACCTCGTTAAGCCAATTCATGCGGGGATACCTCGCACGCCGGCGGCGAGGGCGCGCACCTCATCGAGTATTTTTTGCGCCGTACCCGGATTGGCGCGCCCCTCCGCATCTAGATCAGCGGCGAGGATGTCGATCAGGGCGGAGGCAACAACCGCAGCGTCGGCGATTTTCGATACCTCTGCCGCCTGCGCGGGGCTACGGATGCCGAAGCCGATGGCGATTGGAAGATCTGTTATTTTACGAATACGCGGAATGGCTTCACCCAGATGCTCCACCGTCGCGCTGCGCGTCCCAGTGATGCCGGTGATGGAGACGTAATAGACAAATCCTGAACTACCAGCAAGAACATGCGGCAACCGTGCATCACCCGTGGTCGGTGCCACCAGCCGGATAAAATCTATACCCAGCGCGTTGGTGAACGGTAGAAGTAAATCCAATTCCTCAGTCGGCAGATCGACGATGATCAACCCATCGACCCCCGCCTCGGCCGCCTCCTTGCAGAAGCGCTCGCAGCCGTACGACAAGATCGGATTTAAATACCCCATTAGGATCACCGGCGTCGTGTTATCTTGCGCGCGGAATTCCCGCACCATAGCAAGCGTCTTCGCCACCGTCACGCCAGCTTTTAATCCGCGCTTGGCGGCGGCCTGAATGGTAGGACCGTCGGCCATCGGATCGGTGAACGGCATGCCGATTTCGATCAGGTCGGCGCCAGCGCCAGGCATGCCGCGCAGAATTGCCATCGATGTTGTAGGATCGGGATCATAGGCTTCTAGGAACGGGATCAGCGCGCCACGTTTTTGCGCACGCAATTCCTCGAAGCGGGCGGCAATGCGGCTCATAATTTGACTCCGAGGCGTTCGGCTACGGTAAAGATGTCCTTGTCACCGCGCCCGCACAAATTCATCAGGATAATGTTTTCCCGATCCATCGTCGGGGCGATTTTTTTGACGTGGGCCAAGGCGTGCGCAGGTTCGAGGGCCGGAATGATGCCTTCGGTGCGGGTGCAGAGCTGGAAGGCGTCGAGCGCTTCCTCATCGGTCGCGGCAACATATTCGACGCGCTTAATGTCATGCAGCCAGGAATGTTCTGGCCCGATGCCAGGGTAATCGAGGCCGGCGCTGATCGAATGGGCTTCCTCGATCTGCCCCTCCGCGTCTTGCAATAGGTAAGTACGGTTACCGTGCAGTACGCCGGGGCGGCCGCGCGAGAGGCTGGCGGCGTGCTGGTGCGTGTCCAACCCGTGGCCCGCGGCCTCAACGCCGATCAGGCGGACGGACGCGTCGTCGAGGAAGGGATGAAACAGGCCCATGGCGTTCGATCCGCCGCCGATGCAGGCGATCGCAATGTCTGGCAGGCGCCCTTCGCGGGCCATCAGTTGGGCACGCGCTTCCTCGCCGATGACAGATTGGAAATCGCGTACCATGGCCGGGTAGGGGTGCGGGCCGGCGACGGTGCCGATGATGTAGAACGTGTTTTCGACATTCGCGACCCAGTCGCGCAGCGCGTCGTTCATCGCGTCCTTCAAGGTGCCAGCGCCGGAGGACACCGGCACGACATCTGCCCCCAAGAGCTTCATGCGGAAGACGTTGGGCGATTGGCGGGCGACGTCGGTGACACCCATATACACGGTGCAGGGCAGGCCGAACAACGCGCACATGGTGGCGGTGGCGACACCATGCTGGCCGGCGCCGGTCTCGGCGATGATACGGGTCTTGCCCATGCGCCGGGCCAACAGGATCTGGCCCATGCAGTTATTCGCCTTGTGGCTGCCGGTGTGATTCAGCTCGTCGCGCTTGAAGAAGACGCGTGCGCCGCCGAGATGATCCGTCAGGCGTTCGGCGAACCAGAGCGGGCTGGGCCGGCCGACATAATCGGTCAGGTATGTTTGCAGTTCCTTTTGGAATGCTGGATCGCGCTTCGCCGCCTCATAGGCTCTTTGGACCTCCAGGATAACAGGCATTAGGGTTTCGGCGACGAAGCGGCCCCCGAATTCGCCGAAGCGGCCGCGGCTGTCGGGGCCGGTGCGTAGGCTATTGGTCAGCGGCTTGTTCACGTCATACTGCTCCACCGTAGCGAGAAAACGGGCGCATCGGGAAAATCAGGGTCATAGCGCAGCGCGTGACCCCGGTCACGTGCCTGCAAAGGGAGATGATGATGAACGGACCGACAAGCGGCGGAATTTTTGACCTCGGGGATTTTTCACTGGACTCAGGCGCGGTGCTGCTGCGGGCAAAACTGTCGTGGAAAACTCATGGCACGCTCGCCCCTGGGCGCGACAATGCCGTTCTCTACCCCACCAGCTATGGCGCGCGGCATCCGGATCTGGAGTGGCTGATCGGTCCGGACGGGGTTCTTGATCCCTCCCGCTGGTTCATCATCATCCCGGACATGTTCGGCAACGGGTTTTCTTCCTCTCCGTCGAACATGGAGAATTATCCCGCCCTGGTGACGGTGGCGGATAATGTGCGGGCACAACGTCGGTTGCTGAGCGAATTGTTTGGAGTGGATCGGCTGGCCTGCGTGTATGGCTGGTCGATGGGCGGTTTGCAGGCCTATCACTGGTCGGCCCTGTATCCGGACCAGGTGGCGCGCGCGGTGGTAAATTGCGGCGTGGCGCGTACTTCGGTGCACAACCAGGTCTTCCTCCGTGCCCTGATGGCTACCTTGGAAGCTGCGCCCGAGCATCTGAGCGGCGGGCGCTTCTCCGCCGAGCCTGTGGCGGCGAAGCGGGTATTTGGGAGGATTTATGCTGGCTGGGCGCTGAGCCAGGATTTTTACCGGGAGGGCCGGCATCTTGCGTCCGGCCCGCTGCCCAATCTGGGCGCGCCGGATCTTGAGACGTTCCTGCGTAGCGATTGGGAAGATCGTTACCTGGCGCGTCCGGCGGCCGATCTTTACGCGCAATTGCGCACCTGGGATGCGGCGGATATCAGCGCCAATGCGCTTTATGGCGGCGATCTGCATGCGGCGTTGCGGGCGATCCGGGCGCACATCCTGCTGCTGCCGGGAGTGACGGATCTGTATTTTCGGGTGGCGGATAACGCGGCGGAGCTGCCTTTCTTGGCGCGGGCGGAGTTGCGGCCTATCCCCTCCATTTGGGGCCACCGGGCGGGCAATCCGGTGGTGAACGCGACGGACGCGGCGTTTCTCAAGCAGGCCGTACGCGACTGGCTGGAGATGCCGTGATGAATGCGAAAGTTTTATAGCCCGGAGTAACACAACCGTTACCTGTAGTAGCTATGCCTTAGTGGCAGGGCCAGGAAGGCGTGCCCGCGATGAGCGCAGGTCCCAACCAGTGGCTTTGTTTGACCAGGGCCTATTTCATCCACGATTCATGTGGATAGTTCTGTGGAAAAACTGCGTCACAAAATAGTCAAGTAGCGGTTTTAAGCGGATTTTATAGATTTGCCCAGAAATAGGGCAGTCGGTTCATATATATTTAACGTATTGATTTTTCAGTTTTTTGCCAAAATTTTCTTGGCTAGACAACAAGACAAGCCATCATCCAATTGTAATCATGCGAGTCAACTGCTTGACGTGGAAAAACCCGTGCGCCGGCGCTCGATTTCCACGCCGGCTGATGCTGCATCAGCAAAAACATCGAGTTTTTCGACCCTAATCCTGGCAAGCTGCACGCGCGGATCAGTTAGGCAATGCTCGGCGATCTGTTCCGCCAGGGTCTCTACCAGGCGCACATGGCCGGCATTGACCAGGGCGCGAACAGCGTCGGTTAGTTTCTCGTAATCGACCACTCGAGCCAGCGCGTCGGGTCCCACCGGGCGACGGGACGGAGGGCGGGTGCCTTCATCGTCCACGCCCAGATCGAGGTTTATGCGGATGCGCTGGCGGGCCTCGTGCTCCCGGCGGTGCACGCCGATCGAGGCGAGCAGGCAGAGGTCGCGGATGAAGACATGGCGCAGGGCGCGGGCGGCGCTGGCGATCGGGGGCGTGCCCATCGGCTATTCGTCTTCCGCGGGCGCGGCACCGGCGGGGTGCCATTGCAGATGCTGCCCGCCATCGAGGGCGATCATTTGCCCGGTCATCGAGGGTAAAGCGAGGATGGCCAGGACGGCGCGGGCCACTTCCTCGGCCGAGGGACCGCGGCCGAGCGGGGTAGAGGCGGACTGGCGCTTGAATTGCGCCTGCGTCTGACGAGCATTTGGCAAGGCTGGGCCAGGCCCGACGCCGTTGACGCGGATGCGCGGGGCGAGCGCGAGGGCCAGGCTCTGCGTCAGCGCCCAGAGCCCGGCCTTGGAAAGGCTGTAGGAGACGAAATGAGGGGTCAGCGCCCAAACGCGCTGGTCCAGCATGTTGATCACCACGCCATCTGCGCCGGGGGGCAAGACGCGGGCAAAATGCTGCGTCAGCAGGAAGGGGGCACGTAGATTGGGGTCTAGATGGCGGTCCCAGGTTTGTTTCGTCGCGTCATGCCATTCATCGCGCTCGAAGACGGAGGCGTTGTTCACCAGCACGCCGAGCGGACCGCCCAGGAGAGCAATGGCGTGGCAGGCGCGCGGGACGAGATCCTCTACCGCCGCCTCGTCGGCGAGGTCGGCTTGCAGCATGGCGGCCGCGACCCCGCGCGCGCGGATTTCGGTGCAGACGGCTTCGGCGGCGGCCGCGCTGGTGTTGTAATGCACGGCCACGGCAAACCCGGCATCGGCCAAGGCCAGCGCGATGGCACGGCCAAGGCGCTGTGCGCCGCCGGTGACGAGCGCGGTGCGCGGGATAGTGACCGGAATGGCGGCGGCGCATGTCATGTGGGGGATCTAAAGCGCCTTCTCCGCCGGGTAAAGCGCGGCCTGGCGGGCGAGGTCATCATGACGGGCGGTCATTTTGGCCAGATAGGCGGATGGCATTTCCATTGCCAGTGTGCGTTGGCGCAGCCAGCCTTGGTAGTCGGCGTCGCTGTGGTTGGACTGGCGTTCGGGCAGCGGAGGCCAACCGTTCACGCGTAGCCAGAGCCGCATCATGTGACGACGGTCGCGTATGTCCTGGCGGTCTTCATACCCTGTGCGACCGTGAATCAGCAGGCGATTGTTGAGGAACTGAATGTCGCCCTCGCCGATATTCATGTCGAGATAATAATCCGGGGACGCGGCGACCCGTTCCAGATGTTCCAGCGCCGCCATGCCCAGACCGTCCCGCGCCATGTCGCCGGCCTGCGCCGCGCGGATGGCGTATTGGGCGGAGAGCGAAACCGAAATTTCAGCTCCTTCCCGCGCATAGACGGAAATTTTCTTGGCCAGGATCCCGGTGCCGTACGCGGCGTCCTGTTCCATGCGGCGAAAAGGGATACCGTCATAGAGCGCCTGGGCGTGATCGGCGTTCGCCGCAAGGATCGCGTTATGCACTGCCATCGCCGAGGCGATGCGCGAAGCCCCGCCGGAGACTGCCGCGCGCACGCACATCAGGCCGATGACATCGCAGGAATCGGTATGAAAACGCTGGCTGCCACCCTTGTTATAGCCCCGCACACCCGTCTCCAGATCGGAAATATCCAGCACATGGCCGAGCAGCTCGCCATGCCAGGATTGCGGCAGTGGGCGGCCGATATAGGCGCCCAAGCCGAAATAGATTTGCGCCAGGTCGTCGACCGAATAGCGTTCACGCGGTAGGCCGCGCAGGAGCAAAAAGCCGCGCCCAGCGTAAAGGATGCGGCCGAGATCGCGCAGAAATTCGCCGAAGCGGGGGAGGGGAAAATTTTCCATCGTGATGGCCGGGAAATCCATTTCCCCGCGCCGTTTTAAATGCGCGAGGGCGGTGTCGATCTCGTCGATCTCGGCTCCGGTCAGCTGGCGCAGGCCCTCGGCGCGGTAATCGAGCGCGCTGCCTTGCCAAGCGGAGGGGGCGTGGATGGGGGTGATCGGATAGATCATGGCATCCTCCATGCGGGGAGGCCATCTTGCGCCGACCCCGCCCGACCTGTCACCCCGGGAACTGCCATGGGAGCGACCCTGGCCAGCGTCCCGGCCGATGGGGTACGCTTGCGTTGAGCCCCTTGCGTTGGTTGGGGGACAGGCGTAAGCGTCCGCTCCGTTTTCGGGGCTCGGCGGAATAGGTCGGGACGGCGGCGCAAAATCGGTGCCAGAAGCAGAGGCGGCACGGGCCACACATGATCCTTCTCGGCTGGGACAGATTGCGGAGCGGAATGCGCGCGTGAACATTGCCCCTGCTTCCACCCACGACAACGGCGGCGCGCCCGCAACACTACCTAGCACCGCTGCCCTGCTCGGCGTGCTGGGGGTGGTTTATGGCGATATCGGCACATCGCCGCTATACGCGATTAAGGCGAGCCTTACGCATTTCTCCCCCGCCAATGTTTCCCGCTTAGATGTCCTTGGCATCCTTTCGCTGATTTTCTGGTCTCTGGTGCTTGTGGTGACAGTGAAATACGTACTGTTGATCATGCGCGCGGATAACCGGGGCGAGGGCGGCATCCTGGCGCTGACCACCCTGGCGCAGCGCGGCAGTATCAGCCCGCGCGCGCGCAAACTGCTGGGCCTGATTGGCATTGTCGGGGCCTGCCTGTTCTTCGGCGACGGCGTGATCACGCCGGCGATTTCCGTGCTCTCGGCGGTGGAGGGCCTGAAAGTCAGCGCGCCCGGCCTGCAGCATTTCGTGCTGCCAATTTCCGCCGTGGTGATCGTGGTCCTGTTTGCCGTGCAATGGCGCGGCACCGGCACGGTCGGGCGGGTATTCGGGCCGGTGATGATGGTATGGTTCCTCGTGCTCGGCGCCTTGGGCATGGCGGAGATTATCCGCCATCCGAGCGTGCTGGCGGCACTATCGCCGACCTACGCGCTGTGGTTCTGCCTGCATCATGGTGGCATGGCGTTCATCGTGCTCGGCTCCGTCGTTCTGGCGGTGACGGGAACCGAGGCGCTGTATACCGATATGGGGCATTTCGGGCGCCAGCCCATCCAGGTGGCGTGGACTTGGTTCGTGCTGCCCTGCCTGACCCTGAATTATTTCGGCCAAGGCGCGTTAATCATCGCCGATAACGCGGCGCTGGAAAATCCGTTCTACTTACTTTGTCCTGAAAGCCTGCGACTGGGGCTGGTGCTGCTGGCCACGATGGCCACCGTGATCGCCAGCCAAGCGATGATTTCCGGGGCTTATACCATGGCGCGCGCCTGTGTGCAGCTCGGTATCCTGCCGCGTCTAACGGTGCGCCATACCTCAGTCACCGAGGAAGGCCAGATTTATATGCCGCAGATCAACGCGCTTTTGGCGGTGGGCGTGCTGATCCTGGTGATGGCGTTTAAGGACAGCGAGCATCTGGCCTCCGCCTATGGCATCGCGGTGACGGGAACGTTCTTCTGCACCTCAATCCTGGCGATCGTAGTGTTTTATCGAACCTATGGCTGGTCGCGCTGGCTGGCAATTAGCGTATTCGGTTTCTTCGCGCTGATCGATTTCATTTTCTTCAGTGCCAACTTGATGAAAGTGGGGGAAGGCGGCTGGGTGCCGCTGGTGTTTGGCGGGGTGCTGATCGCGTTGATGACATCGTGGAAGCGCGGGCGCGAATTGCTATTTGACCGCTGGCAGCAGGATAGTCTGCCGCTCGCGTCCTTCCTGGCCCGGCTGCCGGCCTCGCGCACCGTGCGGGTGCCCGGCCTCGCGGTGTTCCTGTCGGGCAATCCCGAATTCGTGCCGGGCGCGCTGTTGCACAATCTGAAGCACAACAAAGTGCTGCATGAACGTGTGTTGTTCGTGAATGTCAAAACCGAGGACGTGCCGGAAATCGCATCGGACAAGCGCATCGAACTGACGGAGCTAGCCCCAAATATTCACCGCGTGGCGCTGCATTATGGCTTTATGGAAAGTCCTCATATCCCGCGCGTGTTGGAAGAACTCAACGCGCTTGGCGTGAAATTCGACCCGATGCAGGCCAGTTACTTCCTGGGCCGCGAATTGCTGGTGGCGGCCACCGTGCCGAAGATGCCGGTATGGCGACTTTGGCTGTTCCTGTTGATGGTGCGGAATTCTGTTCCGGTTACAGAATTTTTCCGCATCCCGCCCGACCGCGTCGTCGAGCTTGGCGTACGCGTGGTGATCTGAGGAAGGAAGGTCTGGGCGCTATTTCGAACCTCGCTAAGGGGCGACGCTCCTTAGAGCCCATTCATTTGATAATGATTGAGAGAGGGCCGAGGTGCCGCTGGAAACAGTTCCCCAACCCCCTTCTTAATCATCACCATACGTCCCTGGTGGAGGTTTAGGGGCAAAGCTCCTAAATTTTCTTTTGCGTAGTCATCCTCTTCGGACCGGGGCCTGGTCCGGTGTACGGGTTATGCCTCGACCTGCCAGCCTTGTTTGGGTTGGCCGAGAAGGCGGAGTTTGTCGCCTTCCCAGAGGGGGGTTCCGTTCAGGTTGACGCCCCAGGCGGCGCCGACGCCCATGGCGCGCAGGCCGTCGGGGGCGATGGCGCGATAGTTTACATGATGGTGGCCATGGATGATGAGTTTCGCACCCATGGCGCGGGCAAGGTCTTCCAGCGGTGCGGCGCCGTCGGGGTGGCTGTGCGGGGCCTCATGGGTGACCAAGATATCGGCTTTATGGGCGGACAGAGCGGCGACGTCCTCGTGCCAGATGGCGGAAGTGGAGAGCGAGTGGTGCAGCGCATCCAGCTGTTCCCGCCGCCATTGCGGGCCGAGGGAGGCGAGGTCGTCGAGCAGTTCGGCGCGAGCGCGCAAGCGGGGCTCCCCCGGCGGGCCCCAGATGCGGTGGCGGAAGGTGCCCCCGAGGCCGGCGATGCGCAGACCGGCGATATTCTGGACCCGCGCATGCAGAGCCCCCGGCGCGGTGCGCGGATTGCGGCCGGGGTCGGCCATGTTGGCCCACATATCCGGCCCGCCATCATTGTCGTGATTGCCGAAAATCCAGTACACTGCAATGCCACGATCGAGCAGGGGCGCGACGTGTGAATCCAGTGATGCCTCGCATTGCAGGTCACCGAGCAGTACGACGGCCTCGGGCGGGTGTTGGAGCGCAGTGATGCCGCGTTCCACCACCGCCCAGTCCTTATGAACGTCGCCGATGAAAACGATCGTCATGCGGCGAGATCGAGCATCTCGCGTAGCATCGGATTGAACTGCTCCGCGGCTTCGTAGGCCACCCAGTGGCCGGCATTCGGGATTAGGCGGAAATCGAAGCTGGGTATGGTGGCGAAGTAATCGACGCGTTCCTGCATATGCGGCCAAGCGGTCACGTCATGATCGCCCCAGATGCCGCCGAGTCGACATGTGGCCCGCTCCAGAAAGCCCTGCATGGTGTAGGCGCGGCCAAGGGGGGGGCTGTTGAAGCGGTTATGGTCGGAATTCCAGTCCTGGATGGTGATGGCAAGGTCGTCGATCTTTGCCTGGTCATGGATCATCAGGCGGGCGAGGTTTTCGCGGTGGCCGTCAATCTTCTCCTGCCCCGTCTTGTCGCGCACGCGCAGTAATTGGGAGGGATCACGGGTTAGTTTCAGGCCGGAGGCGCCGACCAGGGTAACGGAGCGGAGCCGCGTGCCATCCATGCCGGAAATATGGCCCGAGAGCATGCCGCCAAAGGAGAAGCCGGCGAGATCAAATTTTGTCTCGGGGCCGAGGATGGACAGGATGCCCTGCAGCACGATCCCGGCAACATGGATCGCGGTCCAGGGCCGTTCCGGCTGGTCCGACTCCCCGAGACCGGGAAGATCGGGGGCCAGCACGCGCCGGTCGCGGGCAAAATACTCGATATTGCGCGCCCAATGCCGCCAGGAGCCGGAGCCGCCATGCAGCAGCACCAGCGCCGGGCCGCTGCCCCAGTCGCGCCAGACCATGTGGCCGGCGCCGGTGGGCGTTTTGGTGCGTGTCGCGGCATGATCGAGGCGCGCGAGCATGTCTTCGGGCCAAGGATGGGTTGGTTCGTTCATGTCTGGTCAGCTGGTAGAGTGGGCGGGATGCCCATTGAAGGCTGCCCGGCCGATTGATGCAAGCCACCCGCCCTGGCACGACCCGCCCGGGGAGCTATGGATAGCTTAGAGCAAAATGCTGAACGCTCAGGTGCTCAGGAGCTGCGCGACGACTTCGCTCAACGGCGCGCCGTCGGTCCGGCGCGGGACTTGCAGGCACGGCAGATTGGAATCTTGGACCCGGCCGGGTGCCAGCGGGATCGCGAACCTATGTTTTGCAGAGACCGAACCCAGCCTGCTGCACATCCTTGCGATAATCCGAGACCATGGTGAAGGTGATGAACGCCCTATCCACCAGCACATCGACGATCACGGGAGTGCCGGTATAAAAGGCCAAGCCAATGATCTGGCTGATATCGCAAACACCGATCGCGCCAACCAGACGGCCGAGATACGAAGCTCTGCTTAGGCGGCAGCCGCCCAGAAAATCATTGCGTAACGCGGCATCTGTACTGCCATCGCATCACGCCATACGGACCCGTGGCCAGTAAATGAATTCTAAAGTCTACCCAAAAAATCATGCTATTGTCGGCGTTTAATGCCACCCTGAGTCGCCTTGACACCCTGCGCGCGCGGTTCCTACGGTTGGCCCCCTGTCGGAGGCTCGATAGACCCCGCTCCGGCTTATACATGTGAGCGTGTGCTTCAGACCTCCAGCGATTTCGCCTCCAGTCATCACGCTTCAGGGAATCGGAGACTATCGTGCCGCAAGCAGACTCTGCCGCCGGCTGCCTTGCCAAAACTCGCCCCCATTTCGGCCCTCGCCTTGGCCCGGATACCATGATGGGCTCCGCCGGCCCCGGCATGCTTGCCGGCCTGCGCGTAATCGAGATCGCCGACGAGCTGGCGGAATATACCGGCCTCCTGCTCGCCGGCCTTGGTGCCGAGGTGATCAAGATCGAACCGCCCGTTGGCGCCTCCACCCGTCAGATCGGCCCGTTTCTGGACGACATTCCCGACCCGGAAAAATCGCTCTATTTCTGGCACTACAACCGCGCCAAGCGCTCCGTCGTGCTTGACATCCACACCCCAGACGGGCGCGACCAATTGCTGCGATTGTTGGACAACGCCGATGTCTTGCTGGAAAGCAGCGGCGGCGACCTAAACAAGGCGCTCGGTCTCAGTCGCGCCGAGATCGGAAAGAGATTTCCGCGCCTGGTCACGTCCCGCATCACCCCCTTCGGCGATGACGGACCCTGGGCCGATTTTCGTGGCTCGGACCTGATCCATCTCGCGCTCGGCGGGGTGATGAAGAATTGCGGCTACGACCCCGATTCCAGCCTGGCCTACGACCTGCCGCCCATCGCGCCGCAGATCTGGCACGCCTACCATATCTGCGGCGAGCAGATGGCCGTGGGCATCATCGCCGCCCTAATCCACCGCCTCCACACCGGCGCCGGCCAGGATGTCGTCTGCGCCGTTCATGAGGCTGTCGCAAAAAATACCGAGCTCGACCTGATGTCCTGGGTCATGCAGCGCCGCCCGCTCTGGCGCCTCACCTGCCGCCACGCCGCCCCGGCGCCCAACCATTCCCCCGCCATCGCCCATACCAAGGATGGCCGCTGGTTCATCACCTGGGGCGTCAGCGCGCGCGACCAGGCCAATCTCATCCCGTTCCTGCAAAAATATAACGCCCAGGCCGACCTTGAGCCCCCCGCCGCTGAGGAAAATCTGAAAGCCCGCAGCGTCCCCGGCTCGGCGGCGTCGAGCGAGAAACTAGCGCATGTGTTGGATATCATTTCCCGCTTCATCCGCGCCCATCGCTATGACGACATGCCCTGGTCCGAAGCGCAATCGCGCGGCCTACTCTGGGCGCCGCTGCGCAAGCCGCATGAAAACGCGCTGGACGAACACTGGCTCACCCGCCAGACTTTTACGGACGTGGAACACCCTGAACTCGGCCGCGCCTTCCGCTATCCCACAAGCAAATGGCTAAGTAGCGAAACTAGTTGGCAAATCGGTCGCCGCGCGCCGCTGTTGGGCGAGGATTCCGCCGCCGTACTCGCCGGCCTCTCCGCCGTCACCCCAACAATCCCCGCCCGCCCCCGCGATGGTGCCGCGCCAAAAATCTCTCCCCACGGCAAACCCTTTCCGTTACAGGGTGTGCGAATCCTCGACTTCTCCTGGTTTCTCGCCTCCGCCGGCGGCACCCGCTTCCTCGCCGGCCTCGGCGCCGAAAGCCTGAAGGTGGAGTGGAAGGAAAATCCCGACACCCGCCTCGCCGCCATGGCCCCGATCGGTGGCCGAGAAGCCCGCGACAAAGCCACCGCACCCCTACCCGGCGTGAGCGACGCCGACATGGGCGGGCAGTTCAACAACAAGAATGCCGGGAAACGCGGCGTGTCGCTTAACATCCGCGATCCACGCGGCCTCGATATTGCCAAACGTCTGGTGAAAATCAGCGACATCGTGGCGGAAGGTTTCTCCCCCGGCGTGCTGCCCCGCCTGGGCCTCGGCTATGACGTGTTGAAGGAGATTAAACCGGACATCATCTATATCCAGCAGGCTGGCATGGGCGCGCATGGCAAGTACGGCAGGCTGCGCACCGTCGGCCCCGTCGCCGCGGCCTTCGCCGGCACCGCCGACATGTCTGGCCTGCCCGAACCGGCCATGCCAGTGGGCTGGGGCTATTCCTATCTCGACTGGATGGGCGCCTATGGCTATGCGCTCGCCCTGATGGGTGCGCTTTACTATCGGGACCGCACCGGCAAGGGTCAATGGATCGACGCCTCGCAATGCGAATCCGGCATTTTTCTCACCGGCGTGTCCGTCCTCGACTGGTCCGTCAATGATCGTGCGTGGCAGCGCTTCGGTAATCGCTCTCCGTATAAGCGCGCCGCCCCGCACGGTGCCTATCGCTGCGCCGGTACCGATCGCTGGATCGCTATTGCCTGCTTTACCGAGGACCACTTCTCTCATCTCGCCGATGTAGCTGAGCAACCGGGCTGGCTAACCGATAAACGATTTTTATCCCTATCCTCCCGCCTTGCTCATCAAGATGCGCTGGACGCGGCCATCACCGCCTGGACCTCAACGCAGGACGATTACGGCCTTATGCACCGTCTGCAAGCAGCCGGCATCGCCGCCGGCGTCTGCCAGGATGCCGCCGACCGCTACGACCGCGATCCGCAGTTAAAGCACCTTAACTGGCTTACCGAAGTCACCGGCACCAAGATCGGCACCTGGCCGGTCAACGAACTGCCGATGAAATTTTCTGCCACCCCCGCCCATGCCGGCGGCACCATCGGTCGCGGCGCGCCCAATTACGGCGAACACAACGAATACATGCTCGGCGAACTGCTCGGCTTCACCACCGCGCAAATCCGGCAATACGCCGAAGAAAACGTGATTTAGGAATTTTCGTCCATGCACGACTTTTCATTGCTGAAGGACCAGATCGCCGTCATCGGCGTCGGTAACACGCCCTACGGAAATTTTCCCGACACCGACGAGTACGGCCTCGCCGCACAGGCTTTTCGCAACGCCATCGACGATTGCGGTATCAGCAAGAATAACATCGATGGACTTCTGGTCTGCCGCATCCCCTATTACGCTCGCATGGGCGAAGTGCTCGGCCTTGATCCCCGCTGGACTCTTACCCTCCCGCCACACGGCAGAATGTCCGGCATGGGTATCATCGAGGCCGCGCAGGCGCTGGCTACTGGCCAGGCGAAATATGTCGCCCTGATGTACGCCAATATCGGCCGCTCGCGCCGGGTCAATTACGGCGGAGACGAAAACCCCTCCACCTGGGACCCGTGGGGCTTCTCTTCACCCGGCGCGGCTCATGCGATGATGTTTCGCCGCCACATGGAACTCTACGGCACCACCACGCGGCAACTGGCAGAAGTGTCTGTCGCCGTGCGCTATCACGCCACGCTCAACCCCGACGCGGTGATGCGTAACCCGATCACCATCGAGGATCACGAATCCTCCCGTTTCATCACCGCGCCCTTACGGCTGCTAGATTACTGCCTGATCAATGACGGCGCCGTCTGCATCATCCTGACGACGAGAGAACGCGCGCGCGGCGCAGCGAAACGCCCGGTCTTGATTTCAGGTTTTGGCGGCCGCGATTCCTTCACCCACTCGGGAATATCCAATTTCGATATGGATTTCTGGTACCCCGCTATCCAGCAGGCGGGCGTCGAATCCCGCGCCATGGCCGGCGTGTCCCACGACGATATCGACGCCCTGATGTGCTACGATAATTTCTCCCCCACAGTGCTATTCAGCCTGGAAGGTCTCGGCTTCTGCAAGCAGGGCGAATCGGGAAAATACGTGGAAGGTGGCACCTTGCAGTTGGGTGGCAAACTGCCCATCAACACCGATGGTGGGCACTTATCAAATTCCTACATGCAGGGCTGGGCGTTGAACGTAGAGGCGGTGCGGCAATTGCGCGGCGAATGCGGCGCGCGGCAAGTGCCAAATTGTGAGGTCGTGCAATATGTCCAATCCACCCCCTGCACCCGCTCCATCGTGTACACGCGCGGTTAGGAAACAGGCATGAACAACGTGTACACCAAACCGCTACCGAAAATCACAAAATTAACAAAACCGTTCTGGGATCACGCGAGGGCTGGTCGCGTTGCGATACAGCTCTGCCGCAATTGCGGCGATGTCCGTTTTCCGCCCTCGCCCGTCTGCCCGCGCTGCCTGTCCGCCAATCAGGGCTGGCGCATCACGCAAGGGCGCGGCACCCTGGAATCCTGGGTGGAATTTCACCGCGCCTACTGGCATGGCTTCGCCGATGATCTTCCCTATCGCGTCTGCCTCGTGCGGCTTTACGAAGGCCCCGTCCTCATCAGTAACATGGTCGGCCCGTCGGAGCAGGCAAAGCTCGGTGCCCCGGTGCGCGCGGTATTCGACGCCGTAACAGACGACATCACTCTGCCAAAATTCGAACTGGTATAGGAATTTTCCTCATGGCTCGCCTCCCTTATCTCGACCAGGCTGATCTCGCTCCGGAAAATAAAGACCTACTCAATCGAGTGATCAACCTCACACGCCTACTGGTGCATAACCCGGACGCCGCGCGCGCCTTCCACGGCGTCGGAAATTACATCCGTTTCAAGAGCAAGCTCGACCCGCGCCTGCGCGAACTCGCCATCTTGCAGGTCGGATGGCTGGCGCGCTCGCCTTTTGAATGGTCGCATCATGTGAAGATTGGATATGATTTTGGCGTTAAGGATGTTGACATAAAGGGGCTGATCAACGACACCGCCGGCAAGCCCACTGCGTTGGAGCCTTTGGCAAAATTGGTCCTGAAGGCGGCGCGGGAAATCACCACCGACCTCGGCGTGTCGGAGGCAACGTTCAGCGAATTGAAAAGCCATTTCCCGAACGATCAGATCATCGACCTCGTCCTCACCACGGCCTTCTATAATGCCGTGGTGCGCGTCCTCGCCAGTTTCCAGATCGATGTCGAACCAGAATACCAGCCCTATCTGGACAAATACCCGTTACCCACCAGCTGATGCCCCCATTGCCCACATTAGATCAGGCCGCCTTGCTGCTCGATCTCGACGGCACCCTGCTCGATATCGCGCCCACACCGGACAGCGTGGTGGTGCCCACCACGCTGTTGGAGACCCTGACGAAACTGCGCGCACGCCTGAGCGGCGCTCTCGCAGTCATCAGCGGCCGCTCGATTGAACAGGTCGATACGCTGCTGCACGCCATCCCCACCGCCGCTTCGGGCGAGCATGGCGGCGCGCTCCGCCGTTCTCCCCACAGCCCCATCGAACGGCCGGCCCTCCCCAGTGCGCCGACGCATTGGCTAACAACGGCCGAACACTTGCACGCAGCCCATCCCGGCACCTTGCTGGAACGCAAGGCGCGCGGCTTCGTGCTGCATTACCGCCTGGCCCCGGACGCTGGCGGGCCAATCTATGCCACCCTCGCCCCCATGGTCGCCGCCGGCACGGCAGAATTCGTCCTGATGGCCGCGCACATGGCCTGGGAAGTGCGCCCAATTGGCGCCGACAAGGGCAGCGCGGTGCGCCAGATCATGACCCACCCGCCCTTTGCCGGCCGCCGCCCTATTTTCATCGGTGACGACGTGACCGACCGCGACGCCATCGCCGCTGCCGAGGCCATGGGCGGCGCCGGCTTGTTCCTGCCCGATATTTTTGGCTGTCCCGGCAGCCTGCGCGCCTGGCTCGCGCATGCCGCGCGTGACGGCGCCTGGCCGGCATGACCCATCGCCCAATCGCCCTTCTTGCCGCCCTCTTCGCCGCGCTGGCACTGGTGATCGCGCATGCCGCAGAATTCTGGGGTGGGTTGGTACCCTGCGCGCTCTGCGAATGGGAACGCTGGCCCTATCGCGTCGTCCTCGGCCTGTGCGGTCTCGCGGCCATCCTGCCGGCGTGGCAGGCACGTCTCATCCTGTGGGCGTCCTGCGGCACGCTGCTCGCAGGGGCCGCTTTGGGCGTGGTGCATGTCGGCGTGGAATTCCATCTCTGGCCCAGCCCGCTGCCGGAATGCGTCGCCCCCGATCTCAGCGGGCTTTCCATCGCCGAACGCCTGGCCCGCATGCCGGCGACACCGGCCAAACCCTGCGACGAGCCGACATTTCTTCTCCCCTTCCTGCCACTTTCAATGGCGGCGATGAATTTACTTTTCGCCCTCGCCATGGCGGTTGGCGTCGACCTAGCCCTTGTCATCCCCTCGCGCCGCCAGCAAGAAGACCGGACATGACCCAGATCGATCAACCGGGCGACCACACACTGACGGAACGCACCGCGCGCATGATCCGCGTCGATCACGCCGGCGAATACGGCGCCACGCGTATCTATAAAGGCCAACTCGCCGTGCTCGGGCACCGGGAAAAAGGCGACGTCCTGCGCCACATGGCGGCGCAGGAAGCCGAGCATCTGCGCGTCTTTTCCGCCATGGTGGCGGAACGCCGCGTCCGCCCCACCGCGTTGCTCCCGATCTGGCATCTCGCCGGCTTCGCACTCGGTGCGTTGACCGCCGCGCTGGGCGAAAAAGCCGCCATGGCCTGCACGGTGGCGGTGGAGGACGCGATCTGCGCGCATTATGCCGCCCAGGCCGCCGAGCTGGGTTCGAGTGAACCAGAGCTCAAACAAACGATTGAACGTTTCCGCGCCGAGGAAGCCGAACACCGCGACACCGCCCTAGCTCATGACGCGGAAGCGACCCCCGGCTATAAATTTCTCTACCATGCCATACACACTAGCTGCCGGGTGGCGATCAAACTGAGCGAGCGGATTTAACTTTCTAACTCGCTATCCCAATAAAGAAAATCGCGCCAGCTCTCATGCAAATAATTAGGCGGGAAACCCCGCCCTTGATCCTGCAATTCCCATGTGGTCGGCTGGCGTGGTGATTGTCTGGGCTGCATGTGGCACTCGCGCGGCAAATGCGAGCCCTTGCGCAGATTGCACTCGCCGCACGCCGTGACCACATTCTCCCACGTCGTCCGCCCGCCGCGCGAACGCGGGATCACGTGATCGAAGGTGAGTTCCGGCGCGGGGTAGCGATGCCCGCAGTATTGGCAGGAAAACCCGTCCCGCAGGAACACGTTGAACCGCGTGAAAGCCGGTCGCCGCGCACCCGGGATATAATCCTTCAGCGCGATCACGCTGGGCAGGCGCATCGCCTGGCTGGGGGAATGCACAACTGTCGAATATTCGCTGAGTACGGAGACACGGTCGAGGAACACCGCCTTCACCGTATCCTGCCAGGACCACAGCGACAGTGGAAAATACGAAAGCGGGCGAAAATCCGCGTTCAGGACCAAAGCCGGATGAAACTGTCCGTCGTCAAGCAAGCGCCGCTCCTTCGCTCGCGGCGCGCCAACAGAGGGGTAAGGCAACCGCGATTCACCCCGTGCCGTGCGCCGCCGAAAACTGCTCGATTTATCGCAAAGCCGAACTAGAACCGCAAGCCGAGCGACCCAACTTCATGGCGCTGTCACAGCCCAAACCCTTTGCACAGCGCTGCCCGCCCCAGGTCGATCCCGGTCTCGTCGATGCCATGTTCCAGAAACGGCCGAAAATTCAGATCCACCGGAACCCCCGCCGCCCCCAGTGCGTCGGCCGCCTCCTGAGAATAGCTGGGCAGCACAACCGGATCGTCCTCGCCGTGCACCAGCAGCACCGGCGGGCGGTGGCGCATTTCGCCCGCCAACCGCTCCGGCGCGATCAGCCCGCCCGAATAGGCCAGGATCGCCCGCGGCGCCACGGTACGTCGCAGCCCGGTGAATAGTACTGTCATCGCCCCCTGGCTGAATCCCATCAGCGCATAGGCATCCGGGGCCAATCCCAGCCGCGCCAATTCCGCGTCCAAAAATCCATTCAGCGCCGCCGCCGCCGCACGCACCCCCGCCTCGCGCATCGGTGGCGAGCGATCCGCCACGGAAAACCATTGCCGGCCAAACGGTGACATATCGCATACCTCCGGCGCATCCGGGGCAACAAAGAGAGCATCAGGCAGCGCATGGCTCCAGGTCGGCGCAATCCCGATCAGATCCTGCCCATCCGCACCCAGACCGTGGCAGAGCACCACCAGCTGCTTCGCCACCCCGCCGGAAGATGGGCCGAAACGTGGGCCGTCAAGATCGCTCATCGCACTCTCCCCTTTACGCGCCGGCACGCGTACGCTCGGCATCGCATCATGTCCATCACCACCCGCTTCGCCCCAAGCCCCACGGGCTATCTGCATCTCGGCCATGCCCATGCGGCATTGTTCGCCTGGCACCGGGCGCGCGCGGTGGGCGGACGGTTCCTGCTGCGCATCGAGGATATCGACCGTACCCGCTGCCGCCCCGAATTCACCGCTGCCATCCTGGAGGATCTCGCCTGGCTCGGCATCGACTGGGATGGCGCAGTGCGCATCCAATCCGAGCATTTTCCCGAGTACCAAGCCGTGCTGACGCGGCTGACGGATCGCGGCCTACTATATCCCTGCTTCTGCACCCGGGCCGAAATCCAGCGTGAAATCGCCCAGGCCGCCAGTGCGCCACACGCCCCCGATGGCGCGTCCCTCTATCCTGGCATTTGCCGCCACATCACCGCCGCGCAACGCACCGCGCGGATCGCCACCGGAGCTCGGTTCGCCCTCCGTCTGGACATGGCGCGCGCCTTGGCCACGCGCGACGCCCCTTTATCCTACCTGGACTGCGACACACGCATCGCCTGTCATCCGGAAAAATTCGGCGACTTGGTGCTGGCGCGCAAGGACACCCCTGCCAGCTACCATCTCTGCGTCACCCATGACGACGCGGTGCAAGGCGTCAGCACAGTCACCCGCGCGCTGGACCTGAAGCCGGCCACCGATCTGCACCGGCTGCTACAGGCCCTGCTGGGTTGGCCCGAACCCGCCTACGCGCATCACGCGCTGCTGACCGACCCCGCCGGGCGTCGCCTAGCCAAACGCGATCATGCCGCGACCATGCGTCAGCTCCGCGGCGATGGCGTTTCGCCTGCCCAAGCCCGCGCCATGGCCGGGTTTCCCGATGCGGCGTAGGGCACGGACCCCTGTCCTCACCTAGTCCGACTTGCGTCTTCACCCGAAACTGCGCCACTAACCGCCGCCGCGTCGCCTTGCGGTCCCGTTATCCGCTAGCCGGACTGGTGCGCAGTGTCCCTCCGTAAACTCTCGCTTCTCCTCCTGTTGTTGCTCGCCGCCTGCGCGGAGTTGGCGGCCCTGCGGGTGGAAAGTCAGCAGGCCGCGGAATCGCAACTATCCGCCCCACAATCCGTTGGGGCCGAACAGGTGGAGCAGCAGCGGCAAGCGGCGGAACGCCAACGCCAGAGCGATCCGAACAGCCTCTATAACCGCCCCGCCCGCGTCACCCTCACCGCCATCACCGGCGCGCCCGGCAATGCCAATCAGGCGCTCGCCTGGCTAATGCGCGATTCGCTGCGAAAGCTAGGAAGCACGATCGAGGACGATCCCGCCAACGCCGATTTCACCGTCAAAGCGAAGATCGACGATGTCCTGGTGGATGCCAAAACTCGGCGGATCGAGATTTTTTGGTTGATCCACAACGCCCGCAACGAGGAAGTGGGCGAAATTGTGCAGCTGAACGAAGTCCCCACCGACAACCTGGATCGCACCTGGGGCGAACTCGGCGCCATCGTCACTAACGAAGCCGCCGGCGCCATCCAAGACGTGATCCTGACCCAATCGGGCCGCCGCTGAGCGGGTGCGTGGTTGATACGCACGCAGGTCGGGGCAAAGTCTCCAATCTTCCTGCCGATCAACCACACGCCCCGGCTTGCGGGCAAGCCTGGAAAGCCCGATATGTAGGTCGGGAGGTCGGCGGCGGACGGGCGCCTCGCCAACCCGGTCAGGTCCGGAAGGAAGCAGCCGCAACGAGTTCTCGCTCGGGTCGTTCGTTCGACCTCCCACCCTTTGACAGCAACAGGGAGCCGCTCCGGCGGCCGGTGTCGCCGCCCATGTCCGGCTTGTTCGACGAACCAACAGCCGCCGATACCCCACAGCCCCCGGAAGGCCCAAGGTTGTTCGGCGATGCTCCTTCGGAACCCGCACCGCAAACGGCGGCCTATCGCGTCCTCGCGCGCAAATACCGCCCGGCCAGCTTCGACGATCTGATCGGCCAGGAAACTATGGTGCGCACGCTGAGAAATGCGTTCGCTACCGGCCGCATCGCGCATGCCTTCATGCTGACCGGCGTGCGCGGCGTCGGCAAGACCACTACCGCGCGCATCATTGCCCGCGCGCTGAACTGCATCGGCCCGGACGGGCAAGGCGGCCCGACCGCCGATCCGTGCGGTGTCTGCGCCAACTGCGCCGCCATCCTCGTCGACCGCCATACCGACGTGATGGAGATGGACGCCGCCTCGCGCACCGGCGTCGACGATGTGCGCGAGATCATCGAGGCCACGCGCTTCCGCCCGCTGCAGGCACGGACAAAAATCTTCATTATCGACGAAGTGCACATGCTCTCGCGCAACGCATTCAATGCGCTGCTGAAGACCTTGGAGGAACCGCCGCCGCACGTGAAATTCGTATTTGCTACGACGGAAATCCGTAAGGTTCCGATCACCGTGCTCTCGCGCTGCCAGCGTTTTGACCTTCGCCGCGTCCGCGTCGCCGAGCTGTCGCAACTCTTTGCCCACATCGCGGAACAGGAGGCGGTAAAAGTCGCCCCCGCCGCGCTCGACCTGATTGCCCGCGCCGCCGACGGTTCCGTCCGGGACGGACTTTCCCTGCTCGACCAGGCCATCACGCAAGGCGAGACGGACGCGGACGGCATGATCGCCGCCAGTTCCGTCGCGGGCATGCTCGGACTTGCCGACCGGGAAGCCGGCTTCGACCTGCTGGAAGCGGTGCTGGAGGGAAAGCCCGCCGCCGCGCTCGCCATCACCGATCACGCGCATGAACGCGGCGCCGATCTCGGCACCATACTGCAAGATCTGCTGGACTTCACCCACACGATCACGCGGCTCAAATCCATCCCGGACCTTGCCGATGGCACCGATCTGCCAGAAGCCGAGCGCATCCGCGGCGCCGCCCTGGCCGCTAGCCTGTCCGTACCGACGCTGGCACGCCTGTGGCAGATGCTGTTGAAAGGCGTTGGCGAGGTGGAAACTGCCCCCGACCGCCGCGCGGCGGTCGAGATGGTGCTAATCCGTCTCTGCCACGTGGCGGATATGCCCACCCCCGGCGATCTGGTTCGCCGCCTGACCGCCGAGGTCGCCGGCCCGGCCAGCGCGCCCACCACGCCTCCCCCCAAGGGTGGCGGCGCCCGTGCGGTGGCGGGCGGCGCCCCCATCGTGGCGACGCAACCCGCCCCGGCGCTACCCGCAAATTTCCGCGACGCGATCGCTCTGGTCGCCGAACAGCGCGAGGCTATGCTGCACTCGCAATTGCTGCATGGCGCGCACCTGATTCGCTACGCTCCGCCTGTGATCGAGCTGCGTATGCAGCCCGACGCCCCGCGCGACCTCGCCTTCCGCTTCGCCCGCGTGCTGCAGGATGCCACCGGCACCCGCTGGACCATCGCGTTGACCACCGCAGAGGGCGAACCCACCCTGGCCGAGCAAGGCGCGACTGCGGATGCGTCTCGCCGCGCCTCCGCTGCTAATCACCCGTTGGTGCGCGCCATCTTGGAAAATTTCCCCGGCGCTCGCATCGAGACAGTGCAGGACAGCCGCGTGGACGCCTACGGCCTGCCCCCCGCCGTTGCGTTGGGCGAGCCGGACATGCCCGACTTTGCGCCGCCTAACGCGGAGCTAACCGACGACGACATGATGGAGCCCGACTGATGAAGAACATCGCCGGCTTGATGAAACAGGCCTCCGAGATGCAGGCTAAGATGCACGACATGCAGACCAGACTCGAAGCCGTGGAAGTGGACGGCGCCGCCGGCGCCGGCATGGTCACGGTCCGGCTGTCCGGCAAGGGCGAGCTGAAACGGGTGAAAATCGACCCCAAGCTCGCCGACCCCGCCGAGACCGAAATGCTGGAAGACTTGATCGTCGCCGCGCATGCCGACGCCAAGCGCAAGCTCGAATCCGTCACCGCGGAGGAAATGCAGAAAGTCACCGGCGGCCTGCAACTTCCCCCCGGCATGAAACTGCCCTTCTGACCGTGATGCGACCCACCACGACACGCCTCCTACCCCCACCGTCATGCCCGCGCATGCGGGCATCCATCCCTTGCTTTCTTTCTCGTGCCCATGGGCGGCCCTGAAATCGACCGCCTGATCGGCCTCCTTGCCAAACTGCCCGGCCTCGGCCCGCGCAGCGCGCGCCGGGCTGTGCTGAAAATGCTACAACAGCCCGATACCCGCATGCTGCCCTTGGCAAGTGCCCTGGTCGAAGCCGCCCGCACCGTCAAACCCTGCGCCAGCTGCGGCAATCTCGATAGCCGCGACCCGTGCTTCATCTGCACCGATCCGCACCGCGACCGCGCCACGATCTGCGTGGTGGAGGGCGTCGGCGATCTCTGGGCGCTGGAACGCGCGAGCGTGCATCACGGCCTGTATCACGTCCTCGGTGGCACGCTTTCAGCTCTCACCGGCGTTGGCCCGGACGATTTGAATATTTCTTCGTTGGTGGCCCGCGCCGATGACGGGGCGGTGCGCGAGGTCATCCTGGCGCTCGGCGCCACGGTGGATGGCGCCACCACCATGCATTGGCTGGCAGACCGGCTGCGCCCGCTCGGCGTCAGCGTCACCAGCATCGCCCAAGGCATGCCCATGGGCGGCGCGCTGGATATGCTGGATGACGGCACCCTCGCGGCCGCTCTGCGTGCGCGCCGCCCCTCCTGAAACAGGCTTGCATACAAAAATTTGTTCCATTGACTTCAAATTGACGTAAATGATGGCAAACTTTGAACCCGCCATGCAAACCGCCCCACGTCGAAAGCCTCTGATCGGCATCAGCTGCTGCACCCGCCAATACGGCACGTTCGGCATGCCGAACCACGGCGCGTCCGATACCTATGTCCGCGCGGTCGATGATGTGGTGCGCGGCATCCCCATTCTGCTCCCCGCCAATGGCGAAAAGGCGGACGTCCATTCGCTGCTTGACCGCCTGGACGGTATCATCCTCACCGGCAGCCGCTCGAACGTGCATCCCAGCCTCTATGGCGGCCCGCCGCACGCCGAAGGCACCTGGGAAGACCCGAAGCGCGACGCCTATACGCTCCCTCTCATCCGCGCCGCGTTGGACCAGGGGGTGCCGCTGTTGGCGATCTGTCGCGGCTTTCAGGAACTGAACGTCGCCCTCGGCGGCACTTTGCATCAGCGCCTACAGGATTTACCGGACCGGATCGACCATTCCACCCCCTCCCAACCCTGCGCGCGCATCCGCCAGGGCAAGGCGCATGGCCTGCGCATCACCCCGGGTAGCTGGCTGCACCGCATTGCCGGCGCGACCGAAATCGCGGTCAATTCCCTGCACAACCAGGGTATCGACGGCCTCGCCCCCGGCCTGCACGCCGAAGGCATCGCTCCGGACGGCACGATTGAGGCGGTGCGCGTGGTTTCCATCGCCACCGGCTCGATCCGCGGCTTCGCCATCGGCATACAATGGCATCCGGAATATGATTTCGAAACCGATGCCGTCTCGCGCCGTATTTTTACTGAGTTCCGCGATGCCGTGGCCGCTTACACCTCGCACATGGCCGCCGCTGACTGAACATCTTTGCGTTCGTACCACGCAACGCTAAGGTCCGCCGCGCTTCCCCGTACCGATAGGATTTCGTTGCATGGTCGATTACGTGATCGCCCCGCCCGCCCTCATATCCATTGCCGTCGCGGGCGGCGGCATTTTCCCGGTGGGCCGGTTTTTTGCGTCAGCCGGAACTCTGCCGTGTACGCACGCGAAATGAATTCTGACCCCAACTGTGAGCCGCCCTTCTTCATGAAACCGGCCGATGTACCGCTGCTGAACGATGCCGACATGCCCTATTCGCAGGCTTCCAAAGACCTGCATCACGAAATGGGGCTGGTGGTCGCCCTCGGTAAAGGCGGCCACCGATATTTCCGAACCAGCCGCGCTCTCCCATGTCTGGGACTACCCCGCCGGCCTCGATATGCCCCGGCGTGACGGGCCGACTGCCACGAAAAAAAGAGGCCAAACCCTGGGACATGGGCAAGAGATCCGATCACTCCGCGCCGATCGGCACTCTCGTCCCCACAGTCCAGATCGGCTATTCTGCTACCGGCTTGATCAAACTGAAAGTTAACGGCAAAGTGCACCAGACGTCCGATCTCTCAAGAATGATCTGGAACGTGTCGGAGACGACCTCCTGCCTCTCCCATTTTTTTTACTTTGGCCCCCTGCGACCGGATCTACACCGGCACGCCGGGAAACGTCGCCGCCTTGCAGTGTGGCGATCTTCTGGAAGGCATCGTCGCCGGCATTGGCACGGTGCGGATGAAAATCGTCTGACGTCCTTGCCCGTCATGTCCCTACACGTCATGCAACCGCAGACGGGCATCTACGTCTTAACCTTAGGCGCACCCTCCGCATGAAAATCGTCACCTGGAATATCAACTCGCTCCGCCTACGCCTGCCCTTGCTGAAGGATCTCGTTGTCGTGCTTGATCCTGACGTAATCTGCCTGCAAGAGACAAAAGTACCGGATGAGCTGTTTCCCCATGATGGTGTCACCGCCCTGGGCTACCCCCACATCGCCTATCGCGGCATGAAAGGCTACAACGGCGTCGCGATCCTCTCGCGCCGCAAAATCACCGTGGTGGACATTGCGCCCGACTGGTGCGGTAAGGGCGATTGCCGCCACATCGTCGTCACTCTCGATACCAAGGATGGGCCGGTCGAACTGCATGATTTCTACGTCCCCGCCGGCGGCGACATCCCCGACCGCGCGCAAAACGGCAAATACGGCCACAAGCTGGATTTCATTGCCGAGACGAAGAACTGGTTCGCTGCCCGCTCCAACCTGAAACGCACCATCCTGGTCGGAGATCTCAACATCGCGCCGCTGGAACACGATGTCTGGAGCCATAAGCAACTCCTCGATGTCGTCAGCCACACGCCGCTGGAAACCGACGGCCTGAACGCCTGGATGAACACGGGTTTCACAGATGCCGTGCGTCATTTTGTACCAGACACGGAAAAACTTTATACTTGGTGGTCCTATCGCAACCGCGACTGGCGTGCGTCCAACCGTGGCCGTAGGCTGGACCATATCTGGGTGACCCCGGATTTACGCGGCAAGCTCAAGCGACACACGATCCTGCAGGATGCTCGTGACTGGGTGCAAACCTCCGATCACGTTCCCGTCTGTGTCGAACTGGCGCTGTAGCCCACCCCTACTCCACATCCGGTAGCAGGTCAGTTTAAGTCCGGCACCGGCTCGCTACCCCACTCAGCAACCCATGAGAGCATACTACCGTGGGTGGCGGGGTGAGGGAGCGGGTCGGCGCCGACTAAACTAGCCCACTACCTAGCATCGTCAGCCCTTGACAGCGGGGCCATGACGCCCTTTCTACGCCCTCGCGCGCTCGCCGCCTTGCGAGTACAATATTGGTGTGCGGTGACCTGCCATGCAGGGGTGTAGCTCAATTGGCTAGAGCGCCGGTCTCCAAAACCGGAGGTTGGGGGTTCGAGACCCTCCACCCCTGCCAAAGGTGGGCAAGAGTGATGGTTCCAGGAAGGGGCATAGTTTGGTGGCGCTGAATCCGGCAAAATTCGTGCGCGAGGTGCGCTCCGAGATTGCGCGCGTCACCTGGCCGTCGCGCAAGGAGACACTGATTACCACCGGGCTGGTGTTCGCCTTGTCCACCGCGGCAGCAATATTCTTTTTCGTTACCGACCAGATCATCGGCATCGGCGTGCGCGCCCTGTTCGGCATCGGGTTCTGAGGAGAAATCGGCCGATGGCCAAGCGTTGGTATGTGGTGCACGTCTATTCGGGCTTCGAGAAAAAGATCGCCCAGCAGATCAAGGAGCAAGCCGCCCAGAAAGGCTTGGCGGAGCAATTCGACGAGGTGCTGGTGCCCACCGAGGAAGTCGTGGAACTGCGCCGCGGCGCCAAAGTGAACGCCGAGAGAAAATTCTTCCCTGGCTATGTGCTGGTGAAAATGGACCTCACCGACGATGCTTGGCACCTGGTCAAGAACACCCCGAAAGTCACCGGCTTCCTCGGCAGCAAGACCAAGCCCTCGCCGATTACCGATGCCGAAGCCGAGCGCATCCTGAAGCAGACCCGGGAGGGCGTGGACCATCCCCGCCCCTCCATCCTCTACGAAGTGGGCGAGCAGGTGCGCGTGGCCGATGGCCCCTTCACCAGCTTCAACGGCACAGTCGAGGAAGTGGACGAGGAAAAAGGCCGCCTAAAGGTCAGTGTGTCCATCTTCGGCCGCGCAACGCCGGTGGAACTGGAATACAGCCAGGTCGAAAAGGCCTAACCCGTGTCGGGCGGGCGGTCTCTGTCAGCTTAACTGCCCAATCTAGCAGGCGGAGACATCGGGCGCGGGGATGGTCGGCTTTAGGCCATAAGGGCCTGCCACCCGGCCATGGTGGCGGAGCGGTTTGTATTGTTGGTCTGTCAGCTGATCAGGTGACGCTGTTGGTCGAAGTGATGATGGATGGGGCCATGCACGGCGACGAATTTCTGCAGCGT
>CAMBMS010000005.1 GCA_945868845.1 Asaia bogorensis | reverse complement strand
GGCGGATGGTGTGGAAGGCATAGCGGCCTTCGGCATCCGTGGTGACGCGGGCGAAGCCAGTGAAGGCGGGATCCAGCGGCACGGCAGTGGTATCGTTCGGATGGTCATAGCGGCCCTTGGCATTGGCCTGCCAGATTTCGACCTCGGCGCCGGCGAGCGGCGGTCCGGCGGTGGTCAGCACGTGCCCGCTGAGATAGAGGATAGCGCCGGCGGCCTTGCCGCCATGGGTCAGGTCCGAGCCGACGGGGGTTTTGCCCACCGGGTAGAACGGACCGACAATCTGGTCCGGTGTGCGTTGCAAGGCGGCGGTGGCGGTATCGGACATGCTCGATCTCCCCGGCGCGCGGCCACCCGTCGGGCCGCCCGTGCCAGCTTACACGACACGGTCAGATCACGTCATCCCGAGCGAGTTCGGACAATTCACTATCCGACAAGCCCAGCCAGCCGCCATAGATGGCGGCGTTATCGGCGCCGAGATCGGCGCTGGGCACCAGCGGGACAGGCGGTGCACCTGCTATGCGGATCGGGCTGCGCTGGACCGTGATATCGCCGAATTGCGGATGATGGATGCGTTCTAGGCTGCCGCGAGCATGCAGATGTGGATCGTTGATGACTTCGGCCAAATCGCGGACCGGCGCGCAGGGTACGCGCAGCGCACGCAATTGTTCGGCCAGTTCTTCCTTGGGGAATTGCGCGGTCCATTCCGCCACCACCGCATCCACCGCATCCATGTTGGCGATGCGCGCCTTTAGGCTGGCGAAGCGTGGGTCCTTCGCTAGGTCCTCGCGCTTCATCGCTTGCAACAGGGCCGTAAAATGCCGGTCGTGATTGCCGATGATGGCGATGTGGCCATCCATAGCCGGATAGACATTGTAGGGAGATTCGCCCAGCCCGCCATGTCGGTTGCCTGTGCGCTCCGGCACCTGGCCACCGCGCGCATGATACATGCCAAGGTTGGAGGCCAGCGAGGCATAGACTGATTCCATCATGGAGACCTCCACCAGTCCGCCCTCGCCTGTGCGTTCACGTTCGTAAAGTGCGGTTAGGATGGCGCCATAGAGATGCGTGCCGGCGAAGAAATCGCACAAAGCCGGACCGGCCTTCATCGGCGGACGATCGGGGAAGCCGGTGATGCTCATCACCCCGGACATGGCCTGCATTGTCAAATCCATCGCGGGGTAATTGCGATACGGGCCGGAGCGGCCATAGCCGGTCGAGGATGCGTAAATCAGGCGTGGATTTGCCGCGCGTAGCACTTCGGGCCCGATGCCGTTGCGTTCGGTTACGCCAGGGGCGAAATTCTCCACTAGCACATCGGCCTTACGCACCATTTTCAGGATCAGGTCGCGCCCGCGCGGCGATTTTAAGTTCAGCGTGACGCTGCGCTTGTTGCCGTTCAGCATGGCGAAAGGCAGGGCGGCGCCACCCAGGTTGGCGCGGATGCGCAGGTGCTCGCCATCGCGCGGCTCCACCTTGATAATCTTTGCGCCAGCCATTGCCATCAAGTAGGTGGCGTAGGGACCGTTATAGATATGCGACAGGTCGATCACGACCACGCCGGCTAAGGGTGGTTGGCGCTGTTCGGCCATGACGCCTACGCTGCCGTCGTACTGGCGAGATACGCCATCGCCGCCGCCACGCCGCCCGCGCCATGCGGCACCTTGTTAACAGCCAGCGCCATTTCCACTCCTGCCAGGGTGCCGAGGATCATCGGCTCGTTCAGATCGCCGAGATGGCCGATGCGGAAGACTTTGCCGCTCAGAGGGCCAAGGCCGCCGCCGAGAGAGACATTGTATTTGCCCAAGGCCGTGCGGCGCAGCACGTCCGCGTCGTGGCCCTCCGGCATCAGGATGGCGGTGACGCTGTTGGAAGTGCGTGCGGGGTCAGTACAATACAGTTGCGGGCCGTTATTGCCGGACCAGACTTGCACGGCGCGCCGCACCGCCTGGCCGAGCCGGGCGTGGCGGGCGAATACAGCGTCCAGCCCTTCTTCCTCCAGCAGGCGCAGCGATTCGCGCAGGCCGTAGAACAGGCTAGTGGGCACCGTGCCGATGAAGCTTTTCTGCGGGCGCTTCAGCATTAAGGACCAGTCGAAGTAATAGCGCGCCAGCTCCGCCTGGCCATGCGCCGCCATCGCCTTAGCAGAGACGCCAGTGAAACTCATCCCCGTCGGTAGCATCAGCCCCTTTTGCGAGCTGCCGACCACGCAATCGACGCCCCATTCATCCATGCGGAAATCGAGCGAGCCGAGCGAGGAAATTGTATCCACCAGATATAGCGCTGGATGTTGCGTCGCATCGATGGCGGCGCGGATGTCCGGCACCGACAACGCGACACCGGTGGAGGTCTCGTTATGCACCGCGCAGACTGCCTTGATCGCGTGCGTGGTATCGGCGCGCAGCACCGCCTGCAAATTGCCCATATCGGCGCCACGCCGCCAATCAGCCGGAAGCATGCGGACAGCCAAATTCAACTGCCGCCCCATTAGCGCCCAGTCGTTGGAAAAATGCCCGGATTCCAGGATCAGCACCGTGTCGCCGGGGGAGAGCAGGTTGAGGAACGAGGCCTCCCACGCGCCATGGCCGGAGGAGGCGTACATGAACAGCTCCTGTCCCGTCCGCAGCACACGCTTCAGCCCGGAGATGCCGTCGGCATAGACTTCCATGAAGCCAGGGTCGTTATGGTCTACGCTGGCGTGGTCGATGGCGCGCAGCACGCTTTCGGGGATATTGGTGGGGCCGGGATTAGCGAAGAATATGCGGCCGCGCTGTTTTAGGGTGGGGTGCAGTGTCGTCATGGCCGGTGCCCTTTTCACATGGAACGTGGCGAATGCTTAGACCAGAACCGCCGCCGGACACCATGGCATGCGGGTGCGGGCAGCGCCTCAAGCGCCGAAGTGCGCCGCATACAGCGCGGGGGTGAAGCTGACGAGGATGGTCTCCCCCGCCTCCAGCACCGGGCGCTTGATCATGGAGGGTTGGGCGAGCATCAGGCGGATGGCTTTTTCCGCGTTTAGGTCCGCGCGGTCGGCATCGGGCAGCTTGCGAAAGGTGGTGCCGGCGCGGTTGAGCAGAATTTCCCAGCCGACCTGGCGTGCCCAGCTTCCCAGGGTGGCTTCGTCGATGCCTTGGGCTTTGTAGTCGTGGAAGCGGTAGATGATGCCGTGGGAATCGAGCCAGGCGCGGGCCTTCTTCATGGTGTCGCAGGCTTTGATGCCGTGGATTGTGGGGGGCATGTTGGTTACTCCTGTGTCCAATCCTTACGGCGCAGGTTGGCGACGCGGGTGAATTCATGTGAAATGCCGGTGACCACGATCAGGCCGCGGTTGCGGACATACCGGGCGATCAGCAGATCGTAGCTCACGATCACCTCGCCCTGGCGTCCCAATTGGGCGCGGATGTTAGCAGCCTGGAAAACGGCGCCGGTATCGAAGGCCAGGATTTCCAACTGCGTCGCAAACCGAAGTGAAATGCTTCATCGTGACATGGCTAGCGAGGCCATGTGGCACCGGCGATCATAACTTTTCGGGTCTGTTTCAGGCGACGGCCTTCTTTCGATTGGCATCGAGCCTGGCATCGACTAGGGCGACGCCCGCGTCGATCACCGGATGGCTGAGGCCCTTCTGCCTGGCGATGAGCTGCACCAGCTTATCGGCGCGTTCGATGTTGGGCACGCCATTGCTGAGCGCCCGTGCCGCCGACGCCGGCCGCACCAAGCTCTGGGCGGCCGCGGCATATTTCTCGAACGGCACGAGATCCTTCGGGTCGGCGCCGATCTTGACGCTGAGGTCGAAGACGAAATTGTAGACCGACCGTGAGGTCTCGATGTCGCTGTGCACCGCTTCCTGCGCCGTCCGCATGCCGTCCTTGGTCACGCAGCGGTAATTGCCGGCGAGCAGCATCGCCCATTTCGCCAGCGGGACGAATATTCCGTCATAGACCCGGAGTTTCACTGGCAGCTCGATCTTACCTTCGGGCGTGTCGAAGCGCACTGCGTCGATGTCCTTCTCGAGCTGGCGCAGGATGGCGGTGGCCTTCTCATCCTTGAACCGCGCGACCTTGAAGTTGGTCGGCAAAGTCACCTGCAGCACGTTCACCTTCTCGTCTGGCGGGCGGATCGCCTGCGGATCGGGACTACAGAGCGTCAGCCGCTCGGGGTCGAAGTTGTCCCACACGGTGGGATCGGTATAGGCGAGCTTGAGTTGTTCGTAGTCGAGGCCGGGGATGCGCTGCACATAGGGCAGCGGCGGCATGTTCATGATCGACATGCAAGGCACCTTGGATTTACCCACGGCGCCCAGAAGTTCGCGCACGCCCGGCGAGCGGTACTGCGGCTCCTGCATGGCGAGGCCTATCAGGTCATAGTCGGCCGGGTTCACGCCGGCCGTGCCGCCGGCGGTCACCTTGCCTGGCAGCTTGCGCGAATCAATCTCGATCGGGTCCTTGCGGCCTCGGACTGGGATGCGGACATGAAAGCCCTCGGTATTGATCAGATCGGCTTCGGCAGGCAGGCAAATCAGGTGCACCGAATGGCCGCCAAAAAGAATCTTGGAAGCGAGCAGAGACCCGTAGGACGCACCCATGATCATGATCTTGTAAGCCATCGATCTAGCCTCCCTAAGATTGTCGGTCTTGTCGCGTCGACGTCTCCCGGGGTGGCCTGCCCCCGCTAAATGGCCCGATTAGGAAGTTAGTTCATTCTTGGCTGGGGCACCATAGTTTATGTGGCCGCCGGAGCGCCCGGTAACGAGGCCGGCGTAGGTGACCACGGCACGGCCTTAGGAGCGTGCCTATTTGGGAAGAAATTGCTATCAAAAAATCCGCAACCTGATGATTGTTGCTGGTAAGCGGGTAGTCACCGATCGAAGAAGGAGTGGTCGAAATGAATTACAAAGTAATGAAGCTGGAATTACGCTACAACGCAGACTAGATTACGTTTAACCGGCTGGAGGCGTTCAACGCGATCAATAAATAGGCGGCCAACGAGTTCTACGACATCGTCAATCGGTACAGTGCCGATCAGCCAAATTTTGGGTCCACCGATTAAATGCAGGCCCATAGCGATGGGCACTCGCCCCGATGTCCCTACACCCTCCGAACGGTGCGTTCGCGCACCTCGGGGGAAAAACAGTTTGACTTCTTATTGGTTGTGGCTCCATCTTTTCGGACTTTGGGGCCTCCTGAGTTCTCGGTATAATCCAAACATAAACGCTGTATGCGGCCTGAGTGGCCGAGCAGCTATAGGGGTGCGGATGATCGTGAGATGCATTTTTATGATGGTCCTGCTCGCCTGTTGCGCTATAGGCGCGCCGGCATCAGCGCAGGACACCTATCCGTCTAAGCCCGTGCGTCTGGTAGTGCCGTTTGCCGTTGGCGGGCCCTCCGACATCGTCGCACGTATTTTATCCGCGCGCATGATAGAATCGCTAGGCCAGCAGATCATTGTCGATAATCGGGCCGGCGCTAGTGGTAAGATTGGCTCTGATAGCGTCGCGAAGGCTGCGCCAGATGGTTATACTTTGGTAATGGCCACCGTTTCCACTCATGCTATTAATCCTGGGTTATTTAAGAGCATGCCTTATGACCCGCTCAAGGATTTCGAAGCGATTGGGAAAATTGGTGATATCCCGCTGCTACTGTCTGTGCATAAGGATGTGGCGGCGCAGGATGTCAAAAGTCTTATTTCTCTGGTACGTACTAACCCAAATAAGCTCCACTTTGGTTCCCCTGGCTTGGGTAGCATGGGGCATTTGTGCGGGGAAGCGTTTAAGGCCCAATCTGGCGGGCTGGACCTAGCGCATGTGCCATATCGAGGCGGTGGACCGATGATGAACGATTTAGTTAGTGGCCAGATCACCATGGTATTTGAAGGCACGCCAACCAGCCTGCCACAAATTCAAGCTGGCACTATCCGCGCGCTGGCCAGCGGAGCGACTGCACGCACCACCGGGTTGCCGGAGCTGCCTACAATGCAGGAGCACGGCTTTGTGGGGTTTGAATGCTCCGCATGGTTTGGGCTCCTGGCGCCGGCCAAGACGCCACAAGTCCTCATCGCGAAATTAACGGCCGCGCTGAACGCGGCGCTGGCGGATGCAACCGTTCTGGCGCGGTTTCGGGATCTTGGTGTTGTGGCCAGCCAAGATACCAGTGGCGCTAAGCTGGCCGCTTTCATGGCCGCTGATCTGGCAAAATGGGCGCCGATTATTAAGGCGGCGGGAATCCAATTGGACTAGTCCATTGTGCGTCACGCAGCGCTTAACGTGATTACTCCCACTCAATCGTTCCTGGCGGCTTCGACGTAATGTCATACGTCACCCGATTAATCCCCCGTACCTCGTTCACGATCCGTCCGGCCACGCGGGTCAAGAACGCCATATCAAAGGGGAAGACATCCGCCGTCATGCCGTCCGTGCTGGTCACCGCGCGCAGGACGCAGGCGTAGTCATAGGTGCGGCCGTCGCCCATTACACCCACCGTGCGCACTGGCAGTAAGACGGCAAAAGCCTGCCAGATCGCATCGTATAATCCGGCGTTACGAATCTCCTCCAGATAGATTGCATCCGCCTTGCGCAGAATATCCGCGCGTTCGCGGGTGATCGCGCCGGGCATGCGGATGGCGAGGCCTGGCCCCGGAAACGGATGGCGGCCGACGATGATGTCTGGGATACCGAGTTCCCGGCCCAGCACCCGTACCTCGTCCTTAAAAAGTTCGCGCAGCGGCTCCACCAGCTGCATCCGCATGCGGTCCGGCAACCCGCCGACATTGTGGTGGGATTTGATCGTCACGCTCGGTCCGCCGGTAAAACTTACGCTTTCGATCACGTCCGGATAGAGCGTGCCTTGCGCGAGGAAATCCGCGCCACCAATTTTTGCAGCTTCTTCTTCGAATACTTCGATAAACAATCGCCCGATCGTTTTTCGTTTGGCTTCCGGGTCTGTCACACCCTCCAGCGCGTCGAGAAACAAATCCGAGGCATCGCGATGCACCAGCTTGATGTTGAAGCGGTCGCGAAAAGTGGAAACCACGTCATTGGCCTCGCCCATGCGGAGCAGGCCGTGATCGACGAAGATACAGGTGAGCTGGTCACCGATCGCCGCATGGATCAACACCGCGGCCACCGACGAATCGACGCCGCCGGACAGGCCGCAAATAACTCGCCCGCCACCGACCTTGGCACGGATTTTTTCCCGCTCGGTTTCGCGAAATCCCGCCATCGTCCAATCGCCGCGCAGGCCGGCAACCTTGTGCACGAAATTGCTCAGGAGCCGCGCGCCATGCGGGGTGTGCACCACCTCCGGGTGGAACATCAGGCCATAGAATTTCCGTGCATCGTCGGCGAAGGCGGCAAAGGGTGCGCCCTCGCTGGTGGCAACGACGCGGAAGCCCGGCGGCAGGCGTACGACGCGGTCGCCATGGCTCATCCAGACCTGCTCGTGCGTGCCTTTGTTCCAGACGCCTTGGAATAAATCGCAATCATCACTGACATCGATGAAGGCGCGGCCGAATTCGCGATGGTCGGAACTTTCCACCGCCCCGCCTAATTGCGCGCACATCGTCATCTGGCCGTAGCAGATTCCTAGGATTGGCAGACCCTGGTCGAAGATAAATTGCGGCGCGCGGGGTGAATCGCCATCCGGCACGCTTGCGGGGCCGCCCGACAGGATATATGCGCGCGCCCCGAAGGTGCGGATACGCTCGGGGTCCGTGTTGAATGGCCAGATTTCGCAATAGACGCCGGCCTCGCGCAGGCGTCGGGCGATCAATTGCGTCACTTGACTGCCGAAATCCAGAATCAGGACGCGTTCGGGGGCTAGGGTGGGTGTTTGGGCCATGGAGACTCTCTGGGCTACCTGAACGAGCTTTCCTGCACGCCCGAGCGGCCGAGAGCAAGCGTTCCAAAAAATTCAGCTGTTAAAATTAGCTCACAGCATTAGCTGGCTTGGGCGGTGGCCTCGATCAACTTCTCGATAGGATCCCAGACATAGGCGGTCTGCGCCACGTCCTGCCCGGCCACGCGCGTGGTCCCGGTGGCGGCCACCCGCCCGCCAAGGCGCTGGTAGAACCAGCGGGATGAATTTTCGGTAAGCACCCAGAGATAGACTGACTGGCAGCCGGCCTGCGCCAGATGCCCGGCGGCCTCGCGCATCAGGCAGCGGCCGATGCCGCGGTCGCGCCAATCGTCCAGCACATAGAGTGTTTCGATTTCGCCCTCGCCCAGCTTGCATCCGCTCGTCATGCAGCGGCGCGCGCGCCCGTCGGTGGCGAAACCGATGATCCGGGGATTGCCCCCCGGCGGCACACCGGCGTCGGAGGCCACCGCCACATGCACGCCGGTGCCGCTGCGAATCGCATGTTCGTAATGCGCAGCCTGCCGCGACACGGACAGCCGCGATAAAAACCCGTCCGGCAGGATGCCGGGATAGGTGCTGCGCCAAGTGGCGACATGCACCGCGCCAATCGCCACCGCATCCGAAGGCCGGGCGAGGCGGACCGTGATCACGGCACGGGTTCCGGTTGGCTGCGCTTCAGCAGCCTGCGTTCCAGCACGGCGGCAAAGAACCCGTCCGTGTCATGCCGCGCCGGGGTCAGGGCCATGACAGACCCTGGCCCGGTGGGCCAGCTCTCCGGCAGGTTGCGGGAGCGAAACTCCGGATGACGGGTCAAGAAGGCGCGCACCTGATCCTCATTCTCCTGGGCCAGAAGGGAACAGGTAGCGTAGACCAGTTTCCCTCCGGGACGTACTAGCTGCGATGCGGAATCCAGAATCGCCGCCTGTTTGGGCAACAGTGCCGCGAGATCGCGCGCGTCCAGGCGCATCCGCGCATCCGGGTTGCGCCGCCAGGTGCCGGTGCCGGTGCACGGGGCATCGACCAGAACGCGGTCATATTTCTGGCCGTTGCGCTTGGCCCATTTGTCACCGGTGACCAGCAGATGCTGCTCTACATTATGCACCCCCGCGCGGCGCAGGCGACGGACCGCGCCTGCCAGACGCGGCGCCGAAACGTCGCAGGCGACGACATGGCCGCGATTGTTCATTCGCATGGCGATGGCGAGCGTTTTGCCGCCCGCGCCGGCGCAGTAATCGGCGACGCGCATGCCGGGATGGGCATCCACCAGCAGCGCCACCAGTTGGCTACCTTCGTCCTGGATTTCCACTAGGCCTTCGGTGAAGGCCTTGGCGGTGGTCACCATCTGTCGGCCCTGGGCGCGCAGACCCCAAGGGGAATATCTTGTTGGTTCGGTCGCGATGCCCTCCGCCGCCAGCGCCGCCTGCGCGTCCCCGTGGGTTCCCTTCAACGTGTTGACGCGCAGATCGAGCGGCGCCGGGCGCGCCATGGCTACCAGTTCCTGGCCCAGCGCGTCGCCATACTGGGCTTCCAGCAGCGGAAACACCCAGTCCGGAATTTCATGGCGCACCGCTTCGAGCATGGAATGATGGTTCAGGTTGCGCCCTTCCAGTCGGCGTAGGATGGCACGTTCCTCGCTACTGAGTGGTTGCGGCGCGAAGCGGCCGCCAGAAAATTCTTCTTGTAGAGCCGCGAGTTTTACCCCCTCCAGCAGCAGCAGCGAGGAGACGCGCAAACGCGGCGTGGCATCGTCCTGCCCCAGCCACCAGCCTAGCCGGCGATGGGCGCGGATCGTGCTCCAGGCGCGCTCGGAAACGGCGCGGCGGTCCGAGGAGCCGATATAGCGGCGGGCGCGGAAGAAGTCGTTCGCCACTGCGTCGGCGGGGCGGTTGAGCGTGGTATAAATTTCGGTTAGCAGCGCGATGGCGGCTTCCAGGCGGGCTTGCGGGGTCATCGGGAGGATATAGCCGAGTTAGCCCGCGCGGTCGCTGCTGTTCCGCTACCCCGAGATTTGCGTTCCCCTGATCTCCGTCATTGCGGATTTGAAGCCGTTCAGCATCACATCCACGTCGCTCAGATAGACCAGCAGCAGGGCACCAGCGGCTTTCCATTGCTCCGCCTGTTCCTGGGAGGCGACCAGCATGGCGGAGATTTTGCCGTATTTTTGTGCCGCCGCGATGATGAGGTCGCGCTTTTCGTCCAGCGCGCGCGCCATGCCCGGCGTGCCAAATACGCCTAGATCCTGCGCTAGATCGGCGGGCCCGACGGTTAGCGCGTCGATCCCGTCCATCGCCGCGATCTCATCGAGATCGTTGAAGGCGGCTGCGGTTTCGAACATCACCGTGATATGCACCTGCGCGTTGGCAAATGTGCGACGTTCGTTGGCGCCGATGGTCGTATCGAAGCCGGTGGCCGCGCCGTGCCCGCCATTGCCTCGTAGGCCGCGGGGGGCATAGCGCGAGGCCGCGACGATTTCGCGCGCATGCGCCGCATTCTCCACCTGCGGGCAATGGATGTTCCATACGCCGACATCCAAGAGCCGGGTGATCCATTCGCGATTCGCCTTCGGCGGGCGCACGGCGATAGGAAAATCTAGCGCCCGCGACAGCACCGCGAAATCGGCTATAGTTTCGATCGTGGTTGCCGAATGCTCCATGTCGATGCGCGCAAAATCCAGCCCTGCCGCCTGTAATAAAGTTAAAATGACCGGGTTCCGTACCATCGTTACCCAGGTGCCGATCTGCAATTCGCCACGCGCTAAGCCGGCCCGCATCGCATTTGGGCGCACTTTAAGCACCCCGTTTATATGGGCGCAGCACGACGCGGAAATGATCCAGGTAAGTATGCCGCACACGCGCGGTCCAGGGCGTGTTTACCGCTTCTTTCCATGCATCCATCGTTACCACGTCGGGTGAGGTTAGATGGTAGACAGCGAGATATTTATGCGAGCCGGAGCGCGATTTGAAACGCCGCGCCAGTATCGTACCGGGCACTTTGGCCAGGGCGGATAAATGTTCCTGATCGTACCAAGCATTGAAATCGGCTTCGTGTTCCGGTGCTACGTTCATCGCATTGATCAGTAGTCCACCTGCGCCGACCCGGGCTTCCAGATTTCCATGGCTGGCCTGGTCGCCATCGCTACGTAGCAGCCGCTTGTATTTCTGGCCCAACCGCCGCGACCACGGCGACAGGTTTTCCCCGGAGATCGCCTGGTAGGCTGGGCTTTTCAGAACGTCGAAGCTGTCGAGATCGTAGGTGGCCACGGAAATTTTAGGATTGGCGATGCTGATCCAGCGTTCGCATAAGCCAAAGCCTTCGACGCACTCGCGTTCGGGAAAATGCTCAGTATCATACCAATCGTGGAATTCTTCCTCGTCGCAGGCGGAAAAATCTAGCGCGACGATCAGGGAGCCTCTCGGCATGGCAGGTCTCCTTCAGTTAAGCCGCTTGTTGCACGGTACTGGCGGCTTCCATGGTGGTGGCGCGGCGCAGATCGCGCGCGACCCGTTCGTCATGCGGGCGGCCGCGATGCATGGTGTAGCGATTGTCCCAGATCACCACGTCGCCCACGTGCCATGCGTGGCTATAGACGAACCGGCGCTCTGTCGCGTGCACTGTTAGATCCCATAGCAGCAGCCGTCCATCCGCCACCGGCCAGTCGCGGATATGCGAGGCATGGGCGGAGAGGAACAATGCCTTGCGCCCGGTCTTCGGGTGCGTGCGTACAAGCATCTGCGGATGCGGTAGATATTGCTCGCGTTCGCCTTGGGGAAATTCGGTGAAGCCGATCAGGCCGCGCGAGTGGAAGATATCGTGCATCGCGACCAGATCGGCGATGGCGTCCTTAATTCGGCCTTCCAGGTTGTCATAGGCCGCGCGCATGTCGGCAAATTCTGTCTCGCCGCCACCGAAGGGGGAAGGGGGTGGGGTTTTCACCGCATGCAGTATGCCGAGCGCCACCGGCACTTCCATGTAGGTGGCATCGCTGTGCCACAGCCGGTTGCCAAGGCTGTCCAGTCGCTGCCGGTCGGTCAGTGCGCGCACCTGGTTGTTGATGTCGAGGTTAGAGATATCGCCGATTTGCGGAATTTTCAGCCGGCGGGGCCCGCCGCGCGCCGCGGTGCGGCCAATTTCGAGCGGTCCGAATTTTTGCGCGAAATCGCGCAATTGCGTATCGCTCAGTTTCTGCTGGCGAAACACCACTACTGCGTAACGGTCGATCGCATCCCAGATGGCGCACAGGCGCGCATCGTCCACGGGCTGGCTGAGATCGATGCCAAAAATTTCAGCGCCGAAATCCGGCTGTATAGCTTGTAAGGGCATGGTCATGGTGCACCTCCCGTGGGAAAGATTGGGGACCTGGGTCAGCCTGTCAATCAAGCTAGGCATTCAAACCCCGTAATTAAGCTTAGCCGAGTGGGCGTCGCTGCCCGGGGCTGCGCATCATCAGCAACAGTGCCAAGGCTGGCAGGGTGGTGCAGATCAGCAGCACGTAATCGTTGGCATAGGCTGTGATTTGCGCCTGGTAGGTGACGATACCGTCCAGCATGGCCACGCCCTTCGCGGTGGTGGGATCCAGATATTCTCCTGCCGTGCCCATGCCCTGCAAGGTGCGATTGAACGGCGTGATCTGCGCACCGAAAATTTCATGCAGGCCCTGTGCGTTGGTCGCCAGTACGGTGGCGGTGACGGACACGCCGATCGCCGCGCCGATATTGCGCAGCAGGCTGAACAGGGCTGCGCCCTCCGTGATCAGCGCAGGCGGTAGGGTTGTGAAGGCCAGCAATTGTAACGGGGTGAACACTAGTCCCAGCCCAGCGCCCTGGACGATAATCACGATCACAGTTTCCGTGATGGCGACATCGGGCGTCCACCCGGTCATCACCCAGAACGAGGCACACATCATTCCCAGGCCAATGCCGACCAGATAGCGCGGGTCCATCCGCGTCGCCAGCCGTCCGCTGAGCGCGATGGTGAGCAGGTTGCCGATGCCGCGCGGCGCCATGATCAACCCGGCGGTGGCGACGGGGTAATTGGCCATCACCTGTAGCCACGGCGTCATCAGGGTTAGGCTGGAGACTAGGATGGTGCCGACGGCAAACATCATCATCAGGCCAAGGGTAAAATTACGGTCCCTGAACAACACCGGGCGGATCAGCGGACGTTGCGCATACAGCATGTGCACGATAAATAAATAGAGACACAGCCCGGCTAGCACCGCCTCTACGATGATTTCCTGCGAACTAAACCAATCCTCCCGCCGGCCGCGATCCAGCATTAATTGAAACGCGCCGATGGCGATGCCGAGTACGGCGAAGCCCAGCCAGTCGAACCGCAAATGGCTTTGCACGCGCGTGCGCGGCATGAACACCAGCAGGCCCAGAGCTGCCAGCAGCCCGAACGGCGTGCTGATGTAGAAGACCGCGCGCCAATTATAGGCATCCGTCAGATAGCCGCCAAGCGACGGCCCCATGATCGGCCCCAGCATTACGCCCACGCCCCAGATCGCCATCGCGAAGCCGCGCCGCTCAAACGGATAGATGTCGAGTAGGGTGGCCTGCGACAATGGCACCAAGGCGGCGGAAAACATGCCTTGGATTAATCGGCAGATGACAATCTGTTGCAGACTCTGCGCGGCGCCGGAGAGGATGGAGAAGGCGGTAAACCCCAGGATGCACACCACGACCATGAATTTCCGTCCGAAGCGTGCCGCCAGCCAGCCCACCGGCGCCGTCATGATCGCGGCGGCGATGATGTAGGAGGTGACCACCCAGGTCATCTCCGTGTAACTCGCGGAAAACGTGCCCTGCATATAGGGCAGGGCGGAGATGGAAATCGTTTGGTCCAGCGACTGCAGCAGGGTCGCGCCGATGATGCAGAACGTCAGCATCGGGCGGTGGGACATATCGGTCACGACGGCAGGTGCGCTGGCAGTCATACCGAGGCGGGGCGTTCAGGAAACAGGCGCATGAAATTCGCTTGCCCCGTCGCCGCCGTCAGTCCCCCATCCACCACCAGGCAATGGCCGGTGATGTAGGAGGCATCGGGCGAGGCCAGGAAGGCGACGGCGGCGGCGATTTCCTCCGGCTTACCGGGCCGACCCATCGGCATGCGCGGCAGATAATCCTCCATAATCGTGTTGTTCTCCCGCATCCATCGTGTCGCCGGCGTTTCGATCAAGCCGGGGCAGACGGCGTTGACGCGCACGCCGTCCTTGGCGTGGTCGATCGCGAGGTTGCGGGTGAGGTTCACCACGGCACCCTTGGCGGCATTGTAGGCGGCGAAACCGTAATCGCCGAACAGGCCGGAAATCGAGGCGGTATTGATAACCGCGCCGCGCGCGGCGATAAGATGCGGCAGGGCGAAGCGCATGCCGTAGAATACGGAATCGACGGTGACCTGAAACGTCCGGTGCCAGCGCTCAGCGGAGATTTCCGTCACATAGCCCCAGCAGCCGATGCCCGCGTTGTTGCAGAGCACGTCCAGCACGCCGAATTTTTTTACCGTCTCCGCGACCAGGGCTTCTACTTCGGTCATGACGGAAACGTCAGTCACACGGGTCAGCTTCCGTTCGGGTGGCAGGCTCAGCGCGTCGGCCTCGTCGGCCAGTGCGTCGGCGTTGATGTCCGCCATGGCGACATTGGCGCCTTCGGCGGCGAAGCGCCGGGCGATGGCGAGGCCGATGCCCGAAGCGGCGGCGGTGACGATGACGGTTTTTCCGGTGAAGCGTTGCATAGCGTTTCCTCCGCGTGACGCGCAAATGCTTGCACGCGGCCCGCAGGCGGACAACGGTAGGCGATCAGCAAGGGAGGTTACAATGCGCGCGGCGGTGTTTCAGGGTGTCGGGAAACCGCTTGTTATTGAGGACCGTCAACGCCCTACCGCCGGCGCCGGCGAGTTGGTGTTGAAGGTGGCCTATTGTGGGATTTGCGGCTCCGACATCCACGGTACGGAGGACAGCCCCTTTGTGCTGCCGCCCGGTGTGGTGTTGGGGCATGAATTTTCTGGCGAGGTTGTCGAGTCCGCCGCTGCCGGTTTTCAGCCGGGCGACCGCGTTGTCGGCGTGCCGCTGCGCGAATGCGAGGATTGCCGTCCGTTGGGCGAATGCCGCGACCGGCTGGGTATCCTCTGTGGCCGGGGCAAGATCGTCGGCCTCGCCCCGGACGTTCCCGGAGGCTACGCGGAGTTCGTCCGGCTCGGCGCCCGCCATGCTTTGCGCGTGCCGGAAGGGGTGGATTTGCGGGAGGCCGCGCTGGCGGAGCCGCTGGCGGTGGGTGCGCATGCCGTGCGGATGGCCGGGGCGATTCTGGGGGCACGGGTGCTGATCCTGGGCGCGGGGCCGATCGGACTCGGCGTGCTGCAATTCGCGCGCGCGGCTGGCGCCGGGGCGGTGGTGGTGAGCGAGCCGGATGCCACCCGCCGCCAGCGCGCCGCGTCGTTGGGCGCGTTCGTCACGCTCGATCCGGCGGCGGACAATATTGGCGAAAGCTTTGCCCGCCACGCCGGAGGCCCGCCGGAGGTGATCTTTGAATGCGTCGGCGCCCCTGGCCTGATCCGCCAGTGCATGGAACTGGTGGCGGTTCGGGGCCGCGTGCTCGTGGTTGGGGTGTACCGCCACGAGGACACGATCATGCCGCGCATCGGCATCCGCAAGGAGGTTTTGGTGCAGTTCGTGCTGGGCTACATCGCGGAGGATTTCCGGCTGGTGCTGGACATGCTGGCGGCCGGCCGCATCCAGGCCGCCGTCCTGATCACCGCCGTCATCGGGCTGGAGGAAGTACCGGAAATGTTCGAATCGCTGCGCTGGCCCAATCCGCACGCCAAGGTGCTGATCGCGCCGGGGCAATAAGCGACGAATGCGTTAACTCTGTGCCGCCCCACCACGTGGCGCAGCTCGTGTGAAACAGGGTCGCCACCATGACGCTGCCTCTGCTTGCCAATTCCGCGGCGAACGCTGCTTCCAAGTGCATTCTGTTGCTTCGGCTGTGGCGGGACGCATCCTGCTCCTGGACGAGGCAACCAGCGCGTTGAACACGGAAAGTAAGGAGGCGATCCAGACTGCCCTCACCCGCCTGCGCCGGGGCCGCACCATCCTGCTCGTCGCCCGTCGTCTGTTCACCGTGCGTGACGCCGACCTGGTGGTGGCGATGGCCGAGATAAGGGGGTGGAACGTTGCATCCATGGCGAACTGTTGGCTGCGGATGGCCTCTCTGCGCGCCTGGTTCGCAGCCAGAATTTGGCGGCGGAGTAGGAAATTTTTTTCGGTCAGTCCGTAATGGTGGCCGGGACGAGGCGCGGCCGTGATCGGACTGGTGTCGAGGGTAGTAATATTAACTAGATGCCTCGCATAAGGCCCGAATAGCACGCAGCCGGGCGCGGGTGCCCACGTCGGCGTTACCGTTGATGTCCTCCTGGCGCCAATGACGCTGGAAGGCGCGGAGCACGGTTGCAAGCTTCCCGTCATGCGGACCTTCGGGGACGACGCGGTAGCCGATGGCGGCGAGGTCGGCTCGGATTTGTTGCATAGCAGCCGCGTCTACTAGAATATCGGTGGTGCCAAGATCAGGAATGTTTTTTGGCCAGATTCCGACACCGTTGGCGGCGAGGCCGGCCCAGTCGAATTTCTTGCCAGGGTCTTCCTTACGGTCCGGTGCCGCGTCGCTGTGGCCGATAACGTTTCGGGGCGGGATCGGGTGGCGCGGCAGGATATGTAAGCAGAGATTGCACACCGCCGCCATTTGCAGCACAGGAAAATCCCGATAGCCCCATTCATGGCCAGGATTGACAATCTCGATGCCGATACAGCGGTCGTTGATCTGTTCGGCGCCGCGCCAGAAAGACACTCCGGCATGCCAGGCGCGGCGGTCCTCGGGTACGAGGTGGAAAATGGTGCCGTCCTCGTCGACCACATAATGCGCGGACACTTTGGCGGTGGGGTCGCGCAGGCGGTCGATGGCTTCCTGGGCGGTTTTCATGCCGGTGTAGTGTAGGACGAGGATATCGACTGGCTGCCCCGGCGTGCGTTCGTCGTGGTTGGGGCTGGGGGCGTCTATAATATCGATAGTCACAGGCCGCGCTCGCGCTTGATTTTGTCCCACGCGGCGTTGATGCGGGCGACTTTTTCCGTGGCGCGGGCAACGAATTCGGCGGGCACGCCGCGCGCGGCGAGGCCGTCCGGGTGGTTTTCGCGCATCAATTGCTTCCAGCGCGCGCGAATATCGTCATCCCCGGTTGATGGCGGCAGACCGAGCAGGTCATAGGGATTCGGCTCGCTACTGGCGGGGCGGATGGTCGCGTGGCGGACTCGGTTCCAGGCGTTCTGATCGAGGCCGAAGCGAGTGGCGGCGCGCGACAGAAACGCGGCCTCGGCATGATTGGCGGGGCCGTCGGCGCGGGCGATGGTGAAAAGGGCAGCGAGCACATCCTCCAATACACCGCGATTATCGGCGAACAGGTGGCCGAGGCGGTCGGCATAGGGTTCGAATCCGTCTGGCGAATCGCGGGCCTCGTCGAACAGACGGCCGATATCGCGGACGGCCTCGGGCGGGATGTGGAAGGCTTGGCGGAAGGCGTCAATTTCGGTGCGTTTCACGGCGCCGTCGCATTTGGCCAGCTTGGCGGCGAGGACGATGACGCATACGGCGAAAACCTGATCGCGGGTGCCGAGGCGGGCGGCGAGCCCGGCGGTGCTGGACGGACCGCCAAAGGGGAAACTGAATTTGGGTGGCAGGCCGGTATCGGCAGCATGCCCGAGCGTGGCACCCAGAATGGCGCCGAACGGTCCGCCCATCGCGAAGCCGGCCACGCCACCGATGATTTTACCCAGGACATTCATCGTGGCCTGTTTAGCACGCGATCATTGACGACGACAAAACGTGCGCCATTGTGCTGCGTCATACCCTGAGGAAAAATCCGCCATGATCGACAATCCCCCGCTGCTGAGTATCCATCGCGGTTTTGCCCGGCCCGATCCGGCGCTGGTGGCGGCGTTTCGCGGGGCGCAGACTTCTCATCTTTGCGACGCGATGGAGGGGCGAGGGGCGGTGGATTACCGCATCAAGCCGCTGGATCCTGGCAATGCCGTTTTTGTGGGCGTGGCGATGACGGCGCATGCCTATCCGGCCGATGTCGTGGCGATGTTCGGCGCGCTGGCGGAAGCCGCGGTGGGAGATGTGATCGTGTGCGCCAATGATGGGTTTACCGGCACCGCCGTGTTCGGTGATCTGGCGGCCGGGATGATGCGCAACAAGAAGATTGCGGCCTTTGTCACCGATGGACTCGCGCGCGACAAGGCGGGGATCATCGCCACCGGACTGCCGGTGTTTTGCCAGGGGATCTCGCCGAATTCGCCGGCGCGCAACGGACCTGGCGTGGTGGGGGCGCCGGTGAGTTTGGGGGGCGTGCATGTGTGCCCCGGCGATATCATCGTGGGTGATGCCGACAGCGTGGTGGTGGTGCCGCAAGGCCAGGCGGCGGCGGTGCTGAAACGGCTGCGCGCAGTGCAGGCGGCGGAGGTGGAGACAGAGCGCAAGGTGCGCGAGGGGCTGGTGACGCCGGACTTCATGGTAGATATTCTCTCTAACGCACGGATCGTGGGTGGCTAAGCGGATGTGGCAATTCTGGGTCGATCGTGGCGGCACGTTTACCGATATCGTGGCGCGTGATCCGGATGGACGGCTGATAACGCATAAATTATTAAGCGAAAATCCAGGGCGCTACCGCGACGCCGCGGTGGCGGGGATCAAGACTGTGCTGGGACTGGCGGCGGACGCGCCCATTCCGAGCGGCATGATCGAGGCGGTGAAGATGGGCACGACCGTGGCGACCAATGCGCTTCTGGAGCGCAAGGGCGATCGCGTGTTGCTGATCGTGAACAAGGGATTTCGCGACGCGTTACGCATCGGCAATCAGGCCCGGCCGCGTTTGTTCGACCTCGCGATTACCCTCCCGAGCATGCTGTATGAGGAAGTAGCGGAGGTCGGAGGGCGCGTCGGTACTGATGGCGATGAGATCGAGGCGCTGGACGAACCCCATGCGCGGCATGTGTTCGCCCACGCGCGCAAGCAGGGGATTCTTTCTTGTGCGATCGTGCTGATGCATGCGTGGAAATATCCCGAGCATGAGCAGAGGCTGGCCGCGCTGGCGCGCGAATCGGGGTTTACGCAGGTCTCGGCCTCGCATGTGGTTTCGCCCTTGCTACGGTTGATTCCGCGCGGCGATACCACGGTCGTGGATGCGTATCTTTCGCCCATTCTGCGCCGCTATGTGGAGAGTGTGGCAAGCGAATTGGCCGGAGTAAAACTTTACTTCATGCAATCAAGTGGCGGGCTGGCGCGCGCAGATGGATTTCAGGGCAAGGATGCGATCCTGTCAGGCCCCGCGGGTGGCATTGTCGGTGCGGCGCGGACGGCGGAGAGCGCCGGGTTCCATCGAGTGATTGGGTTCGATATGGGCGGCACATCGACGGATGTGGCGCTGTATGCGGGGGCGTTCGAGCGCGCGTTTGAAACACAGGTGGCGGGTGTGCGCATGCGCGCGCCGATGATGGCGATCAACACCGTGGCGGCAGGGGGCGGCTCGATCCTGTATTTCGATGGGGCGCGGTTCCGCGTCGGGCCGGATAGTGCCGGGGCAGTGCCGGGCCCGGCTTGTTATCGCAATGGCGGCCCGTTGACGGTGACGGATGCGAATGTCTGCGTGGGCAAGATCCAGCCGGCGCATTTTCCGGCCGTATTCGGGCCCAATGGCGACGCGCCGTTGGATGGCCGTGTGGTGCGGGAGAAATTCACCGCACTGGCTGAGGAGATTGCCCGGGCGACTGGCGAACGGCGCGACCCGTGCGTTATCGCGGAGGGGTTTTTGCGCATCGCGGTGGCGAACATGGCGAATGCGATCAAGCAGGTCTCCGTGCAGAAAGGCCATGATGTGACGCAATTTGCGTTGCAATGCTTTGGCGGCGCGGCGGGGCAGCATGCGTGCCTGGTGGCCGATGAGCTGGGGATGGAGACGGTATTTATCCATCCGTTCGCCGGCGTGCTCTCCGCCTACGGTATGGGGCTGGCGGATCAGACGGCGATGCGCGAGCAGGCGGTCGAAATACCCTTGGATGACCATGCCATGGCCGCGCTTGCCGAGCTAGCGGATCGGCTGGGGGCGGAGGCCACGACGGCTTTGCTGGCGCAGGGCGCGGCGGCTGCAGATATAGCGGTGCACCGACAGGTGCACTTGCGCTATGCAGGGACGGAAGCAGCGTTGATCGTGGGCTTGCGTGATCTTCCGGCCATCACTGTGGATTTTACCGAGGCGCACCGGGCACGGTTCGGCTTTGCCACGCCGGAGCGCGCGATCGTGGTGGAGGCGGTGGCGGTCGAAGCGGTGGCGGCCGGTGACCGGGTGGCGGAGCGGCATTTACCGGCTCGAGGAGGCGCCCCGTTGGATGTGATGGAGCGGGTAAAAATATTTACCGGCGGTGCGGAACATGATGCGCCGATCTATGATCGGGTGGCGTTGCGCGCGGGAGATGTGCTCGCGGGGCCGGCGCTGATTCGCGAGCAGAACGCGACGACGATGATTGAGCCGGGCTGGCATGCCAGTGTGACTGCGCTGGATCATATGATCTTGCGTCGTGTCGTGCCGCTGCCCTCGCGCGTGCCGGCAGGCAGTGAGCGGGCGGACCCGGTGTTTTTGGAGCTGTTCAACAATCTGTTCATGAGTGTGGCGGAACAAACGGGCGCCGTACTGCAGAACACGTCGCTCAGCGTGAATATCAAGGAACGGCTAGATTTTTCCTGCGCGATTTTCGATTCTGAAGGCGGGCTAGTAGCGAATGCACCGCATGTTCCGGTGCATCTCGGCGCCATGGGCGAGAGCGTGCGCATCGTGTTGCAAAATCGGCGCGAAAGCTTGCGGCCGGGCGATGTGGTTGCGTTGAACAATCCATTCAATGGCGGCACGCATCTGCCGGATGTGACGGTGATCACGCCGGTGTTCGACGAGGCCGCGACCGAAATACTGTTTTTCGTCGGCTCACGTGGCCATCATGCGGATATTGGTGGTACCACGCCAGGTTCGACGCCGCCGATCTCGCGCACGCTCGAGGAAGAAGGTGTCGTCATTGACGATTTTCTGCTCGTTGAACGGGGGCATTTCCGCGAGCCAGAATTTCGTGCGTTGCTGGCGGGGGCTAAATATCCGGCGCGAAGCCCTGATGTGAATGTCGCCGATATCAAGGCGCAGGTGGCGGCGAATGAGAAGGGCGTGCAGGAATTGCAGCGCGTGGTGGCGCAGTTCGGCTGGCCGACTACGCGCGCCTATATGCGCCATGTGATGGACAACGCGGAGGAGAGTGTCCGCCGCGTGCTTTCTCGCATCGGTTCGGGGAGTTTTAACTATACGATGGATACCGGGGCGCCATTGCAGGTGTCGGTTAGCGTCGATCAGGCGAGCCGTACAGCGATCGTAGATTTCACCGGCACAGGGGCGCAGCGCGCGGAAAATTTCAACTCGCCGCCAGCGGTGACGCGCGCGGTAGTGCTGTACGTGTTCCGCTGCCTGGTAGGTGATGATATTCCGCTCAATGACGGATGCTTGAAACCGTTGCAAATCATTATTCCGCCCGGCACATTTCTCTCGCCTGCGCCGGGGGCAGCGGTGGTGGCGGGTAACACGGAAGTGTCGCAGGCCACCTGCAACGCGCTGTTTGGCGCGCTCGGGGCGATCGCGTGTTCGCAGGCGACGATGAACAATTTTATTTTCGGCGACGCGCACCGGCAATATTACGAGACGATCTGCGGCGGCACCGGGGCGGGGCCCGGGTTTGACGGGACGTCCGCGGTGCAGACGCATATGACTAATACGCGCATGACCGATCCGGAAATTTTGGAACTGCGCTACCCGGTGCGGCTGGAGGAATTCGCGATTCGGTTGGGCTCCGGCGGCGCCGGTAAATGGCGCGGCGGCGATGGGGCGCGACGGAAAATCCGGTTTCTGGACCGGATGACGGCGATTATTGTCGCGTCACGCCGCAATGTGCCCCCCTTTGGCCTAACCGGCGGCGAGGACGGCGCGGCGGGGCGGCAATGGGTGGAGCGGCGCAACGGCACGCAAGACATTCTGAGCGGCACCGATAGCGCGGAGCTGGAAGCGGGCGATGTGTTCGTGATCGAAACCCCCGGTGGCGGTGGCTGCGGGATGCCGGGCTGAGATGCGGCGGCGGGTGGTGGCGCACGAGCTGGTGCTGGGCGGGGCGGAGTTGCTGTTACCCTGGCCGCTGCCGGGAACCCTGGAAAAGGGGATATCGGCGCCTGTCATGGCAACACCGGCGGTCACGGTGCCGGCCTAGTCTGCCGGCTACAGCAGGCGGGTGCATGTTGGACGGATCAGTCTCAGCAGTTCGGATGACGGAGTTCTGCGCCTGTCCGGGCGGATGCAGCTGCCAGGAGGGGAGGCGGGGTAGATTTTGAATGTCTTGGCGCGGCCTGGCCTCCGGATGGCCGGCTTGACCCGCCTACTTCGCCACGATGAACAGTTGATCGGAGAGTAACATAGGGGCTGACCGGCGGAGGGACCACATGGCGGGCGTGGCGCAGTGGTTTTGTTGCCCTGCGATAATGTTTTTACTAGGAAGACAGCATGCCGGCGAAAGTTTTGTCAGCGCGTCAACAAACAGCGCATTGAGAAAGTAGCGCATGCACGCGTAGGACGGAGGCGAGCGGGCGTGTGGGCTCGCGGGTGGCATCCAGCCGAGTGATGAGGGTAGCGAGGCCGTGGCCGTCGGCGGCAGCAAGGGCGATTAGTACGGTCCAGAATTCCGGCTCCAGCGCGATCGAGGTGCGATGGCTGTTGAGGGAGAAGCTGCGCTTGACGAGATTTGTCATGGCGCGCCGCTGAGTTCGGTGACGGCCCATTGAGCGGCCTCCGCGACGATCGGGTTGGGATCGTTCGCCAGCGTTTGGGCGATGGGAATGAGGGTGATATCGGCGCTGTTGCCGATGGAGATGGCAACATTGCGGATGAAACGGTCGCGGCCAATGCGCTTGATGGGGGAGCCGGTGAATTTTTGCCGAAATTGCGCGTCTGTCAGGGTGGCGAGATCGGCGAGGCAGGGGGCAGTGAGGTCGGCGCGCGCGTTAAGTTTCGCGTGGCGGGAGGTTTGCGCAAAGCGATTCCAGGGGCAGACGGCAAGGCAGTCATCGCAGCCATAGATGCGGTTGCCGATCTGTTTGCGGAATTCGTGCGGGATCGGGCCGGGGTGTTCGATGGTGAGGTAGGAGATACAGCGCGTGGCATCGAGGCGATAGGGCGCCGGGAAGGCTTGCGTGGGGCAGATAGTTTGGCAGGCGGTGCAGGTGCCACAATGGTCGGCATGCGGTTTGTCCGGTGTGATGTCGAGCGTGGTGAGGATTTCTCCGAGGAAGAGCCATGAGCCGTGCTGGCGCGACACAAGATTGGTGTGCTTGCCTTGCCAGCCAAGGCCTGCGCGCTCGGCCAGCGGCTTCTCCATAATGGGTGCGGTGTCAACGAAGACTTTTACTTTCGGGGCATGGGTCTTGACGATGAATTGGGCGAGATGTTTCAGCATGCCTTTCATGACGTCGTGGTAGTCGCGGTGGCGGGCGTAGACGGAGATGTTGGCGCGGTTGCGGTGGTGCAGGTTCTCCAGTGGGTCGTCGGCTGGGGTATAGTTAAGGCCGAGGCTGATGACGGTTTTGGCTGCCGGCCACAGGGCTTGCGGGTGGGCGCGTTGTTCGGCGCGGCTGGCGAGCCATGACATGTCACCGTGCTGTTCGGCGGCGAGAAAGTCTTGCAGGTGGGTACGGGTTTCGGATGAAAGTTCGGCGCGTGTGAAGCCGATGGCATCGAAGCCAAGGTCGCGCGCCTTGGCGCGGATGGCTTCTCTGGGATCTTTAGCCACGGCCGCGATAGGTGGGCACATCCTGCGGCGGAATCCAGGTGCCATCAGGCGGGGTGCCAGTTTGCCAGAATACATCGATGGGCATGCCACCGCGCGGATACCAGTAGGCGCCGATCCGCAGCCAGATAGGGTTGAGCAGAACGGTGAGCCGTTGGGCGATTTGCATAGTGCAGGCTTCGTGGAAGGCGCCGTGGTTGCGAAAGGAGGAAAAATAAAATTTCAGGGATTTGCTTTCGACGATGCTCTCGCGCGGCATGTAGTCAATGACGATATGCGCGAAATCTGGCTGGCCGGTGATCGGGCAAAGCGAGGTGAATTCCGGGCACGTGAATCGGATGAGGTAATGCGAGCCCGGCTTGGGGTTGGGCACAATTTCCAGTACAGCCTCGTCCGGATTGGCGGGCAGCGCGCTGGGGCGGCCGAGCTGGGTGAGGTCCTGGTAGGTCTTGTTGGTCATGTTTGATCTCCGGCGGTCCAGTTTTCCCGGATTTTGGCGGCGGTTTCGCTGAAGGTGCCGGTGAGGATGGCCGCGCGCAGGCTACGCATCAGGTGCTGATAGTAGTGCAGATTATGCCATGTCAGCAGCATTAGTCCCAGTATTTCCTCGGCGCGAAACAAATGGTGCAGGTAGGCGCGCGTGTGGCGGGCGCAGGCGGGGCAGGTGCAGGCGGGGTCAAGCGGGCGGTCTTCGGTGGCGAAGCGGGCATTGCGCAGGTTGAAGATGCCACGCGAGGTGAAGGCGCGGGCGGTGCGGCCGGCGCGGGTGGGCATGACGCAATCAAACATATCCACGCCACGCGCGACGGCACCGATCAAATCGTCGGGTGTGCCGACGCCCATAAGGTAGCGGGGTTTATCGGTGGGCAGTTGCGGGGTGGTGAATGCGAGGACATCGAACATGGTTTGCTGGCCTTCGCCTACGGCAAGGCCACCGATGGCGTAGCCGTCGAAGCCGATTTCTTGTAGCGCGTCGGTGGAGCGGTGGCGTAGGTCGCGGTAAATGCCGCCTTGCACGATGCCGAACAGGGCATAGCCGTCGCGTGCCGAAAAAGCAGATTTTCCGCGCGCGGCCCAGCGCATGGAGAGTTCCATGGAGGTGCGCGCTTCTTCTTCCGTGGCGGCGAACGGGGTGCATTCGTCGAGCGACATGGTGATGGTCGTGTCCAGAAGGTGCTGGATGCGTATGGCGCGTTCTGGGGTAAGGCGGTGCGTGGAGCCGTCGATATGGGATTGGAAGGTGACGCCATCCTTATCCAACTTCCTTAATTTGGAAAGCGACATGATCTGGAAGCCGCCGGAATCGGTGAGGATGGGGCCGGGCCAGTCCATCATTCGGCGTAGGCCGCCAAGGGCTGCGACGCGATCCGCGCCTGGGCGAAGCATCAAATGGTAGGTGTTGCTGAGGATGATGGACGCGCCGGTGGCGCGCACGGCGTCTGCCGTCATTGCCTTCACCGTGCCGGCGGTGCCGACGGGCATGAACACCGGGGTTTGGATGGAGCCGTGCGAGGTGACTATCGTGCCGGCGCGGGCATCGCCGTCGGTTGTGCACAGGGTGAAATGGGTTGTCATCCCGGGTCCAGCAGGCAGGCGTCGCCGTAAGAGAAGAAGCGGTAATATTGCAAGATGGCGTGGGCGTAGGCCTGGTGCATGCGTTGGCTGCCCATGAAGGCAGAGACAAGCATGAACAGGGTTGAGCGAGGGAGGTGGAAATTGGTGAGCATCGCGTCCACCGAGCGGAATTGGTGGCCAGGAGTGATGAAGATGCTGGTACGGCCGGCGAAGGGGTGGGTGATGCCGTCTTCCGTCGTGGCAGTTTCCAGCAGACGGACGGCGGTGGTGCCGATGGCGACGATGCGGCCGCCGTTCTGGCGGGTGGCGGTGATGCGGGCGGCGGTGGCCTTGGAAATTTCGCCGCGTTCGGCGTGCATGCGGTGTTCGGCAATGTTGTCGGTACGTATGGGCAGGAAAGTGCCGGCGCTGACATGCAGGGTAATGGTGGCGCGGGCGATGCCGCGGGTGGTGAGGGCGGCCAGCAGGTCTTGAGTGAAATGCAGGCCCGCGGTGGGGGCGGCGACGGCGCCTTCGTGCTGGGCGAAGATGGTTTGGTAGTCCTGCGTGTCCTGCGCGTTCGGGCCGTTTGGGCGGGCGATGTAGGGGGGGAGGGCGAGGGTGCCGGATTGGCGGAGCGCGGCACCGAAGGTGTCGTCGGTCAAGTTAAAGCGCAGATCGAGGCTGCCATCTGTGTGTTTGGCGAGAATTTCGGCTGTAAAATTGTCGACGATGGTGAGTGTGTCACCGGGACGGAGGCGACGGGTGTTGCGGCCGAGTGCGTGCCAGGTGCCGTCCGGGTTGGGTTGGTCGAGCGTGAGGCCGATGGTGGCGTTGCCTCGGCGCGCGGTGAGTTGAGCTTGGATGACGCGTGTGTCGTTGGCCACGAGGAGATCGCCCGGGCGCAGCAAATCCGGCAGGTCACGGACACTGTGATCGTTAAGTATCGTGGGCGTGACATGCAGCAGACGGGCGGTATCGCGCGGGCGGGCGGGATGCTGCGCAATGCGCTCCGGCGGGAGGGGAAAATCGAAGTCGGCGAGCTGCAACGGCTTAAGCTGGTGTGGGCGCGGCGCGGCGCAGCAGGCGGATAAAAGGGATGGAGATCAGCACCGCCCAGGTTTTCCCCACGACCTGGCCGGTGAGGTAGTCGAGGCTCTGGAACGCGAGGGAGAGAAAAACGACGCTGTCGATGACCAAGCCGATCATGGAGGAGACGATTACCGCCATGATTAGGCGGCGTTGTGCGAGGGGGGTGTAGACGGCGAAGTCCACGGCCTCGCTGAGGAAAAAGGCGGCGGCTGAAGCGATTACTAGTGCGGGAGGTGCGATCAGCGCTGAAAGCAATGTGCCGATGGCGATGGCGATGAGGCTGGCAGATTTGCCAAGACAACGTTGCACGACATCGCGTAGTACGAGCGCGAGGCCAACCAGGGCGACGCCGGAGGGGGCCATCAGGTTTGGTGCCACGGGGATCAGGCACGGGCCGTTGGGGATGCAGACTGTGCCGGCATGCTGGATCAGCCAGTTGGCCGCCGGGATGCAGGTGAGGAAGAGGATGAAAGCTACGAGACCACCAATCGGAACAATGCTAGCGCGGGTGATGTGCATTAGCGGTCCAGGTAAGAAGCGATTTCGATGAGATTGCCGTCGGGGTCGCGGCAATAGACGGAGCGCATGGCACCCAGTGCGCCGATAGTGTTGACGGGGCCACGCGTGATGGCGATGTCGAGGCCGTGCAGATGATCGATGACTTCGTCGGGTTCCACCCCTGTAATGAAGCAGAGATCGGCGGTGCCCGCCGCGCAGTCCTGCGCGGCGAGCCATTTTGACGGGTTCGTGTCCTTTGGCCGGAGATTTATTTTCTGGCTACCGAATTTTAATGCGGTCCTATTATTAGGGCCGAAATCCTCACGTTCCATGCCTAGCACGCGCTGATACCAGGCGGCGGCCAGTTCCACGTCCGTGACATTGAGGACGAGATGGTCGAGGTGGTCGATGGTGAAGCGCATGGGTGCTGTGCGATCAGGATGGAGGGATGAAGGGCTGCGCGATCTCCCGGAAGACCAGGAGGGATTCGCGGCGCGTGCAGTGCGCGCCGAGGGCGGACGTGCGGGTGGCATCGAACAAGGCAGAATAGGCTTCGCGCGTGAAGAGCAACGCGCAGGCGACGGCGATGTCGGCGTGCGAGATCGTCATGCCAGGCCATTATCGGCTGGCACGTTAGGCACAGTCTGTTTCCAGCGCCCGCATCGTGGCGATTATTTGCGTGTGCAAGCGCTCGGTCCAGACGGCAGATTTGGTCTTTATATAGCACGCGCTTATAGAGCAGCGTCGTGGATCTGTCAGCGAGGCCCGTGCCGAAGGCGCGGGTTTTCAAAGCGGCGTGGCGCGCAGGGCCCGTGCGCGCGATTAAAGTGCGGGCTTCATCCACGGTTTCATCAAGGTAATCGAGGATCCTGACGCTATCGAGCAATGCCTCGCCATCGTCCAGAATCAGCGTGGCGGCAAGAGTAAGCGGATTATAGCGCGCAAGCTGGGCAGCGTCTCTGAAGGTCGACCAGGGACGATGTTCGAACGTCATTCTATGCAGCCGCAACCCAATGGCGACGCGGCGAGCGAAGGGGGAAACATACTGACCGATGACGATCATCGCCTATTCAAGACCCTCGTAGAAATCGTTCCCTTTGTCGTCGATGACGATAAAGGCCGGGAATTTCTCCACTTCGATGCGCCACACGGCTTCCATGCCGAGTTCGGGGTATTCCAGAACCTCCACCTTGCGGATGCAATCCTGAGCGAGGCGGGCAGCGGGGCCGCCGACGCTACCGAGGTAAAAGCCGTGATATTTCTTGCAGGCATTCAGTACGGCTTTCGACCGGTTTCCCTTCGCCAGCATGATGAGCGAGCCGCCCGCCTGCTGGAATTCCTCCACATAGGAATCCATCCGCCCTGCGGTGGTGGGGCCGAAGCTACCGGTGGCGAAGCCATGCGGGGTTTTGGCGGGGCCGGCGTAGTATACTGGATGATTCTTGATATAGTCGGGCAGCCCGGCGCCGCGATCCAGGCGTTCCTTAAATTTGGCATGGGCGATGTCGCGTGCGACAACTAGCGTTCCGGTGAGCGACAGCCGGGTTTTCACTGGCAGTGCGGAAAGTTGTGCGCGCACCTCCGCCATCGGACGGTTGAGATCGACCGGGATCGAATCATCGCCGAGATGGTAGTCGGTGGTTTCAGGTAGGTATTTGGCGGGATCGGTTTCCAGCGCCTCCAAAAAAACGCCATCGGTGGTGATCTTGGCCAGGATCTGCCGGTCCGCGCTGCAGGAAACTCCGATACCAATGGGCAACGAGGCGCCGTGGCGGGGCAGGCGCACCACGCGCACATCGTGACAAAAATACTTACCGCCGAATTGCGCGCCGATGCCGATATTACGGGAAATTTCCAAAACCTGCTGTTCCATCGCTAGGTCGCGGAAGGCGTGTCCGGCCTCGCTGCCCTGGGTGGGCAACGTATCCAGCCATTTGGTGGAGGCGAGTTTCACCGTCTTCAGCGTGGTTTCCGCACTGGTGCCGCCGATGACGATGGCGAGATGATAGGGCGGGCAGGCCGACGTACCCAGGGTTTTTATCTTGGTTTCCAGAAACGCCGCCAGCCGGGTCGGGTTCAAAATCGCGCGAGTTTCCTGGAATAGGAAGGATTTATTCGCCGATCCGCCGCCCTTTGCGACGAACATCAGTTGAAATTCATCGGCGTGATGTTCGCCGGGGGCGGCCATGATATCGAACTGTACGGGCAGGTTGTTGCCGGTGTTGGTTTCCTCATACATAGACAGCGGTGCCAATTGCGAATAGCGCAGATTGGTTTCGGTAAAGGTGCGATGTACGCCGTAACTTAACGCTTCCTCCTCGTTACCCTCCACCCAGACGCGCTGGCCTTTCTTGCCGAAGACGATGGCGGTCCCGGTATCTTGGCACATAGGCAGCACGCCACCGGCGGCGATGTTGGCGTTCTTCAGTAGCTCGAGCGCGACGAAGCGATCGTTGGGCGAGGCTTCCTTGTCATCAAGGATGGCGCGCAGTTGTTGCAGATGCGCCGGGCGCAACAGGTGGGAAACATCGCGGAAGGCGCGGACGGCCAGTTCCTCCAGCACCTTCGGCTGGATTTTCAGCACCGTGCGGCCATCGCATTGGATGGTGCTGACGCCCGCGATGTCCAGCTGCTTCCACGGGGTCTGGTCCGGGCCGAGGGGAAACATCGGCGCGTAGAGAAAATTCGACGAGCGGGCCGAGGGTGTGTCGGTTGCGGCATTCATGATGGCTCGTCCTTAGGCGTGGAGCGACGGCGGAAGGCGTCCAGGCTGATCACCTGTGGTGCGGCCGGGAGGTCTTCGGAGGCCTCCGCGATGGTGGGTGGGGGCGGTTCGGGGACGGGTTCGGGCGCGGCGGGAGCTTGTGGGCGGAAGCGCAGTCCGAAGCGGACATGAGGGTCGGAGAAGTTGGTGACGGCGGTGAACGGGATGGTCAGGTTGGCCGGTACACCACCAAAGGACAGGGCGACACCGATCGTCCCGGCGGCCTGGTCCAGGCGCAGATCCCAGAACTGGTGCTGCAGGACGATGGTCAACTCTTCAGGATATTGCTGTTTCAGACGGGGGGGAATGACTGTGCCCGGATGGTCGGTGCGGAAGGTGAGGTAGAAATGATGCTCCCCAGGCAGGCCATGGGCGGCGGCGTGGCCGAGGGCGCGCACGACCACGTGGCGAAGCGCTTCCTCCGTCCAGTCATCGTAGGGCAGCAGGCTTTCGGGGTCAGAGATGGGGCCGTTCCCATTGCGGTCCCCGTTGCGGTCCCCTGGGGGATCATCTGTCATGGCGGTTCTCTTGCTGGCTCGTGGCATCCCATAGCGCCTAGGGGGGTGGGGGGAAAGGGTGGGTTTTTGCGTGCAAAGGTTTCCGACCGGGTCGGACGGCGCCACTGACTGTCGCGGCTATGGACCGCCTTGTGCGGGATCAGTCTGGGGGGCGCGATGGAGGCGGTGAGGTGGAAAGTCGTGTGGTCGGATTTCGTGGAGACGCGGATCGTCAATTTAAGCAAATGCTTCGTGGTATTTGAGGCAGGGTAGCGGCCGGGATAGGAGAAAAGTGGGGGGCTTCTGTTGCCCGGTGCCCCCCGGACCGCGCCTATCGCTTACGCAGCGACGGCGAGCGCCTGATTGTCGTTGGCACTTGTGTGTTGGCCCGATGACGGCGGAACCATGCCGAGCAAAAGATGGGTCTTTACCACGCGTGTCGAGCCTGTTTCGCCCCCATAGGAACCCCGCAGTCGATGCCAATCCACCCTTCGGGCGATTGATCCGCTTCGCGGCTCAATGGTGGAGGCGCCGGGCACTGCCCCCGGGTCCACAACGCTTATTCCACGCACCGTTTATCGCCATAGCCAGCGAGCTGGCAGAGAGGATATAGGCGATTGGAGCCAAGAATGTAAGGGGCATGGAGTCGCCACGATGAACCTGACCGACGAGCAGAACGCCGAAATCGCAGCTGCCCGCGCCGCCCGTGCGGAGACCGCCCGGCCGACTGTGGCGGCGCTGGAGGCGCTGTTGTTCCAGCCAGCCCCGGTGCTGGACCATGGTTTTGTGCGCGTCATCGATTATATGGGGGACGACGCGGCCATCGTGCAGGCGGCGCGGGTGTCGTACGGGCGGGGCACCAAGCGGGTGCAGGAGGATACGGGGCTGATCCGCTACTTGATGCGCCATCGGCACACCACGCCGTTCGAGATGTGCGAAATCAAATTTCACGTGAAGCTTCCGATCTTCGTAGCGCGGCAATGGATTCGCCATCGTACGGCGAACGTGAACGAATATTCGGCGCGCTATTCTATTTTGGATCGAGAATTCTATATCCCGGCGCCGGAACATCTGGCAGCGCAGTCGGTGATGAACCGGCAAGGGCGCGGTGCTGTTCTGGAGGGCGAACAGGCGGCGCGCGTGCTAGATATGCTGCGCGCTGACGCGACGCAGACCTACGACCATTATGTCGAGATGTTGAACGAGGATGCGGATGGCACCTCGCGCGATGTTAGCCGCCATGGTTTGGCGCGCGAGTTGGCGCGGATGAATTTAACTTTGAACACCTATACGCAATGGTATTGGAAGACCGATCTACATAATCTGTTTAATTTTCTCTCATTGCGTGCGGATACACATGCGCAGTATGAAATTCGTGTCTATGCTGATTTAATGATCGCCGCTACCCGCGCCTGGGTTCCGATGGCGTGCCAGGCGTTCGAAGATTACCGGATGGGTGCCGTTACTTTATCGGCGCAGATGCTGGCGGTGGTAAAGCGCATGCTGGCGGGCGAGAATGTCGCGCAATCGGGGTCCGGATTGTCCAAGCGGGAATGGGCGGAGTTAATAGAGACGTTGGAAAAATGATTGAGCGGGGAGCATGCGTGGCATGATCGTTTGCTTTGGTTCGATCAATGTCGATCTAGTTTTCTTGCTGCAGCATTTGCCCGGTGCCGGGGAAACGGTGCTAACCCCGCACCTTTCTATGGTGCCGGGTGGCAAGGGCGCCAACCAGGCCTGTGCGGCTGCGCGCGATGGCGCGCATGTGGTCATGGTCGGCGCGGTGGGGCGTGACGCGATGGCGGCAGAGGCGCTTATTTTTTTGCGCGACGCCGGTGTTGACCTGGCCCGCGTAGTCACGGCCGATGCGCCCACGGCGGTGGCCGCTGTCTTCGTGGCGGCAACGGGGGAAAACGCGATCGGCGTTGGTTCCGGCGCCAATCTTCTGGCCCGCGCTGATCAGGTGGAGGATACGCTCCTTTGCCCCCTCACCACACTGCTGTTGCAGATGGAGGTTGGCACGGATGAGACCGTCACGCTCATTCGGCGCGCGCGCACGGCGGGGGCGCGGATTATTCTTAATCTGGCCCCCGCGGCGCCGATACCGCGCGATGTCTTTCCCTTGTTAGACATACTGGTGGTAAACGAAACGGAAGCGGCTTTCCTCGGGGCTGATCATGAGGCTACAGCCGCCACGCTGCACAAAAATCTAGGCTGTGCGGTTGTTCGTACGCTGGGTGGCGCCGGATCGGAATATGCTGGCGCGAGCGGCATGTTCCATATCCCCGTTCATCCCGTGGTGGTCCGCAACACGACGGGCGCCGGGGATTGTTTTACTGGTGTTTTGGCTGCCTCCCTTGACCGTGGCCTGTCGATCGCGGCCGCTCTGCGCCGCGCCAGCACCGCCGCCGCGCTCTGCTGTGCCCGCCCCGGCACGCAGGATTCGCTACCGACCGGGGCAGAAATCGACGCCGCGCTGCCATAACAACTCGGGCGGCGGATGTTTCACGGAAAGAAATCTACGGATTTATCCACAGAATTGTTTTTTAATTAAAATAGCCTAAGTCAACGCCCAGGGAGGTGTTATAAATTCTGTCTATTGTGCAACCGCGCAAAATATCATGCTCTCGACATCCTCTCCGTTTCCCGCTCATTATCGTCCATCGCAATCCCGAAAGGAGCCTCAGAATGGCCTTCTACGAACTACGCCAATACAAAGTCCTGCCTGGAAAAATGGGCGAATGGATTCGCATCATGGAAGAAGAAATTATTCCCTTTCAGGTCTCCAAGGGCATGGTCATCTGCGCCAGCTATCGCGGCGAAACCGATGAAAGTTGCTATGTCTGGATCCGCCGTTTCGAGTCCGAAGCGCAGCGCGAAGCACTCTACAAAGCGGTGTATGAAAGCGATTGGTGGAAAGCCAATATCGCGCCGAAAACTCCGAATTTCCTGGATCGTTCACAAATGGTGATCCAACGCATCGTGCCAACCCCCCGCTCGCCGGTGCAATAGCCCGGCGAATCGAGCGTTAGCGCAATATCCGTTCGTATGGCATCATCCGAACGGATAACGTTGCTCGAGTAAACGAAGAGATAGGCCTTTTCCGTGCTTATATCAGCACAGAAAAGGCTCCATAGCATGCGCCGCTGATGTTCGCCCGCCCCGGCCTCGCGCCACCAAATCTTCTATTGCCGCTCGATCCCTGCGGATTTGAGCGCTTTGTCCCACACCGCGATCTGCTCCTCCATATAGCGCGCCAGTTCCTCCGGCGTGGAGGTTCGCGGCATGAAACCGTGTTTTTGTAGCTGCTCGCGCACCTGCGGCTTGGCGAAAGTGGCAATCACCTCCTTGTTCACCCGCGCCACGATCTCTGCCGGTAGGCCCGCGGGGCCGACCAGGGCGAACCAGGGGCCAATGGGGAACCGGGGCTGTCCGGCCTCGACGATCGTCGGCACCTCGGGCATCAGGGGGCTGCGTTCATGGAAGGTTGCCGCCAGCACGCGCAGCTTGCCGTCGCGCACATGTGCCGCCACCGTGGTCGGCGTCCCGTTCATCATCTGCACCCGTCCCGCCAGCACATCCAGAATGGCATCCGGCTCCGATTTGTAGGTGATAGCCTGGATCTCAATGCCATTATTCGCCGCGAACATCGCCGTGGCCACCAACGCATAGGTGTTACCAGCCGCATGGTTTAACTTCCCCGGATTGGCCTTCGCGTAGGCCACCAGCTCCTTGATCGATGTCGCCGGGATCGAGGGATGCACAACGATAAAGAACGTGTTGTCCCCCAGAAACGTCACCGGGGTGAAATCCTTTAGCGCGTTATAGGGCGGCTCCTTGCGCAGGTTCGGCACCACCGCGAGCGGGCTGTTGGTACCGAACAGGAACGTATAGCCATCCGGAGCCGAACGTTGCACGTCGACGGCGGCAAGCGCGCCGTCGGCCCCCGGCTTGTGCACCACGACGATGGGCTGGCCCAGAGCCTGCGCCATATCGTTGCCGGTGATGCGCGCCAGGGCATCGGTGGCGGAGCCCGGGCCGAACGGAATAACGAAGCGGATTGGCTTCGTGGGATAGGATTGCGCCTGCGCCATCTCTGGGCAGAACAGCATCGTCCCGAACAGTAGCACGGTCAGAATGGCAGAGATTAACCTTTGCATGGATGATATCTCCCTCAACCTGTCGTCATTATGGTATGAAATGGGCGGGGCGAACCAATGGTGTGCGCAGCATAGGGCACGCCGATATCCTCCACATCCGCGCGGGATGGTCAAGGCGCGGTTGAGACCGGTAATGGATCAGTTTCAGTCCGGTCCGAATCTCACCCCATTACACCGGGCCGAACGTCCCGCCCATGTGTAGCATCTCGATAATCCCGTTACGAATATTCAGCCGCATCCCGTGCAACCGCAGCGTTTTTCCCGTACGAGCGCCGCGATCCTGGGAAATGTCAGCAGATTACCGATTGAGAAATTATCACCTCTTGCTCGCACCACCTTTGCGCCCCCTCGGGGTCGGTGCAGCGCAGCACCTTGCTGTGCGTAGCGCACGCCATGCTGATCTAGGGAGCGAGAGAACCCTGCCCTCCAACGGTACGTCGCCGAGCAGGGCTCGGACACCGCCGGGCATGGCGTGGCCCATCACCACCAGAGCGTACACTTTCAAAACCCGCACGCTAAATTCCAGCGCGGCGGAGGTCGCATGCTGCCCACCATCTGGGATATATAGCCGCAAAAGGTTCGCCACATTCTGGATCACCAACATCTCGCCTGGCGCGGCATCGAACGCCATCCCTGGGGGCTCCTGGCTGTCGGCGCAGGCGATGGCCATGGTGCGCGGGTTCTACCCATGCCCCGCTAGGTCCTGAAACAATACCCGCCGTCTCGGCCAGGGAGCGGCGATAGCCTTCAATCATCTTATTCATCTGGAGCGGATCACTTATGCAGGAGCCGCGCTACCCGATTTACCCCTGGGACCTCCAACGAAACATACCGTCGTGGGTGACCCAAACGGAAATGGGGTGGGGGTAAGGTGTTCTTTCACGCCCGTTTTTAGGGATCAATCAGCACACCAGGATTGAGGATGGCGTGCGGGTCCAGGGTTTGCTTCGCCGCGCGCAGTGCATTGGCGAACAGGTCGGGGCGCTGGCGATCATACCAGGGCCGATGATCGCGGCCTACGGCGTGATGATGCGTGATCGTGCCACCGGCCTGGATCAGCGTGTCTGATGCCGCGTTCTTGATCGCCTGCCATTGTTCTAGCAGCACGCCGTGCCGGCCGAGCGCGTGGAAACTGAAATAGGGCGCCGGCCCGTCGGGGTAAATATGGGTGAAGCGACAGGTGACCTGGCCGGGTCGTCCGGTGGCATCCTGGATAGCGCGTTCAGTGGCAGTTTGCACAGCTGTGTGAAAAGCCTCGAACCGGTCCCAGGTGATGGCGGTTTCAAACGTGTCGTTGATGATGGCGCGCGGCACGATACGTTCGCGCGCATATGGCATGCGGATGAAGGCGGTGCGCCACAATTCTGCCGCGCCGCTGCGATGGCCGGTGGCGGTCTCCGCCGTCTCCGCCACGCCGCCATAATCGGCGCAGCATTCCAGCGCTCGCTTCATCCACGGGGTGAGGTCGTGGTCGGCACTCTCGAACGCCAGCACCATCACTGCGAAACTACCATCGCCGGCGCCGGTGTTATAGGCCTCGTTTGGGTCGAGAATGCGGCAGTTGGAAGGGTAAAGCGCTGCCTGGCTGATCGCGCGCACAGCGCGGGCGGCGGTGTAGAAATCCTTGAAGCGCAGCGAGGTGCCGGAGCGGAAGGTCGGACGGTCCTGCACGCGCATCCAGGCTTCGGTGATAACCCCTAAAATGCCTTCGGAGCCGATGAACATGCGATCCGGGCTTGGTCCGGCGCCAGACCCAGGCAGACGGCGGGTTGCCAATGTACCGGCCGGGGTGACCACGCGCAGGCTCTCGACAAAATCATCGATATGGGTATAGCGCGAGGCGTAATGCCCGCCGGAACGTGTGGCGATCCAGCCGCCGAGCGTGGAAAATTCATAACTTTGCGGAAAATGCCGCAAGGTGACGTTGTGTGGTTTGAGCTGAGCTTCCAGATGTGGACCGAACACGCCGCCCTGTATGCGCGCGGCGCGCGACGAATGGTCGAAATCCAACACCTTGTCCAGCTTGCGCAAATCCAGCACCACGGAGGCGCGGTAGCGCGTGCCATCGATCCGCGGATCGACGCCGCCGCACACCGATGAGCCGGCGCCGAATGGGGTGAGCATGGCCTGCGCGTCGCCAGCCCAGTCCATGATGGCGGCGACATCGGTCTCGGTTTCCGGATACGCCACCACGTCCGGCGCGGCGTCATAATTACCTAGCATGCCGTGTACTGTGTCGGGATAGGATTTTCCAAATGTATGCGCGGCACGGTCGTAAAGGTCCGACGTGCAAATCCTGGCCAGGCTGGCGGTCGGGGCGATACGCGGGGCGCGCATCGTGATCGCGTCCAGCCCCGGCACAGGCAGCGCATTAAAATCGCTGACGGAGAATTTTTTCCGATAGACGTTCAGCCAGAATTCTTCTTCGGCGGCAGTCATCTCCTCGCCTTCACGGCCCCAGCCGAAATGCTTCAGGCGTACGAGGGTCATACGGTCTTCCATTGCACGAGGGTGTAGGGCGTGGCGGCGTCGTCATGCGGCTCGAACACCGCTTCCACATCGGCGCCGATCTTTATTTCCTGCGTCGCATCGCCAAGCAGGTTGCCTAGCATGCGGACATTGCCGGCGTGCGGCAGTTCAACGAGGATGGAAATATAGGGGCCGCGTTCCTTCAGCGCCGGATGCACTGGGTGCCAGCAGCGCGTCCAAGTCCAGATTTTCCCGCGTCCCGCTACTTCCACCCAGCGCATGTCCCAGGACCGGCATTGATGGCACAGCCATTCGGGCCCCCATTGCCACGAATTGCAGGCGCCACAGCGCTGGATTTTCAGCACGCCCTGCCGCGTGCCTTCCCAATAGGGCAGATCGAGCCTGTCGGTTTCGGTGACGGGTTCAGGAAGGCCCTTGGGTAAATAACTCATCACAATGTCTCCTGGGAGCCGAGTACCATGGTCGATACGGGGGTAACCATCGGGCCGGCGATGACGCAGCCGACATGCGCGTCGGGTACCTGCGCAGTGGAAGTGCCGCGGATTTGCCGCACCGCTTCGATCTGCAATTCCAACCCGTGCATGTAGCATTCTGCCAGATTGCCGCCCGAAGTGTTCAGCGGCAGTTTGCCGGTGGGTGCCAGCAGGTTGTCCAGCTTCAGGAAATCATTGGCTTCCTCGCCCTTGAAGAAGCCGTGTTCCACCATGCTCATCAGCACGCCGCCCGTGAAATTTTCATAGCTTTGCAGTACGTCCACGTCCTGCGGCCCCAGCTTTGCCATCTCCCACAGATGCGGCGCCACCGTCTGGAAGCTAGATGAGGCGAAGTCCGGTGCATTAAAACTACGTGCGGCGTTGCGATGGTCCGATCCCTGCGCCACTGATAGAATATAGGCGGGCTTGTGCTGAAAATTCTTCGCTCGATCTGCGGAAACCAGAATCACCGCCGCCGCCCCGTCATTCTCCTGGCAGCAGTCAAATAAATGGTTCGGCTCGGCGATCCAACGGCTGTTGTCATACATTTCCTCGGTCAGCGGCCTGCCATGCATCACCGCGCGCGGGTTGGCTTGCGCGTGGTGGTAGGAGGCCATGGCGATGGCGCGCAATGCCTCCTGCTTCACGCCGTGGTCATGCATGTAGCGCATGATCTTCAGCGCATAACGCTGCGCCGGGACAAAAATGCCGTAGGGATGGATCAGCGCGTTATCCCCGCTTACGTTGCCGCCACCGGCCGCGCGGCCGTAGCGCTGGAACTGGCCCTGCGCCAGGGCGCGATAGACCACTGCGATATCGGCCTGGCCGGTGACGATCGCCGCTGCCGCGTTGCCCATGGCCGCCGCGCCACCACCGCCACCGCCACCCCATTGCATGTTGGAAAGCCGCAATTCCTTGCAGCCCAGCGCGGCGGCGAGGCGAGAGGGATCGTTGCGGTCGTTGGCGTAGCTCGCGAAGCTGTCTATCGTGCTGGGGTCGATGCCGGCATCCGCGCAGGCTGCCAGGATCGCCTTCAGTGCGAGGACGAATTCCGGATCGGGCGACATGGAGTGCTTGTAGTAGGTGGTCTCCCCAATCCCCACCACGGCAACCTTGCCGCGCAGACTGCGTTCCGACATCGTGTTTTCTCCCTTTGGCTTCTCATCTAGGATAGATCATCTTGGCCCCCCCGTGACCAGGGCGGGTGCCGATTAAACCAACCCCCATCCAGGCCGCCTGTCATGGCCCCGCTCCCCGATCTATGGCACCATGCCGGATGACCACGAACCCGGATACCAGCATGACCGACCCGGCCGCCATCGTCGACGCCGCGATAACTACGCGCCGCTCCGTGCGCGCATTTCTTCCCACGAAAGTTGCACGCGCGACAGTGGAAGAAATTCTTGACGTGGCGGCACGCGCGCCCAGCGGGACAAATATGCAGCCCTGGCGTGTCCATGCCATGGCCGGTGGCGCGCTGAAGGCGTTTTGCGATAGGGTGGAGGGCGATTTTCTGGCCGGCGGGGTGGGTCAGCAGCGCGAATACAAATATTACCCGGACGAATTTTTTGAACCCTATCTATCGCGCCGCCGACAGGTGGGGTTTGCCATGTACGACCTGCTCGACATCAGGCGCGGCGAGACCGAGAAAATGAAATTGCAGCATGCGCGAAATTTCCGGTTTTTCGACGCGCCGGTGGGAATAATCTGCACCATCGAAAAGCGGTTGAATGTTGGCAGCTGGCTGGATTATGGATTTTTCCTAGGCAATATCTGCGCCGCTGCGCGGGGACGCGGACTGGATACGATCCCGCAGGCGGCCTTCGCCAGCTTGCCCGATTCGGTGCGCGCGGCGCTGGGCCTGACGGAGCAGACGGGCATCGTCTGCGGCGTGGCGATCGGCTATGCGGACCGGGATGCAACGGTGAATCAGCTGTGCACGCCGCGCGCCCCAGCTAGTGAGTTTACCCATTTCACCGGATTTACCGGCTGATCACGGATCGCGCTCCGCCGGGGCCTGGGCCTGGGCCGGCAGAGTGCCCCAGTCGCGTTCCAATTGCACCCGTCGCGTCGCGCTCGTCAGTTCCGTAGGAGCAGAACGTGGGGGTCTATGCATGAAGGTGGTCCCGGCGGATAGGCGAAATATAAATCACTCCCTTGCGGGCGTACGGCGGATGCCGAGCCCGTGCCATGACCGACCATAAGCTGCTATGCCCCGACTGTACGGGTGCGGAAACGCCCACAGCCAGCCTCAAGGGCTTGCGCGCCTATCTGGCCGAGGGAGACGCGTCGCCCTTGGAAGCTTTCTAGGTAAAGGTAAATATTCCCTCTCTTTCGGTCGTGCCTTGGCGGATTCAGGCTGGGCGCCCAATATGTGACACTGAACAAGATGACCCGAGGCATGATCCGATGATGCAGAATGGCGGCCAGTTTCGTTCCCTCTATCGCCACGGCTTCGCCCGGGTGGCGGCCTGCACCCATGTCAGCACCATCGCTGATCCCGATGCCAATGCGGCGTCGATCCTGGCGCTGGCGCGGGAGGTATCGGAAAAAGGCGCCGCGCTGGCGGTGTTTCCGGAACTCGCTCTGTCGGCCTATGCGATCGACGATTTGCTTTTGCAGGACCCGTTGCTTGATGCGGTGGAAGTCGCCGCCGCGTGGTTGATCGCGGAGACCAACGAATTACTGCCGCTGCTGCTGGTGGGAGCGCCGCTGCGCTATCGGGGGCGGGTTTATAACTGCGCCCTGGCAATCCATCGCGGCCGGCTGCTGGGCGTGGTGCCGAAAATCCATTTGCCGAATTACCGGGAATTTTATGAGAAACGGCATTTCGCCAGCGGCGCCGGGATCATCGGGGCGGAGATTTCGGTGGGCGGCTATTCTGCGCCGTTCGGCACCGATCTGCTGTTCGCGGCGGAGGATTATCCCGCCCTGATCGCGCATGTGGAGGTTTGCGAGGATGTCTGGGTGCCGATCCCGCCCAGCGCGCAGGCGGCGCTGGCGGGGGCGACGGTGCTGGCCAATCTGTCGGCCTCCAACATCACCATTGGCAAGGCGGAGGTGCGCAACTTGCTGTCGCGTTCACAATCGGCGCGCTGTCTGGCGGCCTATCTCTATGCCGCCGCCGGGGCCGGCGAATCGAGCACCGATCTATCCTGGGACGGTCAAGCCTCGATCTTCGAGAATGGCCAGACCCTGGCGGAATCGGCTCGGTTTCCCGCAGGCGCGCAATACGCGATCGCCGATGTGGATCTGGACCTGATCCGCCAGGAACGCATGCGGATGGGAAGTTTTGACGATAACCGGCGCAATACGCTGCTAGCCAATTATCGGCGGGCGATTTTTACCTTGGACCCGCCGGATTTGGACCTGGGCCTGTTGCGCCCGGTGCCGCGCTTTCCCTTCGTGCCGGCTGATTCGGCACGCCTCGCGCAGGATTGTTACGAGGGCTACAATATCCAGGTCTCCGCCCTGATGCAGCGTATCACCGCGGCGGGGATCAAGCGGCTGGTGATTGGGATTTCGGGTGGGCTGGATTCCACCCAGGCGCTGCTGGTCGCGGCGCAGGCGATGGACCAGCTGGCCCGTCCGCGCGCCGATATTTTTGCTTATACAATGCCGGGATTCGCGACATCCGATCATACGAAGAACAACGCGCTGGCATTGATGCGGGCATTGGGTGTGAGGGTGGCGGAGTTGGATATCCGCCCGGCGGCGACTCAGATGCTGCGGGACATGGGGCATCCGTTTGCAGACGGTAAGCCGGTCTATGACGTGACGTTCGAGAATGTCCAGGCGGGATTGCGCACGGACTACTTGTTCCGCCTAGCCAATCAGCATGACGGCATCGTACTGGGAACCGGCGATCTTTCGGAACTGGCGCTGGGCTGGTGCACCTACGGCGTCGGTGATCAGATGTCGCATTACAATGTGAACGCGGGCGTGCCGAAAACTCTGATCCAGCATCTGATCCGTTGGGTGATCGCGCATGGCCATTTTCCCGCTCCTGCCTGCCGGATTTTGGAATCGATCCTGGACACGGAGATTTCGCCGGAGCTGGTGCCGGCCGGAGATGGGGAGGGGCCGCAAAGCACGGAGGCTCGCATCGGCCCCTACGCTTTGCAGGATTTTACCTTGTATCATGTGCTGCGGTACGGATTTCGCCCGTCCAAGATCGCCTTCCTGGCGGCGCATGCTTGGGAAGATGCCACGCGCGGCGCCTGGCCGCCGAATTTCCCCGATGACCGGCGCAAGGCTTATTCCCTGGCGGAAATCCGGCACTGGTTGGAGGTTTTTATTGATCGTTTCTTCGGCTTCAGCCAGTTCAAGCGCAGCGCGCTGCCGAACGGGCCGAAAGTGCTCGCTGGCGGCGCGCTGTCGCCGCGCGGCGACTGGCGGGCGCCATCGGATGGCAATGCGAAAATTTGGCTGGAGGAATTGCGCCGCAACGTGCCCGAACATTGACCTGACCGGCGGCGCCGCTATGGGCGGGCAGGCCAGGGAGTTACCCCAGGCCTGTCTCGCGTTCGAAAATTACTTAACCGAAGAAAACGAGGTCGGCACCAGAATTTCGTTGGTGACCTTGGTCAGCAGTGGGCCGTTGGCCTCGGTGCCGGCGCGGGCCTTGATCCAGTCGGGATCGGCCTGGAACTTGGCCCATTTGTCCTCGCGCTCTGCCAGCGATTCCCAGGCTACCATATAAGTGAGCGAATGATTGGAATCACCGATCAGGGTGGTCCAGAAGCCAGCCTGGCGGATGCCGTGCTTGTCCCACAGTTTCAGTGTGATTGTATCGAACCGCTTCATCAGGTCTGGCAGGCGGCCGGGCTGGCAGTGATAGATGCGAATTTCGTAGAGCATATGGTTTCCTCCTGGTTGGATGCTGCCGGAGGATGCGGCCTAGCGCGGCGATCGGCAAGGGATGGTTTGCGTGGGCGCGGGGCTCTGGGACGTTCGGCGCGGTTCGAGGGGGAATGGCGCATAGCGCCGGTGAGTAAGCGGGTCCTGGTGACGGGGGACGCAGGATTTTTTGGCTCGCATCCGTGCGAGCGGCTACCGCGCGACGGGTATGACGTTCTGTACGTAGACAATTACTTTACGGGCTGGAAGGATAATTTTGTGCATCTGCTGGACAATCGGCACTTCCAGGCTATGCGTCACGACGTCACTTTCCGCTCTACGTAGAGGTTGACAAAATTCATAACCTAACCCGGCTGGCCTCGCCCGTGCATTATCAGTGCTATCGGGAGCAGACGATAAAGACATCGGCGATCTCCGCCATTAAAATTCTTTGATTGGCGAAGCGCACCTGGCCTCCGATTTTCTATGCTTCCATTAGCGGGGCTTATGGTGACCCGACCGTGCATCCACAGACATAAGATTATCGCCGCAACGTCCATCCCCTGAGGCCATACACCTGCTACGATGAGGGTAATCGCTGCCCGGAAACGTTGTTGTTCGATTATCATCGCCAGCATGACCCCAAGGTCAAGGTGGCCTGTATTTTCGATACATATGGGCTACGCATGCACTGAATGATGAGTGGGTGGTGCCCAACTTCATCATGTAGGCGCTGCGCGGCGAGGACGTGGGTTGTATGGTGATAGCGGGCAGACGCGGACGTTCGGTTATGCGGACGGCCAGGCCGAAGACTTCGTGCGATTGATGGCGACAGACCAAAGTGTCCCCGGGCCCATCAATCTCGAAAATCCATAGAAAATTTCGGTGCGCACATTGGCGGAGCGGGTGATCGCGTTGACGGGGCGTCCTCACGATCATTTATCGGCCCTTTCTGACGAACAATCCGATCCAGCGCTATCCCGATATCGCGATAGCGCGGCGCATGCTGGATTGGGCGCTGACGGGGGCGCTGGATGACGGGCTACGACGGACGATCGAATATTTCTCCGCGCTGATCCGCGCGCGTGGGAATCAAGCGGCGGGTTGATCGACTGTAAAGCTGACCAGAAACTGGCCTTCCTGTACCTGATCGCCGGCCTCGCAGGCGATGGTTTCAACGGTGCCAGGGCCGGTGGCGGTGAGGCGAAACACCGTTTTCATTGCTTCCAGGATAACCAGCACGTCGCCGCGCGCGACAAGTTGGCCTGGCGTGGCAAGCACCTGCGTGACCTGCCCCGGTAAGGGCGCGACGAGGCGGGAACCAGCGTTGGTCTCTTCCTCCGCGTGCAGGGTCGGGTCCGGTAAGGTAAAACGCCAGGTGCGACCCTGGTAGCGCAGAATAACGGTTTCGTCCGTGTGAGAAATGAAAGCAGTATGCCGCTGACCATCGAGTTGAACGGTGAAGGCATTGTTCCGGTAGGCGACGCACTCGGCACGCAATGCCGCGCTCCCCACCCGCGCGTGCCAGGTGTCACCACGGTTGATGATATGAACGGGATAGACGCCATCGTCCGTTCTTAAGTTAAACAAACGCTCGCGGGCGATATTGGGCCAATATTGATCCGTCGAGTGCCAGGGAGAGTGTGGATTGGGGGAGTGCGCGGCGGCTTCCGCGGCGTGGGCCTGCGCGATGGAAAATACACCAAGCGTGGCGAGAGCAAGAATAGTTGCGTCGGGTGTGGCTTGTGGGGCGAGCAGGGTGGCGGCGTTGCGTTCGATAAACCCAGTATCGACGGCGCCAGAGATAAAATCGGGCTGCGCGGTAATACGGTCTAGAAGGTCGAGGTTATGCGCGACGCCGGTGATGTCGGTATCGGCAAGGGCGCGGCGCAGCTGGTGCAAGGCCTCGGCGCGGGTGGGAGCGTGCACGATCAGCTTGGCCAGCATCGCGTCGTAATGGGTTGAAATTTGGTCGCCGGTCACATAGCCAGAATCGACGCGGGTGTTCTGGTGCGGCATGTGGAAATTGGTTAATTTGCCGATGGATGGCGCAAAATCGCGCGCTGGGTCCTCGGCGTAGAGGCGAACCTCGAAGGCGTGTCCGTTGGCGGTGATGGCAGACTGGCTGGCAGGCAAAGGCTCGCCGGCGGCGACGCGGAGCTGCCATTCCACCAAATCGAATCCGGTGATGCACTCGGTAACCGGGTGTTCGACCTGCAGGCGGGTGTTCATTTCCAGAAAGTAAAAACCAGATGCATCCATGATGAATTCGACAGTACCGGCGCCATGATAGTTCACCGCGCGCGCGGCGGCGACGGCGGCTGTGCTCATGGCGGCGCGGGTACATTCCGACAGGCCGGGGGCGGGAGCTTCCTCGATGATTTTCTGATGCCGGCGCTGGGCGGAGCAGTCGCGTTCGAACAGATGCACGACATTGCCATGCGTGTCGCCGAAGATCTGCACTTCCACGTGGCGTGGCCGTTGCAGATAGCGTTCGATCAGCACGCGGGCATCGCCGAAGGCCGAAGAACCTTCCTGCTGCGCGGCGGTGAGCGCGGAGGCGAAATCATTCGCCGCATTCACCACGCGCATGCCGCGCCCCCCACCCCCAGCCACCGCCTTGATGACGACGGGATAGCCTATGTGGCTAGCATGTTGCGCAAGGGTGGCGGGATCCTGGTCCTCGCCGTGATAGCCGGGAATCAAGGGGACGACGGAATTTTCCATCAGCGCCTTGGCTGCGGATTTGGAGCCCATGGCGCGCATCGAGGCGGCGCTGGGGCCGACGAAAATAATACCGGCGTGCGCGCAGGCCTCGGCGAATAGCGGGTTTTCCGACAGGAAGCCGTAGCCGGGGTGGATGGCTTGCGCGCCGGTTTTCTGCGCGGCGGCGAGAATGGCGCCGATATTCAGGTAGCTTTCGTGCGCCGAAGCGGGCCCGATGCGGATGGCGGTATCAGCTTGTTGGACATGCTGAGCGGTTGCGTCGGCATCGGCGTAGACGGCGACGGTGCGCAGCCCTAGGCGCCGCGCGGTGCGGATGACGCGGCAGGCGATTTCGCCGCGATTGGCGATGAGGAGGGTGGAGAACATTGCCATTACATCCGGAAGACGCCGAAGCGCGTCGGCCTGATGGGAGCGTTGAGCGCCGCGGCCAGCGAAAGGGCGACGACGCGGCGCGTATCGGCGGGGTCGATGATGCCGTCATCCCACAGGCGCGCGGTGGCGTAATAGGGATGGCCTTGCCTGTCGTATTGCGCGCGGATGGGAGATTTGAATTTTTCTTCCTCGTCTGCTGGCCAGTCCTTGCCTTGTGCTTTGAAATTATCACGCCGAACTTGGGCGAGGACGCTGGCGGCCTGTTCGCCACCCATGACGGAGATGCGGGCGTTCGGCCACATGAACAAAAAGCGTGGGTCGTAGGCGCGGCCGCACATGCCATAATTTCCGGCTCCATAACTGCCGCCGATGACGACCGTAATTTTCGGCACCGATGTAGTGGAGACGGCGGTGACAAGCTTGGCGCCATCCTTGGCGATGCCGCCGGCTTCGTATTTGCGGCCGACCATGAAACCGGTGATGTTTTGCAGGAAGAGCAGCGGGATGTTGCGCTGGCTGCACAGCTCGATGAAGTGCGCGCCTTTTAGGGCGGATTCGGAAAACAGAATGCCGTTATTGGCGAGGATGCCGACTGGCATGCCGTGGATATGTGCGAAACCGCAAACAAGCGTGGTGCCGTAGAGGCGCTTGAATTCATCGAATGTGCTGGAATCAGTGATGCGGGCAATTACTTCGCGCACATCGTAGGGCGTACGGATGTCGGCGGGGATGATACCGTAAAGCTCTTCTGGCGCGTAGTTTGGGGGTAGTGGGACTCGGACTTCCAGTTGCGGAAATTTCGGGCGGGTGAGGCCGGCAACGATACGTCGCGCTAGCGCCAGCGCGTGCGGGTCGTTCTGTGCGTAATGGTCCACCACGCCGGAGGTGCGGGCATGCACATCGGCGCCGCCGAGCTCTTCTGCAGTGACGATTTCCCCGGTGGCGGCCTGCACCAGCGGCGGGCCGCCGAGGAAGATGGTACCCTGGTTGCGGACGATTATATTTTCATCCGACATCGCCGGCACATAGGCGCCGCCGGCGGTGCAGGACCCCATCACCACTGCGATTTGCGGAATGCCTTCGGCCGACATATTCGCTTGATTGAAGAAGATACGGCCGAAATGCTCGCGATCCGGAAAAATTTCGTCCTGCTGCGGCAGGAAAGCGCCGCCGGAATCCACTAGATAAATGCAAGGGAGATGGTTGACACGGGCGATTTCCTGCGCGCGGAGGTGTTTTTTCACCGTGATGGGAAAATAAGTGCCGCCCTTCACCGTGGCGTCATTGGCAACGATGACGCATTCGCGGCTGCAGACGCGGCCGATGCCAGTGACGATGCCGGCGGCGGGAACCTCATCGTTGTAGAGGCCATGCGCAGCGAGCTGGGAGAATTCCAGGAAAGGTGATCCGGGGTCGATCAGGCCCTGCACGCGATCGCGCGGCAATAGCTTATTACGGCTGAGATGACGTTTGCGCGACGCTTCTCCGCCGCCGAGTTCTACCTTGGCGACCTGCGCGCGCAGGTCGTCCACCAAAGCGCGCATGGCGGCGGCGTTGGTGGCAAATTCCTCGCCACGGACGTTAAGTTCGGAGCGGAGGGCAATCATGCGGTTTCCTTGAAGAGCTCACGCCCGATCAGCATGCGACGGATTTCCGAGGTGCCGGCACCGATTTCGTAAAGTTTCGCATCGCGTAGCAGGCGGCCGGTGGGGTAGTCGTTAATATAGCCGTTGCCACCCAGGCATTGGATGGCTTCCAGCGCCATCCAGGTGGCTTTTTCAGCGGCATAGAGGATGGCGCCGGCGGCGTCCTTGCGGGTCGTAATGCCACGGTCGCAGGCTTTTGCCACCGTGTAAACATAGGCCTTGCTGGCGTTCATGATGGTGTACATATCTGCCAGCTTACCCTGCATAAGCTGGAATTCCCCGATTGGCTGGTCGAATTGTTTGCGCTCGTGCACATACGGCACCACCACGTCCATGCAAGCCTGCATGATGCCGAGCGGCCCGGCGGCAAGCACCACGCGTTCGAAATCCAGCCCACTCATCAGCACGCGCACGCCTTCGCCTACGTGGCCCAAAACATTTTCCGCCGGCACTTCGCAATCCTGGAATACAAGTTCGCCGGTGTTGGAGCCGCGCATGCCGAGCTTGTCGAGCTTTTGCGCGCATGAGAAACCGGCGAACCCCCTCTCTACCAAAAAGGCAGTGATGCCGCGCGGGCCGGCGTCGGGGTCGGTCTTGGCGTAGATTACCAGCACCTCCGCATCGGGGCCGTTGGTAATCCAAAATTTCGTGCCGTTGAGAATGTAGCGCTCGCCGCGCTTTTCCGCGCGCAAGCGCATCGATACCACGTCCGAGCCGGCGCCCGGTTCGCTCATCGCCAGGGCTCCGATATTTTCGCCCGTCACCAGTTTCGGCAAATAGCGGCGCTTCTGGTCTTCCCTGCCATTCCTGCAAATCTGGTTCACGCAGAGATTGGAATGTGCGCCGTACGACAAACCCACAGCGGCGGAGGCGCGAGAAATCTCCTCCATCGCCACCACATGTTCCAGGTAGCCCATGCCGGCGCCGCCATACTTTTCCTCCACCGTGATGCCAAGCAGGCCCATCGCGCCCATCTTGCGCCAGAGATCGGCGGGGAAATCGTTGTCGCGGTCGATCTGAGCGGCGCGCGGGGCGATTTCGGCGGCGGCGAAGGCCTCCACCTGGTCGCGCAGCATGTCCGCGGTTTCCCCGAGGTCAAAATCGAGGCCGGGAATCCGTTTTGGGATGCCACTCATGCCGCTCTCCGCTGGGTATGAAACGTCGTGTGCGAGGCTATATTGCCGATCAAGCGCCGCCCGCCAAGGCGGCGTCGGCTAAGGGAGGATACCAGGATGAACGACGCGGCGCTGAGCTATGTGAACGGGTTGGCCGATGTTGCCCTGTTAGGCGAGACGATTGGCGTTAATTTTGACCGCGCGGTGGCGCGATGGAGCGAACGGCCGGCGCTGATCGTACGCCAGCAGGGGGTACGGCTCAGCTATGCCGAGCTGGGCGCGAAGGTCGATGCGCTGGCGGCGGGGCTACTGGCGCTGGGGCTGGCGCCGGGGGACCGGATTGGCATCTGGTCGCCCAACAATGCCGAATGGGTGGTGACCCAATATGCCACCTCGAAGGCGGGGCTGGTGTTGGTGAATATCAACCCGGCTTACCGGCTGGCGGAGCTGGAGTATGCGCTGAACAAGGTGGGCTGCCGGGCACTGATTATGGCGACGCGGTTCCGGACATCGGATTATGTGGGGATGATCAACACCCTGGCGCCAGAAATTTCCCGGTGCGCGCCGGGAAAGCTGCGGGCAGTGAAACTGCCGACGCTGGAGATGGTGATCGAGATTGCCGCCGCGCCGGGGCCGGGGATGCTTGGCTTCGAGGCGGTGTATGGCATGGGTGGCCCGGCGGAGGTGGCGCGGCTACGGGAGCTAGCGGGCACGCTGCAATTCGACGATCCGATCAATATTCAATTTACTTCTGGCACCACCGGGGCACCGAAGGGCGCGACGTTGACGCATCATAACATCGTCAATAACGGCTACTTTGTCGGCGAGGCGATGCGGCTGGGGCTAGCGGACAAGTTGTGTATTCCGGTGCCACTGTATCATTGTTTCGGTATGGTGCTAGGCAACCTGGCCTGCACCACGCATGGATCGGCGATGGTGTTTCCCGGCGAGGGTTTCGATCCGCTGGCGACCTTGCAGACAGTGGCGGAGGAACGTTGCACGGCCCTACATGGCGTGCCGACCATGTTCATCGCGCAGATGGAGCATGCGGACTTCGGGAAGTTCGATCTTTCGTCCTTGCGTACGGGGATCATGGCCGGAGCACCGTGCCCGATCGAGGTCATGCGCCGCGCGGTGTCGCAGATGCATCTTTCGGAAATCACCATTGCCTACGGCATGACGGAAACCAGTCCGGTAAGTTTCCAGACCTCCATCGAGGACCCTTTGGAACGGCGGGTTTCCACTGTGGGCCGCGTGCATCCGCATCTTGAAGTGAAGATCGTCGATGCGGATGGGAAAATCGTGCCGTGTGGGACATCTGGCGAGCTGTGCACGCGCGGCTATGCGGTGATGTTGGGCTACTGGGACGATGCGGAGCGGACGGCGCAGGCGATTGATGCCGGGCGATGGATGCATACCGGCGATCTAGCGGTGATCGACGGGGAGGGCTTCTGCAACATCGTCGGGCGGATCAAGGACATGGTGATTCGGGGCGGGGAGAATATCTATCCGCGCGAGATCGAGGAATTTCTGTATCGCCATCCAAAGATTGAGGAGGTGCAGGTGTTCGGCGTGCCAGATGCGCGCTTTGGCGAGGAAATCTGCGCCTGGATAAAGCCGCGTGGGCAGGAAAATTTAACGGCGGATGAAGTGAGGGCATTCTGCAAGGACCAGATCGCGCATTACAAAGTGCCAAGGCATATTAAATTTGTTGATACGTTCCCCATGACGGTTACCGGGAAGATGCAGAAATTCATCATGCGCGAGGAGATGGCGAAGGAGCTGGGGGTGGAGGCCGCGAAGACGGCGTGAGTTAACGCGCTAGCGGGTGATGTGCTTCCACCAGCCGTTGCAGACGTTCGGCCAGGATATGGGTGTAGATTTGCGTCGTCGCAATATCGGCATGGCCGAGCAGAAGTTGCAGGCTGCGCAGATCTGCGCCGCGCGCTAGCAGATGCGAGGCGAAAGAATGGCGCAGCACGTGTGGAGAAACGTGGGCGGGATCGAGACCGGATTGTAGAGCGATCCTCTTTAGTAAAAATGCGAAACCCTGGCGAGTCATTGGTTGGGTCGGGTTGCGGCCGGGGAACAACCAGCGGTTTTTTTCGTGCGTGCGTGCGAGGTGGGCGGTGGCATCCTTCGCGGCTTGCGATAGGGGAACGATGCGTTCCTTGCCACCCTTGCCGCGGATTAGCAGGATCTCGGCGTCGCCGGATAAAGCGGCCCGGGGAAGGTTAAGGAGTTCCGAAACGCGCAGGCCAGTGGCGTAGAGGATTTCCAGGGCCGCGTGGGCGATGGCGCCTTGGCGGCCGGGATGCGCGGCGGCGGTGACGAGCAAGGTGTCGACATCTTGCTCGGATAGATATTTCGGCAGCGATTTCGGTAAACGCGGACTGTCGAGAAGCTGGGTGGGGTCGTCGGGACGGATGTTTTCGCGCAACAGGAAGCGGTGGAACTGGCGTAGCGCGGATAGCCGGCGCGCGGCGGTGCGCTCTGAAAGGCCGATGCTGTGCAGATGGGTCATGTAGGCTTGCAGTAGGGCGGCCTCGGCGGCCTCGGGCGCGACGCGACGGGCGGCGGCGAAGGCGGCAAAGTCCTCGAGGTCGGCCTGGTAGGAGAGTAGGGTGTTGCGTGCCGCGCCCCGCTCGGCGGCAAGCATTTCGAGAAAAGATTCAAAATGCCGATTCATCGGTTCTGAAAACGGTCGCTGGGAACCGTGCGCTGGATTTCGCGCATCGGCGGGTCCGGGGGGAGGGCGCCGAGATAGACAAAACCGGCGGCGAGCGCGCTCGCGATGACGGCAAGGACAATAGGGAGGATACGGCCCATCTGGCTTCCAGGTACGACTCGCGCGAGCGGGCCATTTGGCCAGCACTAGGGTGACTGTGCTAGCCTCCGCCGCCATGAGACGCAACATAAGCCAGAGCGAGCCGGGGCTGCCCGGCGCGGTATCCGCATTCGCCGCTGCCAATCCGGCGCTGGCAGGGCGCAGTATCGTCCTGGTCGGCCTGATGGGTGCGGGGAAGACATCCATCGGGCGGCGGCTGGCCGGGCGGCTGGGGCTGCCGTTTCGCGACGCGGATACCGAGATCGAACTCGCGGCGGGCTGCACTATCCCGGAAATCTTTGCCCGTTATGGCGAGCAGGAATTCCGCGGCGGCGAACGGCGGGTGATCCGGCGGCTACTCTCGGAGGATCCCATCGTCCTGGCGACAGGTGGCGGGTCCTATATGGATGCCGAGACGCGCGCTGTGATCCGCGCCGAGGGCGTGTGCGTGTGGCTGCGCTGCCAACTGCCGACCCTGCTGCGGCGCGTCGCGCTGCGCGACAATCGGCCGATGCTGCATGGCGGTGACCCGGCTGAGATCATGCGGCGGCTGATGGATACGCGTTATCCGGTCTATGCGGAGGCCGACGTGATCGTTGATTGCGGCGATGACTCTCAGGATGCAACGACGGCGATCGCGCTGGACGCGCTGATGAACTGGCGCCCGGCGCGACGGTTGCGCGTGGCGCTGTCCACGACCGAGTACGACGTGGTGATCGGCGATGGGCTGCTGGCGCGCGCGGGGGCGTATCTGGCCTCGGTTCTGCCGCAAAAGCGCGCGGTGGTGATCACTGATGCCAACGTGGAGCACCTGCATCTGGCGACGTTGATGGCGGGCCTGGTGGAGACGGGCATCGCGGCGCAATCCATCGTAGTGGCGCCGGGCGAGGCATCGAAGTCGCTGGAGAATTACGGCCGTATCGTTGACCAGCTTCTGGCAGCCGGGGTGGAACGGCGCACTGCGGTGATTGCGCTGGGCGGCGGCGTGGTGGGTGATCTGGCGGGCTTTGCCGCGGCGACGACGTTGCGTGGATTGCCCTTTGTGCAGGTGCCGACGACGTTGCTATCGCAGGTCGATAGTTCCGTGGGCGGCAAGGTCGGGGTGAACACGGCGCGCGGTAAAAATCTGGTGGGTGCATTCTATCAGCCCCACATGGTGCTGGCCGACACGTCTACCCTTGCTAGCCTGCCAATTCGAGAATTGCGCGCCGGCTATGCCGAAATCGCCAAGGCGGGCTTGATCGGTGACGCGGCGTTCTTCGATTGGTGCGAGGCGCATGGCGCGGGGCTGATTGCCGGCGATCGCGATGCGCAAGCCGAGGCAATCCTACGCGCCTGTGCCTTCAAGGCCGCGGTGGTCGGCGATGATGAGCGCGAAGAAAAACCCAACGATGGCCGCGCCCTGCTCAATCTGGGCCACACATTCGCGCATGCGCTGGAAGCGGAATACGCCTATGGCGGCGGATTACTGCATGGGGAGGCCGTGGCGGTGGGATTGGGCCTCGCGTTCCGGCTGTCTGCGCGGCTGGGAATATGCGCGGAATCGGATGCAGACCGTGTCGTGTCCCACGTTGCCAAGGTCGGCCTGCCGGCGGAGATTGCCACGCTGAACCGCCGTTTTTCTGCCGCTACCCTGATCGGGCATATGCGCAAGGATAAGAAGGTGCGCGACGGCGCATTGAAATTCGTCCTGGCTCGCGGCATCGGCCAGGCCTTTACCAGCGGCGATCTCAGCATCGAGGCTGTCACATCCTTGCTGCGCGACGCTGGCTGCGAGGCATAGCCTATGCCCCTCTCCCCTCCGGCCCCGCGCGAATTGCAACACTCCCGCGCCATCACGATCCACGGCTACCAGCGCGCGGATGGCCTATATGATATCGAGGCCGAACTGGTGGATACCAAAACTTACGGCTTTCCCAATCACCATCGCGGCTATATCGCGCCGGGCGAGAAGCTGCACCACATGTGGCTTCGCCTGACCATCAATGACGATATGGAAATCGTAACCTCCGAAGCCGTGACAGAGGCCGGCCCCTATCGCATGTGCCCCGCCGCCGCGCCAAATTTCGCCCGCCTCCAGGGTCTGAAGATTGGCAAGGGCTTTCTTCGCGCGGCCAATGAACGCGTCGGGCGCACCGTTGGTTGCACCCATTTACGGGAATTACTGCAACAAATGGCCACTACGGCCTTCCAGACCACGTTCCCCACCCGCGTCCGCCGCGAAGCCGAGGCCGCGAAAAAATCGCTACCTCCCGGCGATGGCTATGACACACGCGTGACCGAACATTTTGGCGGACCACCTGCCGTGCTCAATAGCTGCCTAGCCTACGCCGATGACGGCCCCCTGGTCCAACGTCGCTGGCCCGATTTTTACAAAGGCCCCGCGGGCCCACGGCAGGATTGACAACCGGGTTGGGTGGGGTTCCGGGGCAACGCCTCCGACCTTGCTTCCGGCAAAGAACATCTATCAGGCCAGTCGTCATCGACCGCCAGCCAGCGCTGCTGTGGGGGATCGAATCAACCGGACCTGGGAAAACACCATACTGCCAACATACCGATGCCTTAGGTTTACCCATATTAATGGCCATCGTCCCATTATTCCGCCAGGCCTGGTGGAAGCTTATGGAGGGCTCTGATGTGAAAGCTCGTCAATACAAATGGCTCCCAGGCAACCAAATTTTCGGCGATTGGGTTCGGGGCATTATCGCGGTTTGCGTGATCGGCGTGATGTTGACCGGGTGCGTCGCCTATAACGATGGCGGCTATTACGGTACTGGCTATTACGGTGGCGACTATTACGGTGGCGGAAATGGCGGAACCAGTGTCAAATTTTACGCGCCACCGCGGTACCGCGATGGCGGCTATCGTCACCGTCATCGTCATCGGCACTAATATCAAAATTATAATAACAGCTTTGGTGGCAATTGATCAGACGTATAGTTTTCCACTGAAGATCGGTCATGGATAGTTTGAGTCAGCGATTGGCTGATGGACGATCAATTTATCGACGATCGACAGGCCTGTGGCGTTTCCTGTTGGCGCGTCGCCTGCTAGAAGCTAGTGCGCGCCCCCACCCTGGACGCGTTTTGGCAACACATTTACGATCCGGACAATGACCAGGAGAAGTCCATGCGCCGTCTGTCCAGCAAGGTCCTGCTCGCCACCCTGGCCGCCGCCAGCCTGCTCGCCCAGCCCGTTCTGGCTGCGCCGCGCTGTGCCATACCGGCGGAACAGGCCATGTTCGAACTTGCGGCCCTGAAAAGCGAGTTGCTGGTTCTCGCGATCGCCTGCCGTCGTAATGATTCCTACAATGCCTTCGTCCAGCGCTATCGCCCGGCCCTGCTCGATCTCGACAAGAACATGAACGCGCATTTCAAGCGCGCTCATGGCGGGCAATGGAGGAAGGCGGCGGATGATTTCGCGACGGATCTGGTGAATGTGCGCTCCACCATGGCCTCGCGGATCGGTGGCGATCATTGCCCGCGCAACATGGTGCTGTTTTCCGAGGTGATGGCCCTGTCTAGCCCAGCCGATCTCGCGGCCTATACCGCCGGCAAAGATTTGTTGCCCGCCAGCATCACTACCTGCGCGCCGCCCGCCCGCGCGACCACCCGCACGGCGCGCGCCGCTACACCGGCTGCGCGCCCGTCCACGGAGGAGTAATAACTACTTCGCCGTTACCGTCACGCTTACGGTCAAAACGGGCTCGCCCGATGCTTGGTTGCCGGGCAGGAAGCGCACGGCGAAGCGGTCCGTCCCGATGAAGCCCGGATCGGGCGTGTAGTCCACCCGCGTGTCATCCCCGACCGAATGGATGTGCAAGTTCCCGTGCTGCGGCCGTGCTTGCACCAGGCCGGCGGCGAAGGGTTTGTGCCCGACTGTCCCCGACCTACCCAACAGGCCGCCCGGCTGCGCTGCCTTGGCCTGCCAGACGGTGATGGCGCACCAGCCGCTATCATTGCCTAACGTCATCGTGGCATCGGCAGACTTCCCGCCGGTAAGGTCGACCGCGCTTGTCGTGCAGGTTTTCGCGCCGCCGGTGAAATCCACTGCGTAGAGCGGCGTGCGCGGCGCGCGCGGCTCCTGGCAGCCGGTAACCAGCAGCGCCATGGCGCCAAGGCCGAGCAATGTCACGTGACGTGGCGGAAAAAAAAACTGCGTCATCGGGGGAAATCCATCAGCTCGTGTGGTCCAGTGCTAGTCGCGCGAGGTCTCTATAAACCGGCTTGTTGCAGCCGCAATATCGCGCCAGCGCATGCCTGCGCGCGCGGTACCAAGCTATCAATACGCATGAATTCCTCCGGGCTGTGCGCCATCCCACCCACCGGGCCGACGGCGCAAATCGTCGGCGCGCCGAGCGCGGCAGCGAACCCGGAATCGGCGCAACCGCCGGAAAATTCCCCGCCCGTGATGAACCCGGTCGCTGCGGCGGCATCGACATAGATGTCGAACAGTTTTTTTGCCGCCGGTGTTTGCGTCAGTGGCACGAACTCGCCGCGCACATGCCATTCGGTGCGCGTGCCCGGCACGAAGGCGCGCTCGATAATAGTCCCCACCCGCGCCATGACATCACCGCGATCTTCCGGGTGAACGTAGCGCAGATCGATCTGTGCTTCCGCCCAAGGCGCCACAGTGTTCACGCTCTGCCCGCCACTGACCAGACCGACATTCAGCGTGATACCACGATCCAGATTAGTCAGTGCGTGGATCGCCTGAATTTTCCGCGCCAATTCCTCAATGGCAGAAATACCTTCGGTAAACGCACCACCCGAATGCGCTGCCTTGCCGGTGATACGAAAGGCGGAGAACACGCCGCCCTTGCGCCCCGTCACTACATTGCCGGACACTCGCCCAGGTTCGGAGTTGAACACCACCCGCGCGCGTCGTGCCTCCGTCTCGATCACCGCGCGGCCCTCGGGGGAGCCGATTTCCTCATCACCGGTAAAGAGGCCCACCAACGGCGCCGGCGCGCCACCGAATTTCGCGAAAGCGACCAGGATGAAACAATTCATTACCAGTCCTGCCTTCATATCGGCCACGCCTGGGCCATAGGCGATGCCATCGCGAATGGTAAAAGGTCGACGTTCTGCCTCGCCATTGGGAAACACAGTGTCGCGATGGCCCATGAGGACAATATTACCACCGGCGTTACCTTGCGGGCCGTCCCATTTCGGGGTGGCGCGTAGCGTATCGCCGTGCTTCTGTTGGCGTATGATTTCCACAGGAACATCGTGAGCGGCGAAAAATTTCTGCACCACCGCGCCTACGGCATCGATGCCTGCCTTATTGTACGAGCCGGAGTCGATGTCCACCATTTCGCGCAGCATCGTCACCATCGCGTCACGCTGCGTGGCCAACCATCCGGTAATCGCCGCTTCCGTTCTCATAGTGTCACCATCAAAAAAACTTGTTGCATCTTTATCGCGCGCCTGGCGCAAAACACCAGATTATCGTGGAATTACGCCGCGGCGATCTGTGCGGGTCGTGGCAGCCCGTTCTCCCACAGCCCCATCGGCACCGTGATCGCCGGTTGACGGGTTAAGTTAAAGGTAAAAATCCAGGGCGTCTATTGCATCCATGGCGCCTGTATCGGGTCAGTCGGCGGCGCATCGGCTAGCATCGGCAGGTTCGGCACGGTGGGGCAGGACACCAGATCGTAGCGCTGATGAAATCGCGCCATCGCTTGCCCTGCCTGCCTGCAAGCGCAACGCATCTGCATCCAGCAGTTCCATCGAGCTGACATCGCCGTCCGGCGCCGCCACTGCCAGTAGCCCAGGATTGAGCGCGGCCCGCTTTTCGGCCAGGAATGTTTTCACCAGCCGGGCCAAGGCCACGGACCAGCCACGGGGAAAATTAGCCTTGTATCGGGCAAATCCGAACTGGCTTCCTCTGCATAGGCTCCGGCCGCGGCCAGCAACGCCACCGCCTGCTCCATCGCCGCGATGCTCTTTGTATCCACCGGCGGATCGAACCCCGGGCGCGCCAGAATCACCACGCGTAGCTCCGCCACCCCGTCTATGATCCCGTCCCGGCAGCCGTGCTGATCGTCGGGCAGGCAGATGCGGATCGCGTAGGTCGTGTCGCGCTATGGCGGAGAGCACCAACGCCGAGTCCCGGACAGTCTGAACTATCGGCCCCGCCGCTCTCGGTGCCTTCAGCCCCACCATGGCGGGCGCATCCTGGATCACCGGCAAAGGATCGCTCGCCCAGTTGCCCTGCCGCGTTGGAAGGCTTGCGACATCGACTAGGCCCCTCACTGTGCTGGGCACGCCAGCCGGCGACCCCAAGGGCCACCCGGCCACCCAGCGCGTCGCACTCTTTCCGGCCACCACCATGGCATGCGTGTTCATCGCCATGAACGCGTTCAACCCCGGGTTAAGCCGCGCGATCCGCAGTGTGACGGCTTGCAAGGCCTCTACCGGCGGTAACGCGCGCGTCGCATAAAGGTTGGCCAATTCCTCAGCGGACAATAGGGCTGGATCGGTAACGATCATACCGACGTCTCAAAAATAATGCACCCAGGGCTCATTCAACAGATGGTACCCGGTTTCTCGCCGCGCCAGACGTGCCAGGCCGGGGAAATGGACATGCATGCCGCCGATCAGTAATTTGTCCGTCGCCACCATATCGAACACGCGCGACCGCGTCGCCCGCGCCTGATCCGCATCGACATCGAACGCCATCGATACGGTCGGGAACGGCACCTGAATCTCCGGTACGTGAATAATATCGCCCCAGATAAACAGTGCCTCGCCGCCGGAGGCGATCATGTACCCTGTATGGCCCGGTGTATGGCCGGGGATCGGCATCGCCGTTACGCCGGGAAAGACTTCCTGGCTTTTATTGAACGGCTTCATGCGGTTCCGGTATGGCGCAAACTGCTCGCGTGCATGCTGGAAATTGCGCAATCGCGAGGCTTGGTCCACGCGCGCCATCGCGCCATCGTCGTGCCAGTGCTTGATTTCGTCTTCATGCAGCACGATCTCGGCGTTCGGAAATACCGCCTGTCCGGCATCGTCGGTTAATCCGTTGGAATGGTCGGGATGCATATGGGTCTGCATCAACGTATCTACATCCTTGGCCGCGATGCCTGCCGCCGCGAGATTGGCCATCAGCTTGCCACAACTTACCTGCATCTTGTTGCCACTGCCATTATCCACCAACGCCACGCGCTCGGCGGAATGGATGATGAAGCAATTGACAGAAGTTCTCCGCGCCGGGCGGTAGCTCTGCGCCAGAATGCGGGCGCTTTCCTCGGGCGCCAGACCCTGCACAACGCTCATCACGCCGTCCAAATAACCGTCGGAAATACAGGAGACGACGATATCTCCGACTCTACGATGGTAAACGCCGGAGATTTGTTGTGTCGGTTTCATTATTTTCTCCGTAAATTTACGTAATTACTTTTGCGCGACGGCGGCGGACCAGGGAGATACCACATCGCTGATGCCGATGCGCATGCCATCGGCGTTTTGTACAATCATGTTGGGGCAGGCGAAATTTACCGGTAGTATGGAATGCTCCACCACCTCCGTCGGTCCATCTGCCGCCAGCGCCGCCAGTACATTTTCCGGTAGGCGCGCATCGGCGCTCACTGCGTCGGGCGAGGATACATCTATCCGCGGATAATGCGCCGCTTCCTCCGGTGTCATGGCGAAATCGGCAACAAAACTCATTACCTGCAAGACGGAGGCCATGATCCGTCGCCCGCCGGACGCCCCTGCCGCCAGCCATGGCCGCCCGCCCTCCTGCAGAATAATCGGCGACATATTGGTCAGTGGCCGCTTGCCCGGCGCGATGGAATTGGGCTGACCGGGGCGCGGGTCAAACCAGATCATGCCGTTGTTCATCAGCACGCCGGAACCCGGCAGCACCAGCCGGCTACCCATGGAGGACATCAACGTGGTGGTCATCGCCACCATGTTGCCCTCCGCGTCGCACACACTTAGGTGCGTGGTGCAGGTCTCCGCCGCCAACGGGTCGGCCTCACCCAGCCCGGCGAGTCGTTCAGCGTAGGCCTGCTTCATGGCGCGGGCCAACGAGACGAACCAGCCGGCATCCGGTGCCGCGCCGAACCGCGCTGAGGCCAGTTGCCTTAATACGCGGGCCATCGTGGGCGATGCCGTCAGCCCGCCGGCCATTTGCAGGCTGCGCCCGCGCCATACGATCTCGGTCGCCTTCATCGTGCGCGCCTGGCACTGGGCAAGATCCGAAGCTGACAGCGCACCGCCCATCCCTGCGATATCGGCGGCGATCGCGGCTGCAATCTCGCCCTCATAGAAATCACGCAGCCCAGCCTGTTGCAGCCGCGCCATCGTTTCCGCCAACTGGCCCTGGGGCAGGAAGCCAGGCACACCCTGATAGGGTGCCGCCGGCGGTAATCCATCCGGCAGATAGATGCGCGCGCTTTCCGGATAGCACCGCAAGGTCGCTGCCGCGTTGGAGATTTTTAAGGTGGTGAACCAGTCCGCTGGCAGCCCCCGCCGCGCCAGCGCAACGGCCGGGGCTATTACATCGCGGACCGGTAGTTTGCCCCAACGGCGATGCATCAACTCATAGCCCGCCACGGCGGCAGGAATGGCTGGGGAGAGCGGCCCATGGATATTGGAATCGCCTTCCACCTCCGGCCAGTTGAACTGGTTGGGTGTGTGCCGTCCGGTGAGTTTGAAACTATGGGGGTTCAGCGCGCGCGGCGCCATCGGCCCGAAATCTACCACATCGGCCCGTGCTTCGCCGGTGCGATGTACTAGGGCAAAACCGATTCCGCCGAGGCCGGAATTCCATGGCTCCACCGTGGCCAGAGCCAGCGCCGTGGCCACGGCGGCGTCCACCGCGTTGCCCCCATCGTCCAGCACGGCTACCCCGGCCTCGGCGGCGGATTTCGCCTGCGCCACCACCATGCCGCGCCGCCCCTTGGCGGATGGCTTGCTCAGGTCCCAATGCTGGGTGCGGTGCGGTGCGATCGTATAGTGCATGTCGGAGTGTCTCCTCTGCTACCGGTATCGTCCAACGCGCCTCCTATGCTGGCAAGAGGGCCTGTTCACGTAACCCGGCCTCGGCCCTTAAACTCCGTCAGAAACAGCGGGCACCTGGAGGATACCTGATGAACGCGGACGACAAGAAAACCACCCTATAGGATGATTCCTGACAGGATCTATATCTTTACCGTTGATGACGGGGCCGGCAATGTGGGCGCCGCCACGGTGAACAGGGTGACGCAAACGGCATATGCCCCGTCGATGGGCAACATGGCCTCCGACCTCGTGAGCGCGCGCCTTGTTTAGGGCGGCACGAATGTTTCCGAAATGCGGCTGCGCAGCAATGCCCAGGTTGATCGCCGCAATGGCGGGATCGCGCTGTCGCCCCAGACCAGCAGCCTGATCCGCCCGGCGAACGCGGCGGTGGTGGTCACCGGCACCTGTTCAGCCGGATATAATCGTGTCTTTGTTAGCCTGCAGATGGTCGGCGCGGCCGATGGCCGCATCCTCGCCGGGGCCGATTATTCGGTGCCGCTCGGTAACGAAGTCGAGGGCCTGCTGTGCCGACGTGTCGCGGGCGATTTCTGAACCTCTTGCACACGAACTGAATTGCGGCCGGAGCCTCTCTCCGGTCGTTTTACTTTATACGGAGGGGCGGCGGCACAACAAGGTTGCCCCCACCGCGGACAGCAACGCCATCATCGCGAATGAAATCGCATAGCCGTCCGTCAAGGTGACGAGCACGCCAAAAATCGGCGGCATGATCAGCACGCCAGAAAACATCATCGCCGTGCCGAGCCCGGTCGCCTCCGTGCGACGCGTGCCGCCAAGATTGACGAATTCGGCATAGGCTACGCCCGTATAACCGCCCGCTGTGATCCCCGCAAAAATCGCCAGGGCGAACACCGCACCCCCGCTCCATCCCGTGTCGATCTGCCCGGCTAGCAGCGCCGCCGCCGCCATGCCAAAGCCATGCACCGCCAAGGTGTGCGACGGCGTCAGGAAGCGATCCGCCATCCATCCCCAGATCGGCCGACTGATCGTGCCAGAGATCTGATAGACGGCCAGCATGCGCCCCGCATCCACCAAGTCAAACCCGGCCCGGGTCGTCAGTTGCATCGTGGTAAACGCCACAAAACACAAGGACATGCCGGAGAACAGGAAACTGGCGACGGAGAGCGTCAGAATACGTCGATCCTGGCGCAGCAGCTGAAACGGCACCAGCAGCTCCCGCCCCAGGATCGGGCGCGACGAAGGCGGGCCATCATCCCAACGCCGGCGCGGGATTTCGCAGAACAGGATCATCGCCAGTAACAGCGGCACCTCCGCCAGCAGCGCCGCTTGCCAGCCGAAGCGCACCACTACCGGCGGTAGGATCAGCGCCGCAAGCACGCCGCCTAGTGGCACGCCGATCTGGCGTAGCGACATCACCATGTTGAACACCAGCCGCGGCGTGCGCGGGGCTAGCAGATGCGTGCTAGCCGGAGCCGCCGCGCCATAGCCGACCCCCAGCAGCATCGTCGCCATGAAAAGGGAAAAAATACTGCCTATGGCCGAGGCCAGCAGCATCGCCGCCGTGCAGGCCATCACCAGCTGCACCGCGCGCACCGCGCCGAAACGATGCACGAACCCCGGAGACGCTAAGGCCGAGAAAATGCCGAACCCATAGGCACAGGCGATAAACGTCCCGCTCAGTTCCCCCGGCACATCCAGATCGCGCGCCATGGCGGGCGCGACGGTCGGCACCGAATAGAGCGCCATCGTCGCCAAAGCCTGCATGGCGAGCGTGACCCCGAGCGGGGCGAACGGCACTTCGCGCAATGCCGCCCAGGTCGGGCTAGGCGGCGCGCTCAGGGCATCACGGGATCGCCAACCCGCGCCGCGGCATCGGAACGGTGACCCTTCTGGTGGAAATAATTGGCCCGGAAAAACGCCATGATTAGGTCACGATAGATCGTCGGTTCATAGCGGGGGGGATTTTCGGCTCTCACGCAGCTCGGTAAGGGGGAGATGGTGGCGGTTGGATTGGGGCTATGGAAATAGGCGATAGAGTAGCGATCCTTGCCACTTTCATTCAGTACGCCATGCGGCGTGGCAAGAAACTGATCATTAGAAAAACGCCGCATCATGTTACCGAGATTGATCAGGAAAGTACCAGGAATGATCGGCGGTGGAAACCATTCGCCCGAGGGCAGCCGCACCGCCAGGCCCGGCACACCGGTGCGCGCCAGCGCGGTCATAAAACTGTTATCCGTATGCGGTGCCTGGCCGAATAAATTCTCTTCCGTCGGATCCTGTGGCGGATAATGGAGGAAGCGGCAGGTGACATGGGCTTCGTTGGTGAATAGCGGATCGAAGGTTTGTGCCGGCATCCCCAAGGCCACCGCGAAAGGCGGCAGCATGCGGTTGCAGAGATTATCCATGGCATGGACATAATCCATCATCGGCGCGCGGATATCGGGTAGGCTGTCCGGCCATTTATTGCGACCACGCAGCGGAATACCCGCAAGCACATCGGGGTGATCCTCCCCGCGATCATGGCTGATGAAGAAACTTTCGTTGAAATTTGGCCGCGTCGCCTTGTGCACGGTCGACGCTGCCTGCACGGAGGTGTTGGGCGCCAGATAACCAATGTTATTCTCGTTCAGGCTGAGGGTTCGTTTTTCTGCGTCCGGCAGCGCATGAAACCGCTCCGACGCAGCGAAGGCGGCATCGATCGTGCTTTCGGGAATGCCGTGGTGCAGCGCGTAGAAGAAGCCGATATTCTCGCTAGCATATTTTATTTCCGCTGCGATCCTTTCTAGCGCCCCTGGAACGCCAGCGAAATACGGGCCGTAATCGATGACAGGGATCTGGTTGGCCGTGGATTCGACACCCTTCACGGCGTTCTGCTTGAACAGGTGCATCCGGGCGGTTCCTCTTGATTTTGGCTGAAGCTATTCGGGCCGTTACTGTGATACCGAGGTTACAGGATGGCAAGTCTTCCCCTGCCACGCGCACTGCGTGGCTTATACCACGGACGGCTTTCGCAATTCCGGTTCTACCAGCCGCACGAACGTCGTTTCGCCAAGCGCGGCGATGCGGCCTTCCCCCAGTACGGCGCGCGGGTCGTCGGCATTGCGCCATAGTTTGTATTCATCCTCATGTGCAAGGCCCATAGATTGCGCGAGTAGGTGGATCCAGTTCACCACCCGAATATTGCGCCCGCGTTCCAGCGCCACGGCCTCGCGGTGGCAGGAATGAAACACGGTGGTCAGCGTATCCGCGCCTATTTCAGCCATAGCTGCTAGGGTATTGCGATGCGCCGCCGGCAGCCCGCCCGGAATGCTGGCCAGCGCGCTGCACATATGGCCGGGCACGCGCAACGCGTGATCCAGAACCGTGATGGCAGGGATCATACGCAGTAAGTCCGGCACATCCTTATTTACCGGCACTCGGCCATTAAACCCATGATGCGCATGCACCAGAACGCGCGCCGATACGGGCTGGGTCAGAAACGGGCGCAGGCGTTCGCGTCGTGCATGTAGTAATTCGGTGATGTGCTGTGTCTCGAACGCTGCCTCGGTCACCGGGGCCATAAAATCGTCCATGTTCATATGGCAGGATGGACACCAGGTAATCACGTGATCGCGCCCCGCGTCGTTGAATTTTTCTACCGTGCGTTCCGCCATGCCGGCGGCAATGCGTGCGGTTTTTTCCTGCGGGGAGCCGCAGCAATACCCCGGCCCACCGGCCGGCGCCGCATCCACACCAACCGCTGCGAGGATTTGCGTGCACAGGCGAATGATCTCGCCATGACGGGCCATGTTGCAGCCATACCAGAAGGTCGCGCGTGTATCGGGGTTCACAGCCATTTCGCCTGTTCCTCTTCGGTCATGGTCAGTCGGGCAAAGGCTTTTACTCGTGCGGACCAGCCTGGATCCGCCATCATGCTTACGCGCGGCGCATCGCCCAATGCGCCACGCACGTGCAAGGAGGCGATCCGCATCAGGAACGCCGCATCGATTTTTTCTGGGCAGGCTTCGGTGCAAACGCCGCTGCGGCTGCAGGCCCCAGCAAAAGCGATGGCGGCCTCGCTTCCCGCGCCACCGCGAAGAATGTCGCGAATGCCCTGCATTACGTTTTCCGCGAGGGCCTCAGCCAGTGTTGGTATCTGCGCAGCTGTAGGACAGACACGATAACAGGCCCCGCATGCGGTGCAGACATCCGCCAGCGCTGCGGATGCTGCTTGGAGGCGCGCGATATGGCGCTCTGCGGCGCTCATCCGGACCCGGCCACCACCGCGATCCCTTCGATTTCGATACAGCATGTGGTGGTGGTGAACTGCGCCCCACCGACGCAGGTGCTAGCCGGTGGTGTCGGTAGCACGGACAGGGTTTTGCGGCGCACGGCATCAAAGCCCGCGTAATGGCGCATGTCGCTGAGGTAAGTATTGATCTTCAGCAGATCGGAGAATAGCGCACCCTCGGCAGCAAGCGCACGACCAAGCCGCGCCAGGCATTCCTCCGTCTGCGCCTCCACTGTGCCGCCTTCGGCCGCGGAGCCACGCGCGGTTACGCCCGAGCAGAAGATCAGTTTAGCCCCGCCCGGCAACGGCAGCACGCGGGCGGGCGAAAAGGCGGGGCGGGCGGGCGCATCACTCATCCGGGGATCCTCCGTATTTTCGTTCCCAATTCTAGACACGCACTGAACCCACCAACAACCTTTCCTTAATCGGCCAGGGGGGATTCCGGGGGCTGTGCTCGCAGGTTTTGGTCATTTATAATGCAGGCTGACATATGACCCCTAGCGCCCGTGGGCCGCAATATGGTGCTCGTCCAGGTTGTGGCGGAACCAAAGCTGGGATGTCATGGCCGGGCGATAATGCATGACGCAGGACAGGTGCGCGGTGTCTTTCGGCAGGCTGTGCGGATGGCTGCGATATACCAGATCGGCAGCCTAGAAAAACGCATGGCCCTTCTTCGCCATGAATTTCCGATAGGCGCGGCCGCGTTCGGCGTGGGTCTGTTCCAGCCCCCGCGTATAGGCTTGCTGGTCATCGACGGCAAAATTCATCCGCTACTGTCCCTGGCGATGTTTGGTTGTCAGGAATTCACTAGGATATTTCTGATGGGCGCGGGTATCGTTGACGAATTGATCGATCAGCCCCGGTTCGATCGCATTGCGCAAGACCGGCCAGCCCTGCTTGATAAAGTGCCGCAGATCGAGCCTTTCTGCCGCGTTGATCGCCCTATTGCCGGCCAAGGTGCGCAAATGTTCAGGCGCATCGAAGCAAGCCGTCCATAGCAGATTCAGGTCGGGAACCGGGTGATCGACAAAGCCTATGCCGGATGCCACCCAACGCGGCGCATCCCCATTCAGGCCAGTTTACCATGACATTGCTTAAATTTTCGTCCCGATCCGCAGGGGCAGGGTGCGTTGCGCCCGGTATTACGCCAGGTGCTCGGGTCGTCGAAGTTTACCACCTGGCTACGCAATGGCTGGGCGGTTACTACCATCGGCTGCAGCCCGGCACTCATTTCCATCACCTCTCCATCCGGCGAGCCGGCGAGCAGGGATTCTGGTTCCGGGTGCTGCTCGAACATCGCTTGATCGGGGCGATCGAACATTGGTCCGGTCGGCTGGTTGGGATTGAGTTCCACGCGCGCGAGCAGGCTGGTCACCCGTTCCTTCATCTCGTTTAGCATGGCGTTGAACAGGGTGAAGGCTTCACTTTTATATTCGTTAAGCGGATCGCGTTGGCCATAGGCGCGGAGGCTGATGCCCTGGCGCAGATGGTCCAGATCCAGCAGATGCTCCTTCCACACTTGGTCCATCACCTGGATAAGCAGGGATCTTTCTACGAAGCGCATCAGTTCGGGGCCAATATTGGCTGCTTTCGCCGCCATCATGGAATCACCGGCCCGGGTGATGCGTTCGCAGATCTGCTCTTCGTCGATACCTTCCTCGCGACCCCAGGATTCGATGGGAAGATCGAGGTTAAGGATACGGCGTGCATCCTCGGCCAGTTCCGGCAGCTGCCATTGCTCGGCGAAGGCCTTTTCGGGAATGCGCAGGGCCACCAAGTTATGGACGATTTCGTCGCGCATGGCTGCCACGGTTTCGGTGACATCGTCGGCCTTCATGAGCTCCTTGCGCTGGGTGTAGACCTCTTTGCGCTGGTCGTTCATCACGTCGTCATAGCGCAGTACGTTTTTGCGCATGTCGAAATTGCGCGTCTCGACTTTTTTCTGCGCCTTCTCCAGCGCCTTGTTGATCCAGGGATGCACGATCGCCTCGCCATCCTTCAGCCCCAGTCGCGCCAGCATCCCGCCCATGCGGTCTGAGCCGAAAATGCGCATCAGATCATCTTCCAGAGACAGGAAGAAGCGGGAGCGCCCGGGATCACCCTGCCGGCCGGAACGGCCGCGTAGCTGGTTGTCGATGCGTCGGGATTCGTGGCGTTCCGTGCCGATGACGAACAGCCCGCCGGCGTCTTTTACTTTCTGATGCGCGACGGCGATCTCATCGCGTATCTCGGTCTCGCGCACCGCGCGCAGGCTTTCATCGGTGATGTCGAAAAGTGCCTTGTGCAACTGCATTTCCAGGTTGCCGCCAAGTTTAATATCGGTGCCGCGACCGGCCATGTTGGTGGCGATGGTGATGGCGCCAGGCGCGCCAGCCTGGGCGACAATCTCTGCTTCCTGCTCATGGAAGCGCGCATTCAGAACTGCATGCGGCACTTTTTTACGCTTCAGGATATCGCTCAGGGTTTCGCTTTTCTCGATCGATGTCGTGCCCACCAGAACCGGCTGGCCGCGCTTGCGGCTATCCTCGATTAGCAGCGCCAGCGCCTCGTATTTCTCTGTCGCGCTGCGATAAACCTCGTCATCCTCGTCATTACGGGTGACATTGACATTGGTGGGAACCTCCACCACCTCCAGTTTGTAAGTTTCGGCGAATTCGTCCGCTTCCGTTATTGCCGTTCCGGTCATGCCGGCAAGCTTCGGAAACAGGCGGAAGTAATTCTGGAAGGTGATGGAGGCGAGTGTCTGGTTTTCCGCCTGCACCGTCACGCCTTCCTTCGCCTCCAGCGCCTGGTGTAGGCCCTCGGAATAGCGGCGGCCTTCCATCATGCGGCCAGTGAATTCGTCGATCAGTACCACCTTATCCTGACGGACGATGTAATCGACATCGCGAGCGAACAAGGTGTGCGCGCGCACCGATTGGTGCACGTGATGCAGGACGGAGACGTTGAAAATATCGTAGAGATTTCCCTCGGTGATGATGCCGACCGTGCGTAGCATGTCTTCCACGCGCTGCGAGCCTTCCTCGGTCATCGACACGGTCTTGAATTTCTCGTCCTTCTCGTAGACGGACGGATCTTTCACGAATTCCCGCACCACTTCATCGACGCGCATATAGAGGGCGGAAGAATCCTCGGCCGGGCCAGATATGATCAGCGGCGTGCGCGCCTCGTCTATCAGGATCGAGTCCACCTCGTCGACGATGGCGAAGCAGAAATCACGCTGGACCATGTCCTCCAGCCGGTATTTCATGTTGTCGCGCAGATAGTCGAAGCCGAACTCGTTGTTGGTGCCATAGGTGATGTCGGCGGAGTACTGGCCGCGGCGCTGGTCGTCTTCCAGGCCATGCACGATCACACCCACGGACATGCCGAGAAACTTGTAGATCTGACCCATCCAGTCCGCGTCGCGCTGCGCCAGATAGTCGTTGACGGTGACGACATGTACCCCCTTGCCCGCTAGCGCGTTCAGGTAGACCGCCAGAGTGGCGACCAGGGTCTTGCCCTCGCCCGTTTTCATTTCTGCGATCTTGCCATCGTGCAGCACCATGCCGCCGATCATTTGTACGTCGAAATGGCGCTGACCGAGGGTGCGTACGGAGGCCTCGCGCACTACGGCGAAGGCTTCCGGCAGGATCTCGTTCAGGGTCGCGCCGGCGGTCAGGCGGGTGCGGAAGGACTCCGTCTTGCCCGCCAACTCGGCGTCGGAAAGTGCCTGCATGGTCGGTTCCAGGGCATTGATCTGCGGCACCCGGTGCTGATATGCCTTGAGCACACGGTCGTTGCTGGTGCCAAAGATGGCGCGGGCGAAGCGGGCGAACATGGCAGCCTTTCCGGTCGGTCCCGCCGGATCGTTGCTCAGGGCAGGATAACGGGGCCATCAGATAGGACCGAGGCCGGCCCGGGTCAACGATTTGGGGTGCGAGCCGGGGCCAATAAAATTAAGGCACTGCTCGATAATGCCGGTTCTTGTGAGCGGGGGGGGCTTCCGCCATAGTCCGCCCGCTTTTCAGAAGGAACCCCAATGTTTCGCTATTCCAACCTCTTGGGCGGCGCTTTGGCGCTGACCGCCGGCATTGCCGGATCGTCCGCTCAGGTCTGGGCTCAGACGGCCCCCGCCGCCACTTCGGCGTCGACTAACCCCGTAGTCGCCCGAGTGGAGGGGCGGGAAATCCGCATGAGCGATATCTCCGAGGCCGCGCAGGGATTGCCCGAACAAATGCGTGGCATGCCGCCGACTATGCTGTTCCCGATGCTGCTGGACCAGCTGATCGACCGCCGCGTGCTGGCCGTGCAGGCGCGCAAATCGGGCCTGGAAAAGCAGGACGACGTGCGTCTCCAGATGGAAGCCGCCGCCGAGCGGGCGCTGCAATCGGCCTATGTCTCCCGCGAGATCGGCCCACTAGTGAGCGAGGCCGCCCTGCGCGCGCGTTATGACCGCGAGATTGCCGGCAAGCCGGGAGCGGAGGAGGTGCGTGCGCGCCATATCCTTGTCGCGACTGAGGAAATTGCCCGGAAAGTCATCGAGGAGCTGAAAAAAGGCGGTGATTTCGCCGCCCTGGCGAAACAGCACAGCAGTGATCCCGGTGCGCAGCAGGGCGGCGATCTCGGTTTCTTCAAGCGCGACGATATGGTGCCAGAATTTTCTACGGTCGCCTTCGGGCTTAAACCGGGCGAAATCACCCAGACCCCGGTGAAAACCCAGTTCGGCTTTCATGTTATCAAGCTAGAGGATCGTCGCGCTGGCCCGGGGCAGAGTTTTGAGAGTTCGCGCGAGGAGTTGCGCGAGAAAATGATCCAGGACGCCTACCAGACTCTCAGCCAGGCCGCGCGGGCCGGGGCAAAGGTGGAGCGGTTCAACATGGATGGCTCCGTCCCGCGGCCCACCGACAACGCGGAGCCGCCGCCCGCGCGCGCACGCTAATCCATACGTCGAGCGTCCCAACTCCCCGCCTTCCAGTCCATCGGAGATAACCCAGTCCATCGGAGATAACATGGTAACACCCATTTCCCCCCTTGCTGTTGCATTACCGAAATTGCCGCCGCTCGCCGGGGTCCGCTTGGGCGCCGCCGAAGCGGGCATCCGCTACAAGGGGCGTACGGACGTGGTGATGGTGGAACTGGCACCCGGCACCACGGTTGCCGGTGTGTTCACCAAGTCCAAATGCCCCGGCGCGCCGGTGGTGTGGTGCCAGGCCGCGCTGAAGGGCGGCAAGGCACGCATAGTGGTGGTGAATGCCGGCAATGCCAATGTCTTCACCGGCAAGGCCGGTCGCGACGCCTGCGCAGCCAGTGCCGCCGCTGCGGCAAAGCTGGTCGGCTGCCCGGCTAAGCAGGTCTTTCTTTCCTCCACCGGCGTGATTGGTGAGGTTTTGCCGCACACGAAATTGGTTGCTGCGCTGCCAAGCTTGTACAAAAAGCTCTCTGCCAGCAACTGGGAAGCTGCCGCGCGCGGCATCATGACCACTGATACCTTCCCGAAGGCGGTGACGCGGGTGGCGAAGATCGGTGGGGTTGATGTGCGCATCACCGGTATCGCCAAAGGCAGCGGCATGATCGCTCCCGATATGGCGACGATGCTATGCTTCATCTTTACCGATGCGAAAATTCCTGCCCCCGTGCTGCAAAAAATGCTCAGCAAGGGAGTGGAGCCGACCTTCAACAGCACCACCGTTGATTCCGATACCTCGACGTCCGACACCGTCCTGCTGTTCGCGACGGGCCAGGTCAAACACCCGGCGGTGCCGCCCACCGGCGGCCGGATCGTTAGCGATTTCGCGGCCACACTGACGGCGGTGCTGCACGATCTAGCGCTGCAAGTGATCCGTGATGGGGAGGGTGCGCAGAAGCTGGTGCGCATCGAAGTCACCGGCGCCGTCTCCGCCAAATCGGCGAAGAAGATCGGCATGACCATTGCGAATTCCCCGCTGGTGAAAACCGCCATCGCCGGCGAGGACGCCAATTGGGGCCGTATCGTCATGGCCGTCGGCAAAGCGGGCGAACCGGCCGATCGTGACAGGCTCGCCATCGCTGTCGGCGGTGTGCAAATGGCCCGCAAGGGCGGCGTAGTGCCTGGTTATGACGAAGCCCCCGTAGTCGCGCATATGAAAGGCCAGGAAGTTCATATCGAGGTTGATATCGGCCTTGGCACGGGTAAGTCCACTGTTTGGACCTGCGATCTGACGCACGGCTATATTGACATCAATGGTAGCTATCGCAGCTGAGGAGTGGAGAAAATGAAGGTCAGAGGGTGCTTCCTGACTTTGGAAATGTATGACAAAAAATCACGGATAGTCCGCCTTTGTGGACCTTAACGGTACGACGAATTGAGAAACGGGTCATTGCTTCTGACCCCTGATATAACTTTCTGACCGTCGAATTATCAGTCGTTTACCGCGTTGGCAACGGCTCCCCGGCGAAGAAGCGGCGCGGGTTTTCGTCCAGGATGGAGAAGATCTCGGCCTCCTTCAGCCCCCGTGCGCGGAGCATCGGGACGAAATCGGTAAAGATGTAGGTATAGGCGGGTGGCCATTTGCCCTGGGATTTCAGGCTGTCGATATGGGCCTGTTCCTGTTGAGAGATCTGGCGGGCGAATTTACCGAGCCAGCCACAATGGCGGTCCTGGCTCATCATTACCTGGGCGCCGAAGCCGTCGCGCACCAGGCGCACAAGGTTATCGGCGCGCAACGTATCGGGCTGGTAGCGTTCCAGGCCGATACGGTCGAAGCCGATATAAGAACCGCCATCCGCGACCAGGCGGTGATAAGCCGGATCGGGGTTGCCGCAGCAATGGCCGATCAGGCAGCGATGCGCGGCGACGCCACCGGCAGCGAAGGCTTTCTGCTGGTCCGGTCCGGCGAAACCGTCCTGCGTATGGGTGATGATCGGCACCCCGGTCGCGCGCTGCGCCATACAGGCGGCATTCAGGAACTTCATTTCCAGCGCAGTGATGGACGGCGCGCCGGTGGCAACCTTGATGGCGCCGGCGCGGATGCCGGTGGTGCCGATGCCGTGGGTGATTTCGCGGATGTAAAGCTCCGCGATTTCTTCCTCGGTACGGGCGCGCCAGTAGATAGGTAGGCCCATGGCCTCGAAGTAAAATCCCGTGGTGCAGATGATCTGCATTTCGGATTTTTCAGCGATTTCTCGCATCACTGTGGCATCGCGGCCCAGTTCGATCGGGCAGGGATCGACGAAGCTTTTGACGCCATGCACCTCACGTAGCTGGCGCAGGCGCTTCACCGCTTCCGCGATATAGGCGGGGCGGTCGAAGATCGCGGCGGGGTCGAACTCGGCGCCGGAGAACGCGATGAACAGATGCTCATGCATCAGGGTGCGGCCGAGCTGGTCGAGACCGATGGGCCCGGTCACGGTCTGGATTTTCACTTTTATCCCCCCTTCTGGCAGTGTCGAGGGATTCAGTATGGCCCGGGACGCGGCGGGCCGATAGACTACAACCATGATCGCGCCGCTGGAAAAAAGATTTCTGGACGCACGTCGCGTCGGCCATCTGGCAACGGCAAATGCTAAGGGTGTGCCGCATGTCGTGCCGGTCTGCTACGCGGTGACAGATAATGCCGTCTATATCACCATCGACGAAAAGCCGAAGCAGGGTGACGTCTCGCGCATGAAGCGGGTGCGCAATATTATCGAAAACCCGGCGGTGGCGCTGATGGTGGATCGGTATAACGAAGACTGGTCGCGCCTGGGCTGGGTGATGCTGCGCGGGGTGGCGGAGATTCTGCTCGACGGCACCGAGCACGCCTTGGCGCAGGGTTTGCTGCGCGAACGCTATCCGCAATACCGCGTCATGCGGCTAGAGAAATTGCCCGTCATCGTTATTCGCGTGACACGCGCCACGTCCTGGGGTGTACTGGATGAAGCCTGAAGATTAAGTTTTCGCCCTCATGGCGCCAGGCGAAAATCCTTTATCACCTCCGGCTTGAACGTCAGGCCGTGGCCGGGGCGTTCGGGGGCGCGGATCATGCCGTCCTTGATATCCGGCGGGGTGACCCAGATATCGTCCAGAAGCCCCATATGCTCCGCCCAGGCAGCGTTGGGGATGGCGGCCAAGAGTTGCACATTCAGTTCCGGAAACAGATGCGGCGCGATTGTCATGCCCCAGGTATCGGCGATGGTTGCGATCTTGCGCAATTCGGTGAAGCCGCCGCGCATCGGATCGGGTTGCAGCATCGGTAGGCAAGGGTTTTCCAGGAAGGGGCGCAGGTCGAAGCGGGTGAAATGCGTCTCCCCCCCGACGATGCGCATGTCCAGCTTGTCGGCCACGCGCATGTAGCCGGCGAAATCATCTGCCACCACGGGTTCTTCCATCCAGTAAACGTCGTACTCCTGGAACTGCCGCCCGGCCAGGATAGCCTGATCGGCAGTCCAGCCCATGTTGATATCGATCATGATTTCGATATCCGGGCCCAGCGCGTCGCGCATGGCGCGGACATTGCGCACGTCGGTGCGCCAGTCGCCGATATGCGCGGCTTGCATCTTGACCGCTCGAAAACCTTGGCCGACGAAATGCTTCGCCTTAGCGATCATCCCCTCTCCCAGTGAGCCGCGGAAACAGCCGCTGCCATAGATCGGGATTTCGGACCGGTAATGGCCCCAGAGCCGGTGCAACGGTAGGTTGGCGCGTTTGCCCACCGCATCCCACAGCGCGATATCGAGGGCGGAGATCGACATCAGCGCGATGCCGGCGCGGCCCGATGTGGCGGTGGCGTGGTAAAGATCCGTCCAGATCGCCTCCACCGAAGTAGCATCCTTGCCGAGCACGCGCGGGATGATGACCTCGCGCAGATGCAACTCGATCGTGCGCATGCCGGGCGAGAGTAGGTGCAGATAGCCCATGCCGGTGATGCCGCCGGCTGTTTCCACCCCTACCACCAGGACTTCCCGCTGCATATGCCCGAACGGGCTACCCGCCAGCCAGGGATCGTCCTGCCAGGGCATGCGGATCATGGTGGTATGGATATCTTTGATGGTCATGTCGGTCATTGGGCGGTTCCCCCTGTCGTGCGCCCAGGCTAGCCGGATGCGCCGGAATGCGCGAGCCTGGGGGCAGGGAGGACACAGCCATGGTTAGCGACACCTACGAAACCTTTGCCACCGAACGTGTGCTTTATGGCAAGCCGGCGGCGCCGACTTTGGCGGCGGAGGCTACAAGGCTTGGCGCTAGCCGCGTGTTCATGATCGTCAGCCGCACTTTGGACCGTGAAACCAGTTGGGTAAACGATCTGCGCGCAGCACTCGGCAATCGCTATGTCGGCAGTTTCGATGGCGTGCCCAGCCATACCCCGCGCGAATCGGTGCTGGACGCGACAGCGGCGGCGCGCAATGTCGAGGCAGACCTGCTAGTCTGTTTTGGTGGCGGGTCCGTCACTGATGCGACGAAAATGGTGCAGATCGGACTGAAGCATCACTTCACTCACCATGACGATTTCGATCCGTTCGTGATGAAAGTGGGGCCGGATGGCGCGCGGCGGGTGGTGGACTATGCCGGACCAGATGTTCGCATGATCGCTATCCCGACCACGCTTTCGGGCGGCGAGTTCAATCGGTCCGCCGGGGTGACGGACACGCGGAAAAAGTTAAAGGAACTTTATCGCCACGAATTCATCGTGCCGCGCGTGGTGATCCTAGATCCTGTCATGACCACGCGCACGCCGGAATGGCTGTTTCTGTCCACCGGCATCCGCGCTTTCGATCATGCGGTGGAGACGGTCTGTAATTTGCACGCCGACGAACTCGCTTGCGAGGTGGCGCTGATCGCCGTGCGTATGCTGGCGCAAGCCTTGCCGGCGACGAAGGCGAATCCGGGGGATTTAACAGCGCGACTGCGCGCGCAGATGGCGGTGTGGCAATCGATGGAACATAATCGGCAGGGCATTTCCATGGGCGCCAGCCATGGGATCGGCCATGTGCTCGGTGGCACCTGCGACGTGCCGCATGGCTATACGTCCTGCATTATGCTGCCGACTGTGCTGCGCTATAATGAAAACGTTAATGCCGAGCGCCAGGCGATGATCGCCGTCGCCATGGGCCGACCGGGCGCGCGCGCCGCCGATGTGGTAGGCGATTTTATCGCCGACCTCGGCCTGCCACGCAGTCTTTCGGCGGTGGGCGTGGGGCCGGAGCAGTTCGGCACCATCGCTGATGCTGCGCTGCTGGATCACTATTTGCATACCAATCCCCGTAAAATTCGCAGCAGACAGGACATTATTGACATCCTGCATATGGCGGCGTGAAGGCGTATCGGTCAGCCCGATATAAAGGGAACGAAATGAAAATCGATAATAGCTAAGGTCCGGGAAATGGCGCAGGCGTAAACCGATACCTGCAACTTCGGCTCAACGGCAGCTGTCACGATACTCTCTGCGCCGTGTGGCTGGGTTGTGATTAATCGTGGCAATCCGTGGGATATGAGGGTACGCGTAGCCGACATGGCTGCCGATTTCTTCGCCGATGTACCGCACCTCAAGCTTGTCTACGACGGATTATGCTGTGGTGGGAATCAGGTCGTCTATCTCTGGACATTTACAGGCTTCCACGCCGGCACGAAGAGTTTTCTGCGTGTCACCAGATAGGAGGAATGGTATCTGGACGTGGATTACGAAGTTACGTCGTCGCACGGGTGGTGCCACGCGGACGATTACACGCGCCAGACCACGCTGCGACAAGCTGCTGTCCTGGTCAATAGCTAGCGCGGACATAGGGTGTGTCAGCATCCCGGCAGTAGACTAGAAGGTTGCGGCGGTAGGACAGCACTCTCTGCTCGTTCTGGTTAAAGGCGTTGGTGAGCACGGTGATGATCCCCTCGCTGGGGCGGGATTTCGAGCGCCGCGTTTCCTGGATGGTGGAGGTGGCATAGATCGTGTCGCCGGCTTCCACCGGGATTGGCAGTTCCACGTCATTCCAGCCGAGATTGGCGACCACGCGGCCGAAGGTGCGTGTCGTCAGCGCGGTGACGGCGCTGATCACAAGGGTTTCGCTGACACGGAGTTTGCCGGCGCGATAACGCTCGGCGAATTGAAGATCGTGGTAGGCGGGGGCAATTTCCATGGATTGCCAGGCATGGCGGACCGCATCTTCGGTGAAGAAGCTGCGGCTGGGGGCGTGAATAAAGGTTTCACCGGCGCAGATATCGTCGAAGAAAAGGCCGGTCTGTTCGGTCATCACGCCGTTCGAGTCGGTGTGATAGAGGGCGAAGCGGGGGTCGGCGAGTGCGGCAATGCCGATGGGGTCTGCGCCCTCGCCGCGGCGGGGAATGGCGGCGGTCCAGGTGAAATGGCCGACCGGGGTATTGTCTGCCTTCATCGCGAAGGTGCGCACGGTGACGGTCTGATGGTAGGGATCGACGACAGAAATTTCACTTTCAGCATAGATCGTGTCCCCGCCGAAGAGCGGGCCAGTGAGGGCGATTTCAGCGAAGGCAGAAATGGTGCTGCGCCGGCCGAATGTTTTCGATGTCATGCCAATTGCACGTTGCAAGGTGACGGTGCTGACCATCAGCGGCTGTTTCCAAGCTGTCTGGCCAGCATAGGCAGCATCGTAATGTAGCTGCGCGCCGTTCATCGTCTCCAGAGAATCTATCACATTATCCTGCTGGGAGAGTGTGATGCCGGGGCGGTGGCGAAAGCGCTGGCCGGGGGTAAAATCCTCAAAATCTAGGCCGAAGCGCTCCAGGTAGATTTTCTCACCGGTCAGGTAATAGGCGGAGAAGGTCATCGCGGGGCACCTGTTGTGAAGACCGCCGTAGCTTCGCATACTGTGCCCACATTGCGAACTGAGGAGCCCAAGTGCCCGCACTTCAACAGGACGACCCGGAGGACCAGATCCTCGATACCATCGAGGCCTTTGTGCAGCGTGACGTGGCACCTTATGTGCACACGCTGGAAAAAACCGACACGTATCCGGAGGCGATCGTCGAGCGGATGAAGGAGATGGGGCTGTTTGGCGCCACCATCTCGACGGAATATGGCGGGCTGGGGCTGGGCTGCAAGACATATGCAAAGATCGTGGAGCGGATTGCCCGCTGCTGGATGTCCGTGACGGGAATTTTCAACTCGCATTTGATTATGTCGGCCGCCGTGGAGCGATTCGGGACCGAGGCGCAGAAGCGGACGTTTTTGCCGCGCTTTGCGACCGGGGAATTGCGCGGCGGGCTGGCGCTGACGGAGCCTGATTGCGGGACGGATTTGCAGGCCATTCGCTGCGTGGCGCAGCGCGAGGGCGATGATTATTTGATCAGCGGTACAAAAACTTGGATCAGCAACGGAATTTATGGCTCGTGCTTTGCGCTTCTGGTGAAGACCGACCTTGGGGCCCAACCTCGGCACCGAGGCATGTCGCTGTTTATCGCGGAGAAGGGGCCGGGGTTTGCGGTTAGCAGGAAGCTGGAGAAGCTGGGCTATAAGGGCATCGATAGCGCGGAACTGGTGTTTACCGATTATCGTATTCCGGCGGACCGACTGATCGGCGGTGTGGAGGGTCAGGGGCTGAAACATGCGCTCGGTGGGCTTGAGCTTGGGCGCATCAATGTCGCGGCGCGCGGCGTGGGGATTGCGCAGGCGGCGCTGGATGAATCGGTACGTTACGCGCAGCTTCGTAAAACCTTTGGGGTTCCGATCGCGCAGCATCAAGCGATCCAGTTAAAGCTGGCGGATATGGCGACGCGCACCGAAGCAGCTCGGCTTCTGGTGAATCGAGCGGCAGAGTTCTATGATCGCGGCGAACGTTGTGACATGGAAGCGGGCATGGCGAAATTGTTTGCCACCGAGGCAGCGATGGAAAATGCGGCTGAGGCGATGCGCGTGCACGGTGGGTATGGTTATTCCACGGAGTTCCCGGTGGAACGGCTGTATCGCGATGCGCCGCTTCTGGTGATTGGTGAGGGCACCAATGAATTACAGCGCATTATCATCGCGCGGCAACTCGTGCAGCGGAATTTAGTCTGATGCTGCCGCTTGCGGGTATGCGGATCATTGCCGTTGAGCAGTACGGCGCGGGTCCGTTTGGATCCATGCAGCTGGCGGATATGGGCGCGGAAATCATTAAGATCGAAAACCCCGGGGAGGGTGGCGACGTTAGCCGCAAAGTGGGGCCGTTCTATTTGGGGCAGAACGACAGCCACTTCTTCCAGGCGTTCAACCGCAACAAGCGGTCTGTCTCTCTCGATTTACGTCAGCCGGAGGGGCAGGAAATTCTGCGAGATCTGGTGTCCGGAGCGGACGCGGTGCTGGATAATCTGCGCGGCGACCAGGCGCCTCGGCTGGGCGTGACGTATGGCCAGTTGAAGGATACCAATCCACGTATCGTTTGCGCGCATCTTTCGGCTTACGGGCGGGAGGGTTCGCGTACCAACTGGCCAGGTTACGATTATCTGATGCAGGCGGAGGCCGGTTATCTTTCTCTAACAGGCGAACCGGAAGGCGCGCCGGCGCGATTCGGGCTTTCGGTGGTGGACATGATGGCGGGGCTATATGCCGCCACCGCCTTGCTGTCCGGTGTTGTTTCTGCCCGCGCCACCGGCATCGGCCGCGATGTGGATGTCAGCCTGTTTGATACGGCATTGTCCAACCTGAACTACCTTGCCGCGTGGTACCTCAATGAAGGCCATGCCCAGGGGCGGGAGCCGCGCTCCAGCCATCCTTCCCTTACCCCTAGTCAACTTTACCGAACTAGGGATGGTTGGATTTTCATCATGGTGAACAAGGAAAAATTTTGGCCAGTGATGTGCGGCAAACTTGGCCGGCTGGAGATCGCCGCCGATCCGCGTTTTGACAGTTACAAAACCCGTCTCGCTAATCGTGCAGAACTGACGCGAATGCTGGACGAAGCCTTTTCGACGCGCACCACGGCGGAATGGCTGGCCGTGTTTGCCGGTACCGTCCCTGCTGCGCCGGTCTATGACGTGGCACAGGCGCTGGAAAATGATTTTGTGCGCGACGAATCCCGCGTCTGGACCTATCCGCACCCGGAGCGGGAAGATTTCCGCATGGTTGCCCCCGCATTCCGTTTTCCCGGCGAGGAGATGCCTCGCCAACCGGCCCCGCAATTTGGCGCCGACACTGATGCGGTGCTGGGCGAGCTGGGCTACGATGCCACGCGGATCTCGATGCTGAAAGCAAAAGGCGTGATCTAGGAGAGGAGACCCCCCATGAAGCTCTGCTATTTTGATGATTTCCGGCTCGGCGTACTGAAAAGCAGCGGCGATGTCGTTGTCGATGTGATGGATCTGGTGAAAGCCATCCCACATACTGGACCACACGATCTGATCAGCAATCTGATCGCCCGCTTTGATCATTACCGCGACCGACTGGAAGCCGCCGCCGCACAGGCGCCCGGCCGGCTACTCTCTGACCTGCGCCTATGTCCGCCGTTGCCGAAGCCGGGTAATATCGTCTGTATGGCGGTGAACTATATGGAGGACGGCACGCGTTCGGCCCCCGCGCCGCTGAACGCTTTCCACAAGGCTCCGACCGCTATCATCGGCCAGGGCGATACCATGGTGCTGCCAGACGTACCTGCCACGATTTTCGAAGGTGAAGCGGAAATGGCAGTGGTGATCGGTAAGAGGGCGACGCGGGTTTCGCAGGCCGACTCGATGCGCCATGTGTTTGGGTATATTAATTTTATTGATGGATCGGCGCGCGGCCTACCGCCTTCTGGAAATGTGTTTTTCCAGATGAAGTCGCGCGATACCTTCGCGCCCATCGGGCCGTTTATCGTCACCGCCGATGAAGTCTCCGACCCACACGATCTTCCGGTTCAACTCTGGGTCAATGGCACGTTGAAGCAGGATTTCAACACCAACGACATGGCGCATAAGATTCCGCGCTGCATCGAATGGGTGAGCCATATTCATACCTTGGAACCGGGCGATATTCTCGCCACCGGAACCAATCACCGTGGCCTGTCGTCGTTTATGGATGGCGATGTGGTGGAGCTGGAATGCCGGGGGCTCGGGAAGCTTAAATTTAACGTGCGCGACGACCTCCAACGCACCTGGTCGCGCGCGACGCGGCTGGACCGGCAGAGCCAGGGACATGATACACCCACGCCGCAACTCTCTGGAAAATATGCGCCCGCCAAAAGCTGATCGCGTCACGGGAGAGCGTCACCATGCGTCATCTTGCCCTTGTGTGTCTGTTGTTTGCTGCTATCTCGATCGCGCCAGCCGTCCAGGCGCAAACCGACTGGCCGAAAGGGCCGGTGAAAGTTATCGTCCCGTTTCCGCCCGGTGGCGCCAACGACACGGTGGCGCGGCCCTATGCGGATGCGCTGTCGCGGTCGCTGGGCCAACCTTTCATCGTGGAAAACCGCGGTGGCGCTGGTGGCGCGGTGGGGATGGAGTCGCTGATCCGCTCTAAGCCGGATGGCTACACGCTGTGCATGTGTGCTTCCACCGTGGTCTCCACTGTCTCCAACCTGCGTAAGGTAAGCTATTCGGCGAATGATGTGGACGTGGTGGCGGTGACCACCATGTATATCTCTGGCTTGATGCTGGGGCCGAAAAACCCGGCTACCAGCTTCAAGGAATTCATAGACTACTTGAAGGCAAATCCGGGCAAGGTGGTGTATGGCGGATCCGGTGTCGGTAGCCCTACGGAATTTCGTATGAAATATCTAGCGAACCTAACCGGCACGGACATGGTGAGCGTACCCTACAGCGGTAATGCGCCGGCGCTGAACGATCTGCTCTCCGGCGTGATCGACGCGATCATCGAGCTGAACGGCTTTCCGCATGTGAAGGCTGGCAAGCTGCGGATGATCGCGCTCTATGCCGATGAACGGCACCCGGAGTTTCCCGATGTGCCGACCATCGGGGAACTTGGCTTCGCGCAGGTGAACGCACCGATCTGGCAGGGTTTTTATGCGCCGTTAGGGTTGCCAGAAGGTGTGCGCCAGAAGCTGAACAAGGCGGTGAATGAGATTTCTGCCCGCCCAGAGATGAAGGCGAAACTGCTGACTATGGGTTTCGCCACGCGGACCATGAGCGCCGATGAATCGCGCAAATTCTTTCTCGATGACGACCTGCTGTATAAGAAGATTATTCGGGAAGCGAAGATCAGTATTGATTGAATGGATAGTAGACGCGTGAAAATTGGCATCGTTTCGGATATCCACGCCAATATCGCAGGGCTGGACAAGGCGTTGGCATTGATGGGCGATGTCGATGAATTGCTCTGCCTGGGTGATTCGATCGATGAGTATCGCTTTTCCAACGCGGTGATTGGCCGGCTGCGCGAGCGTGGCGCGCATGTCATCCAGGGCAATCATGAGGAAGGTTTTCTGGCCCCCTCCGGGATCCGCGCACGCGAACGACCCGAGGTGAATAAGGATCTGTTGGCCTGGCTGGCGGCCCAACCGTTGCGCCGACGGCTGGAATTCGGGCGCATGCGTATCCTGATGGTGCATTCCACGTCGTGGGAGCCGCGCGGTAACTATGTCGCGCCGCACAGTTCTGCGCTGGCCCGCTTCGCTGAGGAAGACGCAGACGTGGTGATGTATGGCCACACCCACGCCCAGGTGGCGCGCAAGTTCGGCGGCACGCTAGTCCTTAATCCCGGATCGGCCGGCGATGGGCGGGACCGGTCGAACAACCGGCAACTGAGTTGCGCGGTGCTGGACGCAATCAGCGGTGAGGTCAAAATTATCGACTATCCCGATCCGCGTATGGCACCGTTGGGTTTCGATTCGGCGATCTGACGGAGTCCAAGATGCGCTTGCTGCGGCGGCCCGGATAGCGAGATCCATTATCAGGAATACAGCGGCGGCTTTCCCATCTTGCGGTTCGTGCCCGGCGGGCTTAGTTTGCGGATGGAGATGTGGCATACCCCCGGAGGTAGTCTGACAAACTCCTGGTGCGGTTGGACACAATCACTCGTCGATAAATATCGCATCATTGCCATGGGCAGCGCAATGCGGAGGCCTCTCGCACAGATATCAAGGAGGATCGTGTCCGGCACATTTATGCCGTCGATCATCTGGCGCTGATGGATCGTCTCGGCATTGGAAAACTTAACACTCTAGGCGGCTGCATCGACGGCAGTCACCGCCTGAAGATCGCCGAGGTCGCGTGGGAGCGCGTGGTGAGCTAAGCGCCACAAAATCCGATTGGGCTTGATCCGAAAAATCTCGTTCCTTCCTTTACTTCCCCCGCACAAACTGGAACACGCAGAGTGCGCAGAGCATGATGGCGCCGCCAAACATCTGGGTGGGAGTCATGATTTCGCCTAGAAAGATCATGCTGAGGATGGCAGTGACGAGGGGTTCGAGGTTCATCACGAGGGCAGTGCGGAACGGGCCGACGCGATTGGTGGAGATATAGATCAGCAGGGTGGAGAGCGTGCTGCCGAAGCTGATTCCGAGGAAGGCGAGCCAGCCTATATGGGTTTGTGGTAGGTGCCAGACGCCGAACAACGCGGAGGCTACGATGAACAGGGCAGTGGAGGGTACGAGCGAATACCAAGTTGTCACGCGCGCGTCGGTGCCGGCCAGATAGGCGCGGGTCGCGAGGAGGGAGACGACGCGGCACAGGGCGGCGCCAAACGCGCAAGCGAGGCCCATCGTGGAAAGGGAAGCAAGATCGACACCCAGCATTAGGCTGAGGCCGCCGAACGCAGCGAACGCCGTGAGCAAGGCGCGCCAGCCCAGCTTTTCCACGCCGGTCAGGGCCGCGCCGATGCCTGTGAGTAGCGGGTAGACGAAATAGGCGAGGATGGCGATGGAGACGGGGAGCAGCGACACCGAGAGCAGCAGGCCAAACATTACCGCGGCGAACAGCAGGCCCAGCACGAGGGCAATATTGCGCTGGCGCGGTTGGTGCCAGTGGCGCGGTTTCTGTAGTTTCATCCAGAGCCAGAATAGTACCACCACGAGCGCGCCGCGCAGGGTGACGAGGCTGAGCACGTCCATGCCATCGGCATAGACGAGCTTCAGCAGGATATCGGTGACGCTGAAGGACAGGGCTGCGACGATGCCGGGCAGCATGTTCACCAGCCGGTGCGGGCTGACGGCAGCGAGGACAGAGTATTCATTGCGCGCGGGGCATCGCGTCGAGTACGAGCTGGCCGAACAGGGTCATTTCTGGGCTGGTGCCGGCATAGCGGTGGATCGCAGCAGGGCGCTGGTTGTCGGCGCGTCGGGCGTCGGGCCGGGGGGCAGGGAGGTAGGCAGGCGACGATGTCGCGGGCGGCATTGGTTTCCGGCGTGGTGAAGCGCAGGCCGAGCTCCGTCGCGATCCAGGAGAGGGAGGCCGTGTCCACGCCCCAGACGCGCAGGGCCGCGGCAAAAATTTTTGGCGCCGGCGAGATGGTGATTTCCTGCGCCGGGCGCACGGCGGCTCAGGCCCATTTCAGCGCGCCCGGCTTGGTGGTGACATAGCGTTGCAGGGAGGGGTCATAGGGTGCGCCGGAGAAGCGACGGATTTCCTCATAGATCGCCACGATCCCACCGGTGGCTTGGTGTTCCAGTAGTTCGGGCAGCATTTGGGCGCTGTTGGCTTGCGTCATGCGGAAGCCCGCTCCTACAGTTGTTTGGACAGCTTGCCGCCGTGCGGCGCGCCCGACCAGAGGCAATCAGGATTCCATGGCATGACCCCCGAGACGATTCTTGCCCATCCCCCGCGCGCGCTGACGCAAGTGCAGCGGGAAGCGTATTTTACCACGGGCTATCTGGCCGCGCCGGGGCTGATCCCTGCGGAATGGCTGCGGCGGCTGAATGCGTTGTCGGCGGAGTTCATTGAGATGAGCAGAACGCGGGAAAAATCTGACGAGGCGTTCGATCTGGGACCTAGCCATAGCGCGGTGGCGCCGTATGTGCGCCGGTTGCGCGCACTGGTGGACCGGCATCCCGATTTCTGGCGGTTCGCCAGCGAGTCCGTGCTGGCCGATATCGCCGCCGATCTGGTGGGATCGGATGTAAAATTTCATTCATCGAAGCTGAATTATAAATGGCCGGGGTCGGGCGAGATCGTGAAATGGCATCAGGATATTCCGGCCTGGCCGCATACCAATTACTCGCCCGTCACGTTGGGCGTTTACCTGGATGACACGCCGGCGGAGATGGGACCGTTGACGTGCATTCCGGGCACGCACACGGGGCCGATTTTTATTCATCGCGACGATGCAGGTGCGTGGACGGGGTCTGTCCGTGATGGCGACATGGCGGGCGTAGATATGGCGAAGGCGAATGATCTGGTGGGACCCGCGGGTACCGTAGTGGCGATTAACTGCCGCACCCTGCATGCTTCGCGCGCCAATGCAACCGATCGGGTGCGGCCTTGCGCGCTGTTTGTCTATAGTTCGGCCGATGCATTTACCTGGATGCCTGCGCCGACGCCGACAAAACATACCGGTGAGATCGTGCGCGGCACACCGGCAACGGTGGCGCATCTGGATTCCACACCCTGTCCGGTGCCGCCTGATTGGAGCCAGCAGGGATATGGTTCGATTTTTGTCGCGCAACGCGCCACAATGTGAAAGGTAGACGATTATGAGCATGAGCCTGGAAGGTGTGCGCGTGCTGGAACTGGCCCGCTTCCAGGCAGGGCCGCGCGGCGGGATGATGCTGTCTGACCTTGGCGCGGAGGTCATTAAGATTGAGCGCATCGGCGGTGAGGAAACGCGGCAGAATCCGCCGATTGTGCGCGGACAGAGCGTTTATTTCACTGTCTATAATCGCGGAAAGAAGAGTGTTTGCCTGGATATGCGGAGTCAGGATGGCAAGGATATTTTTTCCGAATTGGTGAAAAAATCCGACATCGTGTTAGAGAATTTCCGGCCCGGCACGATGGATGCCATGGGCTTCGGTTATGACGCGCTGCGAGCGTTGAACAAGGGAATTATTTTGATCTCGGTCTCCGGCTTCGGGCAGTACGGGCCGTATCGGGATCGCCCGGCGTTCGATCCGTTGGGCCAGGCTATGAGCGGGTTAATGACATTGACCGGCCAGCCGGTGGGGCAGCCGGTGGGCACGGCGTTTTCACTGGTGGATCGGACGACGGCCTTGCACGCGACGATCGGCGCGCTAGCGGCGCTGCGTCATCGGGATCGCACCGGCGAGGGGCAGTTGGTGGATTGCTGTCTGCTGGATTCGGCGCTTACGATGGTGGAAATTCCGATCTCCTATTATCTCGGTAGCGGCGTGGAAGGTGGGGAAGGCGGCCGGCCGCCCTATAAGGCGAAGGATGGGTATGTGGTGATCTCCGCCATTGGGCGGGAGATGGCGGGGAAGTTAATGGCGCTGATTACCGGCGGCGGTAGCAGTGTCGATTTGACGCCGATGAACAGCAGCATGGGCGGTGCGGATGAGCGCCGCCGCATGCTAGATGCCTGGTGCGCGGAGCGTAAGGTGGACGATATCGTTAAGGCGTTGCTGGGTATTGGCGTGCCGGTGGCGCCCGTGCGCAGCATTCCCGAAGTGGCGAAGGACGCGCATCTGTGGGAACGCGAGATGCTGGTGAAAATGGACGATGCGCTGGCCGGGGAAATATACGTGCCCGGTGTGGCGGTGAAGATGTCGCAAACACCGGGTCGTATCGGTCCTGTGCCGACACCGGGGCAGCATACCGATGCCGTCCTGGGGGGAATTCTGGGGTTCGATGGTGCGCGGCTGGCAGCGCTACGGGCGGCAAAGACCATCGCCTGATGCGCGTCGGGTGCTTTAAGTATATATTAAGGGGACAGCCATGAACGAGAAAAGATTTTGCATCGTACGGGATGAAGGGCGCGTCCGCATTGTCACCCTGAACCGGCCGGAGGTTTTGAACGCGCTGCATGCCGATGCGAATGAGGAACTAGCGGCCGTTTGGGACGAATTCGCGGCGCGTGACGATTTGTGGGTGGGGATCGTGACAGGGGCGGGACCGCGCGCGTTCTCGGCGGGGAATGATTTGAAAGTGCAGGCCTCTGGCAAGCGGCGGCCCAATCCGGCGCAGGGATTTGGCGGGCTCGCGAATCGGTTCGACCTCGACAAACCGCTGATCGCGGCGGTGAACGGGGTGGCGATGGGCGGCGGGTTTGAGATCGCGCTGGCCTGCGACATCATTATCGCCGCCGAGAATGCGGTGTTTGCCTTGCCAGAGCCTCGGGTGGGATTGATCGCCGGGGCGGGCGGGGTGCATCGGTTGCCGCGCATGATCTCGCAGAAGCAGGCGATGGGGATGATGCTGACCGGACGGCGGGTCGGGGCGGCAGAAGGGTTTACCCTTGGATTTGTGACCGAGAAAGTGGCGGAGGGCGAGGCGTTGGCGGCGGCGAAACGCTGGGCGGGATTAATTTTGGAGTGCTCGCCTAAGGCGGTGCGCGCCAGCAAGCAGGCGTTTTATCGCGGCATGGCGGAGCCAAGCCTGGAAGCGGCGATGCGGACGGTTTATCCGGCCCAGCGGGAGAATATGGAGAGCGCGGATTATATCGAGGGGCCGAAGGCGTTTGCGGAGAAGCGGAAGCCGGAGTGGCGGAATAGATAGAGGATGAATGGGGTGTGCCGGTAAAGCGGACCTGGGTCTCCTATCTTTGGGGTATGGGTTGGCGGCAATGCTGCAATGCAAAAGTGCGCTTGCGCGGGGCGGCGGTTCCCCCTAGATCCCGGATCGCAGCAACGCGGCCATTTATTGCCGTTTTGCTGCTTTCTTGGATGTTTCCTCCCTAAACTTGGCGGTGCTTCGGCACCGCCTTTTTTTTGGTTTCAGGGGGGTAGGGTTATTAGATCTGCTGGCTTTGCAGGAATTCGATCACTTCGCCGTTCGGGCCGGTCACAAACGCAATGCGGACTTCGACCAGCGGGTTCTCGCTGAGGCGCCGCGTGACGGGCTCGACACGAGAGGTGGCGCCGGCGGCTAGGGCGCGGGCAAAGGACGTATCCGTGTCGGCTGCGCGCAGACAAAAATGTAGCATTGCGCCTTCGGTGCGATCCTCGCCTTCGGTACGGCGCCGGCCCTCAGACTGGACGTTGGAGCCTTGGCCGAACACCTCGATGAATCGGCCGTCGCCAGCATCGAGGAAAGCGGCGCGGTCGATGCGGCCGGGGATGGCGAAGGGGAGTTGCAACCGGAAACCCAGCCCGTCGGTGTAGAATTTTATCGTCGCGTCGAAATCAACGGCACGGATGGCAACGTGGTGGAAGCAGTTTCCCGATGTTGTGGCTTCCATGGGGCGCTCCTTGGTTAGAGACAAAGTCCGGCACCAGTCCCGCAGCCCCACCTGACCACCCAACCAGCATACACTGCTGCGGGTGGCCGGGTGAGGGTGCGGGCAGGTGCCGGACTTTCATACAGGCCTTCAGCGCGCCAGCAGAGCGGGCGCGGCGCGAGCTAGGACGGAAATCAGTTTTTCCATGTGGCGGCGCATGATGGGGAAGCGTTTGCTGGGCTGGATCGTCGCTTCGTCCATATAAAGGCCGCGGGCAAGCTCCAGTTGTAGCACATGCACGCCGTCGCGCGGGCGGCCGTAATGGCGGGTGATGTAGCCGCCGGCATAGGGATCGTTGCGCCGCACCGCATAGCCGAGGCTGCGGAGTTCGCGTTCCACCAGGGCGGTGATGGCGGGCGCGCAGGCGGTGCCATAGGCATCACCCAGCACGATATCAGCCGGACCCGCGCCGTGGCGCGAGGTGCCGGCATGGGCGGGCATGGAATGGCAATCGATCAGCAAACAGGTGCCGAAAAGCGCGATGGTGTCCGCGATGGTCGTGCCCAGCGCGTCGTGGAAGGGCTGCCAGCATGCACGCACGCGGTGCTGCGCCTCGGCGAAGGGGAGTTTTTCGCGATAGATTACCTCGCCGGTGGAAACCACGCGGGCGATGGTGCCGAGGCCGGCGCCGACGCGCGGGCTGGTAGTGTTCACCCAGTCGGGCAGGGGCTCGGCGAACATGGCGGGGTCGAGCTCCCAGGCTTCGCGGTTGGCATCGCAATAGGCGCGCGGGAACGAGGCGGCGAGCAGCGGCGCGCCATGGGCGGGGGCGGCGGCGAACAGGTCGTCGACGAAACTGTCTTCGCTGCGGCGCAGGCCGATGGTGTCCAGCCTGGCGGCGGCAATGAAATCGGGCGGGTAGTCGCGCCCGGAATGCGGCGAGGCGAACAGCAGTGGAGCGCTCCGCGTTGCCGGCGCGCGCAGCACGAACGGGGCTGGAGCGGCGAAGGCGGCGATCGGGACTTGGGTGACGGGCAGGTCCATGATGTGTATTCAACCCGTGCTGGCGCGCTGTGTCACCATCCCATGCGCGGCAGCCTCAAGCGCGGCGGCGTTTCGCCCCGGGGATGCGCACGCGGTGCCGGGTGGGCGGTGGTGGAGAACTTGCCCTTACCGGCATCGGGTGCGACAAGGCCGCCGCATTCGTGAATTGTTCAGCGCGGCAGGGTATACTCTAGCCGTTTCACCAGCGTCAGGATACCAGCAGAGGGGCGAGCATGGCCGATCTCGAAATCGTTTGGACAAAGGTCGACGAAGCTCCGGCGCTCGCGACATATTCTCTGCTGCCGATCGTCGAAGCCTTCGTCAGCACAGCGGGCGTAAAAATGACGCTTAAGGACATTTCACTGACCGGCCGCATCCTCGCCAATTTCCCTGACAAATTGACGGCGGCGCAACGGATCAACGACGAACTCGCCGAGCTTGGTCAGCTCGCGATGAGGCCCGAGGCTAACATCATCAAACTGCCCAACATTTCCGCCTCCGTCCCGCAGCTCAAGGCCGCGATTAAGGAGCTGCAGGGCAAGGGCTATGGCGTGCCGGACTATCCGGATAGCGACGCAACTCCGGCCGATAAGGAGATTCGGGCTCGCTACGGTCGCGTGCTCGGCAGCGCCGTCAATCCGGTGCTGCGTGAGGGTAATTCAGACCGCCGTGCCGCCGGCGCCGTGAAGCAATACGCCCGCAACAATCCGCACAAGATGGGTGCGTGGAGTGCGGATTCGAAATCGCATGTGGCATACATGCCAGCCGGCGATTTCTACGGTTCGGAGGTCGCGACCACGGTCGCGGAGGACACCAATGCCCGCATCGAGCTGGTCGGCAGGGATGGCGCGGTCACGGTGCTGAAGGCTCAAACGAAGCTGAAAGCCGACGAGATCATCGACGCCTCGACGATGAGCCGCAAGGCGTTGCGTGCCTTCTATGCCGCGCAGATCGCGGACGCGAAGCAGCAGGGCATTTTGTTCTCGGTACATTTGAAGGCGACCATGATGAAGATCTCCGATCCCATCCTGTTCGGCCATGCCGTGTCTGTCTTCTTCGCCAATGTGTTCGAAAAGCACGCCGCAATTTTCGCTCGTCTCGGCATTGACCCCGATAACGGTATGGGTGATTTGTTGACACGGATCGAAACCTTGTCAGAAGCCGAACAGGCAGTAATTAATGCCGATATCGCAGCCATCTACGCGCAACGGCCCGGTCTTGCGATGGTCAATTCCGACCGCGGGATCACCAATTTGCACGTGTCGAGCGACACGATCGTCGACGCGTCGATGCCGGCGATGATCCGCGAATCTGGCAAAATGTGGGGTGTGGACGGCAAGCTGCACGACACCAAGGCGGTGATTCCGGATCGCAGCTACGCGCGCCTGTTTCAGACGGTCATCGAGGACTGCAAGGTGCATGGCGCATTCGACCCGAAGACGATGGGAACGGTGCCGAATGTGGGGCTGATGGCGCAGCAGGCTGAGGAATACGGATCCCACGACAAGACCTTCGAAGTACCCACGAACGGCACGGTGCGCGTGGTCGCCGATGACGGCACAATATTGCTGGAACGCCCGGTCGAGGCCGGCGACATCTTCCGTATGTGTCAGGTGAAGGACGCGCCGATCCGCAACTGGGTCGAGCTCGGGGTGCGCCGCGCGCGCCTGACCAACACGCCGGCGGTGTTCTGGGTGGATGCCAATCGCGCGCATGACGCGCAGCTAATTGCCAAGGTCGAGAAATACCTGAAGGACCAGGATGTTTCGGGGCTGGATATCCGTATCATGGTACCGGTGGAGGCGATGAAATTTTCGTTGGAAAGAATCCGTGCGGGGCAGGACACGATCTCCGTTACGGGCAATGTGCTGCGCGACTATCTGACCGATCTATTCCCGATCATGGAGTTGGGCACGTCAGCAAAAATGCTGTCGATCGTGCCGCTGATGGCGGGCGGCGGGCTGTTCGAGACAGGAGCCGGCGGCTCCGCGCCCAAGCATGTGGAGCAGTTCCAGGAAGAAGGCTATCTGCGTTGGGACTCGCTCGGCGAGTTTCTTGCCCTATGTGCATCGCTCGAGAATCTGGCGCAGACCCATAAGAACGCCGACGTGCAGATGTTGGCCGAGACGCTAGATGAGGCCAACGGCAAGATTCTGGAGTTCAATCGCTCCCCGGCGCGCCGAGTCGGCGAACTTGACAATCGTGGCAGCCATTTCTACCTGGCGCTGTACTGGGCGCGGGCGCTGGCTGCGCGGGACAACAGCTCCCCGCTGGCCGCCCGCTTCAAGCCGTTGGCCGAGGCGCTGGAAGCCGCCGAGGCGAAGATTAATGCCGAACTGAATGCCGCGCAGGGCAAGCCGGTAGACATCGGCGGTTATTATTTCCCCGACACAACCAAGGCATCGGCGGCGATGCGGCCGAGCGCCACTTTGAACGCCGCGATTGCGGGGCTTTGAGACGGCATTTGGCGGTGGGCTGAGCAATTCCGTATATTCAATAAAAACCCGCCTTGATTATCAGGGCGGGTGTTATGCAGCCGATGTCCATGTTCGGGCGATCATTGTTGTAAACCTAGAGCCATTGTGTGGCCTAGCCCTGTCCCTCCCCAATGGTTTCAATGGTGTGTCGGTCTAGCCATTCGTGCCTGACCGTGCGGTTGTAAGGGGTTTTACTAGAAGATCGTCTTCTATAAAAATTCTTCAATTTCTCAATCTAGAAAATTTAGAAAGCTAAACTTCATCCTGCGGTAAAAATATAAGGAAAAAGAGACTTAATGGTGATCTCCCGAATCTAAGTGGCTGCCCACACGATGCCGCACGAACACGCAGCGGCGAGTTCGATCGGCCGACATCAATCGATCTTTGCCTGGGTCGTTTTCCCGTCTGGGGCGGTCAACAGGACTGCACCCTTCAAAGCCCCTTGCGCCGCAAATGCCAACTGGCCAGTCAATCGGTTGCTGTCGACTGGCACGAGGACAATGCGCTGCGCCTTGCCATCAATCGTGAGGATGGCGGTCGCCTTGAAGCCTATGGCCGGCAAGGGCCTGTCGCTCCCATCACTGACATAGACATCCACCGTTGTGCCTTTCACGGTCACCTCGACATGGTAGGGGCGTGCATCCACGAGGACCCCACCATGGGGGCCCGTCCTGGGCTCATGAGCGAGAGCCCATGATGGGACCAGAGACCCGGCGGCAATTAAGAAACGTCGTTTCATGGTAAGGCCTTTCGGTTCGGTAGGTTAATAGAGTGGTGCCGGAGCGCTGGCGGCCGGTACCGAAGTGCCGGACTCTTGCCGTGCTGCGACAAGTCGGCGAAGTGGGCGCTCCCCGTATCGCAGGAACAATGCTGGCGTCAGAATGACATCGAGCAGTGTGGCACTGACCAAGCCGCCAAAGATCGTCACCGCCACGGGGTGGAGGATCTCCTTGCCCGGCGCGTGTGCGTCAATCATCAACGGCACCAGGGCCACGCCCGCTGACAATGCCGTCATCAGCACCGGCGTCATCCGTTCCAGGCTGCCGCGGATGACCAGGTCGGGACCGAACGGCATTCCTTCGTGCACAGCCAGATTAATGTAGTGGCTGATCTTCAGGATGCCGTTGCGCGCCGCGATGCCGGTCAGCGTGATGAAGCCGATCATGGAGGCGACCGACAGGGGTTGCCCCGCCAGCCAAAGCGCGACCACGCTGCCAATGAGGGCAAGCGGCACGCTGCCCATGATGATCATTGCCAGCACGGCCGAGCGGTAGCGGCTGTAGAGGATCGCGAACATCATCAGAAGCGAGACGACCGACAGAGCGGCGATGGTGCGGCTCGCCTCCTCCTGCGCCTGGAACGTGCCCTCCAGGCTGACAAACACGCCCGTGGGAAGAGCTACGCCTACCAACTCCGCTCGGATGGTGGCGATGATCGCGGCCATGTCGCTGCCGCCGGCAGCGTTGGCGAAGACCACCAGGCGGCGCTTACCGTTCTCGCGCAGGATCTGGTTGGGGCCATCGGTCTCACGCACATCGGCGATCGCCCGCACCGGCACCCAGCCATGCGGCGTATCGATCAGCAGGTTGGCCAGCCCTTCGGTGGTCCGCACCGCATCTGGCAGGCGAACCACCACATCGAAGCGCCGGTTGCCGTCCAGTAAGCGCGAGACGATACGGCCGTTCGACAGGCGCTCCAGCTGCTCGGTGATCATCGCCGGCTGCACCCCGTAAAGGGCGGCACGGTTGTAGTCGATGCTAATTTCGAGCTGCGGAATGCGCACCTGCTTCTCGACCTGGAGATCGACCACACCCGGAATCGCTTCCAGCCGCTTGCGCAGCGCCTCTGCACTACTGCGCAACGTGTCGAGATCCTCGCCGAAGATCTTGACCGCGATCTGGGCGCGGACGCCGGACAGCATGTGGTCCAGGCGGTGCGAGATCGGCTGGCCGACATTCACCGCCATTGGCAGGATTGCCAACCGGTCGCGGATGTCAGCGATGATGGCATCCTTGCCCCGGCCCTCGCGATGCAGGTCCACCTCGATCTCCGACGAGTGAACACCTTCGGCGTGCTCGTCGAGCTCGGCACGGCCGGTGCGGCGGCCCACCGCCTTGACCTCCGGCACCTGCATGATCAGCCGCTCGGCGATCAGGCCGACGCGGTTGGACTCCGCCAGCGAGATTCCAGGATCGAAGACAGTGTTGATGGTCAACGTGCCCTCGTTGAACGGCGGAAGGAAGGCGCGCGGCAATTGGCTCGCACCGACTCCGGCGGCAACCACGGCGATGCCGGCCAACGCCAGCAGGCGCCGCGGCCACGGCAAGGCCCAGCGCAGCATTGCGGCATTGCCGCGCTTGAGCACCCGCACCAATGCGCCCTCGCGGTGGTCCAGCCGGCGCATGGACGGCAGCAGGTAAAAGGCCATGACTGGCGTCAGCGTGATCGACACCAGCAGGCTAGCCAGGATCGAGATGATGTAGGCCTGTCCCAGAGGGGCAAATAGGCGGCCCTCGATGCCGGTCAGCGCGAACAGCGGGACGAAGACCAACACGATGATCATGGTTGCATAGACGATGCCGGAGCGGACCTCCTGGCTGGCTGCCACCACCACGTCAAACACCGGCAAAGGCTCGGCCGAGGCACGGTTCTCGCGCAGGCGGCGGAAGATGTTCTCCACGTCGACCACCGCGTCGTCGATCAGTTCGCCGATGGCGATCGCCAGCCCGCCCAGCGTCATGGTGTTGATCGACAGGCCCGCAAAATGGAAGACGATAGCCGCAGTCAGGATCGACACTGGGATCGCGGTCAGCGAGATGACTGTGGTGCGGACGTTCAGCAGGACGGCGAATAGGACCACCGCAACCACTGCCGTCGCTTCCAGCAGAACGGTGCGTACGTTGACAATCGAGGTCTCGATGAAGTTGGCCTGGCGGAACAGGATGTTGTCGGCCCGGATGCCCGAGGGAAGCGTGTGTGACAGTTCGGCGAGCGCCGTCTCGACCTCCCGGGTCAGGCGCACCGTGTCGATGTCCGGCTGCTTCTCGACCGAGATGAGGACCGACGGCTTACCCATATAGCCGGCCTCGCCGCGCTTGAAGCGCGCGGCGTAGGAAACATCCGCCAGTTGGCGCAGGTGGATCGGGCTGCCGTCGGTGTTCGACACGACGAGCTGGCGCAATGCCTCCAGGCTCAAGGTGCGGCCGATATTGCGGATCAGGTATTCGCGGGCATGCTGGTCGGCATAGCCCCCACCTGAGTTCGTGCCGAACTGGGCGAGGGCCCGTTCAACCTGTTCCAGCGTGACACCCAGCGCACGCATCGCGGCTGGGTTGGGGGCGACACGGAACTGGCGCACCTCGCCGCCGATCGGGGTCACTTGAGCCACGCCGGGAATGGTGAGCAGGCGCGGACGGATGATGAAGTCGGCGGCCTCGCGCACCGCCATCGGCGAGACGCCTTCCGGCGCGGTCACCGCGGCCAGCACGATCTGGCCCATGATCGACGAGATCGGACCCATCTGCGGCACGGCGGTGGCCGGTAACTGGGCACGCACCAGGGTCAGCCGTTCGGCGATCTGCTGGCGGTTGCGGTATATGTCCGTGCCCCAGTCGAATTCGACATAGACGATCGACAGGCCGATGCCGGACACCGAGCGCACGCGCGACACCCCTGGCAGGCCGTTCATCTGAGTCTCGATCGGATAGGTGACCAGTTGCTCCACCTCTGGCGGCGCAAGGCCTTCGGCCTCGGTCATCAATGTCACAGTGGGTCGGTTGAGGTCGGGAAAGACGTCGACGGGTAGGCGGGTGGCGACGAAGCCGCCATAGCCCAGCAAAACCAAGGCGATCGCCAGCACCAGGACGCGGTTGCGAAGCGACTGGGTGACCATAAAGGTGAACATTGCCCGTGCCTCAGCGGATCTGGTTCAGCAATTCGGCACCTTGCGTCACGATACGCTGGCCCGGTTTGAGCCCATCCACCACCAGCACGCGATCGCCGTTGATAGGCGCAGTCCGTACCTCGTGCGGGCGGAATAGCTCGGCGGCGCTGTGCTCGTAGACGATAGCCACCCCGCTCGACCCACGCAGCACGGCGGAGCGCGGCAGAGCCAGACCTTCGTGTGTCGCTTCTGTTTCCGCCAGGACGGTCACAAGTTGGCCTACGCGCAGCCCACTCAAATCGCTGGTGATCGCGAAATGTAACGGGATTGCTTGGCCTGGACCGGCAAGGCCGGAACCTCGGAAAGCCAGCGGCGCAATACGTCCATCCGGGAGGACTGCGCTCGCCTGTTGCGGTTTACCTAGGGCCTCGAACTGCAGTGCCTCCACCCACAATTGCCTCGGATCGACAATCTGGAACACCACCATGCCGGGATCGGCGATACGGCCCGCCGCAGCCGCGCTGGTCGCGATCACGCCGTCAATCGGTGCGATCAGCGGCTCCGGCTCGCGGCGGACCTGGTCCAGGCTGGCGCGTCGTTCGCGCAGACCGCGCAACTCGGTCTCCGCATCCTCCGCTTGGGTGCGCGGCACGATTTCGCGCAGGGTACGCAGGCGTGCCAGCCGACGCTCGACAATGGCGATCTGCTGGTCGATCTCGCTGGCTTGCTGGCGGATGTTCGAGGCATCGATCGCCTGGAACGGTGGTGCGACCAGCGCCAGGACGTCGCCGGCACGCACCTGGGTGCCGAGCCGAGGAAAGCCGCCCGGCGGCGCCGCCAAACGGCCACTGATCGCCGTCTGAACATAGCCACTGGCGTTAGGGTCAGGGATGATGCGCCCGGGAAGTTCCACGGTTCGCGCATGCCGGGCCGCTCCGGCCATCTCAGTGCGCAATGCAAGGATGCGCTGGCTGGCCTTGGGCACGAACAGGCTGCCGTCCGGCAGGCGCTGGGCCTGGTCGCGCACCACCACCTTCGCTACATCCTGGGCTTGGACGGCCGTCGCCGTGGCAAACAGCGCCAGAACGACAACTGGTACGGTCAGGCGTCGGCGGCGCTGCAAGAGCCACATCACCAGCGCACCCGCGCCAAAGCCGATGCCTATGCCGACTGGCCCACCCGGCAAGTGAGCCTGCATCGCTCCCACCGCAGCTTGCGCCGCACTGACGATACCGGGCGCAGCCTGGGATGACGTCGGCGGCGGCTCAGGAATTGTCAGTGTGACCGGCAACACCTCCAGAGTCGTGCCGGCCAAGACCGTCACGATAAGGTCATGCCGTCCCGGCTTGAGCACCCATGGGGCGGTCAGACGATAGGAGCGACCGGATTCAGGCTTGGCTACCCCAGGACCTGCTGGGGTCTCCACCTCGACCGCCGCATTGTCGATCGGGGCATTGGTTCGGAAGTCATCAACATAAAGTTCGAGCTCGGCCCCCCGGGCGATGACCACCAGTTCGACAGTATTGGACTGTGTCTCTGCGCGTGGTGCGGAAGCGGTAGACTGCGGCGCCGGTGGGGCATCGTGGTCATGCCCCTCATGCGCCACGGCTGGCGCAATGACGGTGGCGAGCAACAGAGCAGCCCAGAGGGCCGGCAAACAACCGCGACTCATGTGGAAACCTCTTCCAGCTGTTCAAGGCAAGGCGCCGCACCGTGTCAGGGCGCGGTGAATGGATCAGCGGAAGGGTCTGGGCGGTTCCGGCAGTGCGGACGTATCACGACCTGGCGGGGCGCCGGCGAGGGCGATAGCAGGTCGGTTGCCCGTAGGCGGCGGCGAGGGATCATCCCAGCTGGTCAGGTAGGCGACACAGCATCCGTGGCCCGTTCCACAGCATGCGGCCCCGTCGCAGCCGCGTTCTCCATCCGGCTGTGTCACGAGGAATGATTGAGACGCGGTCAGCGGCTCGCCGACGTGGAGCAAGGTGTTCGCCAGGTCATCATGGATAATCAGCGGCGCAGCATCGAAAGGCGCCTGAAAAACAGAGAGTTCGCGCTCCCCGCGCTCCTCACCATTCCCTTGATGAGCCGACGCCGCCCCGGGCACGAGTATCCCCACAGCCATCAGCATGATGGTCGATAGCCAAAGGCACAGAGGGATGAGGCGACGGAACTTCATGGCTGTCCTATGGCCGCATAGTGCAGTTCGTCCATGAGGTAAAGATAAATGGATGGGCTGCCTTGTGCCGTCATAGCTGCAAGCGGCACAGCCGCAGCGCGTTTGCAATCACCGAGACCGAACTGAGCACCATCGCCGCCGCGGCGACAATCGGGCTGAGGAGCAATCCCAAGCTTGGGTACAGCACCCCGGCCCGGCTCTACACCAGAGCGGGGAGAACGGGCTATAGAGCGGAAGATGAAATAGGATAAAGGTGTTGGATCGGCCACTGAGTTTGGTAACGGGGGCGACGGGGTTTGTTGGCTCCGCCGTGGCGAGGGTGCTGGCGGCGCGCGGGCATCGGTTGCGGGTGCTGGCGCGGGCAAATAGCGACCGGCGCAATCTTGTGGGGCTGGAGGCCGAAATGGTGATCGGGGATTTGAGCGATCCCGGATCGCTGGCGCGAGCCGCTTCGGGGTGTCGGTATGTGTTTCATGTGGCGGCGGATTATCGCATCTGGGTGCCGGACCCCGAGGCGATGATGGCGGCGAATGTGGCGGGGTCAGTCGCTATGCTGCGCGCGGGGCGCGCGGCGGGTGTAGAGCGGATGGTCTATTGCAGCTCCGTTGCCGCGTTGGGGACGCCGGGCGATGGGGGGATTGCAGATGAAACCTCGCCGGCAAGCCAGGCCAACCTGATCAGCGTTTACAGGCAGTCGAAATACCGCGCAGAGCAGGCGGTGTTGGAACTGGTGCGTGATGAGGGTGCGCCGGTGGTGATCGTAAACCCGGCGGCACCGGTGGGGCCGCGCGATATCAAGCCCACGCCGACTGGTAAGATGATTCGCGAGGCGGCGGCCGGGCGGATGCCGGTCTATTTGGATACCGGGTTGAATGTCGTGCATGTGGACGATGTGGCGGAGGGCCATGCGCTGGCACTGGAGCGCGGGCGGATCGGGGAGAAATATATCCTGGGGGGGCAGAATTTTCTGCTCGGCGATCTGGTGCGGATGATTTGCGAAGTCGCGGGTAAGCGCGGGCCGTTCGTGCAATTGCCGGGGGCGGCGTTGTGGCCGCTGGCGATCGGCTCCGAGGCGATGGCGCGCTGGTTCGGGGTGGAGCCGATGGTAACGCGCGATCATTTGCGGATAGCGCGGAAGAAGATGTTTTATTCGTCTGATAAGGCGCGACGAGAATTGGGATTCGTGCCACGCCCGGCGCGGGAGGCCGTGGTGGATGCGGTGGCATGGATGCGTGCCAACGGAATACTGCGCGCGTGACGGCGTTTCGGGTCTTTTGGGCATAGATTTATTTACTATCTTGACATGGGTGGTTCTGGTGGGTGGCGTGCTGGCGGTGGTGCCCTCGGTTTGCATGGTGGTGCCGGCGCGTGATGAGGCGGCGCATGTGGGCGCGGTGCTGCGGTCGCTGTTGGTGCAGGGTGATGCGGGGAAATTTCCCACTATTTTGGTTGACGATGGATCCATGGATGGTGCTGGCGATATCGCGCGTGTGTTAGGGGATTCTCGGTTGACGATGATCTTCGGCGCGGCGCGGCCGGAGGGGTGGATCAGGAAGTTGTGGGCGGTGGTGTAGGGGGTGGCGGCGCCGGATGATGCGACGGAATTATATTTACTGATGGATGCGGACGTCGCGCATGGACGAGGGTATTTATCGGCGCTGGTGACGTGGGTGGAGCGGGGCGGGATCGAATCGGTTTCCAAAATAGTGGTGTTGCGCTGCGAAAGCCGCGCAGAGCGGGCCTCGGCGGAAATGGCGGTATTGTGTTGGCCGAATTTACGGTGGTTTGGCTTGTCGCCGGCCTGGGTCGTGGCATTACCTTTGGTGGCGGAGTCTTTTGCCGCGGCGACGATCGGCTCCGGGTTGGGGTGCGCGATGGTGCGGAAAAGATGGGTTTATACTGGACCGGTGTTGTGAGTTCGGTCGAGGAATGGTCGGGGAAGGGCCGGGGGCACGAAAATTTTCCGGTGGGATCATGGCTGATCCGGCGCGATCTGCGCACGCATATGCATGCGTTTTATAGTTTTGCACGCAACGCGGATGATATCGCGGATTCTCCGGTATTGGCGGCTGAGGATAAGATTTTCCGGTTGGACGTGATGGAGGGTGTGCTGCTGGGGCGGCGCGATGATGGCTCGTCCACTGCGTTGGGGTTGCGAGCGTCCTTGGCGGCCACTGGGGTGGTGGCGACGCATGCTTGCGATCTGCTGGTGGCGTTTCGCCAGGATGCGGTAAAGACGCGTTATGCCAGTTGGGAAGAACTGGAAGAATATTGCCGATACTCGGCGATGCCGGTGGGGCGACATGTGCTGGATTTGCATGGCGAAGGGAGGGAAACCTATGCGCCGTCTGATGCGTTGTGCGCGTCATTGCAGGTGTTGAACCATGTGCAGGATTGCGCGCGCGATTTGGTGGAGCTGGACCGGAGCTATTTGCCGCTGGAATTCCTTTCACCCAGCGGGGCGGCGGTGGAGGATGTGCGCGGGGTGCGGGAGAGCCCGGGGTTGCGGGAGGTGTTTGGCACCATGCTGGATCGGGTGGCGGCATGGAATAAGGTGGCGGCGGATTTACCCCGGCGCGTGCGCGATCGGCGGTTGCGGTTGGAAACGGCGGTGATCTGCGGGGTAGCGCAACGGTTGGCGCGGCGGTTGCACGAAGAGGATCCGGTGGCGCGGCGAGTGAAATTGACCAGATTTGATGGCGTGGGAAGTTTGGTCGCCGCGATGCGATTTTTGCTTTGAGCGCGCCGTTGGGGGCGGCGCTCGGCGACCTGGCCGCGGTCGAGACGAATGTTAAGATGGCAGGAACGTCGTTCTACCAGGCCATGCGCACGCTGTCGCCGGATCAGCGGTTTGCGATGTATGCGATGTATGCGTTCTGCCGCATCGTCGATGATATTGTCGATGAACCTAAAACATTTGCGTCGAAATTGCCGCTGCTGGCGCAATGGCGGGAGCGGATTGCCGGGTTGTATCGTGGTGAGGCGGAGGATGCGGTGTGCCGCGTTTTGCTGCGAGCGGTGCAGAAGTTCAATTTGCGGCAGGGGGATTTTTTGGATGTGATCGACGGGATGCAGATGGATGCCGGAGATCCGATCGTGGCGCCAGATTTTCTAACGTTAGAACTTTATTGCGATCGAGTGGCCTCGGCTGTGGGGCGATTGTCCGTGCGGGTGTTTGGCGATGCATCGGCGGCGGCGGATGAGGTGGCGTGGCATCTGGGGCAGGCGTTACAACTGACGAATATCCTGCGCGACGTGGCTGAGGATGCACGGATTGGTCGGCTTTATTTACCGCGGGAATTCCTGGTTGCGGATGGCGTGCCGTTGGCGGTGCCGGCGGCGTTGGCGGCGCCGGGAATGGCGCGGGTCTGCGCGCGCGTAGCGGGATTGGCGCGTAGGCATTTCGTGGCGGCCTGGGCGGCAATGGCGCGGTGCGAGCGACGCGCGATGAGGCCGGCGCGGTTGATGGGGGCGACATATGTGGCCGTACTGTCCGCGTTGGAGCGGCGGGGGTGGGAGCGGTTGGATCAGCCGGTCTCCGTGCCGACATGGCAAAAGCTGCTCCTGGCCGTTCGGCATGGACTGTTATGAAGTGCGTGCATGTGATTGGCGCGGGGCTGGCCGGGTTGTCGGCCGCGGTGGCTTTGGCGCAGGCGGGATGTAAGGTTCGGCTGTACGAAGCGGGGCCGGTGGCGGGGGGGCGGTGTCGGTCTTACTATGATCGTGTGCTGGGTTGCCGGGTGGATAATGGCAATCATCTACTCTTGTCGGGCAACCGCGCGGCGATGGGATTCTTGGATATAATAGGGTCGCGCGGGAGTTTGATCGGGCCGGGCGTGGCGGCGTTTCCATTCATGGACGTGGGTAGTGGCGAACGATGGGTGGTGCGGCCGAATGCGGGACGGCTGCCGTGGTGGATTTTTTCTCGCGCCCGGCGGGTTCTGGGAACATCGGTGGGCGATTATTTTTTGCTTCTTAAGTTGTGGCGGGCGCGGGGGGATGTAACTGTCTCCGACGTGGCGGGCGACGGGGTTTTGTTTCGGCGGTTGCTGGAACCCTTGGCGGTCGCGGCGTTAAATACGCCAGCGGGGGAAGGCCTGGCGCAGGTATTTGCGGCGGTGGTGTGGAAAACGCTGGGGCGTGGCGGGGCGGCGTGCGTGCCGTGGTTTCCGGCGGTGGGGATGAATGAGACGTTTATTGATCCGGCCGTGGACTGGCTGCGCGCGCGTGGCGGTGAAATAAATTTTCATCATCGGGTGACAGCGCTGCATGTGGAGGGGGCGCGGGTAGTCGGGTTCGATGATGTGGTGGTGGACGACGATGCGGGGGTGGTGCTGGCAGTGCCGGCGTGGGCTGCAGGAGCGTTGTTGCCGGAGTTGAACGTGCCGAAGGAATTTCAGGCGATTGTGAATGTGCATTTTAAGTTGGACGCGGCGCGGGCGGCAGGATTTACTGGGGTGATCGGGGGCAAGGCGGAATGGATATTCGTTAAACAGGGGCATGTTTCGGTGACGATCAGTGCCGCCAATCGCATTGTGGATGAAGCGGCGGAAGATATCTCAGCTGCTGTGTGGGCGGATGTGCGGCGCGTCCTGGATTTACCCAACGAAATACCGGTTTGGCGGGTGGTGAAGGAACGGCGCGCGACGTTCGCGGCGACGGGAGCGCAGGAAAGGGTGAGACCGGGGGTGTTGTTAGGGGTGGAGAATCTTGCCCTGGCAGGGGATTGGACGGCGACGGGATTACCGGGGACGATCGAGGGGGCGGTGCAGTCCGGGCGCGTAGCGGCGGAGTTTTTGGTGTGCCATGGGCGGGGAGTTGCCGCGTCTATGCACTCCTCGCAATGACATTTATTTTTGGAATCTCTGATTTAATCGTGCCACTTGCGATAGGTTATTTTTTTAACTTTTACCAGTATCTCCGGCAGCGGTGTCGATGAAATTGATGTCACGGGCGTACGAATCCGTGATTATTTTGATCGATGTAGCTTCGTCGGTAGGCCGCCGAACATCACGATGCCGAGGCAGGGAGGGAAAACCTTTAGGCCTCTATTGTCGAGGGGGCACTGCATAGGTCAGGATTTCCTGGGTGGGGGCAAGGTGATTTTACGCCCGACACCGGCGGGAACGGGGATTGTGGCGCAGTGGGCGGCGAGGCTGGCGATCCTGGCGCGGATAGGGGCGGGCCAGGGGGATACGCGCCGAATTTTTAGGTCGACATGGAGGTACAGAATTTCCTGAGCGGCGGCGCGGTAGCCTTCCTCAGCGTGGAACATTTCCAGGAACATATGCATGCGTTTGTCGTCCACGGCGAGGATATGGCAGACTATGCGCAGCGGATCGTTTTCTTTTACTTCGCGTTCATAGAGCGTGTGGGTTTCGGCGGCGAAGGTGCCGAGCTCATCGTTCTTGCGATAGTCCAGGCCGATACCGATGATTTCGAACAGTTTGTCGACGCCCTGGTCGAAGGCGACGATGTAATAGGCCAGGTTGAGATGACCGTTATAGTCGATCCATTCTGGGCGGACGCGCAGCACATGTGGCGCGAGGGCAATGGTGGGGTCGATGGGTTGCATCACGTAAGAAATTCCAGGTTTCTGGTTTGCCTGGCGCGCAGCTTGTTGGGCCTACGCGGGACGGTCAAGCTGCGCGGGCAATAAGATGATGGATGGACATGCTGGACTGGCTGCAAGCGTGAGATCGAACGCCGCCGGCGGATGGATTGCCGCCACCGGCGTGGCGTGTGGTGATGGCGGTTGCGATAACGGTGCTGGATACGTCTCTGTCGAACATCGCGTTGCCGGCGATTGGGTGTGATCTGGGGGTGAGTTGCGCGGCCACGGTGTGGGTGGTTAATGCGTATTAGCCGAGCGTCGCCGTCTGGTTATTGCCATTGGCGGCGTTGGGGATCGGTGGGGCTATCGGCGAATCTATCTTATGGGGCTGGTGGTGTGCGGCTTGGCCGTTAGTTCGGGCGGCAGCGAGGCGAAGGACGCATCGGTGGGGGTGGCATGTGCGTCAGCTGGCTGCGGCTGCGCTGGCGCCAGAGCTGTGGGATGCGCTGACGGATACCTGCCGGCGGGAGCATATTTGTATGGGCGAGCTCTTGAGCCGGAGTGAGACGCGGGGCCATACCGATGGGCGTATCAGCGCGATCCGTGTCTTTATTGTCCAGTATTTCCGTAAGGGCGCGGCCCTTCCTGCCGACCCTGGGCCGCAGGCTTAACAGCCGCTGGAGGCCACCGTGATATCGTTCGCAGCCAAATCCGGGCGTTCTGGTCGGGGGATGTCGCGGGGCCGTGCCGGTCTGCGTGAAAACGCTCAATACCGTCGCAATAGCCCGACCAGCCGGCCCTGCACCTTCACCTGATCCGCCGGAAACACCCGGGTTTGATGCCGTGTATTGGCGGGCTCCAGCGCGATTGAGTTGCCGCGCCGGCGCAGCCGTTTCAGGGTCACTTCGTTCTCATCGACCAGGGCGACGACGATCTGGCCGTTCTCCGCCGTTTCGCCCTTGCGGATCAGCACGGTGTCGCCATCCAGAATGCCCGCCTCGATCATCGAATCGCCAGCGACCTCCAGCGCGTAATGTTCCCCGTTACCCAGCAAGGCCATCGGTACCTCGATCCGCGCCCCTTGGTCGCGCAGGGCCTCTATCGGCATGCCGGCTGCGATCCGGCCATAGAGGGGAAGCTGCACCGCACCGGCTTCATTCGCGGCCCGCACGCCGGGCAGCCGGGCAGAAAAATCGCCGCGAATTACATTTGGCGAAAACACCCCAATTTCCTGCGGAGTTTCCCCGCCCGGCACCTTCACTACCTCTAGCGCGCGGGCGCGGTGGTGATGGCGGCGCAGGAAGCCACGCTCCTCCAGCGCTGAGATCAGCCGATGGATGCCGGATTTCGATTTTAGGTGTAGCGCTTCCTTCATCTCCTCAAAGCTTGGGGAAAATCCCGTTTGCTTTAGATGCTTGTCGACGAAAAGAAGAAGCTCGTGCTGTTTGCGTGTGAGCATGCGAAACCCCAGAACAAAAAGGCAACTCGGGCAGTGTTCTACATAGGTTCCGCGAAGCCGGTCAAGCAAAACGCGCGGGTGCGGTGTGGTTTTTGTTTCTTCATTGTCATCGCCCACTGATCGCCCACTGGCCAATCCAGTTCTCTGCCAGAGCCGTCTTCCAGCTTGGTAGCGTTACCCCGGCGCCAGCGCAGTCTTGCACCCGTGGCCCAGCTATTGCCGATCCAGTCACGGAAATAGATCGTTCCCTGGGTGTTCGCGGCGGTAAAGTTCGGCGCTTGGGAACTGGTCCTGAGTGACATGGCCCGAGCTCCCTGTTACGGATTGAACGGGCCAAAAAAGCCCTGCGACGCCGTGGAGTAATCAATAGTTAGCCCGTCCGGCGGGTCGCATGGCCGGGCGGTTCAAATCCCGAGCGTATCCAGGCGGATGATCTCCACCTCCGCCCCCGCCGGTAGGGCGGCCGCGTGCGGCGCGCGCAGGATCAGCGCATCGGCCGAGGCCAGCCGGCGTAGCATTGCCGAATCCTGCATCCCGAAGGCCGTAGCGATCAGCCGTCCGTCCGCGCCGTTCGCCAGGGTTGCGCGCAGATGATCCGCCCGCCAGTCATTCGCAGCCAGCGCCGCGCCCAACGCGGCCGTGGTGGTCGGTGGGGGTCCGGCCGGCCGGCCGTTGAGGCGCGCCAGGGCGGGTAGCAGGAATAGGATGGCGCAGACCAGGGCAGAGACCGGATTGCCCGGCAGGCCGAGCACCGGCACCGCGCCGAGCGCGCCATGCATCAACGGCCGGCCGGGCCGCATGGCGATCTTCCAGAAATCTACCATTAGGCCGCGCTGGCTGAGGCCCTCGATGACTAAATCATGGTCGCCGACGCTGGCGCCGCCGGTGGTCACCAGCGTGTCCATCCCCGAGATGGCATCGGCCACCGCGCCGATCGCCTCCGTCGTGTCGGCGGCAATGGGCAAGACCACCGGCGCGCCGCCGCAGGCGCGCACCAGTGCCGCCAGGGCGTGCGAATTGGAACTGACGATGCCGCCTTTTGGGATGGGTTCGCCGGGCAGCGCGATCTCGTCGCCGGTGGCGAGGATGGCGATGCGCGGGCGGCGATGTACGCTGATCCAGGGGTGGTTGCCGGACGCCGCCAGCCCGATATCGCGCGCCGTTAATTTTCGTCCCGCCGTGATCAGCACATCGCCCTGGGCAAAATCCTGCCCGGCGCGGCGAATATGCCGTCCGGCGGCGACGGCCTCGTTCACCGTCGCGATATCGCCGTCGCGCGTAGTATCTTCCTGGAGTAGGATCGTATTGGCGCCCGCGGGCACGACGCTCCCGGTAAAGAGGCGCACCGTTTCTCCCGCGCCGAGGACACCATCGAACGGATGACCCGCCGGTGCGCTACCGATGACGCGGAGTTTCGCGCCAGCAAAGCCATCGGCGGCGCGCAGGGCATAGCCATCCATGGCGGAGACATCATGCGGTGGCTGTGTCAGCCGGGCGCGAATGTCTGTCGCGGCGACCCGGCCCCAGGCATCCGGCAAGGGTACGATTTCCTCTGGTGTCGGGCGCAGGCTCGCGAGGATACGTGCCCGTGCTTCATCCACTGAAATCATGCTGTCGGACATCGGCTGCTAGACTCGCGCCATGCGCAGATTTTCTGCCACGCGTAACGGGCAGCCAGTGGCGATTTTCACGTCATCAACGGTGATTCCGGGTGCGATCACATCCATCGTCACGCCGCTGGAAGAAATTGAAAATAGGCCGTAATTCGTCGCCAGTTTCTTAACCACGCCGGGCGCGGTGATCGGCAGGGAACAATGCTCGACGATGCGCGGCGCGCCCGTGCGGGTGACATGTTCCATGACAATGAACACTCGTTGCGCGCAGGCCGCTAGATCCATGGCCCCACCAATGCCGCCGCCCTTCGCACCTTTCAACTTCCAGTTAGCGAAATCACCGCGCGCGGAAACTTCATAGGCGCCCATAACCGTGACATCGATTTTCCCGGCGCGGATCAGGGAAAAGCTATCGGCGTGATGGACGATGGAGGCACCGGGATTGACGGTCACATGTTGCCCACCGGCATTGACCAGATGACGGTCTTCCTGCTCCGCTGTCGCGATCGGACCATAGCCGATGACGCCGTTTTCGGAATGCAAGGTGATCACCCGGTCGCCGAAATCGGCGTTGGAGCACATAGTGGGGATACCGACGCCAAGATTAACGATCCAGCCATCCTGAAATTCGGCGGCCAGCAGATTGCACATGGCGTAGTGTGACAGGCCTTTCTTCTCGCTCATTAGGCCATTCCCTTTGGGTCGATTTTTACCAGTCGATGGACATAGATACTGGGCACATGCACCCGGTCGGGGTCGATGGCGCCGGGGGGCAGAATATCTTCCTCTACCTCCACGATCGTGACGCGCGCAGCCATCGCCATGACGGGATTGAAGTTTCGTTGCGTCAGGCGGAATTGCAGATTGCCGAGCGTGTCGGCTTTCCAGGCGCGGATGAAGGCATAATCCAGCGGCAAGGCGTGTTCCATCAGGTAAGTACGGCCGCCGAAGATGCGGGTTTCCTTGCCCGCGGCGATTTCGGTGCCGACCCCAGCGGGGGTGAAGAACGCCGGGATGCCGGCACCGGCCGCGCGCAACCGCTCAGCGAGGGTGCCTTGCGGGACGGTTTCGGCGTCCACTTTTCCAGCTTCATAAAATTCAGTGAAGGGCAATTTCTGCGACGGCCGTGTGGACGCGGTAAAGGCGCAGATCGCCTTCGCCAATTGTCCGTTGCTGACCACGCCGCCGATATCGGCGCCGCCCGGTGGAATATCGCGCTGATTGGTGGAATTGGCCACGCAAGTTAGGCCTTTGGCGCCCTGGCGGATCAGCGCGCCAACCAGAAAGCACGGCGAGCCGACACCGGCGAATCCGGCGATACCGATGGTCGCGCCATCCTCGATTCCGGCTACAGCCGCATCCAGGCTAGCGTAGATTTTTGTGGCACTCATCGCATCGCCGCCAGCGCCTGTTGCAGATCCGCCAGCAGGTCCACCACATCCTCCAGTCCGACATGGATGCGTACCATCTGGCCGCCGAATTTGCTGGCACTCGCCGTACGGGTGACTTCGGTCGGCACAGCGAGGCTCTCAAACCCACCCCAGGAGGAGCCGAGACCAAATAGTTGCAGGGCATCGATGAATTTGCCGGCTGCTTCGGCATTGATTTCCGGTTGGAACACCACGCCGAACAACGACGAGGCTCCGGTGAAATCGCGCCGCCACAGGTCGTGCCCCGGCGCGCCGTTGAGCGCGGGGTGCAGCACCTGTTTGACTTCTGCGCGCTTCGACAGCCAGAGCGCCACCTCGATCCCCGCTTCCATCTGCCGTTCTAGCCGCACTGCGATGGTGCGCGCGCCGCGCAAAGCGAGCCAGCAATCGTCAGGGCTGGCGTAATGGCCGTGCAGGCTGGCCATGTCGCGTATCTTCCGCCAGTCCGCGTCGTTATTGACCGTGACGGAGCCAAGCAAAATATCAGAATGTCCGCCGACATATTTCGTTAGCGCCTGGATGGAGACATCGACGCCGTGGGTGAAAGGCTGAAAGAAATGGATGCCCCAGGTATTGTCCATCAGTACTTTGGCGCCGCGCAGATGCGCGGCGCGGGCGATGGCGGGAATATCCTGCACCTCGAATGTGTGGCTGCCGGGGCTTTCCGTGTACACGACCTTGGTATTAGGACGGATCAGATCGGCTATGCCGGATTCATCAATGTGCGGGTCGTAATAGGTTGTCTCCACTCCCATTTGCTTTAGATAATGATCGCAGAAATTGCGCGCCGGGCCATAACAAGAGTCCAGCATCAGGCAGTGATCTCCGCCTTGCAGATAGGCCATCAACGGCAAGGTGACCGCTGCCAGACCGGTGCCAACGATCAAGGAGCGGGTGCCGCCTTCGATCTCCGCGATCATGTTCTCCAGCGCCCAATGGGTCTGTGTCCCCTGGGTGCCATAAGTTAAAACCTGCTCCGTTCGTTTCCCGCGGTGCGCGGCGCGCGTCTGCAAATCGGGAAACAGCACAGTGGAGCCGCGATGTACTGCCGGATTTACAAAGCCGAGCGCGCGCGACCCCGCTCGCCCCACATGCGACAACCGGGTGCGGAAGCCCAGGGTCTTGTCTGACGGATCCGTTTTGTCGGTCATGATTTTTACTGTGTCTCAACCGGGGTATCGGCGCGGCTGCCCCATTCGGTCCAGGACCCGTCGTAGACGGCGGCGGCGGGCAGGCCGGCTAATTGCATGCCCATAGTCAGGATACAGGCGGTAACCCCGGATCCGCAGGTGGTGATGACTGGTTTCTTGCCGTCAACGCCGGCCTGCGCGAAGCGGGTGCGCAAGGCATCCGGCGCGAGGAACGTGCCATCGGCGGACAGTAATTCGTTGTAGGGGAGGTTGGCGGAGTAGGGGATGTGGCCGGAGCGGACGCCCGGGCGTATTTCTTTCTGTGCGCCGGTAAAGCGGCCCACCGCGCGGGCGTCCAGCACCAATTCGGTCTGCGTTGCGAGATTGCCCATCACGTCGCCGACGCCGCGCAGACGCTGTGGCCGGAAGGCGGCGATGTAATGGCTGGCCGGGGCTGCGAGGGGGGCTCCGCTTGCCACCGCGCGGCCTTCCTTGCGCCATTTCGGCAATCCGCCATCCAGGACGGTGGCGTTGTCGTGGCCGAACAAACCCATCAGCCACCAGCCGCGGGCGGAACTGGCGATGCCTTTCTGGTCGTAGAACACCACGCGCGTGGTGTTCGTAATTCCCAATGTGGAGGTCAGTTTTTCAAACCTTCCGACGGTTGGGATCATGTGCGGGAGATCGGAATCCTGATCGGCGAATTCGTCGATGTCGAAATAGCGCGAGCCAGGGATATGCGCAGCGAGGAATTCGGCGCGGCCGTCGCGGTTTTCATTGGGTAGATATTTGGTGGCATCGAATAGCATCAGGTCGGATTTTCCTAATTCGGTGGCAAGCCATGCCGTGCTGATGATTGGTCCCATTGGTGGTTCCATCTTTAACTTTCTCCTGCGAATGCAATGATGATGCGCCGGTTTTGCCGGCCCTTGTTTTCGATCTTGATCACGCGCATGGGTCCAATCTCACCCGTACGAGACACATGCGTACCGCCGCAGGGTTGCAGATCAACTAGATTTTCCGCCGTGCCGACAAGCAGCAGGCGTAGCCGGCCGGCCCCGCGCGGCGGCTGCACGGACATGGTACGAACCAGGCCGGGGTCGTCATCCAATCGCGCCTCATCCACCCATTCGAATCGCACCGGGAGGTCGGCAGCGATCAGAGAATTAAGTTTTTCCTCCAGCTCTTCCTTCGGCGGCGGGTTGGGTAGATCGAAATCGAGGCGAGACTTGTCCAACCCGACCGCTCCGCCCGTCACCTTGGAGCCCTTGATCAGGCTGCACAGCAGATGCATAGCGGTGTGCATGCGCATTAATCGGTGCCGGCGATCCCAGTCGATGATCGCGGTGACCTCGGCACCGGGGGGGGGGAGGGGGCTGCCCTGGCCCGGCACATGCAGGATCTCCCCGTCCGCACCCTTGATCGTGTCGGCGATCATTGTTTTTCCGCCGTGCCAGCGGAGCGCCCCTGCATCGCCCGGTTGGCCTCCGGAACGGGCGTAGAAAACGGTGCGATCCAGCACGATCGCAGTCGCATTAGCGGATATCACCGTGGCGGAGGTTTGTTGTAATTCCGGCTGGTCGAGAAACAGGGCTTCGGTCATCCGCGCAGCATAGACCGAGGCACTACCCGCCGGCCACTGCGACTAGTTGGCGCAGCCGGGCCGCGCCCGCCGGGCCCTTTACGGCGTTGCGCCAGGCGGTTTCCGCGACGCGTTGGTGGGCGTTGATCGCTTCCTCGGCGCTGGTGATCATTGCTACGCCGGTTTGTCCGCTCGGGTGGGTGTCGGCGCGGAACGGATTGATCACTAGGCTGGCGCGGTCGCGCGAGCGCAGAATCTCGAACCCAGAGGTCGGCTCCTGCCCTGTCAGCAGGCCGAATTGCAGGCCCATTGGCTCCGATTCCATTAGATTGGCAATATGTTCGATTTCGTGCTGCGCGGCGTTGCGGCAAAGCTGGCGCACCCGTTCCGACATGCCGATCCCGCCGCCGATACCGGATTCCAGAAAACGTTGCACGGCGCCGGTGGAGATCATCGCAATGATGTTCGGCCGGCGCATGGCATAGACACGCCGCCGTGCTGCCAGGATGCCGAGCAATTGTTCATTCGCCGCCCACATGGCCGTCCTGTCCACCCCGGCCTGCTCGGCGATGTCCTGCATCATTTCCTGTAAGGCAACTTCGAACGAGTCGGAGGCGGTGACGTAGCAGAAGGGCCCCGCGAGCTGGAGCACCTGATCGATGGTTTCCTCCACCTGGCGCAGTCGTTCAAAAAAACTGACTGGGTGCGTGTAATATTTAACGCCGACCCCCAGCAGCGACATCGGCGAGATTTTGAGCAGTTCGGCCAGCCGCTTGATCGTGTCGAGCTTGATCACCTCACCTTTTTCGTAGCGGTACAGCGCCGCACGCGAGACCCCGAGGCGGGCCGCGATCTCCTCGGCCCGCAAGCCGGCTTCCAGGCGATAGGCGCGCAATTGTTGGCCAATCTCGGAAAATTGCATCACGGCGCGCTATCCTTTTTGGAGATGAATGCAACCAGAGCACGAAAATAATCCGGCCAATTACGATCGGTTCCGCCTATCCTATGGCATAATCATTCCGAAATGCAGTCAGCGCTCGTCAAATGGGACGAACTTCCCAATTCAGATAAGGGGCGCTTTTTTTATTTGGGCCAATTTAAGTCTGGCACCGGCCCCTATCCTCACTACCTTATTTTCGATCCGGGAGGGCAAAGCCGCCCAGCCCCTCGATGGCTTGCACCAGCGCCGAATGATCGAGGTCCGCCCCGCCATGCGTGGCGACCGAGGACATCATCTGCTGCACGATCGCCGTGTTGGGCAGCGCGAGGCCCAGTTCGCGGGCAGAGGACAGGGCGAGGTTCAAATCCTTCTGGTGCAGGCGGATGCGGAAGCCAGGGTTGAAGGTGCGGTTGATCATCCGTTCCGCGTGCAGTTCCAGCACGCGCGAGGAGGCGAAGCCGCCGGTGATTGCTTGGCGCACCTTCGCCGGATCGGCGCCGGCACGGGCGGCGAAGACCAGGGCCTCTGCCACCGCCTGGATGTTCAGGGCGACGATAATCTGGTTCGCCACCTTGCAGACCTGCCCGGTGCCGACGGGGCCGACATGGGTGATATTCTTCCCCATCAGTTCAAACAACGGCTGGGCGCGGGCGAAGGCCGTGTCCGTGCCGCCGGCCATGATGGTGAGCGTGGCGCCCTTGGCACCGACCTCGCCGCCGGAGACCGGGGCATCGACATAGTCGCAGCCGAGCGCGTTGATTTTTTCCGCAAAGCGCTTGGTGTCCATCGGGCTGATTGAGGACATGTCGATGACCAGGCTGCCCGTGTTTAGGCCGCCGGCGACGCCTCCGGGGCCGAACAGTGCGAATTCCACGTCGGGGGTGTCAGGCACCATCAGGATCACCACCTCCGACGCCTGCGCCACCGCGGTGGCATCGGTGAGGATGGTCGCGTTGGCGCGCATCTCCTCGGTCAGGCTTTTGCGCTCGGGGGCGAAGATGTCGTGCCCGCCATTCTTCAGGTTGATGGCCATGGGGCGGCCCATGATGCCCAGGCCGACAAAACCAATTTTCATTTTTCGATCCTTCTCAAACGCGGAATTTTTTGCGCCATATAAGGCCCGCGACGGTATCACCGGCGGGGCGATATTCGCAGCCGACATAGCCCGTATAGCCAAGCTCATCCATGCGGCGGAAAATAAACTCCCAGCCCATTTCGCCAGTGCCCGGTTCGTGGCGCGCCGGCACATCGGCGATCTGCATATGCGCGATGATGGGAAGATATTTTTCCATCCGCTTGGTCACGTCGCCTTCGGTGATCTGGCAGTGATAGAGATCGAATTGCAGGCCGACCCGGTCCGTGCCCAGCGCCGCCACCACCGCCGCACCCTGTGCCTGCGTGTGCAAATGATAGCCGGGCATGTCGCGATGATTGATCGGTTCGATGCAGAGGCGGACGCCGGCCGGCCCTGCCTGTTCGGCGGCCCAGGCAAGGTTCGCAGCGTATAGCGCCGCTGCCGTGCCGGGGGTCACCGCGGCATCGGGGATGCCGGCCATGCAGTGGATCAGCCGGCAGTTCAGTGTGCCCGCGTAATCCAGCGCCTTTTTTACCCCGTCGCGAAATTCGCCCTGCCGTCCGGGCAGCGAGGCCAGGCCGCGTTCGCCATTGGCCCAGTTGCCGGGGGGCATGTTGAACAAAGCTTGGGTCAGGCCGTTGTCATCGAGGCGGCGGCGCAAATCGGCGGCCGGGAAATCGTAAGGATCCAGGAACTCCACCGCATCGAACCCGGCCGCACGCGCGGCAACGAAGCGATCCAGGAATGGAACTTCGTTGAACATCATCGACAGATTGGCTGCCAAGCGTGGCATGCGCGGTCTCCTCCCCCAGGGTTGATAGAGGCTACAGGCGGGTAGGTGGATTGACCAGTGCGTATGCCGGTTGGATGGTGTGAAAGAAACAAGTGAGGATCGCCTGCATATGCTTGCCGAACGGATCCTGATGGGCTTGCTGCTCGGCGGTGTCGCCATAGGCTGCTTCCTGGTCCTTGCCCCTTTTCTATCGGCTATTCTCTGGTCGGCGATTCTCGTCTTCGCCACTTGGCCCGTGCATGAATGGTTGCGTATCCATCTGCGCTGGCGGCGTGGGGCGATTGCTGGGTTGATGGTGAGCCTGACCGCCATCGTCGTCGTCCTGCCGCTCGCCCTTGTCGCGCCGGATGGTGCGAACGAGGTCAATAATCTCCGCCATGTCGTGCAGGAGGCCATGGCGCGCGGCCTACCAAAGGCCCCTGGCTGGCTGGTCGATGTGCCCGTGGTGGGCCCCACGCTGTCCAGTCTCTGGAACCGCTCGGCGGAAGATCTGGCAATCCTGGGGGAAACCTTGCGCCCCTATTTCGGTATCCTGGCGGAGGGCGTGTTCAGCCTGCTGCTAGGCATCGCGCAGGGCGTTCTGCTGTTCCTACTTTCCTTGTTAATCGCGTTTTTTTTCTATTTGCATGCCGAGCTGATCGCCGGGCGGATCAACGCCCTGCTGCACCATATCGCCGGCCCGCGCGCCGAACGTTTAATCGTCGTGACTGGTGCCACCGTGCGTGGGACGGTCTACGGTATTCTTGGGACCGCCATCGTCCAAGGTATCCTCACTGCCATCGGGCTTTGGATTTCCGGGGTGCCGCGTCCAGTGCTACTCGGTGCCGTCGCTGGCTTTCTCTCCATCCTGCCCATCGGTTCGCCCGTGGTCTGGATCCCCGCCACCTTATGGCTGTTCAGCTCCGACCAGATTGGCTGGGGGCTTTTCCTTGCGGTTTATGGTGGGGTCGGAATATCTGGCGCCGATAACGTTATTCGCCCCTGGTTCATCGCCCGCGGCGCCCATCTGCCCTATTTGCTTACTGTTCTTGGTGTACTTGGTGGGGCGCTGGCGTTCGGCTTGCTCGGTATTTTTCTAGGCCCCGTGCTACTGGCTGTCGGATATACGCTGATCGCAGAATGGCATGCGGCGAAGGATCCAGCGAACGAGGGGTGATGGTGCCTGGTGACCTGCCCCTGAATTTTCATCCAGTGTCGATTAGAGCTTCGGCGGGTTTTTCGCCGTTCGGCGCGGGTTGAGCGACATGCGATCAGCGGAGCTGGTCAGTGTTGCGCAGCCGTTCTGCATGGGTTTGCCTTGCGCGATGAAATGTCAGGCGATCGGGGCGCGGCAAGCCGAGGATAATCGTCTCGGAGAACGGCACCAAGTTCACATCGAATGCCATGTTTTCCGGGACGGGGGCGCACAAGATCCGCAGACATCTCAATGTGGCGACATGGCCTGAGGAAAGCTTCGCGTGAAGCTTTCCGCCGCGCGGGGTGGTTAGTCCCGCTGTTTCAGCGCGTCCCACCAGGGGCAGGCGCCGAACATGGGTTGGAAATTGCCGGGGATGACCTGCACAGGGGCGCGGTGACCATCCTGCGCGGCTTTCAGGCGCATGGCGCGGGCTTGCGCGCGTTGGTCGGCGGGTAGCCAGACTCGGTCGTGGCCCCAGAGGCTGGGGCCGACGGTGACCTCGGTGACCTGCCAGGTTGCGTCGTCCACCTCTCGTCCGCCCCAGCCATATTCGACCATGAAGCCTGAGGGGGACTTGGCGTAGAACGAGGTGACGAGATCGTTCGGGTGGCGGCCGAGCGTGGTCATGACGCGGCCTTCCTGGCCGAGTGCCAGATCGTAGCCCTGGCCGACATCGTCGAGCGAGTAGAGCTCCACCATCATGTGGTGCATGGCGTTGCGGCCGGTCTCCAGCATGGCGAAGCTATGGTGGCGGGCGTTGACGTGGAAGAAATAGCCGCGGAAGGGTTGGGTCAGGTAGTCGCTGACCCGAAAGCCGAGCGTGTCGCGGTAGAAGGGCAGGGCGCCGTCCAGACGTTCCACCATCAGGACGGCGTGGCCCATGCCCAGCGCGCCGGTGCGAAAGCCGGAGATGGTGCGTCCTGGCGTGAAGGGGCGGTCATCGACGGCACCACCCCAGAACGCTTCCAGCGCGTTGCCGAGCGGGTCGGCGAAGCGGATTATTTCTCGAGCGCAGCGTTGCCCGGATAGTGCGGCATCTCCGCGCGTGACCTTTGTGCCGGCGGCCTCCAGGCGCGCGGCCAGCGCGTCCAGCGCCGCAGCGTCCGCCACTTCCCAGCCGAACACATGCGCGCCCTCGCCCAGCGCGCGATCCACCAGCAGGCGCTGCTGGCGGTCGTCCATGCGGAACGCCACGGCCGCATTGCCGCGCTCCACCTGCTGCATGCCGAGGAAGCCGGTGGCGTAGTCGGACCAGTCGGCCAGCCGGTCGGAGCCGATGGCGATGTAGCCGAGAGCCTGGATGGACATGGCGGAGCCTCCCCCTTTCCGCGCTAACATAAGGGTGAACGACCGCGCGGTCACGCTCATCCGAGGTTGAGACATTTTGTTTCATGTCTTTCCTCATTTTTCCGCACTCTGCGCTTAGGACGTATCAGCTCACATCTATTGTTTTCCCCCGTGCCCCCTGGCGAGGCGGGGCGACCGCGCAGGAAACAGGAGAGATGCACGATGAAGCGTTCATTCATGGTCGGCGCGGTGCTGGTTACCTTCGCCTCTGGCCTGATGGCTTGCACCAATCCCTATGACCTTGGCCGGCGGTGGGCGCGGCGTGGTGGCCGGTGCTGCCACCACGCCGCAGCCACCGCCCGGCTACCACGCCCTCGCCCTCGTGGCTGACCGTCAGCCAAAGGACCGCGACCTCAACCGCGCCTACGATCCCACGCGCGACGGCCCCCTCGGCGTGCCGATGCTGCGTGGCGCGGTGCCCTAGCGCTATATGTGCTATTCGGGAAATTATACCTGCCAGTTGCCCGCCGCCTGCCGGGTCGGTTCCGGCTGCGCCTGCCCCGGCCTCGGCGCCTCCTCCTACGGGGCCATCCGCTAACATCAATCCCCCGACGCCAACCCCTTGACGAGGCAGGCGGGACACGCCATTTCCCTGAAATAGGACCATCCAGGTCCGATATTTCGGGGTCCCTCATGCTCAGGCTGTCCAAACTGACGGATTACGCCGTGGTGGTGCTGGTCCGCCTCTCCCATGCAAACGCGAGCGGGAAGGCCGTGCAGACCTCCCCCGGCGTCGCCGCCGCCATCGGCATTCCCGAGCCCACTGTAGCGAAGGTGCTGAAGGCCCTGGCCGGCGCCGGTTTCGTCGCCTCGCAGCGCGGCGCGCGTGGCGGCTACCGGTTGATGCGCCCGCTCGCTGCGATTCCGGTTTCCGACGTGATTGCCGCCATCGACGGCCCGATCGCGCTCACCGCCTGCGTCGACGGCGCGGCCACCGCTTGCGAAACTTCCAGCCTCTGCCCCGTCGCCGGCCGTTGGGATCCGGTGAACGAAGCTATTCAATCGGCGCTGGGCGCTATCACCCTGGCGGATATGCAGCAATCGGCCATCCCACGCGCCTTCCGCCTGCCACACCCCACGCAACCTATCGCCGCGGCCGAATAACCATGTGCCCCCCGAATGAAATCAGCGAGCAAACCCTTGGCACCGTCGAGGCCCTGACCCAGTCCGGCTACAAGTACGGCTTTGCCACCGATATTGAGATGGACCTCGCCCCGCTTGGGCTGAACGAGGACATTGTCCGCTTGATCTCTGCGCGTAAGAACGAACCGCAGTGGATGCTGGACTGGCGCCTGAAAGCGTTTGCGCTTTGGCAAACCATGACGGAACCGTGTTGGGCGCATCTCGGCTACGCGCCGATCGATTATCAGGGGATTCATTACTACGCCGCACCGGTGAAGAAATCCGGCCCAAAATCTCTCGATGAGGTCGATCCAGAATTGCTGCGCACCTACGAAAAGCTGGGCATTCCGCTGAAGGAACGCGCCATTCTCGCTGGCGTCGAAGGCGCGGGGGAGCCCCACCAGATCGCGGTGGACGCGGTGTTCGACAGCGTCTCCGTCGCCACCACTTTTCGCGAAACCCTGGCGAAATCCGGTGTCATCTTCTGCCCGATCAGTGAGGCAGTGCGCGAACATCCCGATCTGGTGCGGCAATATCTCGGAAGCGTGGTGCCGCAGGGCGATAATTACTTCGCCGCGCTCAATTGCGCCGTCTTCACCGATGGCAGCTTCGTCTATATCCCCAAGGGTGTGCGCTGCCCGATGGAGCTTTCCACTTACTTTCGTATTAACGCCCGTAACACCGGCCAGTTCGAGCGCACTTTGATCATCGCTGAGGCCGGCGCCTATGTTTCTTATCTCGAAGGTTGTACCGCACCGCAGCGTGATGAAAACCAGCTGCACGCCGCTGTGGTCGAACTCATCGCCATGGATGATGCGCAGATAAAATACTCCACGGTGCAGAACTGGTATCCCGGCGACGCGGAAGGGCGTGGGGGAATCTATAATTTCGTCACCAAGCGCGGCGCCTGCCGCGGCGCTCGCGCGAAAATTTCCTGGACGCAGGTGGAAACCGGCTCCGCTATCACCTGGAAATACCCGTCCTGCGTGCTGGAAGGTGAGGGCAGCATCGGCGAATTCTACTCCGTCGCGGTCACCAATAACCGCCAGCAGGCCGATACTGGCACCAAAATGATCCATGTCGGCGCCAACACCACCAGCACCATCGTCTCCAAGGGCATCAGCGCCGGTCACTCCAACAATACCTATCGCGGCCTGGTGCGCATCACGCAGCGTGCCAAGGGCGCGCGCAATCACACGCAATGCGACAGTTTGCTGATTGGCGAATATTGCGGCGCCCACACTGTACCTTACATCGAAAGCCGCAACCCGACCGCGAAGGTGGAACACGAAGCCACCACCTCGAAAATTGCCGAGGACCAACTTTTCTACTGTCGTCAGCGCGGCCTGTCGCAGGAAGATGCGGTCGGCCTGATCGTCAACGGCTTCTGCAAGGACGTTCTGAAGGAATTGCCGATGGAATTTGCCGTCGAGGCGCAGAAACTGCTCGCCGTCAGCCTCGAAGGCTCGGTCGGTTAGGATCGCGAACATGCTGCATATCGAAAATCTAGCCGCCGAGATCGATGGCAAGCCCATCCTGAACGGTATCTCGCTCGCCGTCCCCAGCGGCGAAGTGCATGCCATCATGGGCCCGAACGGATCGGGAAAATCCACGTTGTCCTATGTGCTGTCTGGCCGCGATGGTTATACGGTCACGGGCGGAACGGCGACATTCAACGGTCAAGACCTGTCGGCGATGGAACCGGAGGCGCGTGCCGCTGCTGGTCTGTTCCTCGCCTTCCAGTATCCCGTGGAATTGCCCGGCGTCGGCAACGCTAATTTCCTGCGCACCGCGTTGAACGCGCAACGCCGTCTGCGCGGCGAGCCCGAATTGGATGCCGTGCAATTTCTTAAACTCGCGCGTACCGAGTTAAAAAAACTCTCGATGGCTGAAGACATGTTGCGTCGCAACGTGAATGTCGGATTTTCGGGTGGTGAGAAGAAGCGCAATGAAGTGCTGCAAATGGCCATCCTGCGCCCGAAATTTGCCCTGCTGGATGAAACCGATAGCGGCCTCGATATCGACGCCCTGAAAATTGTCGCCGATGGCGTGAATGCTTTGCGTGGTCCCGATTTCTCGGCCCTCGTCATAACCCATTATCAACGCCTGCTCGATCACATCGTGCCAGATCGCGTGCATGTGCTCGCCGGCGGCCGCATCGTCCGTTCCGGTGGCCCCGAACTCGCGCATGAGGTGGAAGCCAACGGCTATGCCGGCATGATTACAGACGCCGTATGAACGCGCTGACTTACTCTGGCCTTGATGGCTTCCTAGCGCGCTTCGCGGCCTTACGTCCGCAATTATCAGGCGATGTCGCCGCGCGTGACGCCGCGGCGGCGATCCTGCGCGCGCAAGGCCTGCCGAGCATTCGTGACGAGGCCTGGAAATATACCAATCTTCGCCCCGTTGCGCAGGCTGATTTTCATACCTCCGTTGCTGCCGCCAATCCCTCGGCAGTGTTAGCCCGCCTGCCGCAACAGGATGCGCCGCGCCTCGTGCTGGTCGACGGGCATTATCGTGCCGATCTTTCGATCGTGCCTGCGCACGCGAAAATATCCACTTTCGCCGCTGCGCCGCAGTTCAGCGCCCTCGCCAACCCGGCCCGCGAGCCCATGGTCGCGCTGAACACCATGCTCGCCGAGGATGGACTGTCGCTCACCATCCCGGCCAATATTGATGCCGGCCTGATCGTAATCGCCCATGTCGCCACCGCTGCGCACGCGTTCCATCCCCGCCATACGATTATTTTGGAATCAGGCGCGCGCGCCAGCCTACTGGAAATTTACCTCGGCGACGGCGCCTATCTGCATAATCCTGTTACCGAGATCGACATCGCCGATAACGCCCACCTGGCCCACGCGCGCCTGCAGGATGAATCGGTCGCCGCCTTCCATCTTGCCACCATTTATGCGCGCATTGCCGCGCGTGGTATCTATGACAGCTTCTCCCTCAATATCGGCGCCCGCCTCTCCCGCACCGAGTTGCATGTCAACATCGCTGGCACGCACGCGACCGCGCAGTTGAACGCGGCGCAACTCCTCGCCGGCGTGCAGCACGCAGATTTTACCACCATCGTCTCGCACGACGCCCCGCACGGTGCCTCGCGCCAAACGGTCAAGAACGTTCTGGCCGGGCGTTCGCGCGGCGTGTTTCAGGGAAAAATTTATGTCGGGCGCGGTGCGCAAAAAACTGATGGCTATCAGATGAACCAGGCGCTGTTGCTGTCCCCTGAGGCGGAGATCGATAGCAAGCCGCAACTGGAAATCTATGCCGATGACGTGAAATGCAGCCATGGCGCCACCGTGGGTGAGCTAGATGCCGACCAATTTTTTTACCTGCGCAGCCGCGGCGTGCCCGAAATCCAAGCCCGCGCGATGCTGGTCCGAGCCTTCCTCGCCGGGTCGATCGACATGGTCACCAATGAAGCGTTTCGCGCCGTGCTGGAAAACGCGGTGGAAAGCTGGTGGCAAAGGAATCCCGTGTGACAAGCCAACCGAAATTCGACGTCCATCGTATCCGCCAGGATTTTCCCATTCTGTCGCAGACCATCCGCGGTAAGCCCTTCGTCTTCCTCGACAGTGGTGCGTCTGCACAAAAGCCGCGTGCGGTGATCGACGCAATGAAGACTGCGATGGAAACCCAATACGCCAATGTCCATCGCGGTCTCCACTGGATGAGCGAGCGCACTACCGAGTCTTACGAATCTGTCCGAGACGCGATTGCCTTGCTCCTTAATGCGCCTTCGCGCGATGAAATCGTCATCACCAGTTCGATTACCGCCGCGCTCAACCTCATCGCTCATTCCTACGGCCGAGGCGTCCTGAAACCTGGCCAGGCGGTGCTGATTTCGGGCATGGAGCATCACTCCAACATCGTTCCCTGGCAGATGTTGCGCGACGCGCATGGTATCGAACTGCGTGTCTGCCCGATCACTGACGCGGGAGAGCTGGACATGGCCGCGTTCGAACTTCTACTCGCCGATGGGAAAGTTGGCCTAGTCTCGATCACCCATATGTCCAACGTACTCGGCACCTACACTCCGGCCGAGCGCATCGTCAGCATGGCCCATGCCGCTGGCGCGAAAGTTCTGTTCGATGGCGCGCAAGCGATCGTGCATAGGCAAGTGGATGTGCAGGCGCTCGGCTGCGATTTCTACGCCTTCACCGGCCATAAGCTCTACGGCCCCACCGGTATCGGCGCGCTCTGGGCGCGGCGCGAAATCCTGGAATCCATGCCGCCTTTCATGGGTGGCGGCGACATGATCTCCTCGGTCGCGTACGAAAAGTCCACTTGGGCCGCCGTGCCGCATAAATTCGAGGCCGGCACTCCGGCGATCCTTGAAGGAATCGGCCTGAAAGCTGCCATCGATTATTTTCGTGCCATCGGCTACGCGGCGATTTCCGCCCATGAACGTGCGCTTACGGAACATGCCATCGCCCGCCTCTCCGATATCGCGGGCGTGCATATCATCGGCCGCGCGCAGGATCGCGGTGGAGTGATTTCCTTCACCCTCGATCGCGCCCACGCGCACGATGTCGCCACTTTGCTGGATCGTCAGGGTATCGCCGTGCGGGCCGGCCATCACTGCGCCGAACCGCTGATGCATCGCCTCGGCCTCGACAGCACCGCGCGTGCCACCTTCGGCCTCTATACCACGCACGACGAAATCGACATGCTCGCGGCAGCCCTGATTAAAATTCGAGAGTTCTTCAAATGAACTTTGATGATCTCCGCGATCTGTATCAGGACGTCATCCTCGATCACGGCCGGCGTCCGCGCCATGGCACGCGCCTTGCTGCCTTCGATGCCACTGCAAAGGGCGACAATCCGATGTGCGGCGATCGCGTGCAGCTCTGGCTGAAATACGCCCCCGATAACACTATCGACGATATTGGCTTCGAGGCACGCGGCTGCGCCATCTCCGTCGCCTCGGCAGATCTGATGGCTGAAATTGTTCGCGGACGCAGCCCCGCCGACACCAAGGCGCTGTTCGGTGCCTTCCGAGACATGGTAAGCACCGGTATTTGCCCCGACTGCTCGGCCAGCCTCGCCGAGCCGCTGGAAAAATTGAAACCATTATCGAGCGTGTATGAATACCCCTCGCGCGTGAAATGTGCTACCCTTCCCTGGCATGCATTGGAAGCCGCGCTGGAAGGCGTGCGGGAGGCTAGTAGTGAATAACCCCATCCCAGCCGCGTACGGCGCCTGGACCCCGGACGGCGAAACCGTGCCGAAGATCACGGAAGAGTCCATCATTGCCGCCTGCGCCACCGTGTTTGATCCGGAAATACCGGTAAATATTTACGAGCTCGGCCTGATCTACGCCATCGAGATTGCCGATACCGGCACCGTGAAAGTCGAAATGACTCTCACAGCCCCGGGCTGTCCTGCGGCGCAGGAACTCCCGCAACAGGTGCGCGAAGCTGTCCTCGCCGTCGCCGGCGTGTCCGGCTGCGAGGTGGAAACCGTCTGGGATCCGCCCTGGGATCAATCGCGCATGAGTGAGGAAGCCCGCCTACAACTGAACATGTTCTGACCTGGAAGCCACGCGCCATGGACACCAATACAACAACTCGCCGGCCGCTCCGTGAACTCCCGCCGCTGATGGCTCTCACGGATGCCGCCGCCGAACGCCTGCATTCCCTTTACGAAAAAGGTGAGCAAGGCAAGCTGTTGCGTATCGGTGTGAAAACGAAAGGCTGTTCCGGGCTCTCCTACGACATGAGCTGGACCGACGCGCCCAGCCCTGGCGATGAGATCGTCAAGGATCGGGGCCTCACCGTCCTAGTGGACCGCAAGGCCTCGCTCTTTCTCATCGGCACGATCATGGATTACGAAGTAAAATCGCTTACTTCCGGATTTACTTTTACCAACCCGAACGAAAAAGGCCGCTGCGGCTGCGGCGAAAGCTTTCACGTTTAGTTTGTTGCGCTTAGATCGAAACCGACACCCGTTGCGATCTAAGCCCTCACCGACGGCGTGATCGGATCGTACACCCAGGCCAGCCGCTCGGCGGCCAGCGCGTCGCTCATTACCATCGCGGACGTCCCGGATCGCTCTCCCAAGGTTGCCAGCGTCTTCTTTAGATCGTCCGTCTCAATCTGATACAACGCCATGTACTGCCATGGAAATGGCCCCGCGGCGCGCTGAGTATCGCTCAATTTAAACCGCTGTGCCGACACGAACCCCGGCACATTCAGCACATCGGGCAGATGCTGGTTGGTGTACCAGTCATTATAGGTGCTATCCTTACCCGCCACCGGGTTGGTGAAGACGACGAACACATGCTTAGCCATGGTCTTTTCCCTTCATGCAGTGATGCAGCGCCACGTCGCGACGTATTTCAGGCATGGCCACGGCGCGGGCGCAAGCCTCTTGCGCGCGGCGGCGCGGCGCGCAAAGAACTCCATGGCCTACTCACCGGGCGATCCCCTGCACGGCTTCATGCTCGCCGTTGCCGCTACAACGATCTTCAGCATCGCCAACACGATCGCGAAATTCCTCACCACCGATCTCTCCGCGGTGCAGATCAACTGGATGCGCTACCTGATCTTCACGATCATAACGCTGGCGATCAGTGCGCGGAGCTCGGACTAAACGTTCCGCGCGCTTCATCCTGGGATATAGTTCGTGCACGGCCTTTGTGTGACTGCCGCCTCGCTATTGTTCGTCTTCTTCATCAACAACGTGCCGCTGGCCGAGGCCGCTTCGGTCGGCTTCGTCGCTCCGGTGATCGCCGCCGTGCTGTCGATCCTGCTGCTTGGCGAAGTGGTGCGTCTGCGCTGCTGGGCGGCGGTGGTGGCGGGGTTGACCGGTGTGCTGATCATCAGGCGCCCCGGCTTCGGAGCCTTTCAGCAGGCGGCTCTGTGGTGCAAGGCGTGCCGGGCTCGCTCGGCCAGTGGCTGGTGATCCTGGCGCATCGCCACATCTCAGCTTCCACCCTGGCGCCGCTCTTTTATACACAATTGCTGTGGTCCACCTTCGGCGATGATCTGGTTTTGGCCGCCCTGCAGGATCTCTGGACGGTCTTCGGCATGGTAATCATCTTCGTCAGCGGGCTGTAAACGGCGCACCGGGAATGGGTGCGTGCGCGGGAAAAATGGAGATGATCAAAGACGAACCGCTGCGTGGCATCACTTTTTATATAATGGCGACGATCATCTTCACCGTCGCCGACACGATCGCGAAAACGCTGACTTGCTGTCTGCCCGCGGTACAGATCACTTGGATGCGCTACATCGTCTTCACGGGTTTTGCCCTGATGATGACCTGGCGCCGCTCCGGCCCGGCCTTTCACGTGCACAGCCCGCGCCTGCAACTGGCGCGCGGCCTGTGCCTCGCTGCTTCTTCCATCCTGTTCATCCTCGGCATCCGCGATATCGGCCTGGCGGAGGCCGCGACCATCGGCTTTCTTGGCCCCATTATGGTCACCGTGCTGTCAATCCCACTGCTGGGAGAGGTGGTGGGCCTCCGTCGCTGGGCTGCAGTCGCGGCCGGCATGCTGGGCGTGCTGATTGTGCTGCGTCCCGGCACCGGTACGTTCCAGCCGGAAGGCCTGTACCGCGTCGGCTCGGCGATGTTCTGGGCCATCGGCTTGATCCTGACGCGCAAAATGGCCGGCACGGACCGGGCTGAAACTACGATGTTTTGGTCCGCGCTGACCGGCCTGATCGTGCTGAGCGCGGCAATTCCGTTCAGCATCGTCATGCCCAGCCCGCGCGAACTCTGGCTGGCGCTGGCGCAAAGCGTGCTGTCATCGGCCGGGCAATGGCTGGTCATCCAGTCGCTACGCTACACGCCGGCCTCGATCCTGGCGGCGTTTTCGTACACCCAGCTCCTCTGGTCCACCATTGCAGGCTTTCTAGTGTTTTCCGTCCTGCCGGATCGCTGGACCTGGCTGGGTGCCGCGATCATCATCGCTAGTGGCGTCTATACGGCGCACCGCGAACGGGTTCGCGCCTTGGACGGCTCGTCTGATGCAACGCCTGAGGATTGCGACGGACGTAAAGGCAAAGACGACACTGGTGCGGTCCGGCAGTGAGGTCGCCGTGGCGGTGGCCAAAGGTGAGGCTGAAATCGGCATTGAGGTGGCGAGCGATGTACCGCTCGTGCCAAGCTTGGACTGCATTTCGCTGCCAGCGGGAGCCCAAAGTTATTCTGTATATGTGGCCGAGGTCGGCTCCGCTAGTTGGTAAGTCGACGCTGCGAAGGCGCTGGTCGCGTTCTTGACCTCGTCAACAGTCAAGCACGCCTTGGCGGCCAATAGCTTCGAGAGGCCATAACGCGGTGTGATTACGTCAGCAAGGGCGGATGGGCTGCCCTTCGCGACCGCTCCTATTCGCTGGCCGGCATCTGATGCGCCAATCCTTTACTATTTGGCGTTTAGAGTATCTGTCTTGGCTTGACCAAAACGGATACTCTAACTAACCGACGATCCGCCATTGGTGCGGTCGAGAAGACTCGAACTTCCACGAGGTTTCCCCCACAAGCACCTCAAGCTTGCGCGTCTACCATTCCGCCACGACCGCACCGTGCCGACCCGGCATAGGCTGCCGGCAGGCGGCGGGATATAGCGGATGACCAACGGAGGTTCAATGACCCAACAGGCGGCATGCCACGATATCGAATGGCAGGTCAGCGACGGCCTAACCCCTTACCCCAATGCGCTGGATGCGATGCGCGCCCGGGTGGCCGCTATCGCGGCCCGCACTGCGCGCGAAAAAATCTGGTTGGTAGAACATCCCCCGCTCTACACTGCAGGCAGCTCGGCCAAATCCGAGGAGTTGACCGACCCATTCCGCTTCCCGACTTTCGCGGCCGGGCGTGGTGGGCAATGGACCTATCACGGCCCCGGCCAGCGCGTGGCCTATTTGATGCTCGACCTCAATCGCCCGCATGGCAGGGTGCCGGCCAAAGACGTCCGTTGCTATGTGCACGGGTTAGAGGAATGGCTGATCCGCGCCCTCGCTCATTTCAACATCCGCGGCGAACGCCGCGCGGGCCGCGTCGGCCTCTGGGTCGTCGACCCGACAACGGGGGCGGAGGCAAAAATTGCCGCCATTGGCGTGCGCGTCAGCCGCTGGATCAGTTGGCACGGCGTGGCGCTGAACGTGGACCCCGATCTGGCGCATTTCACCGGCATTGTACCCTGCGGCGTGCGCGATCACGGCGTCACCAGCCTCGCGGCGCTGGGTATTCCGGTCACGATGGTGGAAGTCGACAGCGCCCTGCGCGCAGCCTGGGAAGACGTGTTCGGCACCGAACCAAATGGCGCCGCCTGCCGGGAGGGATAACACCAGGTCTCGGTAATGCTCGTCACCATTGCCGCGCGTGCTCCGCGGCGGCAGCGGCGCAACATTTCCTCGACGGCGGGCGTGTCCCCCGCTACCAGTCACCACCATCCAGTCGCGATAGCCAACGCCCTGCACGCGGCTAGTGATGAGCAGGTATTTTGCGGTTATGTGCGTGCCAGTGAAATAAATCGGGCCGCCATCTCCACATCTGTCGCTACGTTCAGCCGCCGCGCCAGCGCCTCCTCATCGGGACCCCAGAATTCCTCCTGGAATAATTCATCCAGGCAGCCCAGGCGATGCGCCGCATTGGCTTCCAGCGCCCCCGCCGTCACCGCGAGGCCCAGCACGAGGCTGCCCAGTGAGGCCACCAGGATTCCCAAGCCCGCTAGCACCAGCGTATTCTGCGCCGCGACCGCCGCGCGCAACGCCGCCAGCGCCTGGCGATCCTGCGCCACATAGCGAATACCGGCAGTCACTTTTAGCGGTGCGCCATAGGTCAGCGCCGCCCAGTCGAGCCAGGGCTGCCATTCCCGCGCCTGCAGCCGGACCAGCGGCTCCGGGCTTTCCGCGCGGTAGCACAGCAGATCGGTCTCTGCGTATCCTGCCAGGGCCGTGATATTGGTCGCGCGGTTACTGTCGATCCGCTCCTGCGCGGTGCCGGCGAGGCGGGTTAGCGGCGTATCGGCGAAACTCATCTCGCCGCCCTTCGCTCCGCCCGCCGCCTGCCACTCCGCCGCGATCGCCGCCGCCAGCGGGGCTGAGGCAACGTTCAGCACTGCTCCCCCGGGCACGCGGATTGGGCGGTTGTCGAGCAGAATGGCATAGCTGTTCTCGGTCTTCGTGCAGCTGGCCGTGTCCCAGAACCGTTTCACGCATCGTCCTTGTTCAACGTGGTAATAATTGTTGTAGTGGATTGGACCGTGGCCGCAGAGGCGCTGCCGGTGCGGCTGTCTCGGCCCGCCCGCAGCGCGCGATTGACATCTGCGCCGCGCAGGCATCCGGCGGCGTCAAGGCCCGCCCCGTCCAGCCCGATGGCGCCACCGACCGCGCCCAGCCCCGATCCCACTGTGCCTATCGCCGTCTCCACCGTGCTTTGCGCGGTTTGCCCCACCGCCCCCGCCGCCGCCCCCAGATCCGGCGTCACGCGCGGCGCGGCGAAGCTGCCGCCAACCCGCAACGGAATGGCTACCCCCAGGCCTAGCAGCCGTGGCTGTACGCGCAGGCGCAAGGCCAGGCTGCTGGTTCTGCAACAAGGGTAGCAGCGCGATCCGCGCCTCGATCCGCTCCAGGCGCAGCATCTCGGAGCGGGATCCCTCCGGCGCGTTGGCAAAGCGCACGCGATCCGCCGCGATGGTCGGGCGCAATACGAATGTCAGACGCAGCTTGCCGTCGGACGCCCGCTCGCGCCCCGTCGCCTGCTTCACCGCCGCGATGATTTGCGGCTTATAGTCCTCCGGATCGAACAGCATGGCTACGAGGCCGATCACGAGGACCGGCAGTGCCAGCACCGCGGCCAGCAGGATTCGCCGCCAGTTACCGCCGCGTCGTTCATTCTCCGGCGCGATCATCAAAGCCATGCGTGGCTAACTCCGACCGTCCTCGTTCCCGCGTCGCGCCGCGCGTGCTGGCGGCGCGACGAAGCCGAGCAGGTGAAAACTTTCCTTCATATGGGGAGATAGGTCCGCTTCGATGATCAAAGTTCCGCCAGCCGGATGGGGCAATGCGATGGCGCGCGCATGCAAATGCAATTCGGGCGGTAAGCCTTCCACAATTGCCGAGCCGGCATTGTTCTGATCGGGCTCATGATACTTCACATCGCCCAAAATCGGCGCCCCGATCGCCAGACAATGCACGCGCAATTGATGCATCCGTCCGGTGAGTGGCTGCAATTCTAGCCAGGCGAGTTTTTGGCCTGCATTGTCCAATGTGCGATAATCGGTGATGGCGTGCACAGCGTCCTTGTCCTTGCGATTGCCCGGCGCGCTGCGCTCCCCGCGTGGGCCGCCACCAATGCGAATCAAAGGTAGGTCGATGCGCCCTTCCACCGGCACTGGCCGCCCGGCGACGACGGCCCAATAGGTTTTCGTCACGGCGCGCGTGCGAAACGCCGCGGCCAGCTTCGCCGCCACACCAGGGGTGCGCGCCAGCACCAGCACGCCCGAAGTATCGCGATCCAGTCGATGCACTAGGCGCGGGCGATGCGGCGAGCCGAAATGCAACGCATCCAGCATGCCGTCCAAATGCCGTGTGATCCCCGGCCCGCCCTGTACCGGCAAGCCATGCGGTTTGTTCAGGACGATGATCTGCTCATCGCGATAAATCACCGCGCGTTCTAGCTCCGCGCGCGTGCGCGCATCCACTGGCACGGCGCGCGGTGCGTCGTTCACCGGTTCGGCGCTGGCCTGGATCGGCGGGATGCGCAATTCCTGCCCGGGCGCCAGGCGCGTCGCTGCGTCGGCCCGCTTGCCATCTACGCGCACCTGTCCGGTACGGCAGAATTTCTGGATGGCGGCTTGCGTCAGCCCCGGAAAATGCCGGCGCAGCCAGCGATCCAGGCGGATATCCGCCTCGTCATCGGTCACAACGCGTTGCTGCGTGCTCATGCGCCACGTTCCGTACGCAATTTTGCCCAATAAGAAAGACGCTTGGTGATTTCACGCTCAAATCCGCGCTCGCGCGGCTGATAAAACTGGACCCGATCCATCCCATCGGGAAAGTAATTCTGGCCAGAGAACGTGTCCTCCGCCTCGTGGTCATATGCGTAACCGGCGCCGTAGCCCAGCTCCTGCATCAATTTTGTCGGTGCGTTCAGAATATGCGCCGGCGGCATCAGGCTGCCATGCGCTTTCGCCGCCCCCCGCGCCGCGCCATAGGCGGTGTATTGCGCGTTCGATTTCGGCGCCGTGCCAAGATAAATGATCGTCTGCACGATGGCGAGTTCACCCTCCGGGCTGCCCAGCCGTTCATAGGCTTCCCACGCCGCCAGCGCCTGCACCAGGGCCTGCGGATCCGCCATGCCGATATCTTCCACGGCAAATCTGGTCAGCCGGCGCGCGATATAACGCGGGTCCTCGCCGCCCGCTAGCATGCGCGCGAACCAGTACAACGCCGCGTCTGGATCCGACCCACGCAAGGATTTATGCAGTGCCGAAATGAGGTTGTAGTGCTCCTCGCGATCCTTGTCGTACAGCGCCGCCCGCCGCGCCAGCAATTCCGCCAGCGCCGTGGCATCCAGGTTCTTGGTCCTCGCGGGCAGGGCGAAAATTTGCTCGCACAAATTTAGCAGATAGCGCCCATCCCCATCTGCCATGGCGAGCAGCGCGGCGCGAGCTTCCCGGGTCAGCGGCGCGGCGCGGCGCATTTCGGCCTCGGCGCGTGAGAGCACCTCCTCCAGCGCCGCGTTATCCAGCCGGCGGAGGACGAAAACCTGGCAGCGCGAGAGCAGCGCTCCGTTCAACGCAAAGGACGGGTTCTCGGTCGTTGCCCCCACCAGCGTGATCGTGCCGTCCTCCACGACGGGCAGGAACCCATCCTGCTGCGCGCGGTTGAAACGATGGATTTCATCGACGAAGAGCAAGGTTCCTTGAGCTGTTCGACGTCGGCGTGTCGCATCCTCGAACGCACGCTTCAAATCCGCGACACCAGAAAACACCGCAGAGAGCTGCACGAAGGCCAGGCCGGCGCGCGCGGCTAGCAGCCGGGCTATGGTCGTCTTGCCCACCCCCGGCGGCCCCCACAGGATCAGCGACGCCATCGAGCTGCGTGCCAGCATCCCCGTCAACGCGCCCTCCGGCCCCAGCAAATGGTCCTGCCCGACCACGCTCTCCAGCGACACCGGCCGCAGCCGGTCCGCCAGCGGGCGCGGCCCACGTGGCGCCTCAGTCGCCGGTTCGCCCTCCGATCCCGGGAGGGAGAACAGGTCGGTATCGGGGTCAGGGGTCGCGCGCGCTGGCATCGGCCCCCTATAGCACAGGCCTCGCGCGCGGTTTACCCGCTCAACTTCCCCATTTGTCCTTCTTCCCGCGTGGCGCGCGGCGTAAAGCCGGGGTTCTGGCGGTAGCGCACCTCCGTCGCCCGTGGGATCTCCGCGTCCGACGCAACCAGATCGAATGGCTCGCCAAAGGGCTGCGGCATATGGAAAGGCGCAGCCAGATAGGCTTCTACCGTATTGCCCTTGGGGTCGGAGAAATAGATCGATCAGGCATTGCCATGCGTGGTGATCCGTATGCCCGATGTCCCCTCAGCCAGCGTCCCGTCCCGCACCTGGCGCAGTTCTTCCAGCGATCGTCGACGCCGACGACACCGACGCGGTGATGCTGAACCGCAAGTCGAGCCCTTGTGTGCGGGCGCTCAAGACTGAGCGCTCGAGGGCGACCGACCGCGAGGGCAGCTTCGACCGCGCGATCTTCAAGAGCGTGAAGGACGTCTATTTCGGCGGCGACATGGAGGCCTCGCTGGCGCTCGCCGGCCAGACCGTCGGCCTGATCCACGAGGTGCTGCCCGTGGCCGAGATCATGAGCCGCACCGTCGATGGCTTCCACGCCATCCGTCGCCAGCAGGGCGAGCGGTCGGTGGCGGGAGCCTTCTAGCGGAATCCTCTACTTCAACAGATGCGGCGCGATCAGACGCGGCAGGAACAGCGCGATGTCGGGCCAGATGATCATCGCCGCCAGCACCAGCATCATCGGCACCAGCATGATTAGCGTGTCCTTGAGCGCATAGCGCAGCCGCACCCCTGCCACGGCACAGGAGATCATGAGACATAGCCCGTAGGGCGGCGTCACCAGGCCGAACGCCAGCGAGACGATCGACACGATGGCGAAGTGCACCGGGTTCATGTCGACCGACTTGGCGAGCGGCTCCAGCACCGTGCCGACGATGACGATCGCCGGAATGGCGTCGAGGAAGCCGCCGACCACCAGGAAGACGAAGGCGATGAAGAAGCCGACGGCGATCGGTCCCATGCCCCAGGCCGTGACGTTGGCCAGCAGCCCCTGCGGGATCTTGTAATAGGCCAGCAGCCAGCCGAAGGCCGAGGCCGTGCCGACGCAGAACAGCGCCACCGCCGCCAGCCGGCCGGTGTCTAGGAGCGCGTTGTAGAGCTCCTTCATGCCCATGGCGCGATAGAAGCCGATCGACAGCACAGCCGAGTACAGTACCGCGACGCAGGCCGATTCGGTGGCGGTGAACCAGCCGGCCAGGATGCCGCCGACGATGATCACCGGAGTCATTAGCGCGGGGATCGACACCCAGATCGAGCAGAGCAGCTGGCGGAACGTTTCGCGCTTGTAGGTCGGATAGCCGCGGCGCACAGCATAGATATGGACCGTCGCCATCTGGGCGCCGGCGATCAGCAGGCCCGGCACGACGCCCGCGAGATAAAGCGCGCCGATCGAAGTCGAGATCAGACCGCCCCAGACGATCATCAGGATCGAGGGCGGAATGATTACTGCCAGCACCGCCGATACGGCGGTGATGGCGATCGAGAAGGAGAGGTCGTAGCCCTCCCTGGTTTGGGCGTCGATGAAGATCTTGCTTTGGCTGGCGGCGTCGGCGGTCGAGGAGCCGGAGATGCCGGCGAAGAATACCGACAGCACGACGTTGATCTGCGCGAGCGAGCCCGGCCAGCTTCCCACCATGGCGCGCGATAGCGCCACCAGGCGGTCGGTGATGCCGCCCACGCTCATCAGGTTGGCCGTCAGCAGGAAGAACGGCACCGCGAGCAGGATGAAGGTGTTGTAGGCGTTGAACGTCTCCTGGACGATCATCATGGTGCCGAGTCGCGGCTCGAGGAACGCCAGCGGCAGGCATGACAGGCCGAGTGCGATCGCGACTGGAACGCGCAACACCAGCAGCAAGAAGAACCCACCGAACAGGATGGCGGCGGCCTCGCCGGCGCTGAACAGGGAGCCGGTCATGGTGTGCTCCTGCCGAAAAGGATTCGCGCCTCGTCGACAAATTGCTCACCGAGAAAGACGATCCAGGTGACGCCGGCCACCGGCCAGGCGATGTGGATCATCCAGAGCGGCAGGTCGGCCAGCTCGGACGTGCGATACCAGGCAAAGCGAGTGAACTCGGTACCGGCCCACACGAAGACCACGGCCAGTGCGAGCGTGCCGAGCCGCGCCACGATGCGCACGGCAGCTTCGCTGCGGCGCGACAGGGTCGGCCAGACATCGACCTCGAAATGGCTGCTCTCGCGCACGCCGACCATGGCGCCAATCAGGACCAGCCAGATGAACATGAAACGCGCCATCTCCTCGGTCCAGATGTAGGACGGGATCAGCGCGGTGTAGCGCGAGATGATCTGCAGCGTGACCGGGACGATGAGCAGCGCCACCGAGCACACCAGCAGGAACGTCAGCAGGCGTGCATAGGCAGCCGTGAACCGGCGCCATCCCGACTCGAGAGTACCGAGCGGGGGAGTAGTGGAAAGCAACATTCAGAAAACCTTCCGGCGACGCTGGAGAAAAGCGCAGCGGGCCGGGTGCCCGCTGCGCGTCGCGACGTCAGTTCAGAGCCACGATCTTGGAGAAGATGGCGTCGGCGCCGATCTCTTTGGCGTAGGCTTCCATCACTGGATCCACGAGCTTCTTCATCGCCGCACGGTCCTTGAACGGCACACGCTTTAGCTTGCCAGACTTTTCCATCGCCACGAGCTTCTGCTCGTCCTCCGAGCTTTCGATCTGGCGGCCGTAGGCGCCGGCCTCCTTGCCGGCCTTGATGACGGCGTCCTGCAGGTCCTTGGGCAGGGTCTTGAAGGTCTTGCCCGAGAAACAGATCGGCCGGATCGTGATGGCGTGCTCGGTCATCGCAAGGTGCGGCGCCACTTCGTAGAACTTCATGGTCTCGACACCCGCCGCCTCGTTCTCGCCGGCGGCGATAACGTTGTTCTGGATGGCGTTGTAGACCTCGTTGTAGGCGATGACGGTCGGGGCCATGCCGGCGGCGCTGAAGGTCTTCGACCAGATCGGCGCGCCCTGCACGCGCACCTTGAGACCCTTGATCTCGGTGAGGTTGGTCACCGGCTTGTTGGCGAAGATGTTGCGCGTGCCGCCGCCGGCGTAGCCGATCAGCATGACGTCGGCCTTCTGCGCGATCTCGTCGGCAACGGGCTTCAGCAAGTCGGCGTCGAGCACCTTGTTCCAGTGCGCGAGGTCGCGGAACAGGAAGGGCGCGTCGATGAAGGGTGCCGCCTTTGAGAAGGTCGACATGTGCGCCGGCGAGACGATGCTGTAGTCGACCGCCTTGCCTTGCGCCATGTACTCGAAATACTGCTTCTCGAGTCCGAGCGAGGAATTGCGGTGCAGCACGAAGTTGATCGGCTTGCCGTAGTACTTCTTCACCAGCTCCTCGAACTTGAGCAGCGCCTTGTTGAATGCGTGGTCGTCGTTGAACTGAACGGCACCGTTCAGCGTGAGCGGTGCCTGGGCGTTCGCCTTGACGAACGGTGCCGCGACTGCGGCGGCGGCAAGACTCGTGACGATGGTTCTGCGTTTCATGTTGTTTCCTCCGTTTTTTGAATTTGCCAGACAACCATGCCGGCGAACGATGAGCGCGGCCACCAAGGAGAAGCGCCTGAAATGGAGCGATCTTTGCACGCGACCGACACAGCAAATCGTGGTAAAGTAGAAACTATATAATTTCTTTGTCAAATGGCAACTGAGTTCTCTTCGCCTCCTCCGGCCTCCGGTCAGTAGCACCACCTGGTGATGCGTCCTTGGATCGGCGCTGAGAAAGGTCAGGCGCGAATTGTTCCGCTGCGACCACCCGGAATCGGTGACGCTCAGGCCTCGGACCCTGGTATAAAATTGTTCCATGCGCACGACATCATGTGGATACGTACCCGCGTGTGTCAGTTGAGCCCGGGTATGGGACATGTCTTGTCCCCTTTGGATTGACGGTCTAAGGAATGGTGGTGGCGTGACTATGCCTCCTGATGGGAGAGACTGGCATGTTGCCGAGCTAGTTTATCGGCCATGGGTCACCGATGACGGTTCTGCGCGATAGCCCGGCCCGTCTTCGTTGCTCTCGGCGCCGCCGGGGATGGGTCACGGACGAAACGGCTGCACAGCAGCGTGGAATTCGGCTTCCTGCGGATAGGTAGCTATAGCTTCGCCGCCTTACCGGCGGACCGCCGGGGCAACCCGAAAAGCCTGGGGAGAGAGACAATGCAACAATCGCCACCCGCCCACCCGGGCATGCGTGAGGATGAAATTGACACTCCGGCCCTGGTGCTTGACCTCGACGCGTTCGAATTCAACCTCGACCGCATGGCAGCTCTGCTCGCTCCCACGCGCACGAAACTGCGCGCGCACGCAAACACGCATAAATCGGCCGTCGTGGCGATGCGACAAATCGCCCGCGGCGCCGTCGGGCAATGCGTGCAGAAAACCGGCGAGGCGGAAGCCCTCGCCTGGGGCGGCGTGCAGGATATCCTAGTCAGCAATGAGGTCGTGGGCGCCTCCAAGCTGGCACGTCTGGCGGCGTTGCAACGTATCGCCAAGGTCGCGGTCTGCGTCGACGACGCCATCCAGGTGGCCGCGATCGAGACCGCCGCCGCTGATGCGGGTGTACGAATGTCCGTCTTGGTGGAAATCGATGTCGGCGCCGCCCGCTGCGGCGTCCAGCCAGGGCCGGACGCGGTGGAGCTAGCGAAGAAAATCGCCGCCTCGAAACACCTGATCTTTGGCGGCCTGCAAGCCTATCACGGCAGCGCCCAGCACAAGCGCAGCATCAGCGAGCGCAAAGCCATGATCGACTTCGCCACCGAGGGTTCCCGCCGCACGGTGGAACAACTCCGCCAGCAGGGCCTCGATTGCCCGATCGTCGGCGGCGCCGGAACTGGCACTTTCGAGCTGGAATCGCATTCCGGCGTCTATACTGAAATCCAAGCCGGCAGCTACGCCTTCATGGACGCCGATTACGCGCGCAACATGGATGCGGCGGGCCAGCCCATCTCCACCTTCCGGCATGCCTTGTTCGTGCTCGCCACGGTGATGAGCGCGCCGCGCCAGGGCCTCGCCGTCCTCGATGCCGGCCACAAGGCCGTCTCCACCGATTCCGGCTTTCCGCTCATCTGGCAACGTCCCGACATAAACTATGTCAGCGCCTCCGACGAGCACGGTAAGCTGGATGTGGCATCGGAGGCCACCATGCCGAAACTGGGTGAAAAACTGCGCCTCGTGCCCGGCCATTGCGATCCGACGGTCGATCGCTACGACTGGTATGTCGGCGTCCGCAACGGCCGCGTCGAATGCCTGTGGCCGGTGACCGCCCGGGGAGCGATGACATGATGGGCACGATGCGCTGAATGGAGGTTTCGCAACGTCGGCCCGGCTTCCTGTCGCCCTTTCAGGTCCGCGCTTTCCGCTTCCAGTTTCCCGCCGATCTGGCCACCTCCTGGGGCACGGAGATGGAAGTAATCGTCCTCGGCTGGTACATTCTAGTCGAAACGGATTCCGTTCTGCTGCTCACGCTCTACGGGGCGCTTCAATATCTCGGCACCCTGATCGCGCCCGGCATGGGCATGGCGAGCGATCGACTGGGCCATCGCAACGTGCTCACCGCCATGCGCGCGGTATATGCGCTGGTGGCGCTTTGCCTGATGAGCCTCGCCTTTGCCGGTGCCCTGCATCCGCTCTATGTTTTTCTCCTCGCCGCCCTGTCCGGCCTGATCCGCGCCTCCGATACCGGCGTGCGCAATGCGCTGTCGGCGGAAATTCTGCCGCCGGACCGGCTAATGGCCGGCGTGGCGCTGTCACGTATCACCTCCGATTCCGCGCGCGTCGCCGGCGCTCTAGCCGGCGCGGCGGTCTACGCCGCCATCGGCATGGGCCCTGCCTGCATGGTGTTCGCGCTGTTCTACAGCGCCGGCTGCTTGTTAACGTTTAGCATCGGCGCGCCGCCCGCGCGCAAAACCATCGTTACAAGCGCCTCGCCCTGGGGCGATCTGCGCGAGGGCGTCGTCCATGTCTGGCAAACCCCCGTCTTGCTGGCGGGTATGTGGCTTGCCTTCCTCGTCAACCTAACCGCCTGGCCCTGGACCCTGGGCCTGCTACCCTATGTCGCACGTAATGTACTCCACGTCGGCCAGGCAGGCCTCGGTACCTTGGCCGCGAGCTTCGCCGTCGGGTCGTTGCTTGGCTCGCTGATCGTCAGCCTACTCGGGCGGCGCATTCTGCCGGCCCGCTTCATGCTGGTCTTCGCCCTCGCCTGGCATGCGATGCTGCTGGTGTTCGTGCATATGCCCACCATGTTGGGTGCGAACGCGATGCTGGTGGCAGCCGGCATGTCACAAAGCCTGTCGATGGTGCCGATGGCGGTCATGCTGCTGCATATCGCCGGACCACGCTTCCGCGGCCGGGTGATGGGGGTACGTATGCTGGCGATCTATGGCCTGCCGGTCGGCCTGTTGCTCTCCGGCGTCCTCATTCCGCGCCTGGGCTTCAGGGAAACCGCCATCCTCTATTGCGGCATCGGCCTGTTGGCGACACTCGCCATCGGCTGGCACTGGCGCGCGCAACTATGGCCACGCACACTGCCGGCCAATAGCGGCTAATACTAAGTCTCGATGAGTGCGACCTACCGGAAGTAAGTTTGGGGGCTTTGCACCCAAACTCCCACCAGCTGCAGCGCGCGGGAACGAACCTTGGGGGAATACTTGTTCGTCGTCTTGCTTGTCATCGCTCCACCTTCTCAGAAGTTGGAATCTCGGACAAACCCAGGGCGGTTCGCAGCCTCCCTCTTCATCATCACCAAATGAATGGGTTTTAAGTAGCATCGCCTCTTAGCGGGGTTAGGGACAGCGCCCCGACCTTGCTTCCGAAAGGTCATGCTCCCCCAGACCTGGCATTAGCCGCCAATTATGAACGGCTTTGCCTGTGCGTCGTAGTCTGCGTAACCGAGGATCGCGCGCAGTTCTGCTGGCGGCAACGCGCTCGCCGCTGTCGCTTCGCCGGCCACCAGGGCCGCCAGGCCCGCCTTCATCCCTGCCGCCGCCGGCGACAGCATGCCGGTCGGATAGGTGCCGATCTTGAAGCCCAACGCCTCCGCCTGTGTCTTCGATGGCGTCGCGCGTGGTGCCCCGGGGGACAACACGGCAAACGACGGCTTGCCTTTTGCGGCCAGCACGGCACGACGGATTTCATCGTCGTTTTCCGGGGAATCAAGGAACAGGATATCCGCCCCTTCCTCCGCATACATCTCGATCCGCGCCACAGCCTCGTCGATGCCGGCAGTGGGACGGCAATCGGTGCGTGCCAGGATCAGAATGCCAGACTCGTGCGCCGCCTGCACTGCCGCGCGCATCTTCATCCGTGCTTCCTCGCGCGGAATGCACGGCTTGCCCGCGGCAGTCAGCGCGCGCGGCGTAATCTTGTCTTCGATCAGGATGGCAGCCGCGCCAGCGCGCCCATAGGCACGCACCGTGCGCTGCACATTCATCGGATTGCCATAACCATGATCGCCGTCAGCCAGCACCAAGGTTTCCGGCGCCGCGCCATGCACCATGTTGAAGCTATCAAACATTTCCGCGAACGAAATCAGATCGAGATCCGGTCCCCCCAGCCGGCTGGCCGCGACGCAGGAACCCGACAGAAACGCCGTCCTGAACCCGGCGGCCGCGGCCAGCTTGGCGGTCAGACCATCCCACACTGCCGGCATGGTGACAAAGCCGGGTTGCGCTAGCAGGGCACGCAGACGATCGGGGGCATTCATAACGGTTTCCTTCGGATTAATTTTCGGCACGGAAGATAGGCGGCCCCCACCAGGGCGACAAGCACGCGCGGCAATGCCATACCGCGTGCTCCGCATCGTGCCGCGCGAGGGAGAAAATGGAAAACTACCCGATCATCAACCTGCTGCACCGCCACGGCAAAATCCTAGCCGCCGTGTTGGCGCTTTGCGTGCCACTCGGCGCCCTGCTGCTTTTCCTGACGGGCGCATCCTGGCCTGCCCTGCCCATCGGAACCGTCGCCGGCGCGGTGGTGTACGTCCTGGTGCGCAGTTATGTCGAGCTGATCCACATCATTACCGAAACCTTAATGCCGCGTTGAATTTAAGATCGGCACTCTCACCCTACTTGGCCACCCAACGATAGTGTGCTGTAGGTGGCCGCGTGGGGGATAGTGCCGACCCTCATACTTGCGAGGCTTAACGTTGGCTTCCGTCCGGCGAGGCCTATGGGAAACCTAGGGGAAAATCTATGAAATTCGATGGTAAAGTAGCTCTGATCACCGGCGGCGGCGGTGGCATCGGCCGCGCCACGGCTATCGGCTTTGCTGAACGCGGCGCCAAAGTCTTCCTGGTCGATGTCGATGCGGCGGCTGGCGAGGCCACCGCCGGCATTGTGCGCCAGAATGGCGGCGACGCGACCTTCCGCCGTGCCGATGTCACCAGCAGCGCCGACGCGCGCGCCTATGTGCAGGCTTGCTTGGATGCCTATGGCAGCATCGACTGCTTCTTCAACAATGCCGGCATCGAAGGCAAACTCACGCCGATGCCCGATTACGACGAAGCTGTGTTCGACCAGGTGATAGCCGTGAACGTCAAAGGCGTCTTCCTCGGCATGAAATACGTGCTGCCGGTCATGCTCAAACAAGGTAGCGGCAGCATCGTCAATACCGCCTCCACCGCCGCCCTGTTTGGCTCACCGGGCATGATCGCCTATATAGGGTCGAAGCACGCCGTGCTCGGCATGACGAAATCCGTAGCCATCGACGTCGCGCGCCAGGGCATCCGCATCAACGCCGTCTGCCCCGGCCCGGTGGAGACCCGCATGATGCGTTCCATTGAGGCAATGCGCAGCCCCACTGCACCGGAAGTTGCCCACAGCATGGCCTCCGCCGCGACTCCCGATGGGCGCTACGCCCTACCCGAGGAAATCGCCAACGCGGTGCTATTTTTAAGTTCCGATCTTTCTGGGCACATGACGGGCGGTCATGTCGTGGTTGATGGCGGCCGCGCCGGTGGCGGCGGCGCGGTGGCGCCGCAGAAAGTATGACCGAATGAAAGCAAGGTCTGAGCGCTGCCCCGAATCCCGCTAAGGACGTCATGTCCTTAGAGCCAGTTCCTCCTCATCACCATACGGACCCGGATCCAGGGGCGACATGTCCTTGGTGGAGATTGGGAGCAAAGCCCCCAATTTTATTTCGAATCCGCCAAACTCTAAGGCATTACATATCCACCACGACGTAGTTGCCCTCCACTCGCACCGGCACGGTCTCCGCCACAAACGGGCCCTTGACCAGGCTTTCGCCGGGCTCAACGCTCACCTTGTAACTTCGGACAAAAATATGGTCCGGATCGCACCAGCTTTGCCCGGTGCGAATATCAAACTCCCACCCATGCCAGGGGCAACGCAGCATTTCGCCCACCTTGGTCAGCCGGTATTCCCCCGGCTTGTCCGCTTCCATTCGCCCAGTGATGCGGCCCTTGCACAACGCCGCCCCCTCATGCGGACAGCGATTGATCAGGGCATAGAATTCCGATGCGATATTGAACAAACCGATCTCGCGCCCCCTTACGGTAATGATCTTGCACCCCCCCGGCGCGATCTCATCCACGGTGGCAACGACATGGCGCGTCATCATTTATTTCAGGCCGTAGAAAGCCAGCGCGTTGTCGCGGAACAGCATCTTCTTCTCGCGTTCCGGAATTGCCACCTTAAAGGCATGGCGTGGATCGTCTTGGTCCCAATGCGGATAATCGGTTGAAAACATCACCCGGTCCCAGCCGATCCATTCCAGGGTGGACAACATATCCCCCGGCCGCTCCGGCTCTTCCACCGGTTGCGTCGTTACCCAGATATGATCGCGGATATACTCGCTAGGCAGTCGCTTCAGATGCGGCACCTCCGCGCGCAACCGTTTCCAGTGCTTATCGAGCCGCCAGGTCAGCGCCGGAATCCAGGCAAACCCGCCCTCCACCAACACCACCTTTAACTTCGGAATCCGCTCGAACACCCCCTCGCAGACCAAGGATGTCACCAGTGCCTCCATGCTCTGCACATAGGAATGATGTTCCTCATGATAGAAAGACGGCGATCCACCCCCCGTCGAGGGATGCCCCGCCGTGCCGCCTAGATGCAGCGCTACCGGAAATCCGTTCGCCGCGCAGGCTTCTAGGATTGGCCAGTAGCGCCGCCGCCCCAAAGGCTCCAACCCGCGCGGCGGGATTTGTACTTGTGCGAAACGCTTGTCGCCCGCCCACTTTTCGATCTCCGCGATCGCCGCATCGGCATATTCGACCGTGATCTGCACTGAGCCCTTTAACCGAGGTTCAGGGTCCGACCACCGATGCGCCATCCAGTTATTCACCGCCGCGCACATCGCCGCGCCGAATTCAACATTGCGCTCATCCGCCCCACGCCCCAGCAGCGGCAGCATGATGCCATGCGCCATGCCGAACGCATCGATCAATTGCTCGCGCATCAAGGACAAGTCCGACCCCGGATGGCTGCCATCTGCCGGCCATGCATCCATTCGCATGCCAAACCCTGGCGACAGACGCGGATATTGCGGCATGTTCGCCAGCGCCTGACGCGACCTCGCTCCAATCGTGTGCCGATGCTCTCGCCAACGCTCGGATAAAAAGGGGTCCAGCTCGGCGGGCGACTTGAAATAAGGGTGCAGATCGCAATCCACATAGCCCAGCAGGCTTTGGGTTGAGATTTCCGGCTGTCTGTCGGTTACCACGATGTTCATCGGCATCACTCCGGTTTCATACAGGTTGAGCCAAACGCGGATAGGTCCGCAACGGATTATCTACCATAATCTTGCGCGCCAGAGCGGAGGAAATTCCCTCCGGCAATGCCGCGTCCCCATCGAAATGCCAATGCGGAAAATCGCTTGAAAACAGCAGGATTTCGTCCGAGCCAATTTCCTCAATGATCCGCTCGGCCATTGCTACCGATGGAGGCGCGTCGAATGGTTGCACCGTCAGCCGCACATGCTCACGGATATATTCGCCCGGCGAGCGCGTTAGCCACGGCACTTCCATCCGCGCTGCCCGCCAGGTCTTGTTTGCCCGCCAGATAAAATCGGGTAGCCAGGTGACTCCGGATTCTATCAGCACCACTTTCAGCGACGGGTACTGTACGAACACGCCTTCGCAGATCAGGCTGTTCAACGCCCCCGCGCAACCCTGTGCCTGCACGACATAGTCTTCCAGATAATAAGAAGGCCACCCCATCGATGTCGGCGCATGCCGGTAGCTGGACCCCGCATGCACCCCCACCGGTAGCCCATGGCGTTCTGCCGCCGCATAGATCGGCCAGTTCTGTCGCCGCCCTAGCGGTAGCTCTGCCATTGCAAGAAGAAGAACCTGCACAAACCGTGGATCGGTCGCGCAACGCTCGATCTCCGCCGCGGCCAGCTCCGCGCTGTGCACCGGCACCACGATGGAGGCACGCAGCCGCGGATCGCGATCCAGCAACTCAGCCCGCACCCAGTCATTAACTGCGCGACACAGCGCGGCGGATAGGTCTTCCGAATACATCACTTGCGCGCCATGTAGCACATTGCAGATGGCAAAGCGCGATCCGAACCCGTCTAGGCATTTCTCCCGCAGAAGCCCAAAATCTGCTCCGGGTTTGCCCTCTCCGCGCCAGTCTGGGCGTGCCGATAAAGGCGATCCCGGTGGATAGGCCCCAGTATCCAGATTATCCCGGTCAAGCCCACGCTGGAGGATATGCTCGCACCAGTAATCATCGAAATAAGGTAGCAGCGCTGCCGTGCTGGGCAGAGCCGGATGAATATCGCAATCTATGGCGCCGGGGCTCAGTAACTTCATGTCTGTAAAATCCTATGCTAATTCCTCGACCCTGGGGAGCACTTCCTGGCTAAACAGCTTCAGGTTGGCCACCGTGTCCGCGTGGCTGATATGCCCGCCCTGGCCCATCATCAGCAGATGCCCGAAGCCGCCGACGGTGTCGTAGAAATCCTTGATCTGGTCGAACACCATATCCGGCGTTCCGGCGAACATCAGCCCGGCATCGATGAAATCGTCCACTGTCGCCGTCATCGCGTCGATCCGCCGCCCATTGCGCCCTAAGATGGTAAAGATCGATCCAGCCCCGGCGGCCGGCCCTGCTTTGATCCCCTGCGCCGCAGTAGCCAGCGGGTTATAACCTGGCGGGGTCCAGAACTGGCTGGCCGTGCGCGGCGTGGTTCGGCTGTAATCACCGATCTGATGCGCACGGCGATAGCCTTCTTCCTTCGTTCCCCCCACGCCGATCAGCGCCAGATAGGCAAACCGATCATTCGGCGCCGGCTTACCAAGTGCGGCGGCGCGGTTGCGATAGGCATCGTAAAGTCCGCGCGTGCGGGTAAATCCGGTGTTCAAAGTGGCGATCACATACCCTTTATCTGCCACCGCGGCACAACTTTCCGGGCTGGAGACCGTGATCCACACCGGCGGATGCGGGGCCTGATACGGGCGCGGCCAGACATTAACTTGCCGATACTGGTAATACTTTCCCTCGAAGTTAAATGGCCCATCATGGCTGGTCATTGCCTTGATAATCAGGTCATGCGCTTCCCAGAAACGGTCCATCAGATCGGCCGGATTGGAATTCGCTGGATACACCTCGAACGGCGCACCTTTCACGAAGCCCATCTCCAGCCGACCGCGAGAGATCACATCGATCATCGCATATTCTTCCGCCACCCGCACCGCGTCCTGCCGATTGGCCAGTGGCATGCCGAGGCAGAGTAGGCGCGCTTTTTTTGTCTCGCGTGCCATAATTGACATCGGCACCGTCACCGCCGCGTCGATACAGGTCGCGGTCGCATGATGTTCGTTCATCATGATGTTCAGGCCGAGATCATCGCACAGCGCCCATTCATCCAAGTAACGATGATAAAGGTCGGCGGCGATCTTCGGATCCATCACCCGGCTAGGAATGACATTGCGCAGGGAATTGCCGAGTTCCTCCCAGGCCGGATGATAGGCGAGTTCGCTGAAGTGCCAGACTTTCATGCTACGGTTCCTTCGGGCTTTTGGGTCCGCGTTGGGCGAAGGCGGTGATGGCGGCCGCAACCGCTTCCGTCTGCTCGATTTGCGGATAATGCCCGGCATTGGCGATCATCTGCACCCGCCCATCGGGCAGGGCGTCCGCCAGCTTTTCGGCATGGCCATGTACGACAAATCCGTCCTGCGCACCGCTGATCACCAGGGCCGGCACCTGCGCGCGATGTAGCCATTTCCGCAAGCCGGGATTGTGCATATAGGGCTTCCATAGAAAATATCCCGCGGACTGCCGATCCCGCGCGATTTCCAGTGCCGCGTCGTCAGTGACCCCCGCATAGTCGGGGATAAATTTATCCGGATCATGAAACAGCAACCGCGTCACATCCAGCGCCGGCAGGGCATAAAGATCGGCGAAGTCGCGATCCTCTCGCCCACCGAATTTAACCCCAACCGCGCCGAGCAATACCAGCCGGGCAATATCCTGCGTGGATTTCACGCACATCTCCATACCGATCCAGCCACCTAAGGATGCGCCCACCAAGGTGATATCGCTCAGCCTGAGCGCGGCGACCAGATCCAGCGTGTGATAGGCAAGATCATCGATGGTACGGAATCCCTCGGGGAGCGCCGATTGGCCGAAACCTGGATGGCGCGGAGCGATAACCCGGAAATGCCGCGCCAGCTGGTCAAGAAACGGCCGATGCTGGGTAAAAAAATCTTCGGGATGCAGAAAAAGTAGGATCGGTCCGTTGCCCGCCATGTAGGCTTCTACCACCCGACCCCTGACATCGATACGTTCCATCGCCACCCCATCCGTAAGTTGATGTTAGTTCCTACGCACAAAGGCTAGTCGCGCCACCCGCGGACGGCAAATGGAGAGCCTCAATCAGCCTCTCGTCAGGCGCGCCACCGTCGCCGTAGTCGAATACCCGTCCAGTAGCTCGACTAACATCACGCGGCCGCCCCAGCGCTGCACCAGATCGGCGCCCACCACGTTCTCGATGGTGTAATCGGCGCCTTTGATCAGCACGTCCGGGCGTAACGCGGTCAACAATTCCAGCGGCGTGTTCTCCTCGAACACCGTTACCAGATCGACGCTGGCGAGGCTGGCCAGTACCGCCGCGCGCGCCGCCTCCGGCTGCATTGGCCGCCCCGCGCTTTTCAACCGGCGGACGGAGGGGTCGGAATTCAGCCCCACCACCAGCCGGTCGCAGCCCGCACGGGCCTGTTCCAGCAAATGCACATGGCCCGGATGTAGCAGATCGAAACAGCCGTTGGTAAAGCCGACCCGCCAGCCGCGCCGCCGCCAGCGTTCCGCCTGCTCCACCGCCGCTTCCCGGCTCATCACCTTGCGCAACGCCCCGCCCCCCGGCGAAATCGCGTTCAGCAGATCGGCCTTGCGCGCCACGGCGGTGCCAATCTTGCCCACCACCACCCCGGCGGCGATATTGGCCAGCTGAGCCGCCACCGGCAGCGTTAATCCCACGGCGAGGGCGGCGGCCAGGGTTGCTACCACCGTATCACCCGCGCCGGAAATATCTAAAACCTCGGCCGCCTGGGCCGGAAAATGACGCACGCCATCGCCGTCCAGCAAGGTCATGCCGTCTTCCGATCGCGTCACTAGCAAGGCGCCAAATCCGTGCGCGTCGCGCAACACGTGCGCGGCGGCAACCAGCTCGGCCTCGCTCTCCACCGCCATGCCGGTAGCTAGCGCCAGCTCACCCCGGTTGGGCGTGATGATGTCGGCACCGGCATAACGCGCATAATCGGTGCCCTTCGGATCGACGATCACCCGCCGCCCTGCCTGGTGCGCCGCCGAGATCAAACGCGTCGCGACATCGCCAGCTAGCAAACCCTTCGCGTAATCGGACAACACGGCGATGGAGGTCGCCGCCATGGCATCGCGCGCGATCCGCAGCAGCCGTTCCGCCAACTTCGGTTGAATGGGGGTGGTCTGCTCGCGATCCGCGCGCAGCATCTGCTGGGCATTGGCGATATAGCGAGTTTTCACGGTGGTGGTGCGCCCACTTTCCACCAGCAGCCAGGGCTCGACCCCCGGTTCCGCACCGATCAACCCGGTCAGTTCCGATCCCGGCTGGTCATCCCCCACCACCGCCACGAACGCCACCGCGGCGCCGAGCGCCGTCAGATTGCGCACTACATTGCCCGCTCCACCGGGCACGGCCACGTCACGGTCCACCGACAGGATCGGGATCGGCGCCTCCGGGCTGATCCGCCGGACCGAGCCATAGGCATAGCGATCCAGCATCACATCGCCGATCACCAGAACGGGGGCCTGGCCCAGGCGATGCACTGCCGCCGTCAGATCTTCGGCGGCAGCCGGGTTGGGGGTCTCGTCATGCGGTGGGCTTCTGTCCATGGCGGAGGGCCTAACGCTCCGAACCGTCGGTTGCAAGCGGTGATAGCTTTCGCTGTGCCGGTACCCGCTCTAAACTGGCCTGAGAAAAGCCGCTGGAGGAAAGCTTCCATGACCATCCGCTACGACAATCGCGTCGCCATCGTCACTGGCGCCGGTGCTGGGCTGGGCCGCCAGCACGCTCTGCTGCTCGCCTCGCGCGGGGCAAAACTGGTGGTAAACGATCCCGGCGGATCGTTGAACGGCACTGGTGGCACCCATGCGGCGGCGGACCAGGTGGTCGCGGAAATCAAGGCAGCCGGTGGCCAGGCAATTGCCGCCTATGGCTCGGTTTCTGACGAGGCCGCGGCCGCCGGCACCATCGACCTTGCAATGAAAACCTGGGGCAGCGTGGACATATTGGTCTGTAACGCCGGCATCCTGCGCGACAAGGCGTTCAGCAACATGTCGATGGACGATTTTCGCGCCGTGGTGGACGTGCATCTGATGGGCACAGTCTATCCCATCAAGGCTGCCTGGGCGATCATGCGCGAACAGAAATACGGTCGCATCGTCGTCACCACCTCCGGTTCTGGCACGGTAGGCAATTTCGGCCAGTCCAATTACGGTGCGGCAAAAACCGGCGTCGTCGGCCTAATCAACTGCCTGCGCTTTGAGGGGGCGAAATACAATATCCTCTGCAACGCGATTTCCCCGTCGGCCTTAACGCGCATGACCGAACCCCTGCTGCCGCCGGATATGGCGCAATGGATGAAGCCCGAACTGGTCTCCTCCGCCGTCGCCTGGATGTGCAGCGAGGAATGCGACGCCAACGGCGAAATCATCGCCGCTACCGCCGGCGGCTATGCCCGCGTGCAATATTTCATCACCGAGGGCGTGCAATTCGACCCCGCCGAACCTGTTACGCCGGAGATGGTGCACGAATCCATCGGCCAAATTCGCGATCTCTCCACCGTTAAGCCTTACACTGGTCTGATGGGCGACGTGGAACGCAACCTGCGCGCCATGGGCCGGATTCGTTAATCTTCCACCATACGTCATGGCCGACACACGCCGGCCATCCACGCCTTGTCCTTTGGCTACTAAGAAAAGGCATGGAAGGTCCGCCTACGCGGACCGTGACGCAATAAGAGGGACTGCCAACTGATGCCCTTGCACATCGACTACTACGCTTCGCTCAACTCCCCCTGGACCCATCTCGGCGCGCAACGTATCGAGGATTATGCCGCCAGATGCGGCGCATCTCTGCGTATTTATCCGGTGGATGTAGGCACCATTTTTCCGGCCTCAGGCGGCTTTCTTTTGCCGCAACGCTCACCGCAACGCCGCGCCTACCGGATGATGGAATTGCGGCGCTGGCGGGACGCCCTCGACATCCCGATCAATCTCGAACCCAAGCACTTTCCCTCCAGTGAAGCCCTCTCCTCCAGTTGCGTCATCGCGCTGCGCGAAACCGCCGGCGACAACATCGCCGTCGAAGTAGCTCATCGCGTACTGAAAGCGGTGTGGGAGGAAGAACTTAACCCTGCCGACCCCGAAGTGCTCGGCCGCCTGATCCGTGTTTGTGATCTTGATCCCAGGGCAGTGCTGGCTCTGGCCGCCGATCCAAAATGGGCCGAACGGCGCAACGCGGACACCCAAGTCGCCCTGGACCGCGGCGTCTTCGGCGTGCCCAGTTACGTGATCGATAATGAAATCTTCTGGGGCCAGGACCGGTTAGATTTTGTGGCACGCCGTCTCACGAGCGGATGATAGGAAAAATAACATGCGTATCCATAATCTATACACCGATGCTAATGGTGAATCGCATTTCCGCGACATCGAAATCAACTGGATGGAGGAACGTAATTTCTCCAAACTTTCAGCGCGCTTGCCGGCCACCGGTGTAATCTTCCGGGAAACATCTGGCGATTACGACCTCTCCTGGCATCCCGCACCCCGCCGGCAATACATCGTTAATCTCGATGGCGGCGTCAAAATCACCGCCAGCGACGGGGAGGCGCGGGAGATCAAGGCTGGCGAAGTCATCCTGGTGGAGGACACCACCGGAAAGGGCCATCTCTCGCAATCCATCGGCGGCAAGATGCGCCATTCCATTTTCATTCCTATCGAGTAAGCGATGACACACGTGATCCAAACCCTCGTCCCCGGCCTCGCCTTCCCCGAAGGCCCGCGCTGGCATGACGGAAGATTGTGGTTCTCCGACATCCACGGATTGGACATCATCGCCACCGACCTCGGCGGACGGGTGGAAAAAATTGGTAGCGTTGCTGAATCCCCCTCCGGCCTCGGCTGGACGGCGGACGAAAAATTGTTAGTGGTGTCGATGAACAACCACCGCCTGCTGCGCCGGGAAGCAACCGGATTTGTCACCCATAGCGACCTCTCGTCACTCGCCAACGGCCCTTGCAACGATATGGTCGTGACCCCGGCGGGTCGCGCCTATGTGGGAAATTTCGGCTTCGATATGTGGGGTGGGGCGCCGCGCGCGTCCGCCTCCATCATCAAGGTAGAACCAGACGGCAGTGCCAGCATCGCCGCCGATGCGTTGGAGTTTCCCAATGGGTGCGTCATTACACCGGATGGCAAGGCGCTGATCGTCGCCGAAAGCTACGCGAACCGCCTCACCCGCTTCGACATCGCCGCCGATGGCAGTCTCTCTAATCGCCGCCTTTTCGCTGACCTGCCTGGTGTCGTGCCCGATGGCATCTGCCTCGATGCCGAGGGCGCCGTGTGGGTCGGCCACGCGCGCGCGCCGCAATGCCTGCGGGTGCTGGACGGCGGCAAAATTGACACTATCGTCCATACTGCCGAGGGGAGGCATGTCTATGCCTGTATGCTGGGCGGGGCTGACCGGCGTACATTGCTACTGTGCACCAGCGCCACGCGCGGCCCGGACTCCGCCACGGCCCGCACGGGGCGGATCGAATTCACCCATGTCGATATCCCTGGCGCTGGTTGGCCATAAGAGAATAGGAACTGTTGCGATGAGCTATTTCGAGCTGCAAAAACTGATCGAAACACTGCGTGCGCGTCCGAAAATTACTGAGGTGGCGGAGCGCCGCGCGGCGATCGATGCCTTCGCTAAGGCCTTCCCCCCCGCCGTCGACGTAACGGTAGAAAAACTAAATCTTAACGGCGTCAAAGCGGAAAAAAGCCGCACCAAGGATGACGATGCATCTGGTGCCATTCTCTACGTCCATGGCGGGGGCTATGTAATCGGCTCGCTCGATAGTCACCGTCACATGGTGACGGAAGCCGGCCGCGCCGCCGGCGTGCCCACCTATGCGCTCGACTACCGCCTGGCGCCCGAGCATAAATTCCCTGCACCGGTCGACGACACAATCGCCTCTTATCGTGCATTGCTCGCGCAAGGTATCGCGCCCGGAAAAATCACCATCGCGGGCGACAGCGCCGGCGGCGGCCTGGTGGTCGCCGCCCTGGTCGCCATCCGCGAGGCCGGCCTGCCACAACCCGCCCTGGGTTGGACGATCTCGCCCTGGATCGACATGGAGGCGCTGGGCGGCACAATGGCCTCTAACGCCGGCAGAGATCCCACGGTTCAGAAGGAAACCATCCTGGAAATGGCCAGGCTCTACCTGGGCGGTGCCAGCCCGCGTAGCCCGCTCGCCGCGCCGCTTTATGCGGATCTGAAAGGTATCGCCCCGCTACTGATCCAGGTCGGCTCCATCGAAACCCTACTCGACGATTCCATCCGTCTCGCCGGCCGCGCCGCCGTCGCTGGTGTGCCAGTGCGCCTCGATGTCTGGCCGGACATGCCGCATATCTGGCATATCTTCCACCCGATCCTGGCGGCCGGCCGGCAGGCGCTCGCGCAAGGCGGCGCCTTCGCCAAGTCCGCCATGGTAAACGGGGCGCCGTTTACTTTTCGCGCGTAGCGAAGATCGCGTCCACCACCCTGGCCAGACTTTCCTTCCAGGGTGGCAGGCGTAGTCCGAACACGGCGTTTAACTTCGTACAATCCAGCCGCGAATCCGGCGGCCGGCGCACCGGCGTCGGCCAGTCTTCGGTAGTGATAGCCTCCACCGCCGGCGACGCCAGCTCATGCCGCGCCGCTTCCGCGAAAACAGCCAACGCAAACCCGTGCCATGTCACGGCACCATTGCCGGCGGAATGGAAGATGCCGGCAAATTCGCCACGCCAGCCGTCGCGCTCGATGCGGCCGACGATAGCGAGAATAACATCCGCTAGATCATCCGCCGCCGTCGGATTACCCTGCTGGTCTGCCACCACGCGGACCCGGCGGGTGTTCGCCGCCGACCCCAACATGGTGCGAACGAAGTTTCTGCCCGTCGCCGCATAAATCCATGATGTGCGTAGCACGATCGCCCGCGGGCATGCCTCCAGCACTGCCTGCTCGCCCGCCAACTTGCTGCGCCCATACGCCCCCAGCGGCGCCACCGGATCGCTTTCCACATAGGGCGCGCCCTTGGATCCATCGAACACATAATCCGTGGACAGATGGACCAGCGGAATCCCCGCCTCCGCGCATAACCGGGCCAATGCCGCCGGCCCGTCGCGATTGGCCCGCAGCGCAGTCGCTTCATCTCCCTCCGCTGCATCCACCCCGGTATAGGCCGCCGCATTTACCACCAAAGACGGCGGTGCGGCCTTGAAGATGGCTTCAACCGTCTCCATCCGGTCGAAATCGAACGCCGGCCGCCCCACCACGCGCGCCCCTCGCGCCGCCAGCGCGCGCGCCACCTGCCCGGACCCGCCGGTGACCAGCAAACTCACGCGCGGAACCAGACCGGGCAGTCCGCCAGCGCTGGTAACACCCGGTCCTTGTCCGACAGAACCGCCCTGCCAGCCGCCGCCGGCCAGGGAATGGCCAGCGCGGGATCGTCCCACGCAACCCCACGTTCGGCCTCGCGGTCATATTTGGCGGTCACCTTGTATAGCACCTCGGTATCCGGCTCCAAGGTGCAGAACCCATGCAGAAACCCCACCGGGATCCACATCTGCAACCAGTTTGTCGCGCTCAATTCCCTGCCGACATAGTGCCCGAATGTCGGCGACCCATGCCGGACATCCACCGCCACATCCCAGATGGCGCCCCTCGTCACTCGCACAAGCTTGCCCTGCGCGCTCGGCGCGATCTGCAAATGCAGTCCGCGCACCGTGCCGACGGCGGCGGACAGCGAATGGTTGTCCTGTATGAACGGACCCGCGACCCCGGCCTCGGCAAAACGCTGCGCATGAAAAACCTCGGAGAAAAACCCCCGCGCGTCGCCAAAGCGCGGCGGCCTGATCAGCTTCACCTCGGGAATGGCAAGGGGTTCGGTAAAACCGCTCACGCCAACCGTCCCTCCGCCAGTTCCATCAATACCCGGCCCAGCTCGGTCTTGCCCAGTTTTGCCGCCTCGCGCCGCAGCCCCGCGGCATCGATCGCGCCCACGCGGAACGCCACCTCCTCCGGGCAGCCTACCAGCATGCCGGTGCGAGCCTGGATGGTCTGCACAAAGCTTGCCGCCTGCAACAGACTATTCGGTGTGCCGGCATCCAGCCAGGCGCAGCCGCGCGAGAGACGTTCTACCGTCAGGCTGCCGTCCTCCAGATAAAGCCGGTTGAGATCGGTGATCTCCAACTCCCCGCGAGGCGAGGGGCGCAGTGACGCCGCCAATTCGCTCACCCGCGCATCATAAAAATAAAGCCCGATCACTGCCCAGTTGGATTGCGGTGCGGTCGGCTTTTCCACGATCTCCGACACCCGCCCGCTGTCATCGAAACTGACAACGCCATAGCGTTCGGGGTCGCGTACCTGATAGGCGAACACCGTCGCCCCCTGCGTACGTCGCCCCGCCTCGCGCAGCAACGTGGAAAGCTGTTCGGCATGGATCAGATTATCGCCCAGGATCAGTGCGCAAGGCTCGCCGCCGATCCACTCCCGCCCAATCAGGAAGGCCTGCGCGATACCATCCGGGCTTGGCTGCTCGGCATAGCTGATCTTGATCCCCAACCGCGTCCCATCGCCTAGCAACCGGTCAAATTGCGGCAGGTCGGCCGGGGTGGAAATCAGCAGAATGTCACGAATCCCCGCCAGCATCAGCGTGCTGAGCGGATAATACACCATCGGCTTGTCATACACGGGCAACAGCTGTTTCGATGCCACCAGGGTCATCGGATGCAGCCGGGTGCCAGACCCACCGGCAAGAACGATTCCCTTCATGCCTTCCTCATCTCGCCGCGCCCAGCCGTTGACCGGTATAGCGCTGTGCCCGAATGCCTTCCCACCACGCATGCTTGGCCAGGTACCAGTCTATGGTGCGCGCCAGCCCGACATCCAAATCATGCGTGGCTGTCCAGCCGAGCGTGGCCTCCGCGTGCGACGGATCGATCTCATAGCGGAAATCATGCCCCGGCCGGTCGGCCACGAAGGTAATCAGCCTGGTCCGTGGTCCGGCGGGGTCGGGCAGGCGCACATCAAGCGCGGCGCAGATCGCGCGCACGACCGCCAGATTGCTGCGCGGTTGGCGCGCCCCGATGGCATAGGTCGCGCCGGGTTGCCCCCGCTTTAACACAAGCTCCAGGGCCGCGGCGTGGTCAGCGACAAAAATCCAGTCCCGCTGATTGGAACCATCGCCATAGACGGGCAGCGGTTTTCCCTCCAGCGCATTCAGGATCATCAGCGGGATGAGTTTTTCCGGAAACTGCCACGGCCCGTAATTATTGGCGGTATTGGATACGATCACCGGCAGACCATAGGTATGCCGCCACGCCCGCGCCAGATGGTCTGACGCCGCCTTTGACGCCGAATAGGGGCTGCGCGGGTCATAGGGTGTGGCCTCGGTAAATGGTGGATCGCCCGGCCTAAGCGCGCCGAACACCTCGTCCGTCGAAATATGATGAAATCGAAACATATCCCGCCGCGCCGCTGGCAGCCCAGCCCAATAGGCGCGCGCAACATCCAGCAGCGTGTAGGTACCCACGACATTGGTCTGCACGAAGGCCCCCGGCCCATCGATGGAACGGTCCACATGCGACTCGGCCGCTAGATGCATCACCGCGTCCGGCGTATGGGTGGCGAAAATTTGGGTCATCGCCGCGTGATCGCAGATATCGGCGCGGATCAGGTGGTGGCGCGGATGGGTGCGACCCTCTTCAAGCGCGTCTTCCGAGGCCGCGTAGGTTATTTTATCGATGTTGACAATGGTATCGTCCGTGGTGCGCAGCAGATGTCGTACCACCGCCGAGCCGATGAATCCGCATCCACCAGTCAAGAGCAGTTTCATCGATACCTGATTCCGCGTTTCTCCAACCAGCGTTATGCCAGCTAGGGTTGCCCGAGCACGGACTATCGAACACCACACTTGCACCGTTTTGGCGGCCGAGGCAAATGCCGGGGGGCGCAGGAAGAATGGTGCCCAAAAGCTGGCTTTGTCAGCTTAACTACCCAATGCAGCAGGAGGAGACATCGGACGCGGGGTTGGTCAGCTTTAGGCCATAAGGCCCCCTCTCTGGACGGCCGGGGAAGAGGAATACCCCTCCAAAAAAACCGCTATTTCAGGCAACAAATGACTTGGGCTCCGTCCGTTCGCGCTTGACCAGCAGCTTGTTCAGCGCATGCACATAGGCGCGGGCGGAGGCGACGATGGTGTCGGTATCGGCACCCTGGCCATCGACCAGTTTGCCATTTTCCTCCAGCCGTACAGTGGTGCGCGCCTGCGCGTCGGTGCCCTCGGTCACCGCGTCCACCTTGAAAAGCTGTAAGACAGCATTGTGCGGAAAAATCTGCTGGATTGCCTTGAAGGTCGCATCTATGGGACCGTCGCCGGTTGCTGATGCGGCTTTCGTCACGCCATCGATGTTAAGTTCCAACTCCGCCTTCGCCGGACCCTTCGAGCCGGCATGAAGATCGAGGGACAGAAATTTGATTCGCTCATGATCGCGCACCACTTCGTCGTCCACGAGAGCAACAATATCCTCGTCGAATACGACCTTCTTGCGATCGGCCAAATCCTTGAAACGACGGAAGGCGTCGTTCAACTGGTTGTCGCCGATCTTGTAGCCCAAGGTAGTCAGCCGGTCGCGGAACGCCGCCCTCCCGGAATGCTTGCCGAGCACGAGCGAATTTCTCGCCCAGCCGATGCTTTCCGGCGTCATGATTTCATAGGTCGCCGCCATCTTCAGCACGCCATCCTGATGAATGCCCGCCTCATGCGCAAAGGCATTGCGCCCTACGATTGCCTTGTTTGGCTGCACATCGAAGCTGGTGATGGTCGATAGCAGCTTTGACGTCCGCAGGATGTTCGTCGTGACGATGTTATTGTCATACGGCATCGCATCCTTGCGGGTGCGAATGGCCATGACGATCTCCTCCAGCGAGGCATTGCCCGCGCGTTCGCCGATGCCATTGATGGTGCATTCCACTTGCCGCGCCCCGGCACGGAAGGAGGCGATGGTATTGGCCACCGCCAGCCCGAGATCGTTATGGTTATGCGTCGACAGCACCACTTTCTCGATGCCGGGCACCCGGTTGAGGATGTTGGAATACATCGCCGCCATATCTTCTGGCAGCGCATAGCCAACCGTGTCGGGCAGGTTAATGGTGGTCGCCCCGGCGCCGATCGCCGCCTCCACGACCCGGCACAGGAAATCCGGGTCGGACCGCGTGGCATCTTCAGCCGACCATTCCACATCATCGGCATGCTGGCGGGCCAAGGTGATGGAATCGATCGTCGCCTGGATCACCTCCTCCGGGCTGATCCGCAATTTGTATTTCATGTGCAGATCGGAGGTGGCGATGACGATGTGGATGCGTTTCCGTTTCGCCGATTTCAGCGCCTCAGCCGAACGCAGCACATCCATCTGTCCGGCGCGCGACAGGCTGGCGAGCACGGGGGTATTGGCGCGCTGGCCAATCGTTTCCGATATGGTCTTCACGGATTCGAAATCGCCGGGCGAGGCAATGGCAAAACCCGCTTCCAGCACATCGACACCGAGATCCGTCAGCGCCTCGGCCATGCGGATTTTCTCGTCCAGATTCATCGAAAAACCAGGCGACTGCTCGCCGTCGCGCAACGTAGTGTCGAAGATGATGATACGGTTGTCGTCCAGTTTGCCGAAACTGGGATGGTTGATGGCCATGGGATGGAACCTCGGGATGTTGCGATCTTAGCCAGGGACGGCGCGCGCGAGCGTCGGTCTCATGGTCTCCCCTGAACGATGCCGGCGGTTGCACGCACGGCGCCACGCTCAGGGGCGGCTAAGTCGAAGGAGGAGGAGAAGGTTCAGGCACGCGCAGCGTTGCGCGGGAGTGTGCGCGATCAGGCCGGAACGGTGCGTGCCGCGGATCATGAGCGAGGCGTATATCAGGGCTGGTCGGGGAATGGCAAGGTGTTAGTGAGATTTGCTGGTGAACCAGGCCTTGATCTGCTCGCGCAGCGACTGAAAGGTCACGTACAGCATCGGAATAAGGAAAATTCCGAGGGTGCTGGCAGCGATCATGCCCGCGAACACGGCCGTTCCGACGGCGCGACGGGAAATCATGGCCGCGCCCGTGGCCGTCACCAGCGGGATCAGGCCCAGGATGAAGGCGATTGAGGTCATCATCACCGCCCGGAAACGCAACCGCGCACCCAGCATGGCGGCATCTCGGATGCTCTCGCCCGCCTCGCGCCGTTCCTTGGCGAACCCCACGATCAGGATGCCATTCTTGGCGGCGAGGGCAATCAGCACCACCATGCCGATCTGCGCATAGAGATCCAGCACCATGGGAACATCGCCATAGCTGCCCGCCAGATGAATGCCGCCAAAGGCACCCAGCACGCCGATGGCGACGGAGAGCAGGACGGGGATCGGAATGGTCCAGCTTTCGTACAATGCCACCAGAAATAGATAGGCGAACAGTACGGCCAGGCTGAGGATAATACCGGTCTGCCCCGCCGTGGCCTTTTCCTGAAACGCAATGCCGGTCCATTCATAGGCATAGCCGGGCGGCAGGGTCCGGTCGGAAATTTCCTCCATCGCGGCAATGGCGGTGCCCGAGGACGTGCCCTGGCTGGCACTACCCCGCAAGGTGATAGAGCGGTAGTTGTTATAACGGCTGATCGTCTGCGGACCTTGTACAATACGGATTTCGGCAATCGCGCTCATTGGGACCATGCTACCCTGGCGGTTGCGGATGTGGATTTTTCCGATGGCATCGGTATCCGCGCGATCCGCCACCTCACCCTGAATATTCACCTGCCAGGTGCGGCCTAGCATATTAAAATCGTTAACATAGAATCCACCCAAGGTGGCTTGTAACGCGGTGAACACGTCCTGTACGGAAAGCCCCAGTGCCTGCGCCTTCTGCCGATCGATATCCAGCCAAAAAGACGGATTGGTCGCGGTAAATGTCGCAAACACTCGCGATAGCCGCGGATCCTGGTTCGCGGCCACGGTGAGGCCCTGCATCACCGTGGCCATATCCACATATTCGCGGCCCTCTAGGTTCTGAAGCTGATACTCGAACCCGCCGGAGGTCGAAAGGCCGATGATCGGCGGCAGGTTGAAGGCAAAGATATTCGCCGATCGGATCTGCTGCACGGCGCCAAAAACATTGCGAATAACAGTTTGCGCGCGATCCGCCACCGCCACGCGATCGGCGAAGGGTTTCAACCGTACCACGATGAACGCCGCATTCGGCTGGTTACCGCCGTCAAGCAGCGAAAACCCGACGATGGAGAGTACGCCTGCAACTTGCGGCATCGGCCGGACCAGCTGCTCCACCCGCGCGGCGACTTCGCGTGAGCGGGCGACTGAGGCGCCGTCGGGCAATTGCACATTGACGAAGAACACCCCCTGGTCCTCCTCCGGCAAAAATCCGGTAGGAGTTGTCCGCGCGAGATAAAAGACACCCGCGAGCGAGGCGGCGATCAGGACCAGGCCCAGTATAGCGACACGCAGCAACCGACGGACAATGGCGGCATAGCCGTCGCGCACCGCGTCGATACCGCGCAGCACCCAGCCGATCGGCCCGCGCGGGCGGCTATGATTGCGCAGGAACACGGCGCACAATGCTGGCGCCAAGGTCAGCGCGTTAATAGCGGAAATCAGCATCGCCACGCTGATCGTCACCGCGAACTGGCGAAATAACGTGCCGGAAACCCCCGGAATAAAAGCCACCGGCACGAACACTGAGAGCAGCACAAGCGTAATGGCAATGACCGGACCGGTGATCTGGCGCATCGCCTTCTTCGTGGCATCCACGGGCGAAAGCTCCGGTTCCTCGGCCATCACGCGCTCGACGTTTTCCACCACCACGATCGCATCGTCCACCACGATGCCGATGGCGAGCACGAGCGCGAGCAGCGAAACGGTGTTCGCTGAATACCCCATCGCCAGCAGCACCGCGAACGTGCCGACCAGGCTGACCGGAACGGCAATGGCCGGAATCAGGGTGGCGCGCCAATTGCCGAGAAACAGGAACACCACCAGCACGACAAGGATGAAGGCTTCCGTCAGCGTCTTGATCACGCCCTGTATGGTCTCCGAGATGAATAGGGAACTGTCATAGAAGACGCGATATTTCATCCCCTCCGGAAAGCGCCCTGAAAGCTCGTTCAGCGCCGCGCGCACGGCGGCGGCGGTGTCCACCGCATTGGCGCTGGGCGCCAGGTAGATGGCCATGGAAACGGCGGGATTGCCATCCAGCCGGCTTTCCGAATCCTCATTCGCCGAGCCGAGCGCCACCCGCGCGACATCGCCGAGGCGCAGGATCGAACCGTCCGGATTGGCGCGGATGACGATGGCGGAGAATTGCTCCGGCGTGGTCAACCGGCCGAGCGTCTGCACGTTGATCTGGAACTGCTGCGCGTCATAGGTCGGGCGCGATCCAATACGCCCGGTGGCGGCCTGGGTATTCTGCTGGTTGATGGCGGTAATCAGGTCATTCGGCGTCAGCCCAAGCGCGGTCAGCCGCTCGACCTCGAACCATACGCGCATGGAATAATCGCGCCGGCCAAAGATCAGCGCCTGCCCGACGCCGGGCACGCGCGAGAGCCGATCCAGCACGTTCACCGTGATATAGTTGCTGATGAACAGCGGATTCTGCGCGCCATGTTCAGAATAAAATTGCACGAAATTTAAAATCGCTGAGGAGCGCTTGATGACGGTGACACCGCCACGCTGCACCTCGGGCGGAAGCTTCGAAAGCGCAGTCTGCACCCGATTATTCACATTGACAGTGGCGATGTCGGGGTCGGTGCCGAGTTCAAAACTGATTTGTAGGTTATAGCTGCCATCGTTGGCGCTGTTAGAACGCATATAGATCATGCGATCGACGCCAACGATCTGCGATTCTAGCGGCTGCGCCACTGCGGTTTCCACGACTGCCGCCGAGGCACCGCTATAGGTGGTGGTAACCTGCACCGCCGGCGGCACGATGGAAGGGAATTGCGCCACGGGAATACGCGTCAGCGCCAGCACGCCGGCCAAGGTCGTCAGAATGGCGATAACAACGGCCAAACGCGGGCGGTCGGCGAACAACGCGGAGAACATACGCGTTTACCGTCCGGTCGTGGTGGCGGGGGTGACGACAAGCGGGGGCGTGATGGACGCCGGGTTAACCACGATGCCGGGACGCACGCGCTGCAACCCATCGACCACAACCGTTTCACCTTCGGTCAAACCGCTGGCGATGACGGCGAGTTGCGCGGTGGACTGGCCTAGCTGGACGGGACGTCGCTCGGCTTTGTTCTCCGCGTTGATGACCCAGACATAATTTCCCTGCACATCGGTCAGGATGGCCTGGCGTGGAACCGTGGTCATCACCACCGGCGTGAGTCCCTCGATGCTGACCCGGACAAAGGCCCCATCGATCAGGGCGCGTTCCATCGGTTCATTCGGTGCGGCAATGCGGAGTGGCGGGTTGGGAATGGTGGCGCGCAGCACGATCGTGTCCGTATTGGCGGCAACGGAAGGATCCTTGTAGTCGATACGACCAGGATGTTCGTAAAGCCGGCCATCTGGCAGGCGGATGCGGATTTGCACGGCACCAAAAATGCCGGTGGCGGAGTGGCGCTGCTCCAGTGTCAGAAGCGCGCGCACCGGGATCGGGAAGACCACCTGCATCGGATCCTGGCTGAAGATGGCGGTGAGCGGCCCGCTGGCGGGACCAACGACGTTTCCGGCGGATACCGTGGCGCGGCCGATCTTCCCGCCGATGGGTGCGCCGATCTCTGTATAATCCAGGTTGATCTGCGCGAGGCGTGCCTGCGCGCGCGCGGCCTTCAGCGCGGCTAGCGCCGCCAGCCGGTTAGCGCGGTTGTCATCAAAGGCCGAGCGCAAGGCCGCCGCGGTGCCTTGCAGGGCTTCCACGCGGGCGAATGCGACCTCCGCCTGGTCAGCCCGCGCCTGGGCCTGCGCCACGGCGGCGTTCTGCTGGTCCAACGCGGCCTCGAAGGGCGCGCGCTCCAGGCGATAAAGTGGCGCCCCGGGGACAACCTCTGCGCCCTCGATGAACAGGCGGGTCTCCAGATAGGCGCTGATGCGCGCGGTGATATCAACGCGGTCCTTCGCCTGGATGCGCCCGACATAGTCGGCGCTCTCGGTCACCGGGCGTAGCTCGACGTGCGCTAAGCCTACCACGGGTGGTGGGCTGTTGGGAGCTTGCGCGAAGGCCGGCGGGACTGACAGCAGCAGCAGGGCGAGGACGGGGCGGATCATGGGCGGGAATAGAGAGGCAGGCGCGGCCCGGGTCAACCGCTGGCGTGATGCCGCTTACAAACCCGGCCGTGTTTTGCGCACGCGCCAGGCGGAGAGCGTCGTTTGAGTCTCCGCCGCGAAGGCGTCGCGCTACTCCGGCTAGTCCGTCTGCGAGGTTGGCTTCAGCCGATAGCCGGACGGATCGAAGAAATAGATCGACGTGCAGCAACTATGAGTGGTCGAGCCGACCACATCCAGTCGGCCGCTTCCAGGTGGCGCTTACCGGCTAACAGCCCGCCTCGTCCTTCACCTGCTACGCCAGACCATGCACCCTGTCCGGCATATTTGGATTCTCTTTGGCTGCCGCCGCCGCGGTGAGTTCGAAAAAGGCGATATAGCTACCAGCTACCATTTCAAAAATATATGCATGCGGATTATAGGCCTGGGTGGACGGCACGCGATCCTGCATGATGGCATGGGCAAACCACAGGCCTAGAAGCTCTAGTACAGCACGCCTCTGTTTTTCCCGCATCCGCGCAGCGATAAGCGACGTGATGAAGTTTCTGCAGCATGCGGCCTCCTTCTGTGTGGGGTCAGTAGGATTTTGGCAGGCCAAGCACACGTTCGGCGATAAAGGACAGAATAAGTTGCGGACTGATCGGAGCGATGCGCACGATCAAACTTTCGCGCAAATAACGCTCCACATGGAATTCCTGCGCATAGCCCATGCCGCCATGCGTCATGACCGCGGTTTCACAGGCATGAAACGCCGCCTCCGCAGCTAAGTATTTTGCCGCATTGGATTCCGCCCCACATTCCTTCCCGGAATCATAAAGCGCGGCTGCCTTCATTGTCATCAGGTTGGCGGCTTCCAGCTCGGCCCAGCATTTCGCCAGCGGATGCTGGATACCCTGGTTCTGTCCGATCGGCCGATTGAACACAATTCTTTCTCGCGCATACTGGCTGGCGCGGGCCAGCGCCGCGCGCCCGATCCCCACAGCCTCGGCGGCGAGCAGAATCCGCTCCGGATTCATCCCATGCAGGATGGATCGGAATCCGGCTCCCTCCTCGCCAATTCGATCCTCCACCGGAATTTCCAGCCCATCGATAAACAGCATGTTGGAATCCACCGCATGCCGTCCCATCTTTTCGATCAACCGCACTTCCACCTTTGACCGATCGAGATCGGTATAGAACAAGGTGAGGCCGTCAGATTTTTTGCGTACCTGATCCAATGGTGTGGTGCGCGTCAGCAACAGAATCTTGTTCGCCACCTGCGCGGTGGAAGTCCAGATTTTCTGTCCATGCACGACATAACGGTCATTCTTGCGCTCTGCGCGCGTGGTGATCTGCGTGGTGTTCAATCCGGCATTCGGTTCGGTCACCGCAAAGCAGGATTTTTCCTGGCCCTGGATCAGCGGAGGCAGCATGCGGGCCTTCTGCTCTTGCGTTCCGAACACCACCACGGGGTTGAGGCCAAAAATATTCATATGGATCGACGATGCGCCAGACATGCAGGCGCCTGATTCCGCCACCGCCTGCATCAGCACCGCGGCCTCCGTGATACCCAGACCCGCGCCGCCAAATTCCTCGGGCATGGCGATGCCCAGCCAGCCTGCTGTTGCAGCCGCGCGATAGAAATCCTCCGGAAACGTGCCTTCACGATCTTTTCTCAACCAGTAATCGGCATCGAAACTGGCGCATATCTTCAGTACCGATTCACGGACCTGTTCCTGGGCATCCGATAAGGCAAAGTTCATCTCTATCGCTCCCGTCGCATCGACCTTGTTTAACGCAAAATCCGCCGCCTATCAAACACAGGCGCGGAAAATATGATAACGGCGTGGGGAGCATTGCTCCACCATGCGGTCGTTCACCAGACCAAATTCAACGCAGATTTTTGGCAAAAAAATCCAAGGTCCGCTTTTGCGCCACTTCGTAATCGGCCTCGGTGTAGCTACCCCGTTCGTCACAGCCGAAGCCATGCTGAGCCCCGGAATAGACAAATGTCTCCGCCTTCGGCTGCGCGGCACGAATGGCATCGATATCGGCTTGCGGAATGGAGGCATCTTTTTCGCCGAGATGAAATTGCACTGGACAATTCGGCTTCTCATCCTTCGTCCCTGCCACGCCGCCACCATACCAGGACGCCGCGGCTGAGAAGCTCGTAGACCGCGTGGTGCCCCACCAGGCCACCGTGCCGCCGAAGCAATAACCGACGATGCCCAGCTTGCGTGGCGCCAGGAATTTTGCCGCCGCTTCCACATCCAGCATCAGCTGCGTATCGTTCAATTTCATGCGCACATCGCGGCCCGTGGCGATATCGTCCGCCGTGTAGCCCACCTCGAAACCGCGCTGCACGCGATCATAAACAGCCGGTGCTACCACCGCGTAGCCATGCGCGGAAAAGCGTTCGCACATGTTACGGATATGGTTGTTGACTCCGAAAATTTCCTGGATGACGACAATCCCCGCCTTCGCAGCCGTCGGACCGGCGCTATAGGCCGCCAATTTGAACCCGTCGGATGCAGTCAATTCGATAAAACCGCTCACTTAAAACCTCCCGTTACATGGATTGCCCGTTGCGTGAATAGACCGCGCCCGGCAGGATGACCAGATGGGAGAAATCGTCAACCTCCGCCGGGCGAAGAAGCAACGCACGCGGGCCGAAGAAAACCAGACTGCGCGAGAAAACCGTATCCGCCATGCCCGCACCGCGGCGCAGAAAGCGAACGATGTCCGCGCTGAGGTGCTCCGCCAAGCCGTGCTGGACGGCAAAAAAAACCCATAGTGGTGCCTCAGGTCTTCTCGAAATCGATCCGTTCGATCACGGGCAAGCCCTGCAAATAGCGCCGCAGGCAATCCAGTCCCATTTCCACCGCCCCCAAACGTACCCATTCCCGCCCGCCCAGGATGCGCGAGCGGCGGACAATCACTTCGTGGCCGGACGCGATCGCCGTCCACAACGTGCCGCCGAAATCGATCCGGTCCGGTCCCTCATCCAGGTCGATCAGGGATACCAGCACATGCGTTACCCTGGAATCCGCGAGCATTGCTCGTGCGATGGCCCCGGCCGCTTCCTCGGTAAACTCACCCACTGATGCATCGATCAGTCCCAGCGCTGCATTCAAATCACTGCGATCACGCGCCACGATCCCGCGCGCAAATATTTTTTCAGCGTCCATCAAGGGGCCGAACCGCGCGGCAATCTGCCCGGAAGTAAATGTCTCTACCATCGCCAGCCGCCCTTGCCGGGCCAGTAACTCGGCCAGGATCACGCCTTCCAAGGTCTTATCGTCTTCGGCCAAAATAAAATTTCCGAGCCGCTTGCGTACTTCCGCCTGCACCGGCGCCAGTTTCCGTGCGATATCGGCATCATCGACGCCTCGAATCGTCAGTTTGGTTTCCAGTTGCGGATAATGCGCCCGGAAGCCAAGTTTGACGGAGCCATCCGCCACCATCTCCTCTACCCCGGCCAGCAGGCTATCGGCATGCGATTCCCCAATACCGTAGGAATGGAACCGCTTCAGGGTAATCACACCGGGCGCACCGGCCTTGGCCAATAGACGTGGCAAGATCTGTTCTTCCAGCATCCCCCGCAATTCGCGTGGCACACCAGGGGTAAAATAAAATCGTGCTTTGCCGATATCGACGGCAAAGCCGCACGCGGTACCGATCGGATTATCGATCATCTCTGCTGTGGCGGGTAGCATCGCCTGCTTGCGATTGTTGGGCGGCATTATGCGCGCCCGCTTGGTAAAGAAATTTTCCATCTTCACCAGCCACTCCTCGTTCAAGACGAGTTCAACACCAGCTGCCCGGGCGGCAATCTCCTGCGAAAGATCATCCACCGTCGGCCCCAGCCCACCATTGACGATCACCGCGTCCGCCCGCGCGGATGCCAGCTGGAACGCCTCCAGCAACGCCGTCCGGTCATCCCCGACCGTGGTGCCCCAGATCACCGACAGCCCTACATCCTCCAGCTTCTGGCTCATGTAGGAAAAATTGGAATTGACGATCTTGCCGGTCAGGACTTCGTCGCCCGTACAGATGATTTCGATGCGCATTGCTGCAATTCCGTCAGATGGAGGAAAGTCGTTCCCAGTAAATCTCGCGATGCTGCATTACATCGCCCATTTTTGCTGGCGGTGGTGAGAGCACCATGCGCTCTCCTTCGAACCGGACGCCCCGCACTTGTTCCCCACCCACTCGGGAAGGATCGGATGCCGCGTACACCTTCGTAATCAGCGTGCCGCCATCGCTACTATAGCGTCCGCAATAAGACGAATAAAATCGCGCCTGCCCCGGCGCGAAATCTTGCGCGTGATCACACAGTACTGACATCATCCGACCATCGGCGGAAAGATACAGCCGCCCTTCGGTCAGCGGGCTATACGGATCGGGCAGTTTGTTGCCCTTCCCATCATGTGCGGTGCAGGTAATATAACGCCAGGTGCCAGCGACATCAGGCATCTTCTTTCTCCTCGGTTTTCTATTCGGCCATTGTGGCCAGCGTATCACGCGCCGCCGGCATATTCGCCAGTGGGCCAAACGCATTCATGTAATGGCTGATGATGCCTGTGGCTTCGGTGCCGTGGAACGTGTTGGGAAAATCTAATTTTTCCTGGTTCGGCGGCAGATATTGATTATGACCGTTGCGAAAACAATTCGCCAACCGCACCTGCGTCACGCTCTCCCAGGGCAGCGCGTAGACAAACCCCGCCACTTCTTGCGGCCCCAGAGGCGCATGATTAGCGGTAAACGAAGGCCAAAATGTCTGCGTTCCGACTCGTTCATAATAAAATAGTGACTCTTCCACTATGTGGGCGTGGTAATGTGCCTCCGCTAGTGTCGGCTCCTTGTTCAAATTTTCCAGCAGGATGTGCACCCCACGCTTCGCTGCGTAATTCGCAATTCTCTGCAACCGATCCAACCCTGCCTGCATGCGCGGCTTTACAACCGAAGTGAAAAGATACCCGACATGCAGCACCGCCCATTCCGACCCCAGGCGCGAATAGTCCGTCACACTCTCTGCCGACAGCGTATGAAACCCCAGATGCATGCCGTCCGGTTCAGGCGCCGCGCGTACCCTGGTTGTGCGTGCGTCGTCAAATTGGGTAAATGCGCTCTCCTCGGTATCCAACTGGATATCGATATACTGCACGCCGTGCGCCGTAGCCCACACAATCCCGCCCTCCAGTCGCGCGGGCCGGCTGAGATCGACACCGATCGGATCGGATGGCGCTACATGCATCAGTGGAACGTCCGCCCGCCATCCACCGCCAGCGCCACACCGGTCACGAACGAAGCCTCATGGCCCAGCAGGAACAAAATGCCTTCGGCAATTTCCTCCGGCTGCGCCGGTCGGCGCATTGCATAGCGACTGGCGATAGCTGGATCGACAATCCCATCCGCATTGCGCAAAAACCCTGCTGTCATTGGTGTTTCCACCGCCCCGGGGCACACCGCATTCACCCTGATTGCGGGGGCCAGTTCGGCGGCAATGGAGCGCGTCAACCCGATTACCCCCGCCTTGGATGCCGCATAGGCCGCCCCACCCGCCCCGGTCGGCTGCAAGCCAACACCAGAGGCTATATTCACAATACTTCCCTTGCCCGCACGCCGCAGATGCGGCACGGCGGCCTTACACACGAGAAACACCCCTGTCATGTTCACCGCGAACGTACGCTGCCACAGCGCAAGGTCGGTCTCCATCATCATTGCCGGATCGAAGATGCCAGCGGCATTCACCACGCCATCCAACCCGTCGAGCTTCGTGGCCGCCGCGTCAACTGCCTGGCGCACGCTCGCCTCGTTGGACACATCAGCCACTATGGCGTGCCCGTTGCACGCCGCCGCCACTTCCGTCGCCGCGTCGGCGCTTCGATCCAGCACCGCCACCGTGGCCCCCGCCTTATGCAGCATCAACGCTGTGGCGCGCCCAATGCCGGAGGCCCCACCGGTAATCAACACGCGCCGTCCTCGCATACGATCGGACATTATCACTCCCCCCTTTTACTGCGCGCCGGCGCCGCCGCTCTTAGGCGGATGAGCACGTACTGCATTCTCATTTACCTCCGCGCCCCATCCGATTCCGGTCGGGATGAGCAACTGCCCATTATCTACCACCGGCAGATTGGTTACCAACGAGTCCTTCCACGGAACATCCTCGATATCGATCTCCATCACCCGAAAATTCGGCACCGCCGCACAGAGATGAGCGCTCATCAGTGAGCCCAGATGGCCATTAAAATTATGCGGTGCGATATTGATCTCATACGCATCCGCCAGCGCTGCGATCTTCGCGCTTTCCAAAATACCATTCCAGGGCACGTCGATGATCGCCACATCTACGGCCTGCTGCTCAAAGAACGGCCGGTATTGCCGTCGGTGGAATAAGGATTCGCACGAAGCAATCCGCGTCTTCGACGACCGGCGGATCGATGCCAACGCCGCAGGGTCGTACATATCCATTTCCAACCAGGACAGATCGAACTGCTCCATCGCCTGCGCGATGCGGATATAGCCTTCAGTCTTGTAATTGAAATTTAAATCGAGATGCAGATTCATTTCTGCTCCTGCTCCATCACGGAACGCCGCCATTTGGTCGACAATCGCATTTACCACCCGTTTGTCGATATTCAATGCTGGATGCCCGGACGATCCATTGAAGCCTGGCATATGCACCACCGGTGGGTCGGAATCGAACAGCATCGGGTTGGTCTTTAACCCCTTGAAGCCTAGCCCCGCCACTTCCTTCGCATGTTCCTTCACGTCAGTGAGGTTGCGGATCGGCTCCTTGCCCGTCCAAGCCGTCACTTGGTCGGACCACCGCACCCGCACATAGCCGCAATGAGACCAGTAAAGGTCCAGCCGGTCGCGGATCGGTCCGCCTAGTAATTCATAAACCGGAATGCCGAGCGCCTTCGCCTTGATATCGACCAACGCATTCTCGATTGCCGCGATCGCCTGTTGCGCGATGCCTCCCTGCACCTGCCGCACGACGCCGTGCAGATATGCCGTATGCTTTTCCACCGGCCGCGGGTCCTGCCCGATCAGCTTTGCCCCCAATCCATGAATTACGTGCGTCAGCCCCGACGTGCCGAACCGCTCCATGTATTCCGACCAGCCAACGATCCCCATGTCGGTGGTGATCTTCAAAAAAGAAAAATGCCGCCAGCCGGCATCGCAATGTAAATCCTCGATCTTGGTAATACGCATTTGGTCGTCTCCTATTCAAGATCGATGTAGGGTAACGTCAGACTGTGCCTGCAACTCATCGAAATTTAAATTCGGCGCCATGTCGATCACCACGAAGCCTTTCGGCGTTAAATCCATTACCGCGAGATTGGTATAAACCCGGCTGACGCAGCTTTCCGCTGTCAGCGGATAGGAACAACGCTTTAGGATACGCGCATGGCCGTCCTTAGTGGTGTGTTCCATCACCACCCAAACACGTTTAGCGCCCACTGCCAGGTCCATCGCCCCGCCGATCTGGCCCCCCGACTCATTGGCCGACTGCGCCCAGTTCGCTAGATCTCCATTCTCCGCCACCTGAAACCCACCCAATACGCACAGATCGAGATGTCCACCTCGCACGATACCAAAACTATCGGCGTGGTGCATATAACTCCCGCCAGCACGCAACGAAATACGTTGTGTACTAGCATTGATCAGCCAGGGGTTTTCCTTGTGCTTCTCCGGCGCGGGTCCCATTCCGAGGATGCCGTTTTCCGAATGGAACACCACTTCCCGATCCGCCGGCACATGATCCGCGATCAGGGTTGGAATGCCGATCCCTAGATTGACATACCAGCCTTCGGGTATGTCCTGCGCGGCGCGGGCGGCCATGCTAACCCGGTCCCAATGTTTGTTTTGCATGCTCATACCGCTGCTTCCTTAAGCCGGCAATTGTGGATCGCCTGCCGCGACATGCAGCACGCGATGTACGAAAATTCCCGGCGTTACGATTTCATTCGCCGGTAATTGCCCCAGATCGCACACATGATGCGTCTGCACGATCGTCAGCTTCGCCGCCGTCGCCATCACCGGGTTAAAATTCCGGCCGCTGTCTCGATAGACCAGATTCCCCCAGCGATCTGCCATCCACGCCTCCACTAGCGCCACATCGCCCTCGATCGCCGTTTCCAAAATGCACGGGCGTCCCCTGTATTGCCGAACTTCCTTGCCTTTTGCGATCAACGCGCTGGCCCCGGTCGGCGTAAAGAACGCTGGAATCCCCGCCCCCGCGGCCCGGATGCGCTCGGCTAAGGTGCCTTGCGGCACCACCTCCACCTCCATCCGTCCCTCACGCATCGCCTCGCCCGCGATGCTGGCGGCGCGCACGAACGAACAGATCAGCTTCCTCACCCGCCCCAACTCGATCAACCTCGTGAGCCCACGCGCCGGCACGTTCGGACTGCGCGCCCGCCCGCCGGCATTGGCGACTATCGTCAGCCCCGTTACGCCCTGCTCGATTAACCCGTCGATCAGCGCATTCGGAGTACCCACGTCGCCAAACCCTGCGATCAAAACGGTCGATCCGTCCCTGATCCCATCCATGGCTTCCGCCATGGAGCGGACAAACTTATCGATCATGTGCTGCCGTTACGGATAAAATTTCGGCTTAGCTTCACGCAGCGGCATATTCGTCTCCGCCAACTCGCGTAGCAATGCGCTGGGCGCCCAACGCTCGCCATATTGCTGATGCCAGGACGCGATCTGGTTATAAACATCCCGCACCCCGATCCCATCGGCCCAGAACATTAGCCCTCCGCGATATCGCGGAAATCCGAAACCATGCAGCCACATCACATCGATGTCGGATGCCCGATAGGCCTTACCTTCTTCCAAAATTTTGCACGCCTCGTTCACGGAACTAAACAGTAACCGGCGCAAGATCTCCTCATTGGAAAACTCCCGCCGCGCCTTGCCCATGGTCGCCGACATCGTCTCGATTAGCTCCGTCACGAGCGGATCGACATGCGGCGTGCGGTCGCCCTGCTCATACCGGTACCAGCCGGCGCCGGTCTTCTGCCCATACCGGCCCAGCTCAACCAACTTATCGGCGATGGGAAGCGTGCGATAATTTGAATTCGCCGCCAGCCGCCGCCGCCGTCCCGCCGCCGAAATATCCAGTCCCGCCAGGTCTCCCACCGCGAACGGCCCCATCGGGTAGCCGAAATCGATCATCACCTCGTCGACCTGCGCCGGCAGGCAGCCATCCTCCAGCAGGATCACCATTTCGGAATTGAACGGCGCCCGCGAACGGTTGGCGACAAACCCATCCGTATTGCCCGCCACGACCGAAATCTTTCCAATTTTCCGCCCCAGCGCCATGGTGGTCACCAGCGCTTCGGGCGAGGTCGTCTCCGGTCCGCCCTTCACCACCTCCAGCAGCTTCATCACATTGGCCGGACTGAAGAAATGCGCCCCCGCAACCTCACCCGACCGATGCGCCGGTTCACTGATTGCATCGATATCGATGGCGGACGTGTTGGAAAGCAGCAACGCGCCCGGCTTCATCACCTTGCCCAGCCTCTCGAATACCGGCTGTTTCACCGCCAAATCCTCGAATACCACCTCGATTACCACATCGGCATTCTTGATGTCCTCGTATTCGAGCACTGGCGTGATACGCTCCAGTCGCCGCTCCATCTCCTCCTGTGCTAGCGACCCGCGCTGCACGGAGACCCTATAATTATGTTTGATCTGCGCCATGCCGCGATCCAGTGCTTCCTGCGAAACCTCCAGCACCTTTACCGGCACGCCGTAATCGGCGAACGACATCGCAATACCACCACCCATCGTCCCGGCGCCGATTACTGCCGCCGTATTGATTTCGCGCGGCTTCACCCCCGGTGGCAAATCGGGGATCTTGGCGCATTCCCGCTCGGCAAAGAACGCATAGCGTAGTGCCTTCGCCTCAGTCGTATTCTCTAATTCGGCGAACAATTCATGCTCGCGCGCAATCCCCTGCATGAAGGGTAGGGAACACGCCGCCTCCACTGCCAGAATGCAATTATACGGTGCTTTCTGGTTCCGCGCTCGCCGCGCGATGGCTTTTCGCATGGCATCGAACATGCGCGGGTCATCGCGCGCTTCCTGCAACCGGTCATTATATTCACTCACGCGACGGAACGGTTTGCCGACCATCTTGCGCGCAAAGGCCGCCGCCTCCGCCCGCAAATCCGCCCCGTTTGCCAGCACTTCGTCCAGAATGCCGTAATCCTTCGCCTCCGCCGCCGATACGTGCCGGCCAGAGGTTATCATCTCCAATGCTCGCTTCGGCCCGGCTAGCCGAGGCAGCCGCTGTGTCCCGCCACTGCCTGGTAAAATCCCGATCAGCACCTCCGGCAGCCCCACTTTCGCGCTGGGGACAGCGATGCGATAGTGACAACTCATGGCCCGCTCTAGTCCCCCGCCCAGCGCGTAGCCATGAATGGCTGCGACAATCGGCTTGGCGCTGCGCTCGATGATCACATGCGCCCGCTCCTCCGCGGGCGGGCGCGGTGGCCGCTTGCCGAACTGCCGAATATCGGCCCCGGCGATGAAGCTGCGCCCGGCACCGATCAGCACCACCGCCTTCACCGCGGGATCGGCATTCGCCTGGGCGAGGCCCGCCAGGATGCCGTCATCCACGCCGGGGCTCAGTGCGTTCACCGGCGGATTATCGACCGTAATGATGCCGATATCGCCGTCGGTTTCGTAACGCACCAGTTGAGTCTCGACCATAAATGGCCCTCCGTTTGTTGGCTGGCAGGCTAGTCGGCCTCTCGCGCCTCGTCCACTTGGCGTCTATGGTAGTCCGCCGCCGGGTACCTGGCGCAAAGGAGAGGAAGATACGATCATGGCCACGCCGCTCTTGTTCACGCCACTGCGGTTGCGCGACATCACACTGAAGAATCGCGTCGTTGTGGCGCCGATGCACCAGTACGCCGCGATCAACGGCTACGCGACCGACTGGCATCTGGTGAACGTCGGTAAATTCGCCGTCGGGGGCTGCGGCCTGGTGATGGTGGAATCCACCAAGGTGGAACGCCGCGGCTGCGGCACCGTGGGCGATCTCGGCCTGTGGCATGACGACCATGTGGGCGGCCACTGTCGCCTCGCCGATTTCATCCGCGCCCAGGGCGCAACCCCGGGTATCCAGATCGGGCATTCCGGCCGCAAAGCGCGCCGCTTCCGCCCCTGGGAAGGCGGCGCGCCGCTGAAGCCCGGCCCTGGTATCCCCAGCTTTGATGAATGGGAACTCGTCTCCGCCTCCGCCGTCACCGATGGCGGCGAGGGCGAGCCACTGCCACGCTCCCTGTCACGCGATGAAATCTCCGGCGTGGTCGAAAACTGGGGCAAGGCCGCCGCCCGCGCCGATGCCGCGGGTTATGATGTTCTGGAAATCCACGCCGCGCATGGCTATCTATTGCACCAGTTCCTCTCGCCATTCTCCAACAAGCGCAACGACGATTACGGCGGCTCCGATCTCAACCGTATGCGCTTCGCCATCGAAATCGCCGAGTGCGTCCGTGCCAATTGGCCCCACCACAAGCCGCTGTTCATGCGCTTCTCGGTGGTGGACGACGCGGGCTGGGATCTCCGCCAAAGCATCGAACTGGCGAAGCAGGTGAAGGCCAAGGGTGTCGATGTGATCGACTGTTCTTCCGGCGGCATGATGGGCCGACCGGTCGCGTCCGCCAGTCCCTCCACCGGCTACGGATATCAGGTCCCCTACGCGGACGCGATCCGCCGTGAGGCCGATATCAAGACCATGGCCGTCGGTCTGATTATCCACGCCGACCACGCGGAAGAAATCCTGCGCGAGCAAAAAGCCGATCTGATCGCGTTGGCACGGGAACTGATGTACAATCCCAACTGGGCGATGGATGCTGCGCAGAAACTGGATTGCGACCCGCGCTACAATATCGTGCCACCGGCGGTCGGTTCGTGGCTATCCAAGCGCGGCACATCAGCGAAGACCGTGCAGCCTTCCACCTATCGCATGGGGCTGCGTGAAACCGTCTGATGCTGCGCCCGACAGCTTCGGGCTCGCCGGAACAGCGCATCCTGCTGGGCATTCTGCTGGTCTGCCTGGCGGGGGCGATGTTTCCGGTGATGAACGCCTTCTCTAAGCAACTTGGCGGGCATTACAGCCCGTTACAAATCTCCTGGGCGCGCTTCTTCGGCCATGTCGCTTTTCTGCTGCTGCTGTTCCTGCCCCGCCGCGGCTGGCGACTTTTCTGCACGCGCCGGCCGAAGTTGCAACTGGCCCGTTCGGCGATCCAGTTCGTCTCCAACCTCGCCTTCACTACGGCGATTTTTTACCAGCCCATCGCGGACGCCGCTGCCATCGGCATGATGGGGCCGCTGATCGTCACCCTGCTCGCCTGGCCGATGTTGGGCGAGCGTACCACACCTGGTCGCGCCATCGCGGTATTGGTGGGATTCGTCGGCGTGCTCATCGTCATCCGCCCCGGCGGTGCGGTGTTTCACTGGTCGGCCCTGCTGCTGCTGGTCAGCGCCGTCTGTTATGCGCTTTATCAGGTCGTCACCCGCATGGTCGCCAATATCGATCCGCCGGAGACCACCACGATCTACAGCTCCCTGTTCGGCGCCTTCGGCATGCTGCTGGTGCTGCCCTTCATTTGGAAAATGCCGCACACCTTCTGGCATTTGTTCTTGTTCTGCGGCCTCGGCGTGATCGGTGCCATCGGGCATTATATGATCGTGCACGCCCTGGCCTATGCACCGGCGAACGTGGTCTCCCCGTTCCAGTATTTCCAGCTGATCGGCTCGGTGGGGGTCGGCTATGTCTGGTTCGGCGATTTTCCCGATGCTTTCACCTGGCTCGGCTCGCTGGTGATCGTGTGCGCCGGCCTCTATGTTGGCTGGTCGCAAACACGCAAGGCGGCTTAACGCAAGCGCTGGGATTCCGTGCGCAATTGCCCGCACGCTGCCAGAATATCTCGACCGCGCGGATTGCGCACCGGGGAAGAAAAACCGGCATCATTCACAATCCACGCGAACCGCTCGATCGCCGCGCGCGGGCTGGTCTCGTATTGCGAACCCGGCCAGGGATTGAATGGAATTAAATTCACCTTCGCCGGTATCCCCGCGATCAGCCGCACCAGCTCACGCGCATCCGCCTCGCTGTCATTCACATCCTTCAGCATCACATACTCGAACGTGATCCGCCGCGCGTTGGAAGCCGCCGGATAGCGCCGGCACGCCGCCATCAATTCCTTGATTGGATATTTACGATTCAACGGTACCAGCTCGTCGCGCAGGTCGTCGCGCACCGCGTGCAAGGACACCGCCAGGTTCACCCCCAGCTCATCCCCCGCCCGATCCATCATTGGCACCACGCCCGATGTGGATAGCGTGATCCGCCGCCGCGACAGCGCGATGCCCTCGCCATCCATCACGATCCGCATCGCCTTCGCCACGTTGGCGTAGTTATACAGCGGCTCCCCCATCCCCATCAGCACGATGGTGGAAAGCAGGCGAGGCGTATCTCCCTTCGGGCTCGGCCATTCGCCATAGGCATCCCGCGCCGCCATGAATTGCCCGACGATCTCGGCGGTCCCTAGATTTCTCGCGAGTTTCTGCGTCCCCGTGTGGCAGAACCGGCACGAAAGCGTGCAACCGACCTGTGATGAAATACAGACCGCGCCACGGTCTGCGACGCGATCGGGAATATAAACCGTCTCCACTTCCTGTCCGTCACGGAACCGGAACAGAAATTTGCGAGCATCATCCGAGCTGGTCTGCTGCGCCGCTACCTCGGGCCGCCCGACGACAAAGCGTTCCGCCAGCCGTTCCTGCAAGGGCCGCGCGATCGAGCTCATGCGCGAAAAATCGGTCGCGCCCTGATGGTAGATCCAATGCCAAATCTGCTTGGCGCGAAATGGTTTCTCGCCGATCGCCGCCATCTCCGCCGCCATCTCCTCGCGCGTCAGCCCGACTAGGTCGCGACGCCCATCCGCCAGCGCCACACCGGGTGGATCGAACAACGCCGATTTGGCGAGGATGCGTTCCCGCTCGCTTGCACTCAGGTCGAGAATGGTATCTGCCATCACCGCGCCGCCGGACAGGCCTTGACGATGGCCGCGTAGGCCTGGCGGAAGCCGCGCAGACTAAACGTATCTTCCACCGGAATATTGCGGGGCCCTGGTGCGCGCGAAATTGCCAGCAGGCCGCGTTGCAACGCGGCCACGACGGCCGGCCCATCCTTGGCGAACGCTGCGGAAGAACCAGCGTGATTCGGAAAGCGCTGGTTGGTATAGAAGCTCAGCGCGGTCAAATCGATATTCACGCTCACATCGGCATTCGGCGGAAAGATGAAGCCGGCGGTGATGGCCACCGCGTCGCGTCCAGTCGGGCGTTGCGTCACCGTCAGCACCACTTCGCCGCGTCCTTGCACGGGGGGCGCGGATTTGGTGGGCTTGGTGAAGGCGTAGCACACCGTGCGGCCATCTTCCTGATGGCGCGCGGCGGTCCAGTCCTCGAAGGTGCCGAGTGCCTCCGGCCCGCTGCGCGGTGCGGGGGTTCGGGTCTGGGCTGCTGCCGGTTGGATCATCAGCAGGCCCAGGCAAATCAGAATCGATACACGCATGGCGCCACTCATACGGCGCCCCGAGCGGTGGGACAAGCTGAACACGAGCAACCTTGCCAACTCGTCATACCATCCTCCGCGATCCTGGCCGAGGCGCTGACCGGCAATTTCAGCGCCCGTGTCGTCTAATGCCGCCGCTCTAGCGAACCGTGCGCGGCGGCGGACTCCGGGAACCGGTAAGCTACTTCGATCACGTGTGAACTGCCTGGCGAAGAAATCGCCAAACAGATCGGCCGGGGCGGCACCGGCTCTTATAGGTTTGATGGCCTGTGCGCGGTGGTTGCCCTGCGGCCCATCGCCACGGCGCTGCTGCGTCTGATGTGTGATTAGCGCACGGTTGGCGACATTTTGGCAACGGTCACGCAGCGCGGGAAAAAGCAGAACGTTGCACCCGGTGAACCAGCTGTTGCTAGTACTTCCGGCGTAAGAGGCAGTTTTCGAGTCCTGTACCGGACTCGAAAACGTGCCCTACCGCTCCTCGTCGACATCCGGCGCGACTTCAATCTCTGGCCCGATGGCGTCGGCATCGTCCTCGAGGTCGGAGGTGTCTTCCATCACATCCTCCTCCACGTCTTCCACGCCCTCCACCTCGATCTCCGCGTCCTCCGCACTCGGGGCAGGGATGGGCTTCTTCGGACGCTTATCTTCGGCCACATTGCCGCCGGCGCGGCGCGGGCGTGGTACTTCGATAGGCTGCTCGGCCCCACATTTAGGGCAGACAGCGGGCGTTTTTTCCAAATCATAGAAACGGGCATTGCAGGTATTGCAGATGCGCTTGGTGCCGAGTTTGGGCTTCGCCATCGTCTAGCCTCGTCAAGGGAGAAACAGGAGCCCGGCGCCATGCCATTCCCATGCCCGGCTGTCAAATATTTCCCCCGCATGCTAAGCGGCCGCACCGCTCGCTAGCCCCCTGGGAACGTCCCGCATGACCGATGCTCTCGCACCCCGACCGCTCACGGCCAACCGCCCGGTTGGGGCGCTGAAAGGCAGTCTGCGCGTGCCTGGTGATAAATCCATCAGCCACCGCGCCCTGATGTTCGGCGCGCTCGCGGTGGGGGAAACTCGCATCTCCGGCCTTCTGGAAGGCGAGGACGTGCTGCGCACCGCCGCCGCCATGCGCGCCCTGGGGGCTGAGGTGACGCAGGACGGGCCGGGTGCCTGGCGGGTCGCCGGGCGTGGCATCGGCGGGCTAACGGAACCCGCCGATGTGCTGGACATGGGCAACTCTGGCACCGCCGCGCGCCTGCTGTGCGGCATCCTGGCCAGCCATCCACTCTTCGCTGTGATGACCGGAGATGGCAGCCTACGCGGCCGCCCGATGCGTCGGGTGATGGATCCGCTCGCCGCCACCGGCGCCCGATTCGCATCGCGTGAAGGCGGCCGCCTGCCGCTGGCGATCGAGGGTGCACGCGAGGCACTGCCGCTGGAATACCGTGTCCCTGTACCGTCGGCGCAGGTGAAGTCGGCACTGCTGCTGGCCGGCCTGAACGCGCCGGGCATCACCCGGATAGAGGAGCCGGAAGCAACCCGCGATCACAGCGAAAACATGCTACGCCATTTTGGCGCCACGGTTGAGGTGGAAATTGTCGGTGGTGGGCGGATCATCCACCTTACCGGTCAGCCAGAGCTGCGTGCCGCCAATATTTTGGTCCCCGGCGATATTTCCTCAGCCGCTTTCCCGCTGGTTGCCGCCTTGCTGGTGCCTGGCTCAGACGTAAAAATCACGGGCGTAGGCCTCAATCCGCTACGCGCCGGCCTGCTGAAATGTCTAGAGGAAATGGGCGCCGCCATCACGGTAGAGAACCGTCGCCTGGAAGGCGGTGAACCCGTGGGCGATCTCCTTGTCCGCCATGGTGTACTGCGCGGCATTGATGTGCCGGCCGAGCGCGCGCCCAGCATGATCGACGAATTTCCCATCCTCGCCGTCGCCGCCGCTAGCGCCCAGGGCACCACGCGCATGCGCGGGCTGAAGGAGTTGCGGGTGAAGGAAAGCGATCGCCTGTCCGCCACCGCCGCCCTGCTCGCCGGCAACGGCGCACGGGTCGAAATCGAGGGCGACGATCTGCTCGTGCACGGCACCGGCGCGCCGCTGCCGGGCGGCGGGTTAGCCGAAACCCATATGGACCATCGCCTAGCGATGAGCGCTGTCGTCCTTGGTCTCGTCGCGGCCAGCCCGGCGCGGGTGGACGACGTCGCCTTCATCGACACCAGCTTTCCGGGTTTCCTGACGTTGATGAACGGCCTCGGCGCCAACCTCGCATTGTGAGCACGCCTATTACCATCGGGCCCTTTACTATCGCTATCGACGGCCCCGCCGCCGCCGGCAAGGGCACCCTGGCGCGTCGGCTCGCCGCGACGCTGGGCCTGCCCTATCTCGACACCGGCCTGCTATATCGTGCCACCGGGCGGCTTGTGCTGGATGCAGGCGGCGATCCCGCCGATCCGGCCACCGCCACCGCGGCGGCCAGCGCGCTCACCCCGGCGGATCTGCAACGCCCCGACCTACGCGGCCCACAAGCCGACGCCGCCGCGGCCGCCGTCGCCGCCATTCCCGGAGTGCGCGCTGCCCTGCTGGATTTCCAGCGTGGTTTCGGTCGCTCCGGTGGCGCGGTGCTGGATGGCCGCGATATCGGCACTGTCATCTTTCCTGAAGCGCGGCTGAAAATCTTCGTCACCGCCAGCTTGGCGGAGCGTGCCCGCCGTCGCTTTCTGGAACGGCAAGCCAAGGGCACCCCGGCGCCGTACGACCAGGTGGAGGCTGATATGCGCGCCCGCGACTCACAGGATGCCGCCCGCGCCGCCGCCCCCCTGAAACCGGCTGATGACGCGGTGATCCTGGACACGACCACCCTCGACGCCGACGCCGTGTTCGCCGAGGTCCTAGCTCTCGCCCATGCGCGGCTGGCTTCGAGGAATTAAGCCAAATCCGGCCTGTTTCCCGCTGGTTTTTCAACCCGTTCCTTGACTCGCCGCAGGATCGGCGTATCTCTCCGCCCCACCAGAAACCCGGCCCGCCATCCGCGCGGGCAAGCCGTATGCCGCCCGGCCATCGTGCCAGCGGTTCGCGCAATCCCGACGGACCCTCCGGCATCGGACCGGACCCCGCACATGGAACACCCACACAACATGGCCTCTCAAGCTCTCGCGCAAGACCATTTCAAGGGCGAAAATTTCGCCGACCTCTTGGATGAAGTCCTCGGCAAGAATGCCTCGTTTGACGGCTCGGTCGTCACCGGCACCGTCATCCGCCTTACCGACGAATACGCCATCGTCGATGTCGGCCTGAAATCCGAGGGCCGCGTCGCCCTGAAGGAATTCGCTCCCCCGGGAGCTAAGCCCGAAGTCAAGCCCGGCGATGTGATCGAATTGTTTGTCGAACGCTATGAGGACCGTGACGGTTCCATCGTGCTGTCGCGCGAAAAGGCGCGCCGCGAGGAAGCCTGGACCAACCTGGAAAAAGCGTTCGAGGCACAGCAGCGGGTCAACGGCACCATCTATGGCCGGGTCAAGGGCGGCTTCACCGTTGATCTCGGCGGCGCGGTGGCATTCCTACCCGGCAGCCAGGTCGATATCCGGCCGGTGCGCGATGTCGGCCCGCTGATGGGTTCTCCCTTACCATTCCAGATCCTGAAGATGGACCGCACGCGCGGCAACATCGTGGTGTCGCGCCGCGCCGTTTTGGAAGAGACCCGCGCCGAACAGCGCAGCGAACTGATCCAGGGTCTGAAGGAAGGCATGATCCTCGATGGCGTGGTGAAGAATATTACCGATTATGGAGCCTTCGTTGACCTCGGCGGCGTGGATGGGTTGTTGCATGTCACGGACATTGCGTGGCGCCGCATCAATCATCCGTCGGAAGCTCTGACGATCGGTCAACCCGTCAAGGTACAGGTGATCCGCTTCAATGCCGACACGCAGCGCATCAGCCTTGGCATGAAGCAGCTGGAGGCCGATCCGTGGGAAGGCGTCGCAGTGAAATACCCGCCAGGCGCCAAATACACTGGCCGCGTCACCAACATCACCGACTACGGCGCCTTCGTGGAACTGGAGCCAGGTGTGGAAGGCCTGGTGCATGTCTCCGAAATGTCCTGGACCAAGAAGAACGCCCATCCCGGCAAGATCGTCGCTACCAGCCAGGAGGTGGATGTCATGGTGCTGGATGTGGACAGCTCCAAGCGCCGGATCTCGCTCGGCCTAAAGCAGGTGCAGCATAATCCGTGGGAAGAATTCGTCGAGGCGCATCCGATCGGCTCCGTGCTCGAAGGCGAGATCCGCAACATTACGGAATTTGGCCTGTTCATCGGCATCTCCGCCGATATCGACGGCATGGTGCACATGTCCGACATCTCCTGGGACCAACCCGGCGAGCTGGCGATGACCAAATACAACAAGGGTGACGTCATCAAGGCGAAGGTGCTGGATGTTGACGTGGAGAAGGAACGCATCTCGCTCGGCATCAAGCAGATGGCGGAAGACCCTGCCGCCGGTGCGCTGGAATCAGCGCGTAAGGGCGATATTGTCACCTGCATCGTTACCGCTGTGCAGGCGAACGGCATCGAGGTGAAGGTGGGCGATGCCCTCACCGGCTTCATCCGCCGTGCCGAGCTGGCGCGCGATAAGGATGATCAGCGCCCGGACCGCTTCGCCATCGGCGAAAAGGTCGATGCGAAAATCACCGCCGTCGATCGCGCCGCTCGCAAGCTCTCGCTCACTATCAAGGGCAAGGAAGTCGAGGAAGAGAAGCAGGCCATGGCCGAATTTGGTTCCTCGGACTCGGGCGCCTCGTTGGGCGATATCCTGGGCGCGGCGATCCGTCGCCGCAACCAGGCCGGCACGGAGAACTAAGCGGAGCTTCGTATTTTGACCAACGTCTCTGCTCCGCTCTGCTCCGCTCTGCTCCGCTCTGCTGATTGCGTGCATGGACGGCGTAGTGGATTGCCGTTTTGAGAACATTGAGATCGGCGAACGTCTGATGCGCAAGATGATGTGGCCTGAGGTCGTGCCAGACCCGTTTGACGTTGTCTCGTTCGATGTTGTTCAGTTATGGCGCATACTTTGGCAACCACTCGGCGGTGCGCCACTGGGCACGTGCCGCCGGCGCGGCCGCGGGTAGCTTGTGGTGTGTATCGGACCATTCTCCT